>JBBRQM010000128.1:0-1570 GCA_038226395.1 Pyrinomonadales bacterium | reverse complement strand
TTACGCCCTTGCTTACGCGCGGGCTTCTGCAAAAGAATATGCCAGACGTAATAGTCATCGCAGGCCCGAACGGAGCTGGAAAATCAACTCTCGCTCCGGCTCTTCTGCGGGACACGCTTAATATTTCCGATTTCGTCAATGCAGACACGATCGCCGAGGGGCTTTCAGGATTTGCTCCTGAAAGAGCTGCCTTCGAAGCGGGTAGGGCTGCATTGGGCAGACAAAAAGAGTTAGCCAAAGAAGGAAAGGATTTTGCATTTGAGACAACTCTTGCCAGTCGGTCTTACGCGCGATGGTTAAATGAATTGAGCGGAAAAGGGTATCAGGTGAGTATAGTTTTCCTTTGGCTTGAAAATGTTGATATCGCTATTCAGAGAGTTGCGGCAAGAGTCAGGGCGGGCGGCCACTCGATCCCGGAAGCGACAATACGACGGCGATATGAACGGGGACTTAAGAATTTATTCGAATTATATCTGCCGATAACAAATTCGTGGCGTGTTTTTCACGCATCACCTATAATTCCAAGAGAGATCGCACGATTTGATGAACGGGGAGGCGAAGTTATCTTCGACCAAGGCCTATGGAAAAAAATAAAAAGATAAAAAGCAATAAAACGAATCTTTTCATCACCCATAGCGAAGAGATAAATAAAGCTTACGAACGTGCTGTGCGTGATGCGTTGAGTAAACATAAAAAGGCTGGTAACTCGGTCGTGATCTCACACAATGGCAAAGTTGTGACATTGCAGCCGGATGATATCGTGATAGATTGATCATCGGCATCGAACACGTCCGCGAAACAATTCCTTTTCCGAGGATGCTTTATAGACTGAGGCCGTAACGCAAAACGATGACTAAACGCGCAAAGAAAATTCTCATTACAATAGGCGCAGCACTCGTGATATTCGTTGTCGCGATAGTCGGATTGGCATTCTATGTGCTGTACTCCTTCGACGAAGCTCTAGGCCAATACCCTCACAAGTCCGATGCGGAGATGATCAGGAATTTTAACGAGCATCGCCAAGAATTTGAATATGTTCGAACAATGGCGATGGCCGATGAAACGCTAAAACGAGTCGATGATAATTGGTGTGATCCCAAAAATTTCAATACTGACAAGGTCGCGGAGTATCGTAGGTTATTTAAGGTTATCGGAACCCCGCGAGGGATTAGCAAGTATGGTGGTCCCGGGAGCATCGAATTTCTAGCGTCCAGTCTTGGCTGGGTCATGTCAGGCGAGACAAAAGGATATCTTTATGTGGAGGGGAACCGGCCAAAAGGGGAGCTGGTCGTTTCGCTCGACGATGTATCGAAACTACCCGAACCCGATATTGACTACTTTAAGCCGATTGAAGGCAATTGGTATCTGTATTTTCAGAGATAATAGCAAAGAAATGTCAACATACACAGCAAAGATCACATGGAAAAGCGATTCGCCGGAATTGTTCGCTAAGAATCAATATACTCGCGGGCATACATGGGAGTTTGACGGCGGGGTGACGGTTCCGGCTTCGTCTTCGCCGCATGCGGTGCGGGTGCCGTTTTCGGTTGAGGCGGCGGTTGATCCCGAG
>JBBRQM010000127.1:0-1595 GCA_038226395.1 Pyrinomonadales bacterium | reverse complement strand
TTTTCAGACTTCCGGGTTTGAACCTACCTTAATGATTCCCGTTCCGCTGTCCGGTATGCGTCGTATCGAGCGCGGCTATAATCAGGCCGGGATTATCGCCGGCATTTTGTCAAAAAACAGCCGTGTCCGCCTGGACACGCAGTCACTTATACGAAAGCTCCATACCCCTGCACACCGAGTTGCAATGGATGAAAAGGCACGCGAACTTACTGTTCGCAACGTATTTGAAATTACTCGACCAAAACTGATCGATGGCGAAAATATTCTGCTAATCGACGATGTCTTTACGTCCGGGGCGACGGCGTCAAACTGCGCGAAAATTCTAAAGAAAAACGGCGCTATCAATGTAAATGTATTTACTTTGGCGCGTGCGGTGATGCACTAAATCAATTAAATCGAAGATTTATAAACGGTAATGCACCTTCCGTTTTCGTAATTCGGCATCCTCGTTTCCGAGATTTTGCAGCCGCATCGTAATGTCGGCGGTGAGACTCAGATCGGACTGCTCGCCGTTTTTGAGGTGAAAATATCCGGCGGCGGCGATCATCGCGGCATTGTCTGTCGAGAGATGCTTTGACGGAAAATAAACGGGAATGTCTAGCCGTCGTGCGGCCGTCTCGGCGGCCGATCGAAGGGCGAGATTGCAGGCAACACCGCCCGCTACGATTAGCGTTTTCGGCTGTAGTTCGATGGCCAGCTTTTCAAGCGTGCCAACCAGAGCCCTCACGACTGCCGCTTGAAAGCTCGCGGCGAGATCCTTGATCGCCTGCGTCGGCTCGGCGCCGTTTGTTACCGGCTCAATGCCGTTTTCGCGAATGTATCGAGCAACTGCCGTCTTTAGCCCGCTAAAGCTGAGGTCGGGACGCGCGTCGGAGATCTTTGCTTTTGTAAATTTTACCTTTGTCGGGTCGCCCTCGCGAGCAATTGTTTCGATAACCGGCCCGCCTGGATAGCGGAGCCCGAGCATTTTCGCGACCTTGTCAAAGGCCTCGCCCGCCGCGTCGTCGCGTGTCCGTGACACCACCTTATACCGGCCTTCATCCGGAATGTAAAAGATATTCGTATGACCGCCCGAGACGATCAATGCCAGAGCCGGATACTCGACCTGGGGGTTGTCGAACGCCACCGAATAGACGTGTCCCTCGATATGATTTACGCCGATGAATGGAATATTGAGAGCGTAGGCGAACGATTTTGCATAACAGACGCCCACCAGCAGCGAGCCGATCAGCCCCGGTCCCTGCGTCACAGCGATGGCGTCAATATCTGAAAAAGATACCGAAGCACGGGCCAGAGCCTCGGCAACGACCGGCTCGATCTTCTCAAGATGTTCACGCGAAGCCAATTCAGGCACTACGCCGCCCCACGGACGGTGCAGATCGATTTGTGAAGCGATCACCGACGACAATATCACGCGTCCGTCATGCACAATCGCCGCCGCCGTCTCATCACAAGAGCTTTCGATACCCAAGACCAACATTGTAATAGCGTATCAGAGTCCGGTGAAAAGTGTGGATTCATCGACAAAACAAAGCCCGTTGCCAAACGGATCGCGGGCGTAAAACGACCGCTCGCCCCATGGCCGCACCGTTATT
>JBBRQM010000126.1:0-1794 GCA_038226395.1 Pyrinomonadales bacterium | reverse complement strand
TTGGTACGGCTATCTGGCCACGCAGCGGCTCGCAAATCTCAAAAATCAGGGACAATGCCAGACACCGCAAAACGCAATGACGAATCAGCTCGTCACAAAGGCTATCGCAAATCTGCGGATCGTCAACGTCGCCGCCGAAACCGCGAAACAGCGAGAGGTCGAGCGTGCCGATAAAAGCGAGGAATTGAGCACGATCGGCCTGTTTGACTGGTCGATAGCCGAGCTTGAGGAAGCAAAAAAGACGGCCAAAAACAGCCCGCGAATCAATCTCTCGCTCGCAAAATACTATCGGCTTAAAGGCGATAACACGGCCGCATTTCTCGCGCTCAAAGAGAGCTACCCCGATTATGCGCAGATGTTTCCAGAGGAGATGGGACGCGAGGAATGGGACATTTTTTACCCGCTGACAAACTGGAGCGACATCAAAACATGGGCCGGCCAACGCCGTCTCGACCCCTATCAGGTCGCCGGTTTGATCCGGCAGGAATCCGTCTTTAGCGCGCGTGCCAAATCGCCCGCAAATGCCTATGGATTGATGCAATTGCTCATCCCCACGGCCCGCTCGACAGCCCGCAAATATGGCTCTTCGGCCACGATCAACTCCGCCGAGGATCTTTACCAACCGGCCGTCAACATCGAGCTCGGCACCGCATATTTTCGCGATCAGCTCGACAAATTTGGCCGCATCGAATATGTCGCCGTCGCCTACAACGCCGGGCCTGGTCGCGTCCCACAATGGCGCGCCAGCTTACCCGCCGAGATCGACGAATTTGTCGAGGCGATACCGTTCAAAGAGACAAAACAATACGTCCAGGGCGTCATCCGTAACTCAGCCCAATACCGCCGTCTCTATGACGACAACGGCAACTTCCGCGCAAACGTCGGCTCACGCCCGCTCCGAGGCGAGATCGACAGCAAACCGCGTGAACAGTTCATAGCCGAGAATCCGGATGTGTTGGTGGATGATAACGCTGGAGAATAAGATCAGTCTTTAACGGTGCCGAAGAGGGCTGGAATAACCTTCACGGGATCTTTTTCCATCCCGTAGGCGCGTAATAGGACGTATAAAATTTGGGGTCGTGGTTAAGCGTGATCTCATACTTTCCCGCCTTGAACGGTATCGAATCGACAATGTAATCGGTGCTTTCGACATCGCCCATCGGGCCAAATTTAAAGGTCAGCTCCATTGTCTTGCCGCCGATCGTAACCTTGAGCGTAGCCGGCTCTTTGAAATTACACATACCAAACGCAGCGAGCCCGGTGAGCTTGTTATTAAGCTGTCTTACCTTATCGGGCATCTCGACCTTGCGTCCGCGAATAAGATCCTTGTCGCTGACCGTCCATGTATTCGATCGCGTCGTCCCGGCGCTATTGAATGTCACATCCTTGCCGCCGGCATCGATGGCGACGCCTTTTTTATCCCGGACAATGTAGATAAGGCTGCTGCCCGGGCAGATCTGACCGTATGCACCCATAGCCATTAATAAAACCAGACAACATAGAAACAACGCCCGCATAATCATTGATTTCTCCTTCGCGATATTTTATTACGAATTCTTCAAAATAAATCCGTCATCATTTTATATCAGACGGATCATCGGTTCGAACTGCTTATCGGCTTTTTGCGATCCGTGCAAACCAGCTTAATCCGTTCGATCCGCGTTCCATCTCTTACGCCTTCGGATGCGATCTATCATAAACCTCGATCATCTTTTCCATTGAGACCTGGGTGTAGATCTGCGTCGTGGTGAGCCGGGCGTGGCCGAGGAGTTCCTGGATGTCGCGGAGGTCGGC
>JBBRQM010000125.1:0-2212 GCA_038226395.1 Pyrinomonadales bacterium | reverse complement strand
GGTGGTGATTGGCGGCCATTCGGTCGACGATCAGGAGATGAAATTTGGCTATGCCGTGACTGGAGTCATTCACCCTGATAAGGTCATTACCAACGCGAGTGCTAAACCGGGCGATGTGCTGATCCTGACCAAACCGATTGGAACCGGAGCGATAAATACGGCCGTCAAACACGGGAAAGCGAGCTGTAAGGCCGAGGCGGCGGCAATAAAAGCAATGACAACATCGGCAGCCGCTGCGTCTAAAGTAATGCAAAAGGTCGGTGCTAACGCATGTACCGACGTGACCGGCTTTGGATTAATGGGACACGCGTTTGAGATGGCAAAGGCCAGCAATGTGATGCTAACTTTTGAGTCTAAAGCAATTCCGCTTTTACCGGACGTTTTGCTATTGATCTCAAAGGGAATGTTGACGCGAGGCGACAAGAACAATCGCGTTTATGTCGGCGAAACGGTTAAAATGGCTGAAAGCGTTTCGGGCGAGATGCAGAGTGCTTTGTTTGATCCACAGACGGCAGGTGGATTACTGATTAGTCTGCCAGAGGATGTAGCCGGACGTTTTTTGGACGAGATCACCGATGCGGCAATTATCGGCAGAGTGGGTATAAAGACGGACTATCTGATCGAGGTAAATTAATTGTTTTTTTTAATTTTAGAGAATATCGGGACACAGGAAATAATCCTCATCGGCCTTGTCGCGCTCATATTTCTCGGGCCTCGCCGGATGCCGGAAATAGCGAGAAAGATCGGCAAGGTGATGGCCGATTTTCGCAATACGACCAGCGAATTTAAGGAAACGTGGCAGCGCGAGGTCAATTTCGAGGAAGAAAAAAAGGCACTTGATTTTAGAAATATCGACGTTGAGCAGGTTCCGCTCATTGAGCCGGTTATTGATGTAAAACCGCTGGAAGGGCCCACTGAGCCTGCGATCAGCGAGATTGATCCGGCGAGATTTGACATTCCTGAAACAAAAAAAACTAAATCAAAAAAAACCAGATCAAAAAAGACACAACCGCAGCCCGATCCTAACGACAAAAAAAATTGGCTGTAACGCCCGATGGATAATATCGATACAAATCAGGAGCCCGAACCGAGCGCTCACATGTCGTTTCTCGACCACCTCGACGAGTTACGCCGCCGTGTTGTAAACTGCGCGATCATTTTGGTCGCTGCTTTTGCGATCTGCTGGTTTGTTTCTGACAAGATATACAACTTTTTGTCGATACCGATCCGCCGGGCGCTTTCGGAGGCGTCACGCAACGATCTGCCGACAAACGGATTGGCCGGGCCGGAAAAGATACTGCCGTTGAGCGAGATTAAAGAGGATGAAACCGGACGCTACATATTTGACCGCTCGACGCGGCTCGGAACGACAGTGGTTTCGGCGGGAGCGTCCGTTTTGGCCAAAGTTACGAGGGACGCGGACGGCAAGCTGGGGCTTTTTACGACCGAGGAGATGATCACAAACAACGCAGTCATTCCGGTTGGCGTAAGGCTGCCGGTCGATTTTGACGAAACCGCCCGCAGCCAGCCAAATGCGGATGAGCGAATGACGGTGACTACTGCGCAGGAGCCCTTCACCTTGTTTGTTACGGTCTCGATGTATGCGGCGATTGCGCTGTCGATACCGTTGCTGTTATGGCAAATTTGGGGATTTATCTCGCCGGCCCTTTATAAGCACGAGCGCTCGTACGTCACGCCGTTTATAGGGCTTTCGAGCATTTCGTTTATTATCGGAGCGGCTTTTGCATATTACATCCTGTTTCCGCCAGCCGCGCGGTATTTGCTTGGTCTTGGCGGCGGACAGTTTCAATTGCTGCTCAGGGCAAGCGACTACCTGGATCTGATCACGATCATAATGCTCGCGATGGGCTTCATTTTTCAAATGCCGGCAATTACTTATGTGCTGGCGAGGATCGGGATCGTGTCGGCCGGTCTTTTGGCTCGAAGCTGGAAAATAGCAATTATCGTCATTTTGATAGTTGCGGCGGTGGTTTCGCCGACCGGCGATATTCCAAATTTGATGCTTTTTGCGGCTCCGATGATGCTACTCTATGTAATCTCGATCTTTATCGCCTGGCTGTTTGGCAAAAAGCGTAAAACCGACGCCGAAGCATGAAGGCAACCAAAAAGGAACGAAAACGCATCTTGAACAATTAAGGATAAGTGTCTAAAATCATAGGGCTGGTGTCTTTATATGTTTAATCGGCAAAAT
>JBBRQM010000124.1:0-2789 GCA_038226395.1 Pyrinomonadales bacterium | reverse complement strand
CTCACAATATCATCTTCAATGTGAAAGATCACACGGTATCTTCCCACAAACATGTGTCGATACTGTCTTCCGCTGCCATCATCATCGGGCGCCATAGGAAATCGCAGCGGAAATAAACTCAAATCATTTTCAATGGAAGAGCGTATATCAAGAGCCCATTCCTGTGCCATTTCAACGCTCCAGTTCTCACAACCCCAGATAAAAGAATCAATGATGTCGGCTTCGGCAGACGGTGTAGTGACAACCAAATACCTTTTCATTTTTTATACGGAATCTTGTATTTTGCAAAGAATTCGTCAAAAAATTCCTCAGCAGGACGAACGCGCCCAGCTTTAACATCCTCCATTCCCCGCCTAATGCCAGCAACTGCTTCCTGCCGATCTTTTTCACGAAGATATTCCTGATAACTATCCGGGTCATGCACGACCGCCGCCGCCTTTCCGTTCACAGTAAGCACAATAGGCTGACCTGTCTTTTTCATCTGCTTAAGGAATTTAGACGTGTCTCGTTTGAAAACGCTGAGGCTTTGGATGTCGCGAGTGAGTTTCATAGAAACAGTCTAACATATGTTGCTAAATTTCGTGCTAATTTTGCGACCTCGTAAATATCGAGTGGTTTAACCCTTGCTTAAATATTCAATTATTACATTTCGAACCGCTCGTTATATTTTCTTCTTTGGCATTCCAAAGATATCTACCAGTTTTGTCAATATACGCTCCGCCGTAAAGGATATATTTTTCTCCATAATCGCTCGGATAAACCCAGGCAACACCATTCTCGAAGTCTGAAGCCGCTCTAAATTTTCCGTCTATTACGACATTTCTGGTTCGATCACCAAATCCAAGACCTCGGTCTCCGCCCCAAAAAAGCCTTACCAGTCCCTCATGAAAATTGTCTGCACGGTAGAAGGTGGGTTCAATGACTACTTTTCCTGACTTATCGATAAATCCCCAGTCATTCCAACCATGCATGTAGGTGGAAATTGCGGCTAAACCTTCCGAAAATCCTTCCGCAGCTGTGAATGTTGGGGTTATGACGAAATGTCCTGTTCTATCTATGAATCCCCATTTTTGACCATCAATTGTCGCTGGAGCTAAACTCTCAGAAAACCCCTTTGCTTCATGAAATTGGTAAGGGATTACGATCTGATCTTTGGTATCAATGTATCCCCATTTTTTACCCATCTTGACCGCAGCTAAACCTTCGGAAAAATCATCAGCGTCTTCAAATTTTCCAACATGTTTATTTTTCGTCTTACCAACAACGACTTCGCCGGTCTTGTCGATGAATCCCCATTTGTATTTAACTAAACCCTCACTATCAGAGCCGTTTTCGATCGCCACAAGCGCTAGGCCATTCCCGAAACTCTCGGTTTTATCGTATTGAGGTTGAATAGCATTCGTCCAGTCCGATCAATAAAGCCCCATTTTCGGTTTATCTCGACTTCTGCTATTCCTTCCGAAAACTCTCCAATGTAGTCAAATGCTGGCTGAATGACAATTTTCCCGGTTTCATCAATAAATCCATATTTCCCGTTTTCTTCGAAACCAGCAAGACCTTCGGAAAACTTATTTTTTCCAAACTTAAAATAGTCAAATGGTGTCGTGAGAACGACCTTACCAGACCTATTTATGTAAACCATCTTGCCATCTAAACAAACGGGGAGTGGCAAAAGGTTCTTATCATTTTGGAGGTCATGTCCGGCGCAGATCGCTACAAGAATTAAGGAAAAGATAGATCTTAATAATTGATTTACTGACATAACACAGCGTGTTTAGGCCACGACATTATTTTCGCCGCTTTCAATCTGCTGCCGCGCGTGATACGACGACCGGGTTAGCGGTGACGATTCGACGTGTTTGAAGCCCATTGCTTCGCCGATCTTTTTCCATTCGGCGAATTCTTCGGGCGTAACGTATCGCTCAACCGGCAGGCGTTTTTCGTAGGGTTGGAGGTATTGGCCGATGGTCATGATGTCGCATGAGGCGCGGCGAAGATCGCTCATCAGATCGACGACCTCTTCGAAAGTCTCGCCGAGGCCGGCCATGATGCCGCTTTTGGTTTTCATTGCGGGCTGGACGGTGTCGCGCCAATGGGCGGCGCGGCTCAAGAGTTCCATCGATTGCTCATATTTGGCGTCGGGGCGGACGCGGCGATAGAGACGAGCGATAGTTTCGGTGTTGTGGTTGAGAACGTCCGGGCGAGCGTGCAGGACATTATTTAATGCCGCCTCATCGCCCTTAAAATCGGGAATAAGCACCTCGACCTTGCAATTAGGTTTGAACTCGCGCACCTTAAAGATCGTCTCTGCCCAGTGTTTCGATCCGCCGTCGTGCAGGTCGTCGCGATTGACCGATGTTATAACCGTATGAGCGAGATCGAGATGTTTGACGGCTTGGGCGACATGCGTCGGCTCCATCGGGTCGAGGTCGCTGGGAACACCTTTATTGACCGCGCAAAAGCCGCAGTGCCGCGTGCATGTGTCGCCGCCGAGCATAAATGTCGCCGTTTTGTCGGTCCAGCATTCGAAAATATTCGGGCAGCGGGCTTCCTGACAGACGGTGTGGAGATTTAATCCATCAATAAGCTCAAGCACAGCATTCTGATTGCGCGGGTCGCCGAGCTTAATCTTTAGCCAGTCGGGCTTTGGCAGCCGCACTCGCTTTTTCCTGACAAAATTTTGGATTAAAACTTTTTCCTCGATCATAAAATGCTCTTTTCCGTGTTCCGCAATTAAAAAGATATTTTAGCATCTGTCGGCCTAAAACTCATTTGACAAACTACCACCG
>JBBRQM010000123.1:0-2808 GCA_038226395.1 Pyrinomonadales bacterium | reverse complement strand
TGTATGTGACTCCAACTTGTTGACCCCAATCCAACGCGGAGTTGTAATAGTGAGCCATAAACCGCGTAAAGGCTGGTTTGAAAAACCTGTCACCAGGCGTTCCGTCAAAAAATATCAGACTCGGGTGGTAATAATTGACCAGTTCGTAAAGATGCTCAGACCATTCCCGCATAAATTTTTCGTCAGGAGCACGGTTCGGGCCGTCGGACGAGCGAGTGCCGTAGAGCGAAAGGCCCATATCCTGGACGTCGGACGGGTACTTCATCCCACCGTTGAAAAAGTAGTAATTTTCACCGCGATGCGTAGACAGGCCAAAAATGAGTCCTTTTTTTAGCGTAGCTTCCCTGATCAGGGCAACGATATCTTTGTGAGGGCCCATTTTTACGGAGTTCCAAGGATTCATCTTGCTGTCGTACATCGCAAAACCATCATGATGCTCTGCAACCGGCACAACATAGCGGGCACCAGCTTTTTGGAACAGATCGACCTTTTCGTCCGCGTTAAATTTTTCCGCTTTAAACATCGGAATAAAATCCTTGTACCCGAATTTTGACTGGTCGCCCCAAACCTCGCGGTGATGATTGAACTCCTTGCTAGCCTGGATGTACATATTGCGCGCATACCATTCGGAACCAAACGCCGGGACCGAATACACGCCCCAGTGAATAAAGATCCCGAATTTATCGTCATTGAACCATTTGGGAAATTTGTACGAAGCCCTGATACTGTCGATATCGGGTTTATAGACATTGGTTCCCTTGATCGAGGCGGTGGAACTCGTATCAATGTCCGGCTTTTTTTGCCCGAACACCGCCAGACTTGCGACAGCAACGAATATCGCGATTAAATATAGTTTCGAATGAGACATGACTTGAAACTTCATCGGGTTTTTGTAGTTAAGCGGTTAAAAGATAACGTAAAATTAAAACCGTTATAAGTCAAACACACGATTTACACAACTCTAAGGACGAAAAAAACAGTTTCGGTGACGTGGGGCTTCTGTGTCGCATTTCTAATATTGTCTTCAATGTTCACGTTCGGCCAGGGGAATTTTTACGGGAAAACCGACAGGCCGCTTCGTTACCATCCCGAAGGAACCGATTTCGTGATCGAAAACGGAAAGGAATTCTTCAATCGGCCGCTATATGGAGGTAATACGGCGTTTCGCGTTGACGCGGGCGATAAGCCCGAATTTATGCTGTATTTGCCGGGACGCGGCGGGAATTTGCGGTTCGGCATCAGAACGGCAAAAGGCAATAAATGGCTTAAGGATGCGGATAAGGTAACGACCCGTTATCGTCCGGGTTCGCTGATCTACGAGGTCCGGGATCCGCTACTTGGTAACGGAGTTTTGGAGCTTGATGTTTTGGCCACCTATGAAACCGAGGGGCTGATGATACGCGCCACCTTGAAAAACGCGGAAAGCGTCGATCTTATATGGGCATACGGCGGAGCGAACGACGAACGAGGCCGACGTGACGGCGACATCGGAACCGAACGCGTGCCGATCAGCGAGTTTTTTCAACTCAAGCCCGAATTTTGCAAAGATAATCAGTTTACGATCCAGTCGAACAATTTCACCCTCGACGGAAAGGCGTTGACAATCCTCGGGACAATGCCGCCCGCATCAAAGCTCTCGGTTGGAGATGCCGCTAACTGGGATCGCGTCGACAACCTAATTGCTTCGGCGGGAAAAGCGACCGAGACGCCACTGCTTTTGGGACAAACCAGTTTGTCCGGCTCCAAAAGCTTCTATTTTTCATTTTTGAAAGGAAAAGCGGCTCCCGTTTCGACTTCAAATAATCTAAACGAATCGCAGCAGACAAATGACGTTTCCGAACGGGTTTCTTCGACAGCGGAAAGGTACGAGGATCTGCCCGCGAAATTTGAAAAGGCGGAAAATTACCGCAAAACGGTCGCGGGGCGAGTTACCGCCGATACTCCCGATCCGTTTATTAACGCCGCAGTCGCCGCTCTGAATGTCGCGGGTGACAGCGTTTGGGACGACCAGCAGTCGGGCTTTATGCACGGTGCGGTGGCCTGGCGGACGAAGCTGCTCGGCTGGCGTGGGCCATATTTGGGTGATGATCTCGGATGGCACGACCGTATGCGTCGGCATCTGGATGGCTGGGCGGCGAAGCAAAACACGACGACTATAAAGGAAGGGCTTTTTACACAGGACGCAACGGTTAATTTTGCGAGGAACGAGCCTGAGCTTCACTCCAACGGCGACATCTCAAACTCGCATTACGATATGAACATCGTCTATATCGACGCTCTCTTTCGCCATTTGCTCTGGACGGGTGACGTTGAATACGCAAGGAAAATGTTTCCTGTGATCAAACGGCATCTCGCGTGGGAGCGGCGCCTATTCAGGCGTGAATTCGGGCCGGATAAATTGCCGCTTTACGAAGCGTATGTTTGCATTTGGGCGAGCGACGATCTGCAATACAGCGGTGGCGGCGTCACGCATGCATCGGCCTACAATTACTATCACAACAAAATGGCAGCGCGCATCGCCCGTCTTATTGGCGAGGACGCGAGCGAATACGACCGCGAATCTGACTTGATCCTGCGAGGCATGAAACAGAATCTTTGGCTCGGCGACCGAGGCTGGTACGCCGAAAACAAAGACCTGTTAGGCAAACAACTCGTCCATCCAAATGCGGCTTTGTGGACCTTCTACCATACGATCGACTCCGAGGCCGCGACGCCGATCGAGGCGTGGCAGATGAGCCGGTTTGTGGATACGCAGATCGCTCATATTCCGGTTCGCGGGGCCGGCGTTCCGGCGGGCGGCTACTACAC
>JBBRQM010000122.1:0-3041 GCA_038226395.1 Pyrinomonadales bacterium | reverse complement strand
CGGCGGGATCGTTTACACTTTTGGAACAGGCACGGATAAATGCGTCCCCGGCGACTGGACAGGCGATGGCAAGGCCGACGTCGCGTTCTGGCGGCCTTCGACGGGCGAATGGTTCGTCCTCCGCAGCGAGGACAGCAGCTACTATTCGTTCCCGTTTGGCAACTCGACCGACACCCCTTCGCCCGGCGATTACGACGGCGACGGCAAATTCGACGCCGCCGTCTTCCGATCCTCGGTCTCGACCTGGTATATCCAAAACTCCAAGGGCACCCCCACAACAATCACCCCATTCGGCGTCCCCGGCGACCTCTCCGTCCCTAACGCTTTCGTCAGATGAGAGGCATGGCCGCAAGAGGCAGAGCGGTTTTGAATTTTCAAAAGGCCAGTCTAGCTTTAATTATTGAAAATAACTATCCCGCTCGATGTGCCGGTTGAATTATCGGGCTTTTTGTCGTCTTTCATAAAACCCTGGACTATAAACAACTTGACGAGCGTACGCGAATCGATGCGGCCAAACCGGTCGGCAAGTACGCTCATCCGTTCGAGATCGGCTTTTCCGAGCATTTGCATCTGTGTCATATATCGAAACAAAAGCATGCTGTCTCCGTTATATCCATTAATTTTCATCACAAGCTCGCCCTTTTTGAACGTTCGATTACGCTTGTTGTATTTGCTCAGGATCGCCGTTGCATAAACAAAATCATTAATTTGATCGACCATCGGCTCAAACATGCGGAATGCAATATCGGGCTCGACCACCGCATAGCCTTTGACTACCTCCATCAAATCGTTTAGCTCATCTTCGTCTTCCGGCGAATCAGTGGTGAGCGACCTGGCCTCTTTCATCAAGCCTTTCGCGGTCTCAATTTCTTTTTCGGTTCCCTTTTTCTGGATTTGAATAGCCAGAGCGACCAGTTTTTGAACCCGTGCTCCCTTTTTTGTGAGAGTGTCTATCATCCGATGCGCATCGTCGAATTTTCCCAATGCCGCCGTTCGGCTGATGCGGGCAGAATCGTATGTATTCTGGGCGTTTGCGCGCGCCTTTTCATCTGGTATCTGATCGATCAATTTTTTCGCGCGTGTGTCATCGTCGATCTGGCTGATCTTCATATTCAGTGATTGATACGCCATCGATTTATCCATCTCACTCTGTAATTTTGGTAATTGGGCGATTATATCTTCGGGCGTATAGCTTGCATCCCTGAATTTCATCTGCCGCTGGACATTTTTGTATTCGGAGGGAAGATTGCTCTGATTCTCGGCCTCGCGTTGTTTGAGTGCAGCCGTTCTCTCCGGCACGATCTTGTCCAAAAGCGGTATTGCCTGGGTCATCATCATCGTCAACGACAAGGACTTTGACGGCTGTTGTAATGTATCGGCTATCTTATTGGCGAGATCCTTTACCTGACTGTCGGAAAATTTGAAGGGTTTCATTTTAGTGTCAGAAGATGTTTTAGCGTCGGATGAGTTTGACAAAGTATCCGCCGGCACAGCGTATCGCAGAAAATTGAGCGCAACCTGCATATCCTGCTGATTTTTCGTCAAATCGGTATCAACAAACTTTTTTACAACCTCGCCGGCCAGATCGGCTGCTTTTTTTTCATCCTTTTTATTGAGCTTTTGCAAAAGCGGCAGCACGTTGTAGGAAACGCCTTTGGACAAGCTTTCCTTGATCATCTTGATCGCTTGTTCCGGGTTTTCGTCGGCGGCAAGAAGTGCAAAACGCTGTTCGAGCGCAATTTCCTGCTGCACCCGTTGTCTATCCAGGTCGAAGCCCATAAAATTGCTCTGGGATTTGGCATTTGGCTGCGCCGCTTTCATCATTGCCTCGGCAAGTCTGACGGGACGCGTCTGGATCAGCAGATCGAGCGCAAGCTCGGCGTCATGAGCAGCGATCAAAGGCAGGATCTGGCCGCGAACGTCGTTTGAATCAAACATTTCAAAATATGGGTCGGTGTTGTCGCGTTTTTCTTTTTCCACATCTTGATTAAATATCAGGATTTCGGCCGCAGCATTACGAAAAAGCTCGCGTGAGCGTTTTTCATCAAATTTCCAGTAGAGATCACCCGAGATCGCAAAAACAATCGCCCTATTCTCCGGCAGGCGAAGCGTCGCCGCATCGCCGGTCGACTGGTTTAGTATTTGAAGGACGCGATCATCCAGTTCTTTCTGTTTGTTTTCTTTTTCGGTTTCTGTTTTCTTGTCTTTATCAGTATCATTTGGTTGAGTTTGAGCAAAAGCAAATGAGCAGAAAACCACGAAGGTCGAAATTAATATGACTAAATCTCGAAAACACATTGAAATTCTCCCCGGCAATAAAATATGTTGTTGGTCGCCCGAATTATATCATAAGATCCTACTCGGCGATTTTGTTCAGCAGGCCACGTACGGGATCGGGTCAGATGCCGTAACGTTGAAGAATCTCATATCTTGACGCGATCATCTCGGCAGTTAAGCCTTCATAGTCGATGAGTTCCTGAGGGTAGCGGCTTTCGATCCAGTTTTTTGGTATAAGCGCGCAGAGGGCGAATATATCCGCCTCGATCTCTTTTCGCGTGCGGCGACCGACGCCGTGAAAACTTGCGGACGGTCCGGTTTCGGGCGTGTGAAACAGGAAATGACCGAGTTCGTGAAACATTATGGCGAGCTTTTGCGGTCCAGCCGCTCTGCTGTCAACGGCAATAAAATCACGACCCATCACGCGAAAGTAAAAGCCGCCTGTACTCAACGACGTCTCTTGAATTTTGATCTTAAAGCGTTTACAGAGTAGATAAAAATCGACTTCGGTCAACCTGCGCTCGTTCCAGCCTATATTTAGTTTTTTGATTTTTTCGGTAAGAAATCGCATAAACGGATGAGAGTTGTGCCGTTGATAAGATATTGTATCACAAATACATCTGATTGCAAATTATAAATGCGGGTCATTCGGCAAGCGAGCGGTCTAGGACGCGTTTGGCGTCGCGAATAGCCGCTATTTTGTCTGAAGGCGAAAATGTCTCCCACCCGCTAAAGAATATGATGCCGTAATCCTGAGGGTATTT
>JBBRQM010000121.1:0-3073 GCA_038226395.1 Pyrinomonadales bacterium | reverse complement strand
TGTCGCCGGGATGTCGGGCGTGATGCTGCCCGAGCCGGTCGATGATGAGAGCTACGAACGCAGCAAAAAGAAGCGCGAAGAGACAAAAAAGGTCGCCGATCAGATCGTCGAGCTAAACCAGATCGCCCTCGAATTTTGGGAATCGGAGCTGCAAGCCAAAAATGCAAAAGCAAAAAAAGCAAGGGAATATCTGGAGCAACGCGGCATCTCTATTGAGACTCAACAGGCATTTCATATCGGTTTTTCACCCGACAAATGGGACGGATTGCTCAATGTCCTCCGCGAGCGAAACATAGATGAAAAACTCATCGAGCAAAGTGGCCTTGTCTCGGTAAACGAAGAAAAAGATCGTGTTTTTGACCGTTTTCGAGGCCGGATAATGTTCCCTGTTTTAGATGTGAACGGCAAACCCGTGGCCTTTGGTGCCCGCGCAATGGGTTCTGATGAGCCAAAATATCTCAATTCACCCGAAACACCCGCCTACACCAAGGGCCAGCATCTTTATGGGCTTTTTCAATCCAAAAATGAGATGCGGCAAAAGAAATTTGGGGTTTTGGTCGAGGGTTATCTCGACCTCATCGCCCTCTATCAATTCGGCCTAACGAACACTGCCGCCAGCCTCGGCACGGCGTTTACGCCGGAGCAGTCGAAACTGCTCAGCCGCTTTACCAAGCGCGTCGTCATCAACTATGACGGTGATGCGGCCGGTATCAAGGCCGCTCGGCGTGCGATAGAGCATATGCTGCCGCAGGAATTTGACATCAAGGTGCTCGTGCTGCCCGACGGCAAGGACCCGGATGATTTTATCCGCGAGAACGGTGTAAAGATATACGAAGAACGTCGGGGCAAGGCGACAGGGTTTTTGCGTTTTGCTCTTGATTCATCCGTCGCCGGCCGCAATATCAATAACGCCAGGCAAAAGGCCGAGGCAATCGAGGATTTTCTGCCGGTAATTTCGGCGATCCGCAATAATATTCAACGCCGCGAGAGTTTTGACCAGGCGATGGAGTTTTTCCATATCGATGACGCCATGTTAAAACGCGAGCTTTGGACGACGCTAAAAAACGGTAATCACGACGATACCCGTTCGATCACGCAACGCGTTTCGCGCTCCGCTCAAAAAACCACTGTCGCCGAGCGTCATTTGCTCGAAATGCTGATCTTTGACCGCGAGTTACGCGATATTATCCTGCCGTTGCTCGAGCCGAGCGATTACGAGGACCTCGCCAGTACAGAAGTCTTTACGGCCATTATTGCAATCCACAACACTGGCCAGCAGATCACGCAGGAATCACTGTTTGAGCATATCGGCGACGAAAACATGGCCGATATGGCTCATTCGCTGCTGCAAGCCGGGCCACGCCGGGCAAAAGGCGATGCGATCGACGCACTGCTGACAGAGGCCGAAAATTGTGTGTTTTCGCTACGTAATATGGCCATCGCGAACCGCATTTTGGAGATCAGCCGCGACGCCGCCGAAGCCGAAAGGGCAGGTGACGCTGCTCTTGCCACTCGGCTAACTTATGAACAGCTCGAACTCGAAAAAATCCGTCGCGAGCTTCAGCAAAAGACCACCACTATGTGATATACTAACGCTTTTAAATACGCAATGGCAGGCGAAACTTTTGCTTACCCAACAACGTTAATAAATATATAGAGAACAACGCTTTACGCGTTGATTTAATCAAACGCTTTTATAAAATATGGCTGATTACAACGAAAAAGAAGACCTGATGGATCGCTTGGTGGCGCTCGGCAAGCGAAAGAAAGGGTTGAGCCTGGATCAACTCCATCGCGAACTCCCGGAAAATATGCTGTCGGCCGACGACATCGAGGATGTTTTGGAACGCCTCGAGGGCGCTAATATCTCGGTCGCCGAGACCGATGCTCAGTTGCTCGAACGGGCTTCGACGATGGCCCTCGATGACGAGGAAGAGGAAAAAGAAGTCGATGAGGACGATCTAGATCTAGATCTCTCCGCCGGTGTGCTTGATAAATCCAACGACCCGGTACGCCTTTACCTCCGTGAAATGGGCATCGTCCCGCTTCTCAATCGTGAGGGGGAGGTCGTCATTGCAAAGCGAATCGAGCGTGGCCAGATCAAGACGCACAAAGCAATCTCACGATCACCAATCGCGGTCGAGCGGCTGCTCAAGATCGGTGATGACCTTGGTGCCGGAATGGCGAGTATTCGCGAAACCGTAGTTTTTTCCGAGCAAGCCGAGATCTCGCTCGAGGAAGACAAGGCAGAGGAATATCTGCGTTGGACACTCGAAGGTATCGATAGCATCCGCGGTAATTTTCAGATAGCCCTTAAATCATGGGTATCCCTCATAGCCGAACAGGAAAAAGCAGCCGGCAAAAAAACTAAACGGCTTTTGACAATGCGTCGAAAGACCGCGCGTCTGAGGCTCGATATTGCACAGGAGATCAAACATCTCAAGCTGACCGAGCGTACGCGACAGAAATTGATTGCGGCTATCAAAAAAGTTGTCGATGAGATTCGCAAAGCCGAGCGCTCGATTAATCGTGCCCAGGAAAAACTCGACGCTAAGCCACCTGCTGCCGAAAAGCGTGAGATCAATGCAAAAATCGCCGAACACCGCGCCCTTCTCGCCGGTATTGAGGAGAAATACCATCTTCCGACCGTCGAGATCAAGCGTTCGTACCAGACGATCTATTTCGGCGAGCAGGAAACCAATAAGGCAAAGCGTGAGCTGGTCGAAGCCAATCTGCGTCTCGTCGTGTCGATCGCCAAAAAATATACAAATCGCGGTCTGCAGTTCCTCGATCTGATCCAGGAAGGCAACATCGGCCTGATGAAAGCGGTCGATAAATTTGAATGGCGTCGCGGTTACAAATTCTCGACTTATGCAACATGGTGGATCCGCCAGGCGATCACGCGTGCCATTGCCGATCAGGCCCGCACGATCCGGATCCCGGTGCATATGATCGAAACGATCAATAAGCTGGTACGGACCCAGAGGCAATTGCAGCAGCAATTGGGCCGCGAGCCAACCACGGAGGAATTATCGGCGAAGATGGATCTGCCGGTGGGGAAGATCCGCAAGGT
>JBBRQM010000120.1:0-3338 GCA_038226395.1 Pyrinomonadales bacterium | reverse complement strand
TGCCCCAAATTCTCATAGGCTCGCGCCAGTCCCCAATGCGCTTTAGCCGAGTCCTTGTCGGATTCGTCCGCCGAGCGAAACTGCATTAACGCCTCATGAAATTTGTGCTTTTGCAGATATTCCTCGCCCTTGGCCAAAAACTTCTCGGTCGAATGGCCGCACGCCATCAAAAACAGGCTCAGACAAAGGAATATTGTTAGGTGAGTAAAACGGGAAAGAAGCATCTGGCACTCTCGGGTTAACATATTGTTCGAATCATTTTTCGCCTCTGATTGCTTGTGTCAAATGATCGGGGCAATGACCAATTGACTAGCTTTATCGGGCGTTTTCTTGATCCCGGGCGGGGAAAACCGCAGGATTGGCCTCGGTTACTGATTTCAAAACTAAATTCCAACAAATACCGAACTTTTATCGGCATTTGTGAAAAACATTCAATCGGCTCTCGATTTCAGAATTTTTTTTAATCTTTGAAAAAAAAGGTGGTTCGAGTAATGCTATAAGATGTTTTTATATGGCTATGGCCGGGAATAAATAGTGAATCCCATTGATTCTGAATAGACTGGTCTGTTAAACTGGTCTATAGCAAGTTTGTATTGCAGGAGATAATTATGAAAACGGAAATTGGCTCGTATGAAGCGAAAACAAAGCTCCCTGAGTTGCTGCGACAGGTAAAGGCAGGGAAGAGTTTTACCATCACCCGACGCGGTAAAGCCGTTGCCGATCTGGTTCCCCCCGCGGGTGAGGTTTCCAAAGACAAAATCGCGGCAGTAGCGCGGATGAGAGAGTTTATGCAGTCGAGTCCAGTCTATGGCGTGAACATCAAAGAACTCATCGAGGAGGGGCGAGATTGAGTTTCGTCCTTGATAATTCGATAACCATGCGTTGGTTTTTCGGTGATGGTACGCCGAAAGATCGAGCATATGCTGCCATATCTCTTGATGGACTGGAGAGAACATCTGCAATTGTACCTGTGACTTGGGGGCTGGAGGTGGCAAACGTCCTCACTCGGGCCGAGGTCAGATCGTCGGTGGAGCCCGAAAGGACATCTGCGTTCGTAAAAATGCTGAAAGGTATGAATATCGAGGTGGATGCGTCCACATTCGATCACGCATTGTCTGACACCCTGCAATTGGCCCGTACCTACAAGCTTTCAGCTTACGATGCATCGTATCTTGAACTGGCTATACGGCGGGGCATACCTCTTGCCACGCTCGACTCAAATCTGCAAAAGGCCGCAAAAAAAGCAGGCGTGAAAAAATTTGGTTGAAATTTCAAACCAAACGACCGGCTAACCAAAATCATAAAATTAATTACCGCAATTATTCCGGCACAAAAGGCGCGATTCTTTCGGCAAGGCGGGCAGAGAGATCGTTGGCGGCGGCAAAGGCGGCAGCTTCGTCGGAGCCAACATCGGTCATTACGCGGATCATCGCGCCATCGGTGCGGCGACGTGTGACGCTGTCCCAGACGGTGTTGATCTTGTCGGTGTATTCGCTCGCTTCGATGTGGCCGCGGCCCTGATACCAATAGATCATCACTTCGCGGTAAACGCCGTTCTCGATAATGTAGCGGTTGGCTTTGAATGTGCGGCCGTCTGCGGTCGTGATATCGATGTATTGCGGATCGCGCATTACCCAGCCGGCACCGGGCAGGCAATTCTGAGGGCTGTGATAGGTTGCGCCGGTTCGCTGAGACGCGTAATAGCCGACGTAAAGATTGGCAATGCGGCCGTCCGGAAGAGTATATTCGCGCATCGTATAATCGGTCGTGCGGAGAACACTCTCGATTGACAAGTCAAACTTGATGTCGCCGCCCTTTTGCCGCCAATCGCCGAGAGTAGTGGAAAGTTCGGTAAGCTGCTTTCGTTCGATCTGAGCTTCGCTGCGGCCCGCGAACCAGTTTATAAATATGCCGCTCACGAGCAGGGCCACGATTAACGGGAGAATCGCCAGATTGCGGAATATGGATTGCGGATTGCGAGATACCGTCGTTTCTCTGATGCTTGTCTCACTCTGCGTCTTTGCTTCTTTGGGTTGAAATCTGGTTAATACAAAATTGGTGCCGGCCAGCAGCGAAAATGCGACGACATATACGATCCACCCCGACAAATCGTGCCATGTGCTGTCGGTTGCCCGCATACCGTAATAATAAGTGCCAACACCGGTCACGGTTACGCGGGCGGCGTTTGTCAGGACAGCGATCGGCACGGCGGCTATCATTAGCACGATCGCACGAGAGAGATCGGCGGTCGAGAGATTAGCAAACCTGGGTTCGTCGTCGCGACGCGTAAAATATGCCAGGATCAGAGCCAGCGTCACCAATGTCATAAGCGAGCGTATCCCGCTGCAGGCCTCGACAACCTCAAGCGAGATCGTTTGGGTTGCTCCCCGCGGCAGAATATCGATGACGTTGCCGTTACGCACCGTCGGCACTTCAAACAGTCTAATCCCCCACACGGCCATCTGCGACGCCCATATCTGCAGCGGAAACGCGATCCGGTTAAATATGATCTGCGGAATCGGGATCGCGAGCAGGAGCAAGGCAAATGGAACTGCGAGCAGATTCAGGATCCGTGTGCCGAAAAGATAGACGACAATCCCGGCGATCATCAACACCATCGAGATGCGCTGCGTAAAAAGCTCGGCTCCGAGCGTGCCGGCAAGCAACATCAAAATCGCGATGATAACTATGAAGCCGCCAAGCCGCGCAGACGCGCTTTTCTCTATCTGCTTTAGGCCGTCCCACTCTTTCCAAACGATGACCGCGATCACAAACGGAACGAGCAAACCGTGAGAATAATTTTCGTCGGACCACCAGTCGCGGCCGAGTTTGGCCAAAACCGTAGCGTAGAGAAAGGAAAACGCCGCCATGACAGCTACCGCTCGCCATAGATTTTGATGATCTTTTTGAATATTCTCGCTCATCGAACTCACGGAGCAGAAAAAGGTCGAATGCGACGATTATTCCGTCAGCGGCTATTTTATACGATTGATAATTCTGCCTGCGATCGCTTCCAGTAGACCGGTTTCTTCGCTTATCCCGGCCAATGCATCACAGGCGTCCTGGTATATGTTTAATGCCGCCTCTCGAGTCGCATCGACGCCTAAAAGTCCGGGATAAGTAGCCTTTTTAGCAGCGGCATCCTTACCGGCGGTCTTGCCCAAAGTCGCGGTTTCCTGCGTGACGTCGAGAAGGTCGTCGGTTATTTGAAAAAGCAGCCCAAGATTTGAGGCATATTCGGCAATAGCGCCGAGTTGGCCGGCCGTCGCGCCGCCAATAATAGCACCGGCCGCCGCCGCCGCCGCTATTAACGCTCCGGTTTTTTGACGATGAATTTG
>JBBRQM010000119.1:0-3642 GCA_038226395.1 Pyrinomonadales bacterium | reverse complement strand
TGCTCAGCTCGAACGAAATGAAAAATCTGCTCCAGTTTCTTAAGGGCCGGTTTAAGCATGTCGTCATAGATTCGCCACCGGCTATCTCATTTACCGACGCCGCAATTTTATCAACGCTCGTCGACGGAGTCGTACTCGTCGCAATGGCCGGCAAGAGCTCGATCCATCTGATACGGCAATTTAAGCAGCGAGCCGTTAATATCGGCGCACGCATCTACGGCGTTGTCCTCAATGACATCAAGACCAGCTCTATGGAATACGACTATTACGGCAGCGGCTATTATAAATACTACAATCAGAGCAATACTGATTCGACGCCGTTCATGGAGGATGAAACGACACCCCCCACGACAAAAGAGTAGGAAAGATTAAAGTGTGAAAAAGTGAAAAAGTTCGGTATATAGGACAACACGGTCTTTTTCACTTATCCCCTTTTTCACTCTTTCACTTTTCCCCTTTTTCACTTTCGAGAAACGTTTTGAGAGCCTTCTCCCAATCCCGCATCGGCGAGAGTCCCACTTGGTGACTCATCAGACAGGCGAGCCTTGAGTTTGTGGGTCGGGCAGCCGGTCTTTTTAGATCCTCCCTGGAAACCATTTCGAGCAGAGCTTTGTCAAATCCGTCGATCTCGCACACCTTTTCAGCAAATCCGAGATAGCTAGTGCCGGGCCCGGCATTGGCAGCGTGGAAAACTCCCGGCATATCCAACCCTGCAAGCTCGCGTAAACGGCGTGTAAGGTCGTCGGCAAACGTCGGCGTCCCGTAACTGTCGCGGATAGCTTTTATGAAAAGGCTCCCGGCCAACAGACGGTGCATCAAGCTCAGAAAATTCGTCCCGCCACTGCCGTAAATCCAGCCCGAGCGAACGATGATTGAGCGTGGGTTTGCCGCTACCGCACACTGCTCGCCTTCAAGCTTAGATTGTGCGTAAACGCTCTGTGGATTTGGCTTATCCGTCTCGCTGTAAAATCCGTCCTTCTCTCCGTCAAAAACGTAATCGGTCGATATTGTCACAAAGATCGCGTTTTGGCCGCCACACGCAATCGCCAAATTCCCGACGCCTTGCGAGTTAGCCGCGTAAGCATCGTCAATGTTGCTCTCAGCGCCGTCCACATCCGTATAAGCCGCGCAATTTATCACAGCGTCCGGCTTGATGCGAACAATTGCCTCCAGAACTGCCCCCTCATCCGAAATATCCAGATCGCCGCGCTTCAACGCGACAACTTCGTCCCCCATTGCCCGGCAATGAGCGATGCAGGATCGCGCGACCATCCCGTTTGCTCCGGTTATTAATATCTTCATTTGAAATAAGAATGGAACGCAGATTTAACGGATTCTCGCAGTAAATTTATCAGTGCTGATACACCAAATCCGCTTTATCCGCGTTCAATTTCTTTCTAACCAAGCCGGGAGCCATACATCTTGCGATAATACTCACGATACTCGCCATTGCGTATGTTTTCGACCCATTCACGGTTTTCGCGATACCAATCTATAGTAACGGCGAGCCCCTCAGTCCATTTCGTCGCCGGTTTCCATCCCAATTCCCGCTCGGCTTTTGACGGATCTATGGCATAACGCCGGTCGTGGCCTAAACGGTCATCGACAAATTTGATCAGGCTGTGTGGTTTGCCGAGAGCGTCGAGGATCGCGTGTACCACATCAATATTATGCAGCTCGTTGCGGGCGCCAATGTTATAAGCTTCGCCTGAGACGCCCTTTTCAAAGGCCAGCCAGATTGCCCGGCAATGGTCGTCAGCATAGATCCAATCGCGAACATTGCGGCCATCGCCGTAAACCGGCAGCGGTTCGTCGCGCGTGGCATTAGCGATCATCAAAGGGATCAATTTTTCGGGAAATTGCCTCGGCCCGTAGTTATTGCCGCACCGTGTAATGACCGTATCCAGCCCAAAGGTTTTGCGGGCTGCACGCACGATCATCTCGGCTGACGCTTTTGACGCGGCATACGGCGAATTTGGCTTTAGAATAGATTCCTCGGTAAAAAGCTCGTTCGAGTCATCGGGCAAACTACCCAAAACCTCATCCGTCGAGATCTGGACAAACCGCCGCACGCCTTTCTCACGGGCCGCGTCGAGCAAAACCTGTGTCCCGGCAATATTAGTTCGCAAAAATTCGCCCGCCGATGCAATGCTTCGATCGACATGCGACTCAGCTGCAAAGTTAAATATTGCATCGCAACCCGACGGCAAAGCATCGAGCACCTGCGCCCGGTCGCAAATATCCCCCTTTACAAACTTGTGCCGCGAGTTGTCCACGCCCGCAAGATTTTCGAGATTCCCGGCATACGTCAGAGCGTCAAAATTGACGATTGAAACGTCAGGCTCCCTCTCGAGAACCATCCGCACGAACGCCGAACCTATAAACCCGGCTCCGCCGGTAACAAAGATTGTCTTCATGCAAATATTAAGCTATCGAATCAGGAAAAAATTCAAACAGGATATACAGGATAAAAGAATAAAGATGAAAAGGGTTTTAAAACTATCCTGCTTATCCTGTCCATCCTGTTAAATTATTTTCTCAGTGCTCTCTGTGCCTCTGTGGTGAATTCTTATCTATCCAGGAGACGCATTTGCAGCAGCAGCTCATCCGCATATTTCTTTGGCGAATTAATATTTTTCAACGTCAATTTTCCACCCTGCTCGCTGGCGTTGTCGACGATCAGATCGCCGATTCCGAGCAGCCTCTGCCACGGCGAGGCCGAAACCGTCACGTCCTGGATTCGCGTTATCGGCACGTTTCGCGTCGTCCGGGCGATAAATCCTGAGTCTATCTGCAATATCGCATCGGTCAACGTGTAACGCAGCAGTTTTCGCCTAAAATGGTAAAAGGCCGGTATCAAAAAAAGTAGCAGCCCCAAAAGCACCGCCCAACCGGCTGAGATCGAAGTAAACGCGCTTGTCACCGCCACCAGCAGCAACGCGCCAAACGCCGCCACGACATAACCCATCTTTACAAAAACCAGCGTCGGGCTGATCGAAAATATATCTTTTTCAGTGACCGTCTCCGCATCTCCGCGTCCCAGCGTCTCTACATCACGTCTGGCCGCCACCCGCGTCTCTTCTTCGGCATTCTCAAACCCCTCGTGGCCCGAAGCCCGAGCATCACGCCTCACAGCAACATGTGTTTCCTGTTCGGCACCGAAGGATTCCCCGCAGTTCCGGCAAAACTTCGCTGTGCCTAAATTGTCCTCACCGCATTTTGTACAATACATTTCGTGTGTCATGCAATAATAGCCCAGCTTCTCGCCCAAAACAAAAAAAGCGGGCATTTTGGATTTTTAGACTTCATATATTTGACACAGAACCCCCAGATACATAGTTTATAGAGTTGTCTATGGCAAATTACGAAACAATAACGGTCGAAAAACGTGGGCTGGTTGCGATCCTGACCATCAACCGCCCGGATAAGCTAAACGCTCTGAATAAACAGGTTCACACCGAGGGCGTCGCCGCTCTCGACGAACTGCGCAAGGATGATTCCGTGCGGGTGCTGGTGATCACCGGCGCGGGCGAAAAATCATTTATCGCCGGTGCCGACATCAGCGAATTTGAAGGGCAAACGCCGGTCACTCAGCGTGACCTTTTTCACGAAAAGACGTTTTTCAATTCGATCGACGCATTT
>JBBRQM010000118.1:0-3710 GCA_038226395.1 Pyrinomonadales bacterium | reverse complement strand
TGCGTGTCCAGGCGGACACGGCTGTTTTTTGACAAAATGCCGGCGATAATCCCGGCCTGATTATAGCCGCGCTCGATAC
This sequence comes from Pyrinomonadales bacterium, assembly GCA_038226395.1. Classification (GTDB taxonomy): domain Bacteria; phylum Acidobacteriota; class Blastocatellia; order Pyrinomonadales; family Pyrinomonadaceae; genus OLB17. The sequence goes on along the minus strand of JBBRQM010000118.1, from coordinate 3,631 downwards.
GACGCATACCGGACAGCGGAACGGGAATCATTAAGGTAGGTTCAAACCCGGAAGTCTGAAAAACCTGTAAGAGAGCCTTGCGGAGACGCTTTGCAACAAAAGGCGTATTTTTGAGATGAAGAACGGACGATGCGAGTGCTTTTTCGTAAACGCCGACGGCCTTTGCCTTGTCGTAATAATGATCGTCACATTTATGGCAGGAAACGTCGATCGAAACCCCGGATTCGTTGAGAAATGCCCCGCATTTCATGCAGAGCATTTCGGAGCCGTTAAAAATGCGCGTCCCGTCCCAGCATTCGCTGCATGAGATGCCGTCGTCGAGGCCTTCAACACTGCCGCGGCACACTCGGCATTCTTGTGGATATAAAACGGAAAGCAGGGAATCTTGTAGTGCCCTAAACATAGGCCCTTAGTTGCCGAAGCCTAATCTTCGTCCAGCAGTCCCTGCTCGAGCAATTCCTGACAGTCCAGGCAATAACGCGCCCATGGAATGGCGGAGAGACGCTTTTGATTTATCTCTTTCTCGCAGTTTTGGCAGAGGCCGTATTCATTATCGTCGATGCGGAGTAACGCTTCGTCGATCAATGCGAGCTGTTTGCTTTCATTTTCGGAAACAGCGAGCATCACATTCTTGGAGTAATTACGAACAGCAAGATCCACCGGATCAGGCGTCTCGGCGTCGTCCACCGAAAGGTCGTTTCCCTTCAATTTCTCAATCAATAAGTCACGCTCGGCGAGCAGTTTTTCTTTAATTTCTTTCAAACTAGATTTATTCATTTTTGGTACGGGAATCCCTTGATAATTGTGAACGCCCGGTATAATTGCTCCACTAATACCACACGAGCCATCTCGTGCGTCAAAGTGAGAAACGATAAAGATAGCACGGCGTCGGCCTTTTCAGCAACCTGCCGAGAGATGCCGTCGGCTCCGCCAATTATAAACGATATCTCTTTCGTTCCCGCGTTCTGCCATTTCTCAATTTCCCCTGCCAATTCCGGCGATGTGATGCTTTTCCCAACAACATCGAGCAGACAGACAAAGGAGTTTTGATTCAGTTTCTCAAGAATTCGTTTGCCTTCATCGATTTTCCCTTCGCCTAACCGTCCATCACGGACCTCGACAATCTCACATTTTACGAAATGCGAAAGACGCCGCAGATATTCCCCCTGTAGCGCCCGGTAATTTTCGTCTTTTGTCTTTCCGACCCAGATAAAGCGAAATTTCATAAGGATTTTTAACGCAAAGTCGCTAAGCTGGAAAGACGCAAAGGTCTGAAAAATAATTTGTGCCGGATTTACAGATAGTATGTCCCGTTCGTAGTACCGATTCCAATTGCCTCTTTACTTTGCGTCTTAGCTTCTTTGCGACTTTGCGTTAAATTCCTTCAGGGATCTCGACTTTTCGTGCATCACGCCAGAGGCGGGCGAGATCGTAAAACTCACGCGATTCGCCGTTAAAAATATGCACGACAAAATCGCCGTAATCGAGCAATACCCAATCAGCCGAATTGTAACCCTCGATGCGGACGGCCCGCGTTCCAAGCTGTTTTTTTAGCTGTTCATTTATCTCATCCGCGATGGCCTGTACCTGTCGTTGATTCGCACCGGTAGCAATAATAAAAAACTCAGTAAAGCTGGCGATCGAGCGCAGATCGAGCGCGATCATATCAAATGCCTTTTTATCGCTGGCACATTTTATGGCGAGTTTTACTTCGGGGTCAAGCTCTGCAAACGGGGTAGGCGTCTCGGCAATCTCTATTTTGACCGCTTCGCGTTGAAGCGATCTTTCTTGTGTTTCTTCCATCTACTTATAAATCTGATATTTTTCGACGTAATTTGCAACCTCAGCGGGTACATCTTGGCGCCATGACGGATCGTTTACGCGTATTTTACGGCGAATTTCAGTGGCTGAGAGGTTGAGATTGACGCAATCGGTGATGAAAATATGATTTTCAAACTTTGGGTCTTTGCTGCTTTGCGTCTTTGCGTTGAGATTCCCTCTTAGATCCACGATCCCCGCCCGTATCTCGTCAGTGACATGCGAAATACCGATCTCAATTCCCGGTCGCGTGACGACGATGTGATTTGATAGCGACAAAACCTTTTCCCATTCGCACCAGGTCGTTATGTCCATCCACGAATCTGCACCCATGACAAAAAAGATCTCGTTGTCGGGCATTTCGGCATTTAGTCGCATGAGAGTTTCGACCGAATATGGATGCTCGGGCATTTCGATCTCCATTTTGGAAACACTGATTTTCGGATCATTTTGCGTAACAATGCAGAGCATCGCATAACGGTCGTAAGCCGAGGTTGGTGTTTTGCGGGTTTTATGCGGAGCGTGAAACGCCGGGATAAAGACAAATTCGTTAAGCGCGAATTGCTTGAGCAGTGCTTGGGCTATCGCCAAATGCCCCTGGTGCACCGGGTCAAACGAGCCTCCGTAAACAGCGACGCGGTGACGCGCTGACGCAGTGACGCGGTGATGATCCTCCTGATTAGAGATACTTTCGTACATCGATCACTTAGTCTAGCCGGGCATAGAGATCGCTTCGTCCCGGTGTCTCGCTGTCTCTGCGTCGAGCATTTCAGAGACCGCGTTGACCAGTTCTTTGACACCGTCGTTGGTCACTGACGAAATGGCGAAGAATGGTTTGTGGTCCTTTTTGGCACGTTTCTTTAGAGCTTCCAGTCTTTCGGGTTCGTCCAGAGCGTCGATCTTTGTCGCGACCACTATCTGGGGACGCCCCGCTAGATCGACATCGTAATTCGCCAGTTCGCGATTTATGATCTCGTAGTCAGAAACCGGATCGCGGCCGGAAAGGGATGACACATCGACCAAATGCAATATTAATTTCGTCCGCTCGACGTGACGCAAAAATCGATGACCGAGACCGGCTCCGTCGGATGCTCCCTCAATTAGTCCTGGAATATCCGCGACGACAAAGGTGCGAAAATCACCCATATCGACGACGCCTAGATTTGGTTCGAGCGTCGTGAAGGGGTAATCGGCGATTTTTGGTTTGGCGGCGGAAATGACCGAGATCAGCGTCGATTTACCGGCATTTGGAAAGCCGACCAGGCCGACATCGGCGAGTAGTTTTAGCTCCAATTGCAACTCACGTTCGCCGCCGGGCCGGCCTGTGTAATGAAATTTTGGCGCTCGGCGTGTCGGCGTCGCAAAATGCGAGTTGCCCCAGCCCCCTTTACCGCCTTTTGCGGCGAGGTAACGCTGTCCAGACTCGGTAAAATCAAACAGCAGCTCATTTGTCTCAGGATCAAAGACCTGTGTTCCGATAGGCACCTTGACGGTCGCGTCCTCGCCGTCTTTGCCATAGCGGTTAGATCCCTCGCCGTGACGGCCGCGTTCGGCTTTGTGCTCAGGATTGTAGCGAAGATGCAGAAGCGTGTTTAGACCCTCGGTCGCCTCCATCCAGACGCTGCCGCCGACACCGCCGTCACCACCCGACGGGCCGCCGCGCGGTATAAATTTTTCGCGCCGAAACGCCGTGACGCCATCACCGCCGTTACCGGCCTTTACCTTGATTTTTACGCGATCGAGAAACACATTTAGATTTTAGCACGGTTGCAGAAGCCCGCGCGTAAGCAAGGGCGTAACATCCAACTTGAAG
>JBBRQM010000117.1:0-3948 GCA_038226395.1 Pyrinomonadales bacterium | reverse complement strand
TGTTATCTCTGCGCGGCTGCTTGCCCGTCCGACTGCATTTACATCGTGGCTGAGGACGATCCGCGTCCGTATGCCGAGCGGATCGGTCGTGACGAGCGTTATGCCAAGGTTTACAACATCGATTACGGCCGATGTATTTTTTGCGGTTTTTGCGTTGAGGCATGTCCAAAAGACGCGATCACCCACGGCTACAATTTCGAACTCTCGGTTTACAATCGCGCCGATCTGCTCAAGACAAAAGACGACCTGTTGATCACAAAACAAATACAGTCAAAGAATTATCGTGTCGCTCTCTCCAGCGAAGATGTTGATTCGGAGTATAAAGAGGTGTGAAAAGGACGTTTAATGTTTGGAGTTCCAACTTTAGTTGGCCTTCTTCGTAGGCGAAAAAGCCAACTAAAATTGGGACTCCAAACGCTCAGAACCGTGGATTCATCAGATCGGCCTCCAACACAAAAAGGACGACATCATGAGCTTCGTGCATTGGGGCTTCGCGAATTTGCGGGGCTTCGCCGCGACGCTCAACGTCTTGATCCGTTCAAACTCGCACACCACGCCAATTTGCTTGTCGTTTCGTTTGAGGAGATCGATTTGTTGAGCGAAGAGACCAAATCACATTTACTCGGCGACGGGCAAAATGCCTGGTCAGGCGGTGCAGCCTCGCCCACCTTGCCTGACGGTCGAAAACTCATCATTCTCAATCCGACTCACGGAAAAAACAGGCAAAATGCAACTCTGATGGAGGAGGTTTGTCATGTCTTTTTCGGCCACAAACCGAGCCGTCTGGCAATCGAGAATCGTGATAAAGACGGGAAAATCATAGCCCGCGATTACAACCATGCTATCGAGGAAGAGGCATATTCGACCGGAGCCGCCGCACTTGTGCCTTATACCGCTCTAAAACGAATGGTCAACGCCGGGAAAACCATCGCCGAGATCGCCCGCCATTTTTATGTCAGCCGGGCTTTGGTAGAGTATAGGATAAAGGTCTCAAGGCTTTGGGACAGTTATAAGGACAATCTACTACAGAAATAATTTCGAATGAGCGAGCCGGAAAATCAATACACTCAACGCGATGAGCATCTGTCGACCGTCGATAAACTGCGCCTCTTGCTCGACATTACGAAAACGATCAGCCGCTCGCTTGATCTTGAAGAGGTGCTAAACCTCATGATGGATACGCTCGGTTCGCTGATACCGTATGATGCGGCCGGTATTTACCTTATAGAATTTAGCCCCGAAGACAAAAGCCCTTATATTTTTAAGTCACGCGTTATTCGCGGGTACCAGATCAGCTTTGAATTGGTCGAGCCTAGACTCAAAATGGGCGAGGGTTTTCTCGGAGCCGTCGCTCAGACAGGCAAGTCAATCATTTCACCTGACGTTGGTAAAGATCCACGTTATTTCTCGGCCCGCGAGCGGACTCGGTCAGAAATGCTAGCTCCGATCATCTCAAACGATAGGGTTATCGGCGTATTTGACCTCGAGAGTGACGATCTCAATGCTTATGACGAAGATGACCTTTCTGTTTTGCAGCTTCTGACTTCTCAGGTGGCAATAATTATCGAAAAAGTCAGGCTGCATGAGGAAGTAGTCGAGAAAAAGCGTTTGCAGGCGCAGCTTGAGATCGCCAGGCAGGTGCAGCTCGAACTGCTGCCATCCGCCGATCCAGTGGTGGAAAATTTTGACATCAGCGCATATATTTTCCCAGCGGAAGAGGTGTCGGGTGACTATTACGATTGGGTCAAGGTGTATGACGATCAGATCGGCATAGTTGTAGCTGACGCGGTCGGCAAAGGCATCCCGGCGGCACTGTTGATGTCTTTCTTGCGGGCAAGCTTGAGATCATGCGTGCAGATCGGTTATGCGCCGCATATTGCGTTTACAAAGGTCAGCAGCCTGCTTCACGAATCGATAGACGACAATAAATTTATCACTGCAATCTATGGCATTCTGGACTCGACAAACAAGACTTTTGTCTTCTCAAATGCCGGTCACAATCCGCCGCTCCTTATCAAGCCCGATGGCGAATACCGCTTTGTCGAATATGGCGACACGCCGCTGGGAATGTTCGAGGACTCGCATTACCATCAGCATTTTATTCGCTTCGAAGAGGGTCAGGTGATGGTCGTTTATACCGACGGCATAACCGAAGCCGCTAATCCGGCGGGCGAGGAATATGGAGCCGAGCGCTTTGCAAAACGAGTCCTCGACGGCATCGATCTGCCGGCCAAAAAACTGATCGATCACATCCGCAAGGGTGTCGCGGATTTTACCGAGCGAAAATTCCTCGACGACGACGGCACTCTGTTTATAGTAAAAGCGCAATAAAAAAGTAAAAAGGCAAAAGCAAGAAGTTTTACCTTTTTACTTTTGCCTTTATCCCCTTTGAGCGTTCCTTCTCTTGCCTGGGAAATTGTTAATTGGTCAGTGAGTCGTTATCGAGCAATGCAGATTGTCGCCGCCTGGCACGACCGGCGTCGAATAATCGTCGTAATTGATCTTGTCGTTGTCCGTCGAAAATGCATAGATATCAAATCCATAGGCATCAAGAAAATCCGTCAGTTCCTGCGACCTGTCAATATAGATCGTTTCTGTAAATCCAAGCTCGGCACGTATTTGCAGCAATCGCTCGATAACTTCGATTGGTGCAAAACATCTGTCGGGGTCTTTGAAAGTCGCCATGGATTATGCGTTTCGGGGCCGCATCGGGCGACCGTCCTCGCATCTGGTTGGATAACGAAAACCGGCGAAAGGTTGTTCCTTTAATTGAAATAATTGTCGGTTGGCGCAAATCAGAACAAATAATTATCTTAAAAGCCAGAGTATCGCGGCGGTTTGCTCTTTTACTTCTGGCTTATCGAGATAAGGCCCGACGATCAAAAAGATCGACTGGGCTCCATTGAACAACATATGCATGACGATGCATGGCAGGAGATTGCGGGAGCTATAGCGGACGAGCGTCAGCGTCAGGCTGAGTAGCGTGATAAGGATGAGCGTGCCCGGACTGCCCCAATATTGAAAGAAATGGACACCCGCAAACATTGCAGTTACGATCGCAATGGTCGCAATTGAGCCAATGCTTCGTTGCAGAGCCGAGTATAATATACCGCGGTAGATTACTTCTTCAACGACCGGGGCGGTCAGCGTTGCCAGAAAGGCGACCAGATAAACTACAGCCCGTGAGCTCTCCAGAATGCGGGTCAGGTCGTTGTCCTGTTCGGGCAGATAATGGCTGACGATCATTACAGCTGCAAAGATTCCGCCCAACATTGCTCCGAAATGCCACCATTTATAACCACCCCAGCTAAGACCGAGTGTCTCTGAGATTTTATACTTGCGGAAATGCGTAACGAGCGGCCAGGCAGCAGCCAACGTCAACAGATGAGCCGGAATGACGGCCAAAACGCTGAGAAAAATCACCGTCGGATCATTTTGCACGTCCGGCGTCAACTCGCGGCCCGAGATTATAAAATAAGGGCCGATAAAGAATATAGGGACAATAAAAATTAATAGAATGCTCAGAAACCACATACCGAACGCGACCGCGGTATTCCACGGCGGATCATTTGGCGTTTGCATTACTCGTGTTTCTTGCGGCAGTTGTGCAGGGGAGACGGGCAGGTTGTCGGCAATTTGATCTTCAAGTTCCACGTCATCGAGTGTAGCCAAATGAGACCTGAGTTCCAAGTTCTGCTTTTCGTATCTTGCGATTGCCGGCAATACGAGATAGTCTAGAATCCCGTGAAGCTACACGGACAAAATCCTCAACAAAATGTTATCGCAATTATCCCGGCACGCTACGCGTCTGTGCGTTTGCCGGGGAAATTATTGCTCGATGTCGCAGGTAAACCACTGATACTGCATACTTTAGGGCAGGCGATGAAAGCGGGCAGCGTTTCGCGCGTGATCGTTGCGACCGATGACGAGCGAATATTTCGTGTTGTG
>JBBRQM010000116.1:0-4354 GCA_038226395.1 Pyrinomonadales bacterium | reverse complement strand
GCCGGTAAATGTGTAGCTGGCGACCGCAGTGCCTGAGTAGCGTTTGTTGATAACGAAAAGCTGTTCGGGCAGGCGGAGCGCTGAGCGGATCTTGCCGCCTTTTAGCGTTTTGACGCCGTTCGAGCCGACGATTTCAAGCTCAATGGGTCGGCGCGAATATCCGACCTTTTTGACGTTTACATCATAAAGCGTTCCGATCCCGCGAACGTATCGCGACAGCCGCGACTGAACCTCGCCGCCCGAGAGCGTCTTGTTCCAATATTCCCAAGGCGACATATTTTCGGCTGTTGTCGTCGCGGAAGTCGGCTTGATCTCAAGGTAGGTGACCGCTCCGGTGGCGTCGGTTCGATAATTGACTTGCTCGCCGCCGACAAGAGCGGCTTCGCGGACAGGATACATCGTTGAGCCGAATTCGCGGAAAAGAAATACGTCGGGCCGGACGGTCAGCGGTCTTGCCGATTTACCGCTTTTTAGCATTAGTTTGCCGTCCGTGGTCGGATTCGCGATTCCGCTCTCGAGACCGGGCATCCATTTTTTCTTCTCGAAAATTTGGCGGATGAGCCGCAGCATTTTTCCGCGCGAAAAGGCCTTGTTTGGCTTTAGCGTCAGATCGGGATGGATCGAAAAATAGCCATCGCGGAGCAATATGGCAATGTCCGCCCGCCTATCCTTTGGTATCTCACCAGCATCATCAAACGAAAGCTGGTAATTCACATCCGAATCGCTCATCAGCGTGTCGGCATAACCAGTGGCGTAAATAAAACCCGTGAGTATGCGGGCAAGCTCAACCGGTTTGGCGGTGCTGCGGTCAACGCTTGGGTAGGGCTTGCCAAATTTGCCGGCTAACTGGCCGAGCCAATTCGCCATCTCGCTCGTTGTCGGAGCGTCCTCAAACCAGTCGTCAGTCATTTGCGACGTCGAGAGTTCAAAGCCGTTTGAGGCGAGCAGCGACATCATACGGACGAGCTCGAGATTGCCGTCATCCTTTAAACGAGACGGCTGGCGCGTTGTTTTTATCAAAAACGGAACAAATTGCCGGTGTCCCTCAAGCGAGCATTCCACGCCCTGCAAATACGGCTCGGCTTTGCCAAATATATTCTCCGAGCTCTCGGTCCGGCCGCCGCAGGTCGATGTATAAAATGCATTTATCGGCTTGCCCTTATAGGTCGCGACGATGCCGCGGGTCGATTGCACTGCCATCGTGCCCATCTTTGTCTCAATCGACACGCCCTGGTAAACCTGCGAATAAATGGTCGGCACCATGTCAAAGCCCTGCTTAGCGTAGCCGCCGATGTTTGCAATCGCGTATGTCCGGGCGGCGACCGCCTGCGCTTTTTCGGCCTCGAGCTGCGGCAATCCAAGCTCGCTCGGAACGACGCCAAGCAGATAATCCTCAAGCGGAACGACGTTGACGACTGTCAGCGAGCCGCGTGAATTCACAAAAACCTCGATCTTGCCGCGATAGGCCTTGCCGTTTAGCCGGACTGGGTTTGCGCGTTCGTTGAGCGATCCAAAGGCTACAGTTTTGAGCGACGAATACCGCGCATTTACGCTCGGGCCATTGATGATAACTTCGCGAAGATTGGGATCGACCACGCCCGTCGTCGTCGCTTGAGATGAGCCGGTCGGCTTGAGTAAACTACGGACCTCGGTCTTATTGTCAGATTTTAACTGTTGCGAGAGAGCAACGGCGTCAGCCGACACGACGGTCTTTTTTTCGGTAACGATGACGGCATCCTCAAAACCTTTTCCGGCAAGTTTTGCTTTTAGCTCGTCCGTTTCGACACTTGTTGATTTGACCGAACCAACCCAGACTTTCCAGGTATTCGAGGCCGGATCGAGGCTGGCAAGTGCTGTCTCGCTCGTCGCCTCGCGTATGTCTTTTGCAAGCACATTTGCATCCGTTTGTGTCGGCAGATTCTGAAACTCGATTCGATAATTCTCGATCTCCGGCGGCCTGTAAGCCCGAGCAGAAACGGTCACCTTGGCCGTCCCAAGCAGCCTATTGGCTTCATCAGGACTAACCGCCACCAGTGACAAGTCCTGCGTTGTGATCGACACCGAGCTTGAGTTCGTCGAAAGCCCGATACGGATCAGCGGCTCGCTGGCTAATCTGAAATATTCATAGTCAACGTCGGCAAAGGTTGTCGTTATTGAGAAAAGAGAGACAGTTATGAAAAAAATAGCATGTCGCAAATTCATTAATTAATAATATAGGAAATTTTCAAAAAACGTTAGCGGTGTTATTGCTATGGTTTACGTTTTTAGATATGCTGTTAACAGCATATTGTAACCACAGATTTTAACATGAAAAATATTATTGCAGTCTCCGATCTTCAACGGCAAGCCGCCCAGGTATTGGCCGCAGTCAATAAATCCTCCGAACCAATTATCATCACTCAAAGAGGTCGCCCGGCAGCGGTTATCATCTCGGCCAAAAGATACGCTCAGATCGAGGAAGACCTTGCAGAATTTGATGATTTCGAGCTTGAGCGACTTGTAGAAGAAGGTCTGAGAGCAAAAAAAGCGGGCGACTCTCTGAGTTTGGATGAGGTTAAAAAGCGTCTTAATTATCCGGGCTAAATGAAAACGCATATTGATGTTCAGTCCCCTGCATTTCTTGTGCTCGAGTCTCTCCCGCAAGGTATAGCCTTTGGGATCGTGGCACTCTTTGATTATCTTCGGGAGTTTCCCGAAATGGGGGCTCCGCTTGGACCTCGATTTCCTAAGCTGAAAGGCCTGAGACAGATGATCTACAAAGGTTCGATTCGAATGATCTATGAATATGATCATCTTGATGAGACGGTTTATATATTAGCCATTCAAAGATGCTCACAAAAAATGCCGGATCGCCGGGAACTAAAACGAAGAGCACCAAAAAGCGATTAGCTATTTCTCCATAGCATTAAATATAAACGGAAACGTCCCCCACGACTGGCCGCGGTGCTGTGGGCGAAATGCGAAGAGAATGATCTTGCCTTTGCCGTAACCAGTCTCGGCGAGGGCGATTTTGCCGTTGAGATATTTTTCGCCGAGCATCCAGCCTGAAAGGAGTGTGTTTTTGGGGGCGTAGCGAGCGACGATCTTTATGTCTTTAGGCCGGGTTAAACCACCCGCTACCGCAGGTGGTTCCGACAAGATCTCAAACGCCGAGCTATCGCTAAAATACGCCGCCGTATCTTCGCTCAAACCTTTGGCCAAGGGTGACTTTCCATCAACATTAAGTCCAACCACCGACCCCGGATTGTAAAACTCGCTGCGTTTCAGACCAGTCAGGACGTTTTTGATAGGCAGGTTAAACTGCTTGATGACCATGGCACACGACGCGTCAAAACAGATCAGTTTGCCGCCGCCCGCGACGTATTTTTTGAGATTTTCGACACCGGCCTCGCCGATACCGCCGGCAAATTCATCCGGGTAGCGGGTCGTGGTCAAGCCTTTTACTATCATGTTTTCGGTGTCCGACGGCAGGATGATTGCGTCAAAATCGAGATTCCCCGACCGCATATCTTTGTCCGGGATCGAATGAAACGGGATCTGATAAGTATCCAAAACAAACCGCGTCCAGCCCTCATCCATAGAGCCGGTAAAGCCTTTATAAAGGCCGATCCTTGGATTCGTTTTTAGCGGATTTGGCTGTTTGGCAAAGGGCACCTTTTGCGGATCAAGATTCATTACGGCGCGGGCTTCGTCGATATTTGACAGCAGCTTTATGGACGAGGCGTTCGCCCCCTGCAACTGCCACACCGTCAAATGATCGACACCCATCTGTAGCGGCAGCGTCCATCCGGCAACATCATACGGCACCTCGGCATCGCCGTTGGGCAACAAGCGGTGCGGATATTTCTGTCTCTCAAACAGGCTAAGAATATTCGACCGCTGCGGCTGATTTGTAAAGACGATGAAGCTGCCCAGGGGGACCTCGCCGAAAGTCACCTGCCCCTTTTCGGTCTTTGCGTGCAATTCACGCGTCATCTGATAAACCTCGATCCCCTGTGCCATCAGGATCTCGACGAATCGGGATACGCTGCCGGCATTCGGTTGTCCCGCCGGGATGACAAAGGCGACTGGATCATCGCTGACAGACTGGAGATTGTCCCACCCGTATTGGTAAAACTGGCGCAGATATCGCTGACGGTATTTTGCCGCCATCGACAGCAGGCCGCGTGACGCGATCGTCTCGATCCGGGCGATGTCCGCTGGCCGCCAGATCCCACCTTTCCATGCGTCGGGATAATTGGTGGCAGTTTCGAGCACATTTGGGAGGCCGCGAACGCCTCGGTTGAGTTTGAGGTCGTCGGTCGTCACATTGAGCGGCGACATCAGACTCGCGCTGGCCGCCTCGGACAAAATG
>JBBRQM010000115.1:0-4403 GCA_038226395.1 Pyrinomonadales bacterium | reverse complement strand
TACATCGCATTTTAAACCGCTCTCGGCCGAGGCCTTGGCCGGCGTCCGCCGTGAATATCCGGGGATGGAGGAGATCGGGCTGCATGTAAATCCGATCGGCTATTCCGAAGTGCGGTTTCTGCTCGAAAAATACGGTTTCGAGGTCGAGGGCACATTCCGCGATAAGCCGAAGAAAAATTCATGGGCGTTTTGGCCGCTCGTGGCCCTGATTCGCCTGGTATCCCGGCTGTCCTCCGCAGCAAAGCGAAAGGCACGCTGGACAGCGGAACTCAATTCCGACGAGGTCCTGCTCGGCGGCAATACATTAATCTTTAAGGCAAGGAAAATATGAGCGAACTGTCACATTTTGATGATAGTGGCAAGGTAAAGATGGTCGATGTTTCCGGCAAGGACGCCACCGTCCGCCGCGCCGTCGCCTGCGGCAGGGTTCTGCTTTCCCCTGCAACTCTGCAAACTCTGTCAACTCAGTCAACTCCAAAGGGAAACCCTTTGGAAATCGCCCGCATCGCCGGCATCATGGCCGCCAAACGCACATCCGACCTCATTCCGCTGTGCCATCAGATCAATTTGTCCAGGGTGAATGTCACCGCCGAGTTTCGCGATTTTGGCATCTATCTCACCGCCGAGGCCGTCACAAACGCCCAGACCGGCGTCGAAATGGAAGCCCTCACCGCCGTCTCCGTCGCCGCCCTCACCATCTACGACATGTGCAAAGCCGTCCAGCGTGACATACGCATCACCGACATCCGCCTCGAATCCAAAACCGGCGGCAAATCCGATTACACCAACGTCTCGGACGATTTTTATCCAAAAAGGTATTGACCATGCTCGAGCTTATCCATTCGCTGAACTTTGAGTTAAAATACTCGTATTCGCTTGTAGGTCGGAAAAGGAGTTTTGAAATTATGAAATACATCCTCGCCGAGGACGCCAAACCGCAGGTGATGCTTTTGATCGCCGCCACCGTTATCAGCATCGCCCTATTTGTCATATCGTGGTATATCCCGCTGGTCAGCTACATCGCGTATCCGCTGCAGCTATTTGGGACATTTATCCACGAGGGCAGCCACGCGCTCGTCGCCTTTGTCACGGGAAACCGGGTGATGAGCCTGACCGTTTCGCCCGATGGCAGCGGTGTCGTTTGGTCACAGGCGTCCGGCTTCTCGCAGCTTTTGATCTCAAGCGCGGGTTATCTTGGCGCAACGGCGTTTGGCGTGATCCTGCTGGCGTGGATGCGTTACGGGTATTCGTCGCGGCTGGCATTGTATATCGCGGCGGGTTTTGTCGGTATTATGACCATCGTTTTCGGCTTTTTGGCCCCATTCTGGAACCTGCTTGAGAAAGTGACGTTCGGGAGCGTTGTGTTTACAGTTTTCTCAGGTGCGGTGCTGACCGGCGGCCTGCTCGCGGTGGCAAAATTTGCTCCGGCCAAATGGGTTAATTTTGCGTTGGCGTTCCTCGCCGTGCAATGTCTGCTCAACGCGTTCTTTAGCCTGAAAGATCTTTTTGTCATCTCGGCTTCGTCCAGTCAGGGGACAGACGCCGCTAATATGGCCGCCGCGACCGGCATCCCCGCCCTGCTCTGGGTTGTCATCTGGATCGTCATCTCAGTGGCGATGATTACCGTAGGGCTGAGGCTTTACGCCGTCAATCGCGGTGGAGCAACTGTCGTGGATTCGGTTTTTGAGAATTAAAGCATGACAAAAACCAATTTTTGCCACAGATTTACACAAATGAACGCAGATAGGAAGAGATTGAAATTGCTTTATTCTTATCTGCTCTATCCGTGTAGATCGGTGGCTAAAGTTTCTTTGTTTCTTCTGCTTGGTTTTGTATCGATCTCTCAGGGTCAGGTCAAGACCACCGATACGCCAGCGGTCAAGGTTCCGTTTGAAAAGTCCATGCAAGCGATCGTCGTCACCACCAAAGGCTGGGATACGATCTCTGGCACGGCCACGCTCTTTGAGCGAAAGAATGTAAACAGTGATTGGAAGCAAGTTGGTGACAACTTCCCGGTTGTCGTTGGCCGCAGCGGCCTCGCCTGGGCCGAACTGCTCAATGGCGATCTAGACATGACAAAGATCAAACAAGAGGGCGACGACAATGCGCCCGCCGGCTTATTCCCGCTCATCGCGACGTTTGGCACAAGCACAAAACCCGAAGCTCTCCAATTACCATACACAAAACTCGACAAATTTACCGAGTGCGTTGACGATGTAAAATCGCATTTTTATAATCGCATCGTCGGCCGTATGCAGGTAGGCAATGTCGATTGGAAAAGCTCCGAAAAGATGCTTGCCATCGGCGAACAATACGCTCTCGGCGTCTTTGTCGCATATAACAGTTTCCCGGTCGAAAAAGGCCGAGGCTCGTGCATTTTTCTGCATATCTGGAGAGATGCAAATACCGGCACCTCGGGCTGCACCGCGATGGAACGACGAAATCTCGAGCGTATCGTTACGTGGGTCTCGCCATCGAAAAACCCTTATCTAATCCAGATGCCTGACGACATGTACAAAAAGCGACAAAAATCGTGGAAACTACCAAAACTCAAATAACGCTTGACCAGTTGCCCATCGGCTCACGTCTGATCGTCCGTTCACGCGTCGATTGGCGTTTCGCTGCCGTTTCTAAAGTGAGCGACCAGCGCGTCGTTTTGACTGTCTGCTCGCCCGGCGGCCGTACCTACCGGCTTCGACGCGAGATGGATTCAGAGATAGATCTGGATGGCATAATACCCGTCCTCAGACACGATTTGGGCGATAACTGGCGCGATAATTTTGGCAGCTACGATCTGCGTTGGTAAAATGCACAAAAATCTGATTTAATTTATATTTTTAATATTTCCCAGTGTCAATGAAACAGATTTCCGCACCCGTAAACCCAAAGAAAAGAGTAAATAAAAGCCGTTTCCCCCACCATCTGTTTATCGAATCGTATGGCGTAGGAATTCGGGTTAGTTCAAATAACATTGACGCCATTGACGTCGTTAGAGGTATGCTGCCAAAGCTTTTGGCCGGTCATTACAACCTCACTTCGCATATAGAAACAAATCACAAATTCTATTATGCCTGGAACAAATCGGGCCGCGATTCGCTTTACAAAGACGGAGAAACGATAGCGATTCGGCAATTGCGTGAGAGTGTGCTGGCGCAGATGGATTCTTACATTCGGCTAACCGTGGCCGAGTTCGCTGTTAACAAGGTGTTTATCCACGCGGGTGTCGTTAGTTGGAAAGGCAAAGCGATCATAATGCCCGGCAAAAGCTTTCAGGGAAAGAGCACGCTCACGGCCGCATTGGTCCGTCGCGGAGCCCAATACTATTCAGATGAATATGCGATTCTTGATAAAAACGGTCTCGTCTCCCCTTTTCCAAAAATGATCTCTATTCGCGGCGAAATCGATGATTACCAACAGATCGATTATCCAGTCGAAGCATTTGGCGGCACTGCCGGAATTGAATCTGTGCCAGTAGGAATGATCCTGAGTACCGAGTACAAACCTAATGGAAAATGGAAACCTCGGATACTGACTAGGGGCAAAGGAGCGATCGAGTTGATTAAGAATGCTCTTTCGATTCGGTATGACCCGACTTTTAATCTTTTGGTCATTAATCGTGTGACAAAAAACTCAGTTGTTGTAAAGTCACCACGTGGAGAGGCAACTGATGTTGCAGATATGATTCTGGAATTTTTCGAGAATACTTGCCTTTAGGCATAAGAAAAGAATATGAAGAAAAATGAAAAAGATGACCATTTTGCCGCGCATCTGCCCATGGTGCTTAATTATCACCAGGTTATGCTGGCGGATGGAATGCGGAATAAGCTGCTTTATAAAGCCATAAAGCAGCTTGTCACTCCGAAAACAAGCTTTCTGGATATTGGGGCTGGAACTGGCGTTTGGGCAATTTTGGCTGCAAAGCTCGGTGCAAAGCGTGTCGTCGCCGTCGAGATTGAGGAATGCCTGATACCGGTCATCTATAAACATGCTCAGGAAAACGGCGTTGCGGATCGAATCGAGATAATCCACGCCAACTCAAACGATGTCCGTATTCGTGGGCGTTTTGACGTTATAGTCAGCGAGCTTTTTGGAAATGAGGCGATCGGGGCGGAAACGATAAAATCATTTGTTTATATACGCAATCGCTTCCTCGCGCCAAACGGTGTTTTGATACCACAAAAGTTGGCGATGCTGGCTGTGCCCGTTCACTATAAACGCTCGATCGACAACCTACCAGTCGATCTGCCCCTGACGACCGAATACTTGAAATTTCTCAGATTTAACTATGGTACAAATCTCACGCTTTCCGAACGCGATAAAATCGAGTTTCTGGCCGAGCCTAAAAAACTGGTTGAGATCGATTTACGGACCGTGGAGGCAGTTCCGTCACTCGAAAATCTCTC
>JBBRQM010000114.1:0-4703 GCA_038226395.1 Pyrinomonadales bacterium | reverse complement strand
CCGTTTGGATGGCGGCTCATTTAATAAACACATTTGTTTTGCTAGCGTTTCTTACTATGACGGCTCGTTATGCGAGCGGTGGACGGCCGATTTATTTTCGTCGGGAGCAAAAATACGTGGCGATGATCGCCCTTGGCGCGGCGGCGGTTTTTTTGGTCGGTATAACGGGATCGATCGCGGCATTGTCGAGCATGATCTTTCCCTCGGGAACGGTAATCGAAGCAATTGCGAAAGATTTTTCGCCGACATCCAACATGCTGCTTCGTCTGCGTCTGCTGCATCCGATCACGGCCATTTTAACGAGTGTTTTCCTGATATTTCTGACCGGCTGGCTGGCGAAGCAGCGTGGAAATGACCGGGCCGTTTCACGCTGGTCGAATTGGCTCTCGATCATCGTGTTGGCCCAGATCGCATTCGGGACGGCAACGCTTTTGACGCTGGCCCCGATAGTCATGCAGGTCGGCCACCTCTTATTTGCGGACGCTATTTGGATAAGCTATGTGCTCTTTGCGGCGGAGTTTCTGTCCTCGCACACTCTGATTGAGGCTGTTGCCGGGGAGGAAATCGCAAGTTTCTAGTCGGCGGTATCTGGTTTTTGTTCGA
Organism: Pyrinomonadales bacterium; assembly: GCA_038226395.1. Lineage (GTDB taxonomy): Bacteria > Acidobacteriota > Blastocatellia > Pyrinomonadales > Pyrinomonadaceae > OLB17. The sequence goes on along the minus strand of JBBRQM010000114.1, from coordinate 4,100 downwards.
TCCATTCTTTGGCTTGCCGCGCGATGCCGTCGAGGGAATGCTGTAGCTCTAGGCGCTTGGTTTCGATGACGCCATCGTCGGCGTCGGGCGGGACATAGATCGGGTCGCCCTTTATTACGATGATGCGGCTAAACGGCTTTGGTATCTGCATCTTATCCCAACTATTGATTGTCCAGTATCGCATCGGCTGCAGGACTCCGGGAATGATCGGCCGGCCCGTCACCTTGGCGAGTTGAACGGCACCGGGCTTTGCCTCATGACGCGGGCCGCGCGGGCCATCGACAGTGAAAAACGACGGGATGCCATCCTTTGCCAGCTTGGCCAGCTTTACAAGCGCCGCCCGTCCGCCGCGTGTCGACGATCCCCTGACCACGCCAAACCCAAATCGCCTGGCGCATCGAGCGGCATACTCTGCGTCAAAACTCTGCGAGGTCAGTACGATCACGCGGCGATCCCGCGCATAGTAAGCTCCCGTGAATAATCGATCATGCCACAGGCACAAGATCATACCCTTATATTCGCCGAATATCTCATCGAGTGTATGGGGCCCCTGAAGTTCGAACTTCAGGGTTCGTCCTATCGCGTTGATAACAACATATAAAAGCCAGCCAAGGATGTGGATGATCACGCGTTGCTTAAAGGTGTAGTTAGACAGCGATTGAAATTGGTAAACTTTATCGGTACTGTTCGTCACGGTTAGAAAATAACTATCAAGTTGGGGTATTATTTGCAACAACGACAATAGGGAAATCGTAATCTGAGTTAGCTTCTCCTGCGCACCTATGCATCGACGCATCCTTATAATTGACGACCACGACGATCTGGCGACGGCACTGGACGAGGTGTTTTCGCATGTCGGCCACGAAGTTAAGGTCATTGAGAAGCGTTCCGAGGCGATAGCGATAGAAAATCTCGAATCGTTTGATCTGGTGATCACGGATGTTGATGTTGAGCCTCACAGCGGAACGTTCGATGCAAAGGCGGAAAAGGGCGAGTGCCTTCCGGACATTGAGACGGACGAGGCCATGCAGCGTACCAAGGCGTTCAAAATATGTGCCTCTAATTTTCGCCGGGATGAATTTGACGAGGACGAACTGAAAGATCTGGTTGCCACCGTTCTCGATTATAAGATCAGGTTTGTCGATAAACAGGATGTCGTATTAGGGTTGCACGAGCACATTGAGTTTGAGCTGCCGAGCGCGATCTCATTAATGCATATCGTGCTCGAATACCTGATGAAACGCGTCGAGAAGCTTGGCGTAGTCAAGCCAGAGCAGTCAAATCTTTTTGTCGCTCTGGATGAGGCGTTTGTAAATGCCGTTAAGCACGGAAATAAATTTGACGCGCTAAAACTCATAAGAGTCACCGCGGTGGTCTCGCGGGCAGAGGCACGGTTTACGATCGAGGACGAGGGCGAAGGTTTTGACGTCAATATGATCCCCGATCCGCTCGATCCTGAAAATCTCTTCAAACCATCGGGGCGTGGCGTGCTTTTTATCTACAACATTATGGACGAGGTCAAATACAACGACCGCGGCAACCGGCTGACGATGGTCAAAAAAGCTCATCACGAAGAAGAGCAAAAGGCTTGAATGCGGTAAAATACCGGTAGATGAAAGTTACTATCGCCCAGATCAATACCATCAACGGCGATCTTGCCGGCAATACCCAAAAAATAATTCAGGCGATAGACAAGGCCAGGTCTGACGGCTCGGATCTCGTTGTTTTTCCTGAAGTCACGACCCACGGATACACGTCGCAGGACTGGTTTCAGGACGCGGATATTATCGATCATTCGCTCGATCCACTGAAAGAGATAATTCCCGCGACTCATGGGATTACGGCCATCGTCGGCACGATACGGCCTACGGAAGACGGGGACGGGCGGCAATTGTTCAATTGTGCGGCGGTTATCCACGACGGCGAACTGCTGGGATTTGCCGACAAAACATTGTTGCCGGAATACGATGTTTTTGACGACCCGCGATGGTTCGAGCCAAGCGATGGCAGCAATCGGCGACTATTTGAGATAAACGGCGTCAAGCTCGGCGTTGTCGTTTGCGAAGATTTTTGGAACGACAAGACCTTTTGGAAAGAGCGGCTTTACGAGAGCGACCCGACAGATGAGGTCATCGCTATGGGCGCCGATGTGATCGTCTCGATCAACGCCTCACCATATAACAAAGGCAAGATCAAGCTTCGCTGCGACATGGTAGCCCATCGTGCAAAGCAGCAGAAAAAGCCGATAGTTTTTGTAAATCTCGTCGGCGGCAACGACGGCATCATCTTTGACGGGGCAAGCGTGATCGCCGACGAGGAAGGCGATATTATCCTACAGGCGACGGCGTTTGAGGAATTTGTCAAGACGGTCGAGCTTGATGTGCGAAAGCCCGACGCACGCGGCATTACGGGCAATGAGATCGAGTCGATCCGGCGGGCGTTGGTGCTCGGGATTCGCGATTACGCGGGGAAGAACGGTTTTCAAAAATGCATCCTCGGCCTCTCAGGCGGGATAGATTCCGCGCTTGTTGCGGCCCTTGCGGCCGAGGCCATCGGTGCCGAAAATCTGCTCTGTGTGATGATGCCGTCGCCGTTTTCTTCAGACGCTAGTATCACGGATTCCGAGGAATTAGTCCAAAATCTAGGTTGCCAAAGTCGCATCGAATCGATCTCGGACACTTTCGATGTCCTGCTCAAACAAATGGATCTGCATTCACCGACAAAGGGTGGTGAGAGCCTCGCGGCTGAGAATATGCAGTCGCGCATTCGCGGCGTGATCTTGATGGCTATCTCAAATGCCGAAGGCCGCTTGCTGCTCTCGACCGGCAACAAAAGTGAGCTTGCCGTCGGTTACTGCACACTCTATGGCGACACCAACGGCGGCTTGGCCGTGCTTGGCGACGTACTAAAAACCGAGGTTTGGCAGATCGCCCGCCACATTAACGAGTCCGCCAGACGCGAGATCATTCCAAATAAAATTATCGACAAAAAGCCCTCTGCCGAGCTAGCCCCGAACCAATTCGATCAGGACAGCCTGCCGCCATACGAAGCGATGGACCCGATCCTCCAGATGTACTTTGAGCAAAAGGCTTCGCCCGCAGAGATCATCGCCGCTGGCAACCCAGCCGCTCTCGTTTATAACATTCTAAACAAGGTCGAATCGCCGGCGAACGAATTCAAACGCCGGCAACTGCCGCCGACGCTCATAATCTCAAAAAACGCTATCGGCGTCGGTCGTCGTAGGCCAATAACGCATAAATTTCGGCGGACTCAAAAAAACTAGATCCGCCCTGCAAGAAACATCTCAAAATTCCGTTCAATATTTCGACAGCATATTGCTGAGTCTTTATTGAACGGAGTTTATTATGCCTAAACCTAAATTTGACAGTCCTTTGAATAATATTAAGGTCGCGAGCCCGTGCCCGGCCGATTGGAACGAGATGTACGGCGACAACCGCAAGCGTTTCTGCGGCGACTGCAAGCTCAATGTTTATAATCTTTCGGGGATGACGCGTGACGAGGCCGAGCGGCTAGTGACAAACGCCGAGGGGCGGCTTTGTATCCGCTACTACCAGCGTGCCGACGGCAGCGTCATCACCGCGGATTGCCCGGTCGGGTGGGCCAGAGTGAAACAGCGATCCAAGGTCTATGCGACAGCGGCGTTCTCGCTCGTTATGGCGCTTCTGACAGGTGTGTTTTTTGTTTCGCTTTTCTCAAAGCAAAAAATGACGGTCGGTGAACTGAGAATACCATTTACGACGCCGACGCCTCCGCCAGAACATACAATGGGCGTGATGGCACCGAAATATGTACAGGGAAACATGGCAATCCCGACGCCGACACCGTCTAAAATGAAAAAGAATACGGAAACAAAGGGTGAGACTGACACCCGGCAGAGCTAAGAGGCGTTATCGGACAAGGTTATTTCTTTACGTAGTAACCCTGTCGTGCTCGAATGTGTAGATCGCCGTGGTTTTGTAGGCCGACGTCGAGTTTGACGTAGCGGCCAAGCGGAAAATCGGCATCCGAATAGTATTGGATCAGGTATTGCGAGCGTAGCTCACTAGTTATCTGGCGAAAAATAAGCTCGAGGATTGACT
>JBBRQM010000113.1:0-4821 GCA_038226395.1 Pyrinomonadales bacterium | reverse complement strand
TCAGATCGGCTCATTCGTCCCGGCCTCGTCAGCGCATCTGCCGATCCTCGACCGCATCTGGACGCGCGTAGGTGCGTCGGACGATCTCGCGTCGGGCCGGTCGACATTCATGGTCGAGATGACCGAAACGGCGGCGATACTACACAACGCGACGCCGCGAAGCCTAATTCTGCTCGATGAGATCGGACGCGGGACATCGACATTTGACGGGCTGTCGATCGCCTGGGCGGTCGCCGAATATCTGCATAATTCGCCCGAGCACTCTGCGAAAACGCTTTTCGCCACGCATTATCACGAATTGACAGAACTTGCCGAAAACCTGCCAGGTGCAAAGAACTATCAGATCACCGCCGCCGAACGCGACGGCGAGCTAGTCTTTCTGCACAAGCTCCAACCCGGCAAGGCGTCGAAATCCTACGGTATAGCCGTGGCAAAGCTCGCCGGACTGCCCCAAAACGTCATCGAGAGGGCCAAAGACGTGCTCGAAAAGCTCGAGAAATATGAGCTTGCCGTCTTTGCCGATGAACGAAAGACGGGCCTCGCGAAAGCCGCCGGCGGGCGACTCGCGGCCCAGTATTCCCTGTTTGCAGTAACAAACGAGACCGCCATCGACGAGCTTCGCAATACCAGCATCAACGACCTCTCGGCGGAGGAGTCAAAACAGCTCCTCACCCGGATCAAAGACAAGATAATCTGAATTTAACTACACGGGTAAAACTCAAAAAACCTCTACCGCTCGCTGTCGTAATTGCGGCCTTACCGAGAGTTTTAGAGTATTCGACCCGCCGGAGGTGATTTCGGCGACGATCTTTCGTACGAGTTTTGTTTTCGATGCGGATTGATCGCGGGCAATCGTCCTGATCGAATCGGTCAGCCATGTATCAATATCTGTCCATTCGGGGAAGATATTTTTTAACAAAGTCACTATGGCAGCATGATGTTGCGGGGCGAGTTTTCCGGTTGTCTCTAATTTTGCGGTGATTCGGATATCCGCTTCGCTGACCTCTTTGCGGGTGCCGTATATTTCGAGCTTTATCTTTTTATCCGGCGACAGGCCCTGCCATTTATTATCCTCGACCGATGACGACGTCTGATTTATCGAGAGAATTTTGGATAGTCCGGCCACGGTCTGATCGTATGTCACGCCTAAGCCGGCCCCGCTGTCGCCGGATGCTCTCAACCCAGAGCCCGAATGGCCAAACCAGAGAACCGCATATTGTCCATTGATTGCGACGCCGGCCTCTTCCCAAGCCATATTTCTAAAAATGTCAAGATTTAGAATGATCGAGTTGTGCAGGGTGCTCTTTTGCCAGGCGGCAAGGGCGAGCGACGGCGTGGCGCTGCCGGAATCAACGCGATAGAGCGTTTCGTAACCCTGGCCTTTGTAACCGGTGTTTAACCGTTGCGGAGCATCAATAACGCACGGCCACGTTTTTTCTACTTTTATATCGTAGGGGCAATTGCTCCAACTGTGGGTGAGCATTTTCATGTTTTGTTTCATGTCGAGAATGCGCCGGTTGGCGAGCATACTCAGCGGAGCTGAAAGCCGCAGTTCGCTTTGCTTATTGGCAACACGATATTTGTTGACAAGCTGGAGCAATGTTTTTTCGTCCCCCGAATTCGCGTCTCCAGTACAGTTTTTTGCGGTAAATATTTGGCTTCCCGAGCAATTCGACTGTGCCTTGACCGTATCAAAAACCCCAAAAATACACACCAATACGGCTGCAAAAATAATTGGAAAGAAGGGATTTCTGCGGTTTTTCATAATTCGTAGATTCTAAAAAAAGACTCGGATGATTATTGCAATAATGACAGCAATTTGGACCGAATTGCAAAGAGGCCGTTGGACGGAAACGCGCCGTCAGGCAGCGACCTCTTCGTATGCAAAAACAGCAAGCTCTTTAACATTCGCGATTTCGCCCAGCTTTAATAAAGCCACTCCTGCTGGTAAACTTTGTTATTGACTCACCCATTACGGATCAAAAAATGATCGAACATCTCAATTCTCTATCGATCGAGCAAAAGATCGGCCAATTGTTTTTTATTGGGATCGCCGGGCGGGCGGTTGATGACCCGATGCGCGACCTTTTAGGCGAGGTTTCGCCCGGCGGCGTGTGCCTGTTTGCGCGGAATATACGTGAGACATCTCAAACGCGGGCTTTGCTTGATGAAATTAGGACGCTTTTGCCTGCGACGCCGTTTTTGAGCATCGATCAGGAAGGCGGCCTCGTTGACCGGCTTCGTCGTCTGTTAACGCCAATGCCCGCCGCGAGTAAACTGATAAATGCCTTAGAGGTGGCTCAATTGGCTGCGATAATCGGCGAAACTTTGCGCATTCTCGGCTTTAATATGGATTTCGCTCCGGTTGTGGACGTTATCGACGAAGAGCGGTCGAAATACTCGAATGGCTTGTTTTCAAGAACATATGGCAGATCAAAGGCGGACGTTGCAGCATTTTCGGGCGAATTTTTGCTAGTTTTACAGGCAAAGGGCATCACCGGCTGTTTGAAACATTTTCCTGGTTTAGGGGCGTCGCGGGTTGATTCGCATGAGGAACTTCCGAGCGTTGAAATTACAGAAGCAGAGTTAAACTCAACCGATCTTTTTCCATATCGCGAACTTTTCGCATCGGGAAATGTCCACGCCGTTATGGCCGCGCACGCGAGCTTTCCGCATCATAACTTGCAGGAAACGGATCAAAATGGCAAACTTTTACCATCTTCATTGAGTTACAACTTCGTAACCACATTACTTCGCGACGAGCTTGCGTTTGACGGCATAGTGATCACGGACGACCTGGAAATGGGAGCAATTGTCAAAAATTATGGCATCGGTGACGCGTGTAAAATGGCGATAAATGCAGGTGCCGATATGCTTGCCATTTGTGCCGACCCAAACGTGGTAAGAGAGGGTTACAACGCGGTTTTTAATGCAGTGAACGACGGCCAAATCAGTATGGATCGAATCGAACAGTCGCTAACCCGTATCGCCCGTGCAAAAAGCACGCTTTCCGAGCCGCTGACATTCGACGCCAAGCGGCTGGCACAATTATCCGCACGTGTTGCCGAACTCAATGAACAACTCGACCGTTAGCTATGGAGGAACCACGTTTTGCGTAAATTGTTATTGTTTTTATTGATTCTTTCGTTTTTTGCCACTGCTTCCACCTGCCGTCGAAAAGACGCCAGCGTCGTGACCGTCGCACTGCCGGAAAAGTTTAGCTCATTCGACACCTTGACGGCGACGACGGCTCCGGACGCCTCGGCTGAACGAATCAAATCGCTCATTTTTAATACCCTGGTACGAAAGAACGAAAGTTTTGAGTATGTCGGCGAGCTCGCCAAAGATATAAAAACCTCCGCAGACGGCCTCGCCATCACCTTTACACTCAGAGACGGCGTCAAGTTTCATAACGGAAAGGAATTAACGTCTGCTGATGTTAAATATACGTTTGATGAGCTATTTAAAACCGATGGCAAGAGCGTCTCGTTCAAAGCGGGTGCCTTTTTCGATACCGCCCCCGATAAACCGGAAGGGCCAAAAACCAACGCGTCGCCGTCTTCATCGCCAGCGAATGCAAACTCAAAGCCGCCCGAGCCGGCGAAAACGAAGCGTATCGCTCATATCAAATCCATTGAAACACCCGACTCCAAGACTGTTGTTTTTACGATTTCACGCCCCGCACTAAAGAACCAGTTGCTGTCCAATCTGGTTGCGATCCCTATCATTCCCGATGGCACATCGGCTCAGCTGAAAGATAATCCGATAGGCTCGGGGCCGTTTAAGTTTGTTAGCTTTGACGCTTCGCAGAGTATTGTTGAATTGGCTGCATTTCCCGACTATTGGGAGGGCGCGCCAAAGATCGAAAAACTGCGTATAAAGACTGTGACCGATGCCAACTCGCTCCAGGCGGAGCTGACCACAGGCAATGTCGATATTGCGCCAAATCCGAATAATCTGCCCCCTGACACATTGAAATCGCTCGGTTCGACCCCAAGTCTTAAGGTCGAGCAGACTGACGGCTCAAACATACAGTATCTCGTATTTAACACCCAATCGCCGCCCCTCAACAATGCGAAGGTTCGTCAGGCTATTGCCTACGCCGTCGACCGGCAAAAGATCGTTACAGAACTATTACTGGATCAGGCCAAGGTTGCCGATTCTATCTTGCCGCCGCAATCGTGGGCATTCGTCGCCGGCACAAAATATCCTTACGATCCGGCAAAGGCAAAGCAGTTGCTAAAAGATGCCGGATACAAGGATGAGCCGATCAATTTCAAATTTGGCTCGGGACACGCGTATGTAAATCAATATTCGCAGGCAATTCAGAGCTCGCTTAAAGAGGCGGGATTAAACGTTCAAATTGAGACCCTTGATCGTCCGACGATTGTTTCGCAGCTTGCTCAGGGCCAGTTTCAGATGTACACGGGCATATGGGTCGGCGGCAATCAGGACCCGATATTTTTTCGCAATCTGTTTAGCTCAACAATGATCCCGAGTGACATAGTTCCCTGCTGCAATCGAGGCCGGTATTCAAATCCTGAGGTTGACAAGAATATCGAAGCCGCCTTTAACGAGACCGATAATGCAAAGGCCAAGGACATATACGGCAAAGTGTGGAATGGCGTCAGCGCCGACATGCCGCTATTGCCGCTTTGGTATCCTGCAAATATGGTCGTTGCGAACAAGCGCATCGGCAATATAAAGATCAACGCGAGCGGCGACTGGAGCTTTTTAAAAGATATTACGGTTTCGCAATAATGCAGAAGCCCGCGCGTAAGCAAGGGCGTAATACAGGACGTTGAAAGTTACGCCCTTGCT
>JBBRQM010000112.1:0-4997 GCA_038226395.1 Pyrinomonadales bacterium | reverse complement strand
TTGGTTTTCCTTGCCTTCTGCCCAAGCCTGCAGCAAATCGCGGACATAGATCATGCCCTCGATATTGTCGATGGTATCCCGATAAACGGGAATTCGCGAGTATTTTTCCCCAATGATTAAGTCACGGGCGTCGCGTATGGTCGCGCTGACGGGAATACCGCAAATCTCGGTGCGCGGAGTCATAATTTCGGCAACACGCGTTTCGCTGAATTCGACGACGCTCTCGATCAACTCGCGTTCTTTTTCCTCGATTATCCCCTCGGCCTCGCCAACCTCCATCAATGCCTGAAAATCATCCGCATTATCATCCGTTTCGTCACCGTCGGGAGCTATTGACGCGTCGAGCTTTTGTGCTTTTCTTGTGCGTCCCCGAGTACTGATTGGTTCAGAGAAAAATGAAGCGACGGCATAAAGCGGACGAACCGCAGGTAACAGGAATAGCAATTTTTTTTCGGTATTGTTGCGGATTAAGAGGCGCGGGACGATTTGGCGCAATAGTCCAGTTGCAGCGAGTCCGATCAGCAGCGCAAAAAAAAGAATCGCCCATCTGTTTTCGGTAAATCCGCCGACGATCACGGTTAAAAGCACCGTAAATGTTATGAGAAGTATCTGGATCGTTGACGAGATGGCAAAGCGAAAACGCGGCCGGTTTTCGACGATCTCGCGCAGGAATTGGGCCGAGCTCTGCTTTTCGGCGATCTCCTCGTCGCTCGATATCCGCCGCAGGCTCACATCCGACAGATGCGTAAAAGCCATATCCACCGTCGCAAAAAATATGAGCGTGAGCAGAATAACCACGGCGATGATTATTTCAATTTCCATTGTCTTGATTTTACGCTGTCAGCCGCAGTCCGCCAACAACAGCCAATTTGCCTAACAAGATTAAAGCTTCCCTAATTCAGATTCGAGGCGGGAAACACGGTCACTGGCGAGCTTGAGTCTGGAATTTTCCACCTTTTGCGATTTGCGAAGACTATTGAGGCTTTCGCGGAGCAGCGGCCCGGCTTCCGCATATTTTTTTTTGTCCAGCAGAACTTCGCCCAATGAGCCTTTTGTGATCGCGGTCATAAAATGATCGGGCGGCAGATTTTCGGTTCTCAAACGGACAGCCTCGCGCAACAGGTTCTCGGCCTCAGCCGGCTTACCGAGCTTATTTAAAACAAGGCCTTTGATCGTAAGCGCCGTCGCAAAGCCGATGTTTTTTGGACTCGAATTTTGGCGATAATTATCGAGCGCCAAATCGATCTTTTTTTCCCCTGACCGATAATCTCCTTTTAGGTATGCAACCTGTGCCTGCAGACGAATATTGTCGTAAATTGCCAGATATTCGGGTCCATAAAGTTTGCGATAGATGCCTTCGCTCTCGATGAGATTCGCCGCAGCATCTGCGAGTTCACCATTTTCCATCAGGATCGATCCCATTAGCGTGAGCGCGGGCGCTAATGTGGGATTGTCTTCTATACCGGCTTGCCTAACCCGGGAAACCGTCGCTATCTGCGACGTTTTTGCATCCTCAAATCTGCCCTGATCGAGAAGGATCAGGGCGAGAATAGTACGCGTAAAATCCACCTGGGAATCGATGGAGAACTGCGTTGCGATATCCAGAGCCTCTCGAACAAGCAGCTCCGCCCGCTCCGAATCACCTAGAGCACGACAGGCAGCCCCAAAATCCGACAATTTCTCAACATAAAGTTGAGGCTCAATCCGATGCTCCTGAAATTCCGAACGCCAGCTTTCAAATCGCCGTTCGTAGATCTCATAGGCACCTTGATAGTTGCCTTTTTCCTGATACAGGCGAGCCAGGCTATACTCGACTTTTAGAGTTCGCGGACTATTTCGCCCGAAAAGCGATGACTGTTCATCGAGGGCACGTGTCAAATTTCTCTGGGCCCCGTCATACATGCCTTGGTTGAGATAGGCCGAACCGATCAACTGACGCAATTCGGCGCGCACCTCAGGTTGCGACGAAAGGTCTTCACCATCAATTTGTTTCTCAGTTTCATTGAGAACGTCGACAATCGTGGCTTGGGCACCTTTCTTTCCGCCACCGCCGCTTTCGGGGATTGCGGTCAACAACATTTTCCGCATAAATTGGTTGACGGCTTGCGAGGTTGCCGACTCGCGGCGGGCAACGCTGGCTTGCCACAGCGAGACGACGATGCCAGCGACCAGAGCAACCAAGATGATCGATGCGGCTGTAAAAGCGACCTTGTTTCGATAAATAAACTTACTCGCCAAATAACGGAACGTGTTGGGACGGGCCTTGATCGGTCGGCCCCCAAAATGACTTTGAATGTCCTCGGCGAAATCCTCAACGGAACGGTAGCGGCGTTCGGGTTCTTTCCTGAGTGCCGTCAGAGCGATGTTGTCAAGATCGCCTTTCAAAAGACGACGGGGAATCGTTTCGCCATCGCGGTCGGGTAATTCGCTTGGCGCAATCGGCTGACTTATGTTTATGGTCTGAAGGATACCTTCGAAACTCATATTTTCCATCTGCAATGGTTTTGATCCGGTCAATAGTTCGTAAAAAACGACGCCGAGCGAATAGATGTCGCTGGCCGTAGTTATGTTTCGTCCCTGTATCTGCTCAGGTGATGCGTACGCAGGCGTAAAGGCGCGCAACGCTGTTTGAGTTTTTGATGCATCGGATTCGAATGCTTTTGCGAGGCCGAAATCGAGTAGTTTAGGCTCACCATCGCTGGTTACGAGGATATTCGAGGGCTTAATGTCGCGATGCACGACCAAATTCCGGTGAGCAAATGATAGAGCGGAACATATCTTCAAAAAGAGACTGAGTCTTTCCGGAATCGATAAACGATGGCTTTCGGCATATTCGATGAGTGTTTCGCCATCGACATACTCCATCGCCAGATATGGTTCGCCCTTTTCGCTGACGCCGCCGTCATGCAGGGCCGCTATATTCGGATGATTGAGATTTGCCAGGATCTGTCGCTCACGCTTAAATCGCGCGATGACCTCATGGTCGGCAACCGATTGGCGGACGATTTTTAGGGCGACCTGCATGGTAAATTCGCCATCGTCACGCTCCGCCAAAAAGACCGTTCCCATGCCGCCGCTGCCGATCTCACGAATTATTCTGTAATTTCCGAAATGCTGCTCGGCGTAGTTATCTTCTTTGGCTGCAATCTGTGAGGCGAGGTCGATGGCGCTGTCTTCGATCAGATTTTCGGGTTCGCTTAATGCTGCCAGCAATGAACTGATCTCATTGAAAAGCAGATCGTCGCCATTACATTGATTTTTTAGGAATTTGAGACGCGCGTCGGCAGGCAGTGCGATCGCCTCCGCGAAAAGATCCTTAACTTGTTGCCAATTTTCCACGTTTTTCTTGTCGGAACCGGGAACGGTGTGACTGGGTTCTTGAACGTCGGCAAACCGAAGAACCCTGTCGCTACCGCTCCCGGTTCTGACCCAATTCACGCTGAAACCAAGCCTTTGCAAATGTCCATTCGCGGCGGACGGTGGACGCGCTAACCTTTAAAATATATGCGGTTTCCTCAATCGTAAGGCCGCCAAAAAATCTTAGTTCAACTATTTTAGCTTGTCGGGGATCAAGTTTCTCCAGACTTTGAAGTGCCTCGTCGAGGGCGATCAGGTCGATCTGCCGGTGATCGGGCATGCTGATCGCTTCATCGAGAACCAGCTTGTGACCACTGCGTTTCTGCATTTGCCTGGCACGGGCGTGGTCGATCAAAACCTTTCGCATCACCTCAGCCGCAACCGAAAAGAACTGTGCGCGGTTTTCCCAAGAGACATTTTTCCAATCCACCAAGCGCATATAAGCCTCGTGAACGAGAGCCGTCGCCTGCAAAGTGTGATCGGGCCGCTCGTTTTGCATATATGTGCCAGCCAACCGCCGCAAATCATCATAGACAAGCTCCAGCAGCTTGCCGGGAGCGGTATCGCTGCCAGAACTCATCCTGTTTAGCAAAACAGTTATTTCGTTTGGGTTTCCGATGCTCATCGTCTTGATTTACGTCGGATTATATCAAAAATGTGAAAAAACTTTAAAAAAGTTGGCGCTTTTGCGAATTTTTCTCGCCCTATATATCAAAAGGCAAACCAAAAAAAGGATGGCGAATATGAAAAACACGAAGAATTATGGATCGACCCGGCAAAATTACCGCAGATTTTTTTATCTGCCTTCGGTTATTGCTCTCTTTGGAATGCTGAGCCTGTTCCTCTGCCAGCCATCGGCGCACATGCAGTACGGTGACCCGGCTTCACAGGTGATTCAGGCCGACGGTTTAAAAGAAGCTGCTCCACGTGACAGCGGTCAGTCCCATAGCCGTCAGGAAGGGTTGGCGGCGGCGCTCAACCCGGACGGTTCGCTGCGCGTCGGCACGGGCGGCAGTTTTGACACGAGTGGCTACCGGATGGAGATGACGGCGACGGGCGCGCCCCGCTTTGTGCAGGCGCCGTCGGCTTGCAGTGGATGGGACACGCAGTTTTCGCTGCCCAACGGGGTGCACGGCAGGGTCCATGCCCTTGCGGTGAGCGGGACGGACATTTATGTCGGCGGGGAATTCTCTTTAGCGGGCAGCGTCGCCGCGAACCGGGTGGCGAAATTCGACACGCTGACGGGCGTCTGGAGCGCGCTCGGCACGGGTGGCGGCAACGGGGTGAGCAACACTGTCCGTGCCCTGGCGGTGAGCGGGAGCGATCTTTACGTGGGCGTGTTATTCTTTACGGCGAACGTGGGCGGCACGACCGTCGCCGCCAACCTTGTTGCGAAGGTCAACACGACGACCGGCGTCTGGAGCGCGCTCGGCACGGGCGGCGGCAACGGGGTGAGCAGCACCGGGGTGAACGGCGGTGTCTTTGCCCTGGCGGTGAGCGGGAGCGATCTTTACGTGGGCGGGGGCATCATGACGGCAAACGTGGGCGGCCCAACGTTGAGCGTAAACAATGTGGCGAAGTTCAACACGACGACCGGCGTCTGGAGCGCGCTCGGCACGGGCGGCGGCAACGGGGTGAAC
>JBBRQM010000111.1:0-5070 GCA_038226395.1 Pyrinomonadales bacterium | reverse complement strand
TCTCAGAACCTTAGCCGAAAACTTGCGGTCAAATTACCTGTTCTGCCCGCAAACCACTCGTGCGTCGTAAGGCCAAAGGTGACTTTTGGGCAACGGCGTCAAGCCGCTGTCGCTAAGGCCACCTCTTTAGCACGGAATTATTCCTGGCAGATGCCGCTCGTTTTCGTTTTTGTCTTTGCGTTTATGCTCCTCGCTCCATCCGCCCAAACGCGCGAAGTACGCTCGGCCCGGGAATGTTTTGCGATGGGTTTTAACCTGATGTTTTTAGGATCGATCGTCGGTTCGGTATTGGCTTTTCCTAAGACTTTCCTGTCATCTCCTCCCCCTGATCCTAACGCCTCACCGGAAGAGGTTGCCAAAGCAGGCAAAAAGAAGAGTTCCGGCTGGTGCGACTCGTGTGACTGTTCCGACTGTGCGGGCTGTTGCGATTGTTGCGATTGTTGAACCGGCTGTGACGACTAGGAACGCTGCTAAACGGGACCCAGACCTTTAGCAATAATGGCGGCGGCCCGCAACGGGCAAGATGCAATCCCTTAATTTCGGTTAATATTGGTGGACCTTTATTCAAAGACCCGCCTTCCCTGTTTAGGTCTAATAGATTCAACAACTTTGATATAGTAATTTCTTGTCTGGTCGTGATTTATACTTGAAATGTCCGCGAGATTTTTAGGGTGTGAATGCATCGAGTTGATCTGTGCAAATCTGGGTTCGGTAGCTGCTCAAATCTCCGTATTGCCACATGGGTTCTCGTTGAAAACCCGTCCCGTGAATTCTAAGGATCAGAGAGCAGGCACTCTTTATCTCGCCAATCATTAGCTCTGAAGATCAAGCCAGAAGTCGTTAACAAGTAAAGTGTCAAAAAGCCTTTTTGAAAACGGTTCAGCAAGATTCCGTTTTTTCCCAAGTTTTGACACGTCCATTTAGGTGTCAAAAGCCTAATGTTTATCGACATCACTCAATGTAAGATAAACATTAGATTAGATTTGAATTAAACTAACTTAATGTTGGCTGCTTGCACCTTTTTTTAATTTCATCTTTTTTATAGTTGTTATAAGCTCAAGTGAAATATGGGGAATTCTAGATTGTAATATGCGTATTTTGTTGGTTGAAGACGAAGCGAAAGTGGCTCGTTTTATTAAAAGCGGGCTGGAACAGGTCAGCCATACGGTCGAGGTTGCAGGTAATGTGACTGACGGTGATTTTATGGCTTCGGTCAATGATTACGACCTTATGATCCTTGACTGCTTGTTGCCGGATGGCGACGGACGACAGCTTTGCCGTAATTTACGTGGTGGCGGAAATGCGACCCCGATCTTGCTCCTGACGGCAAAAACAGCGACTGCCGACAAAGTTTTAGGATTGGATAGCGGAGCGGACGACTATTTAACAAAACCGTTCGACTTTAGCGAGTTACTGGCCCGCGTGCGGGCCCTGGGACGCCGTCGAAATACTCCTCTTTTGAATTCCCTAAAGCTTGCCAACCTTCAAATTGACCCATTGTCGCGGAGGGTAACTCGCGATGAGCAATTAATTTCTCTCACGCCGAACGAATATAAAGTACTGGAGATATTGCTTCGCAATGCCGGCAGAGTGCTTACAAGAACTGATCTGCTCGAACAGGTGTGGGGGATGAATTTCGACCCTGGAAGCAATATCGTTGACGTAGTGATCAAACTCTTGCGAGATAAGATCGACCGCCAGTTTGACCCAAAACTAATTCAGACCATACGTGGTGTCGGATATATTATTCAAGCGGATTTAGATTGACCGGCATGACCCTTTCCTTTCGCACAAGACTAACGTTGGGGTACACGGTAATGCTTTCTGCCCTGCTAATAATTTCCGCGGCGGTATTGTTCATCACGCTGCAAAATGCCGCGAAGCGAAAACTCGATGCAACGTTGTGGCTAATCGGCTCAACCGAAGCCGAAGGGACCTCAGCGAGGCTGCGCGACCGCGACCTGACCGACCCGGACGACCTCACGGTCCGCGATATCGACATTGCGGACCTGTCCGGATACGACCTGTTCCGCTTTGAAAGATATGTCACGGTCGTTACCGAAACTCACCGGGTTGCCGATTTTTCGCTTAATTTATCGACTCAGCCGCTGCCTTTTAACGATGATTATGTCAATCAGGCCCTCGCCGGACAGATCAAATTTGAAACCGTCGATGTGCCGAACATCGGATCGCTGCGTGTTGTTTACATTCCCGTCGTCGGCAAGGAAACAAAACCCTTTGTTGTTATTGTGGGCGTTCCGACGGAATTCGGAGCGAACGAGCTTTACTCGCTTCGTCTGGAACTGATCAGTATCGTTTTGGTGTTTCTCACGCTTGCGGCAATTAGCGGCGGGTTCTTGGCGCGATGGACGATGCAGCCCGTCCGTAAAACGGCAGATGCTGTGCGTGGGATAAGCGATCGAAACCTTCACGAACGCCTTCCGCAGCCGCAAACAAATGACGAGATCGATAACCTGATAACTGTTTTTAACCAGTTGCTTGGCCGCCTTGAGGAATCGTTTGAATTTCAGAAACGTTTTACGGCAGATGCATCGCATGAGATCGGGACACCGTTAACCACTCTGAAAGGACAAACCGAGGTCGCTCTTCTCGAACATCATACGCCCGAAGAATACGAAACACTGTTGCGAAGCAATTTGGTCGAAATCGAGAATTTATCGAGGATAATTAACAATCTGCTTATGCTCGCCCGGGCCGATGCGGGAGAGGAACAGGTCTCGTCGGAGGTGCTTGAACTTAATGTGTTGGTGCGACAGGCTTTTGACCGCCTGAGTCCCGGAGCCGAGGCTAGCGATGTAAAATTTTCGCTCCAGATTGATGAGCCGGTATATATTCTTGGCGATCAGACAGCCATCGAACAGATCATCTCCAATCTCCTTCAAAACGCGGTTCGATATACGCCCGAGGGCGGCAAAGTTTCGGTCAAAGTCGGACTCGATGCGGGGAAAAACGCTTTGGTCGAGGTCGAGGATACGGGCATCGGTATCGAGGAAGCCGATCTGCCTTATATTTTCGAAAGATTTTACCGTGCCCGGAACGCGCGTCTTAGGCGAAGCGAAGGCTCCGGCCTCGGCCTTTCCATAAGCTATCTGTTAGCGCGATCGCTCGGAGGGACCATTACGGCTGAAAGTTTAGGCGGAAAGGGTTCAAAATTCATATTTTCCATGCCTGCTCTCGTGTATACGGTTGAGTAAGCTAATAAATGAAAAAACTTTAATTTTATCTTCACTGTCTCCTCATCTTCCTTCCGTTAAAATTTTCACAATGCTGTTTTAGCAGAAAGCATGGTGAATGTTTCGAACTCCAAAGCACTATATTTCAGAATTTTTTTGATTGCCGCAACAGCCGGCATTTTCGCAACTACAGCGACGGTTGGGCAAGCGCCTGACATTCGCAACCCGGCGCCAAATGACACATCGGCCCGTTTGCCCCCTCGGCCCTATGAAGTCGCCGACAAGACCAAATCGCGAGCGGTCAATCAACCTAAGGCCAAGTCCGACACGATAAAACACCTCTCGCTGGACAGTGCGGTCGATCTGTTAACGCGAAACAATCTGAGCGTTATCGCGGCACGGTTCAACGTGAATATGGCGGAGGCTCAGAAACTCGTTGCCGGACTGCGACCCCAGGCCAGCCTGACAGTTAATTTAACGAATTTCACGATCCCACGGGTCTTTCAGCACCCTTACGAGATCTACACGACCAACGGAAATGCGGCGGCAAACGTCACATACGGAATAGAATACGACAGGCTACTCGAACGCGGCGACAAGCGAAATTTACGTATTTCACAGGCAGAGTTGAACCGTCAGGCTTCCGAAACGCAGGTTCTCGACATCCTGCGCCAGCAAATTTCGCAGCTAAAACAGACGTTTCTATCGGCAGTGTTGGCGAGAGAGAACCTGCGCGTTGCCCTCGACAATTACCGCTCGTTCAATGGAAGCCAGATCATCCTCGCATCCCAGGTTGCTGAGGGTTACGCAGCCGGTGTCGACCTTAAACGTATCGAGTTGCAAAAACTCTCGTTTCAACACGACATCAGCAATTCGGAGCAAACATTTCAGCAGTCGATCCGGGATATTTACAACCTGATCGGTGCGGGCGACAGCGTCTCAGTGATCGACGATCTAAAAACAATCAATTACGATAACGCGACGTTCATGCCACAAATGACAGAAAGTCTCGATATTCTCGATGGGACATTGAACATCCAACCAACCTTGCTATCGGTTGCCGAGCTTCGAAGACTGGCAATTGAAAACCGGCCGGACATAAAGACTGCAGGACTCAACCTCGAAGCGGCGAGGGCCGGATTCAAACTAGCGGTCGCCCAAAATTCTCGTGATATTACGGTCGGCGTCCAATATTTACACCAGGGCAATGAAAATACGGTCGGAGCGACGGCTACGATTCCGCTCGGCCTTAAACAGCGGGCAGAGCTGGCCGAAGCTCAGGCACAGGTCAACATCAAGATCGCCGAAACGGGATTGAGGCAAGCCGAGACGCAGGCTATGACCGATGTGGAAAAAGCCTTTACGGCTTACATGATAAGTCGCGAAAGGCTGCGATTGTTTACAGACCAATCTCTTACAACCGCCCAGGATGTGCGGCGGATCGAGGAAATTTCATACCGGGACGGAGCAAAAGGCCTGCTCGATTACCTGGATGCACAGCATATTTACAATCAAACCGTAACGGACTATAACCAGTCCCGCTACGACTATTTGCTTAGCCTGACACAGCTTGAATCCGCTGTCGGCACTAAATTGCCAGTCAAATAGCCGCTTTTAAGCCGGCATTTATAGAGGGAACAATGATTAAACTAGATGACGACGTTGCGTTCGAAAACACTATCGAACCAAGAAAGACAATGGAAACAGGATCTGTTTGTGAGTCAGACGTAACCGGATGTCGTGTTGAAAAGGACGGAAACGAAGTAGATCAAACCGCAGATACTCCCGAAATCGAAACCGCAGAAGCCGACGAGGAGATCGGCAAGCCAAAAGGCTCCCACACCCGCCGCACACTGAGTTGGGCAATTATTCTTAT
>JBBRQM010000110.1:0-5186 GCA_038226395.1 Pyrinomonadales bacterium | reverse complement strand
GCGGGCCAAGTATTTTTGTTTGTAACTCAAGGGTTTATTGTTATTATCTACGTTATGGACTATCGAGACATCATTACTATCGAACCGGGCAAGCGAAGCGGAAAACCGTGCGTGCGCGGTTTGCGCATTACGGTTTACGAAGTGCTTGAGTACCTGGCTTCGGAAATGACGGAACAAGAGATCCTGGACGATTTTCCGGATCTGACTCACGAAGATCTAAAGGCCTGCATCGCGTATGCCGCTGATCGCGAACGCCGACTGATGACCGCACCGGTGGCTGCGTGAGACTGCTCTTTGACGAAAATTTGTCGCCCACTCTTTCGCGTAGCATTGCCGACCTTTTTCCAGACTCGCTTCATGTTCGAGACGAGGAAATGAAGACGACGGACGATCCGTTAGTTTGGGATTACGCAAAAGCTAATGATTTGATCATTGTCTCGAAAGACGCGGACATGCACGATCTCAGCCTTGTGCTGGGAAACCCTCCGAAGGTAATTTGGCTGAGATTAGGAAATTGTTCGACACGGCAGGTAGAAGAATTGCTCCGCAAAGAATTCGAGGTTATTAAGTTGTTTTCGGCCGACGAAGAGGTTTCCCTGCTTCCCCTGCCATGAACACGCAGCGCGCGGCGGTCGCGACCGGGCATAGCCCGAAGAACTTATTTTTAATTGTTTGCTCTAAGTGTTAAGTTGATTTATTGGCTTGGCACTTTTTATTTTGGCTTTGATTTACTGAATGTTGAAGATCGTTTTTATGGGCACGCCGCAGGCAGCGGTTCCGTCTCTGGGGCGGCTGATCGGCGAGGGTTATCCGGTCGTCGCGGTCTATACCCAGCCCGACCGGCCGGCGGGACGCGGCAACAAGATCCACACTTCACCCGTTAAAGATTTTGCCGTCGCACACGGCCTACCCGTCTTTCAGCCGCTAAAGATCAAAACACCCGAGGCACTGAAGACTTTTCAGTCGCACGCGGCCGATGTCGCGGTCGTCGTCGCGTATGGACGGATATTGCCCGAGAGTTTCCTGACAGCGTTTCCAAAAGGCGCGATAAACGTGCATTTTTCGCTGCTGCCGAAATATCGTGGTGCGGCTCCCGTAAACTGGGCTATCGTAAACGGTGAAACAACGACGGGCGTCACGACAATGCAAATGGACGCAGAATTAGATACTGGCGATATACTATTACAGAGCGAAACATCGATCAGAACGGATGAAACGTCTGTCGAGTTGATGTCACGTCTGTCTGTGATAGGTGCTGATATTTTGAGCGAAACTTTAACTAGACTCGATTCACTGCCCAGGCGCTCGCAGGATGATAGTTCCGCATCCTTTGCACCGATCATGCAGAGATCAAACGGAATAATTGACTGGTCGATGAAAGCGAGTGAAATCGCGGATCGTGTTCGAGGCTTTCAGCCGTTTCCGACCGCTTTTACAAACTTTAGAGGTTCCAGATTGACGATCTGGCGTGCCGCGGAAATTGCTGCGTTTGACGATTCTCTGGGCGGAAACGCGAGTGTAAACGAGCGTGCTAACCGCGAATCCGCACGCTCCTTAACACTCGCGTCTCCAACCGTAGCGGGTACGATACTCGTGGCAGATCATGACGATCTGCGTATTCAATGCGGCAGTTCGGTTCTAAAGGTGGACGAATTGCAGCTTGAGGGGAAAAAGAGGCTTTCCGCCCGCGATTTCCTAAACGGGACCCACCTGGCCGTTGGAGAAGTATTAGGCTGACATGCAAAAAGACAAGAACATCCAGATCATAACGTTTTATGAGTTTAAGGACATGCAGCTCGTCGGTGACCTTGAATCGACAAAAGATCGCTTAAAAGCCCTTTTGGCAGAGACCGGTGTCAGAGGCACGATCATTCTCGCGAACGAAGGGTTCAACGTATCGGTTTGCGGAACCGAGCCGGAAATCCAAGCATTTATTCCGGAGGTCGAGTCGATTTTTGATTCAAAAATAGATATTAAGTCATCCTTTCACGATCACCGTCCGCTGCGAAAGATCGACGTAAAGATAAAGCCGGAGATCGTGACCCTAAAAAAAGAGGTAGATATTTCAAGTGCTGCTGGAACACATGTAGATCCCAAAGACTGGAATAAAGTCATTTCGGACAAAGACATTTTCCTACTCGACGCCCGCAACGACTATGAATACCGAAATGGCACGTTTAACGGTGCAATAAATCCGCATACTGCTCATTTCAGCGAACTGCCGTCGTTTGTCGCGGAGAATCTCGATCCCGCAAAGCACAAACGAGTGGCGATGTTTTGCACCGGCGGCATCCGCTGTGAGAAATTTGCACCGTATTTGAAGCAGATCGGTTTTCAGGAAGTTTTTCAGCTTTCGGGAGGAATACTTAAATATTTGGAAGAAATCCCGGCGAATGAATCGCTTTGGCAAGGTGAGTGCTTTGTTTTTGACGAGCGTGTGACGGTAGATGCAAATTTGGACAAGGGTAACGGGCCCGACCACTCGCAAAGACATAAGAATTAGATTGTTTTGACACATTAGCCTCGAAACAACGGAACATCCTTGATAATGCATCAAAGTTGGTGAGCAAGGTTTAGGCGAATTTAAGCCTGGAATAGATTTCTTGAAATGGCGAAAAATGATAAACTTCTTTATTGTTTTTATAGTAGATAAAAAATGGGTATCGTAAATTCAGGATTTTCTGCATTAGGCCGTTTAGCGGCTGTAGCACTATTGGCTGCGGCATTTCTATTCGGCTTGGCCGGCGTGGTTTATATGTCGCTACAGGGAAAAGAGATTCAGGTGCCAGATATCACCGGCAAGGATTTTTCTGCAAGCGAGAACGAGCTTGCTCAGCTAGGCCTGAAGATCAAAAAACGAGCTGATCGTTTTAGCCAGGAAAAACCCAATACTGTTATCGAGCAGTTGCCAAAACCGGGCGAAACGGTCAAGACGGGTCAAATGATCCTTGTCGTTACAAGTAAATCTTCGGGAACCCCGGACGAAACTCAGCCGGCTCTAAAAAAGAATACTGACGAAGATGACAGTGAAAAGATCGAGGACATGATCTCTGACAAGCCTAAGAAACCAAAGGCGAATTCAAATACAAGCAAGAAAAAGGCAGATACGACACGCGATGTTTTAGGAAACACCTCGGGTGCTAATACAAGTTTGACCGATTCAAATTCGAATAAGAGAGATCCGGGCTCGAATAATAATTCGACCGATAAATCCAATAAGAATACACAGACGCCGGGCAACCGTCAGACAAATCCGGCTAAACCAAAACCGGGTGAATCGCGTCCGCGCGCGACGCCAAAACCTTAAAGCCCAAGCAACGGTTTTGTGATCGAATGCAACAAAACAAAAGAGCTAATAAGAATGTTTGAAATAGCACCGTCGATCCTGTCTGCCGATTTTACCAGGCTCGGTGAAGAGATTGACATGGTCAAAGCGGGCGGAGCGACAGTGCTTCATATAGATGTGATGGACGGCCATTTCGTGCCTAATATCACGATCGGACTGCCGGTCGTCAGGTCGATCAGAAAAATGACCGACTTGGTCATCGACACGCATTTGATGATCGACGAGCCGGGCCGGTATGCGGTCGAATTTGTCGAGGCCGGTGCAGGTATGGTTTCCGTTCACGTCGAAGCGGACGTACATCTTAACCGGACGCTTACAGCTATCAGAAACGCAGGTGCAAAGGCTGGCATTGCAGTTAATCCGGCTACGCCACTCAGTTTTTTGGAAGAAGCTCTGCCTTATGCCGATTATGTTCTGTTGATGTCAGTAAATCCGGGGTTTGGGGGGCAAACATTTATACCAGAGGTACTCTCGAAACTGCGCCGTCTAAAACAGACGATTAATGAACGAGGGATCGCGGCCAGAATTGAGATTGACGGCGGGATCGACGGATCAAACATCGCAGAGGTTGTTAAGTCGGGCGCCGATATTTTGGTGGCGGGATCAGCGGTTTTCGGCGGTGGCAAGCCTGAATCTGCCGTAAGAGAATTGATCGAAAAAGGCACAAACTGGGCGTAACATCTGCATACTAAAGCAGCCGATTGAGATCGGGAATAATATTTAAGCAATTATGGTTCTACCTAAAATTACAAAACCTTCTTTTTTTGTGTTGATTGTTTTACTGTCGTTTTCCGGCATTATCTTTGGGCAGGCAAAGCCCGGGGACGGCACGGCAAGCCAGCGGCTCCGCGTCATGGATCAGAAGCTGGAAACAATGCGGCGCTCGCTAAGCGGAGCCGCATCGGCAATAAAAGATGATAATAAGGACGATAAAACAAAAAAAACCGATAAAGAAAATCTGGATACGCCGTTAGGCCGTCTGACAAGCCTAGGGAAAGACGTTGCAGGTCTGCAATCTGATGTCACCAAGCTCCGCGGCAAGATCGATAGATCGGAAAAATTTGAAGCCGGCGAAATCGACACTCTTGAGCAGGCTGTCGCCGAGATACAAGCCAGGGTTGACAAGGCACTGACGGAAACCGCCTCGGCGCGTGCAAATCCCGATTCCCCGGTCGGCACACCGCGAGAGACTCCGAAAAAAAAGAAATTGTTTGGGATTTTTGGACGATCTAGCGGAAATGACGAATACGATAAACTGATCGGCACAGTGACGCCAGGTCGTGACCGCGAGTTATTTATTGTTGCGACACGAGAGGTGCGCAGGCATAATTATGACGTCGGGCGGCTTCTCTTTCAAACGATCATCACTACATATCCCGATTCGCCGTATTTGCCGATGTCAAAGCTGGCCGTTGGCGACTCATTTTTTATCGAGGGATCTACAAGCGCTCTTATTCAGGCTGTCGGAGCTTATCAGGATTGGCTCACATTTTTTCCGACTCATCCGCTCGCGGATCGGGTGGTTCTGAAGATTGCGGAATCCGAGATGAGGCAGATCGGGCTTCCGGATCGTGATGCGACAAAGGCAAGAAGGGCCGAAACGCGGCTTAAGGCTCTCCTTCAGCAATATCCCAACTCAATATTGCGGGCCGCGGCTGAGCAGCGTCTCAAACAAGTGCAGGACAATCTTGGTCTTCATAATCTATACATTGCCAATTATTATTACGCGCTTTCAGTTGACCAACAGAAGGGCGGACTAAAGGGCGCTCAGTCACGGTATCGCGAAATACTTGATAAATATCCGAATTTTAGCTTTTTGGACGAAGCTCTTTACAAGCTC
>JBBRQM010000109.1:0-5273 GCA_038226395.1 Pyrinomonadales bacterium | reverse complement strand
GTGGAACGCCGTCAGACCGAAAGTTGAAGCAAAAGGCGGTACGAAACAAGCACAGAATTTTGAAATGCTGGTCGCAAAAACCGATGCAGCCAAAAACATCGGCGATTACGCAAAAGTCGCCAAACCGATCTTGGATGAAGTTGATAATCTGGAAGGCGTTTTTGAAAAATAATTTTGAAAGCCGAACAAGAGTGTCCAGATCCTCGTCTTTCGGCCCAAAGCAGCAAAAGAAGCCCTTTAATTGGTTAATGGTGAGAAGGTGGAGCGAGATGATCTCCGACGTCTCCCACACCGTCAAAGGCCTCGCTCCGATGGAATTACAACCGAAAGGTTGCTCTTCCAAGGTTATACTATGCTACTTAAATAGAATTTATAATATAGCCCAGTAAATAAAGGCTTTTGTATATATCGGGGGAGAAGGCTAACCTAATATTTGGTCAAAGAAAGCTTCAATTATTGATTTTTATGGCAATTGACTGGCACAAAAAATCGAGCGGCGAGAGAACGTTTGGACAGAGGGTCGCGGACATTGTCGCAAACGGAATGGGGTCTTGGACGTTTATCATTGTCCAGTCCGTTATCGTGGCTCTATGGATCGCCGCTAATTTCATTGCGTGGCGATTTCAATGGGATGTTTATCCGTTCATACTGCTCAATCTGGTGTTTTCGACCCAGGCCGCATACGCCGCGCCGATAATAATGATGAGCCAAAACCGCTCAGCCGAACGCGACCTCCACCACGCCGCCGAAGATTACAAAACAAACGTCGATGCAAAGAAAGAGATCGAGGATCTGATGGTAAGGCTCGACAAAATGGACCTCGAAAAGCTCGATAAGATAATCAGCCTCTTAGAAAAAACAAGCCCCGCCGCTAAGAAATAGCATCCGCCAACAATATCAGGATCGCAATCTAAGGGAAGGCACCACGCTTTTCATCACTTTAAGCCGGATGATCGGCAGGTTTTCTGACGACAAGCACCGAGCAAGGAGCGTGATGCACGACGCCGTCTGAAACGGATCCGAGCAGTCTGCCCCAGAAGCCACGTCCGTGCGAG
Source organism: Pyrinomonadales bacterium (assembly GCA_038226395.1). Classification (GTDB taxonomy): domain Bacteria; phylum Acidobacteriota; class Blastocatellia; order Pyrinomonadales; family Pyrinomonadaceae; genus OLB17. The sequence continues at coordinate 4,218 of JBBRQM010000109.1, read as the reverse complement.
CCAACCACGATCAGGTCGGCTTTCCATTCGGTCGCAAAGTCGATGATCGCTTGGTCTGCGTGTCCGCGTATTACTTCGGTCGTTAAGTCGAGCACTGTTCCCGGAAATTGTTCTTTGATCTGAGCCTCTGCCGTTTTTAAGTTTTCAGCCGCCAGTTCCATCAGCCCGCCCTCGACCTGTTGGAAATACTGAGCGGATGCCGGCATCGTCTCGATGGTTATAGGTAGGGCGTCTTCGAAAACCGCGATCACCTTTATCACGGCGGTTTCAGGTTTGATAAATTTACAGCTCTCGACCACTGCTGCGGTACTAAATTCAGAACCGTCCGTTGCTATCAATATCTTCATCGCGGATTCTCCTTACTTACTTTCAAACATTTCCCAAAAGTTACTGTAAAAGGAAATATCCGTCTGTGGTTTAGCGCACATTCACACGAACATTGGTTTTGCTACTGTGAGTTATGAATAGAAAAATTGGTTTATGGATAGATCACGAAAAAGCCGTCGTTGTCACGATAACCGATGCGGGTGAAGATATATTGGTCGTAAACGCAGACATCAGCAAGCGAGATCTGGCCAATGCTGACGACGTTAGGCAGCGAGTAGAGACTGAACATCTGAATATTTATTATGACGAGGTAATTGCGAGAATCGGTGATTGCGATTTGATTTTTCTGATCGGCCCGGGTGAGGCCCAAGGCGAGCTGCAAAAACGCCTCGAAAAAGCGAAATTCGGCAAGCTGAATGTCAGCGTTGAGCCAGCCGACCATATGACCGAACCGCAGATCGCGGCAAAGATACGGGATCACTTCACATTTTCGAGAACCCAGCTAGGTTCGGAGCGGTACAGGGCGGGGAATACACTCTAATGAGTAATTACTACAATGAATCACCAGTGGAAACGGAAGTCGAAGCGGTGTTGAATGGCTTTGTCAGGTTAAATGCTAAACAGCAGGCCCAATGCTTGAACGCTCTCGCTAAGACCCGGCACGGCGATAAGGTGGAAAGGGCTATCGGCGATGAGGCGGCAAATGAGCAGTTTGTGGAAGAGGAAATTCATTCAAAAGATGAACATTATAATAAGATCTTTTGATAACGGATCTGAAGAATTATTCCTATGTTAGAAATTCAAGAATTATCGAATAGCCAGATCGCCGAAGTACTGAAGCGGCTCGACTATGGGCATCTGGCTTGTTCCAAAAACGACATACCATATGTGGTACCGGTTCACTTTGTATCTCACGCCGGCGAAATATTCATATACACAACCGAGGGCAAGAAATCCGACATTATCGACAGCAACCCACGGGTGTGCATTCAGGCGGAAGAAGTTACCGATAACCAAAATTGGATCAGCGTCATTGTCGAAGGCATTGCCGAGCGCATTACCGATCCTGTTAAACGTGAGCGGGTAATAAACCAGGTTCGTGTCACCAACCCGACATTGACTCCCGCACTCAGTATTCACTGGATGGATAATTGGGTTCGCGAAAATATCGAGGTCGTTTACCGGATAACACCAACCGTGACCAGCGGCCGCCAGACTTTACATCGCTTATAGCGGGCATCATGCGGCATTAACGTTCGATAGGATACAAACACGGTCAGCGAACAACAGATAATTGTAAGTTAGTAGACCAAGGTTTTCAGTAACAAAGGAGAAATAATATGGCAGACACAGGAAAATGCGGACACGACATATGTAATTGCCCGGTCGCCAATGATGAATCATTTTGCGGCGACCATTGCCGCGAGGCAACGGAACAGAACATGCCAGAAATCGCTTGCGACTGCGGCTGTCAGACGTGTAGCTAGAAGAACTTACAATACCGAAAAGGCCTCGGACTCAATTGTCCGAGACCTTATTCGTTTATCGGCCCATCGTGCTTTAGCACGGAGGTGTTATGGCGTAACCCGTAATCTTAATTAAGTAATTGAATGATCCGGTGAATGTTGCGAATATACGCGTACGCTCCACCATTGTGCTTGACCCCAAGTCCTAAAAAGAAATCGTAATTCGTAATTGAATACTGCTCCCGGTTCTGACAAGAATCAGTTGTTCAGTTTCAGGAGACCGTAGCACTGGCAAGAAGCATTTTCGAGGGCTTTGCGATTGATGATGGTTATGTTGCCGCGGCTGTAGCTGATTATTTTCTGTTTCTGGAGGTGGCTGGCGGCTTTGGTAACTCCTTCGCGGCGGACGCCGAGCATGTGCGAGAGAAAATCCTGCGTCAGACGAAACTCGTCCGAGAGCATGCAGTCGGCGGTCATCAGCAGCCAGCGAGCGAGGCGGGCTTCGATTCTGTGAAAACGGTAGCAGACCGCCGACTGCGAGATTTGCGTCATCAGCGAATGGGCGTAATGTTGGAGCAGCTTGGCTAATTCAGGGCTTTGACCGCACACAGTGAGAAAATCGGCAGTTTTGATCTTTTGGGCGACGCCCTCGCCCTGGACGACGGCGCGGTTTTTGGATATAGGAGCGCCGAGAAATGTCGATAGGCCGACGACACCTTCAAAACCGACGATGCCGACCTCGAGAACAGATTCGCCGCCGAGCGTTGCGAGGATCGAAATGATTCCGCTATCGGGAAAATAGACGTTGTCGATCGTATCGCCCGCTTCGTAGATCTTTTCACCAAAGTTTAGCTCAAAAGGCTGTAGTTTGGTTTTTAAGTTTTTGGACTCTTTTTCGGATAGAGAGGCAAGTATTTTGTTAGAAAGTACTTTTTTGAATCCTAAATCAAATGGCATTGAGTTTCTCCTTTTTGCAGTGCGTTAAAGAACAAACGGCACAAAAAGAAGATTGCTAAGCTAATCTCGATGACGAATGAATTATGAAAGAACGATTGATGGCGGTCTCATCACTCTGATAACAGTTTAATGTAGAACCTAATGTTCATCGGTGCGTCAGCGCACGGATGGGGGAAAAAGACGGAGAGACGCTAAGGGGCAAAGACGCAAAAGAATCTCTTAGCCACAGATAAACACAGATGGACACAGATGTAGGAGAGTATCTGGTTTTGATCTGTGAATATCTGTGTTAATCCAGAGCTAAAAATTCTTTTTTTCTTAAGCGCTTTTTGCTTGATTTTTGCGGACGTAATCACCGAGCAGGCGGTCGTATTCTCTAGAGACAACCTTATAACATTCGCAGCAAATGCGTTCGAGGCCCGGGCGGTTGAGTATGGTGACGGTACCGCGCGAATAGCTTATGTAGCCGTTATCCTGCAGATGTCCGGCGGCTACCGTTACACCCTCGCGGCGAACGCCGAGCATATTCGCTATTAGGTCATGCGTCATGATGAGCGTATCGGCGGCGAGCTGGTCGTGGTTTATCAGCAGCCAACGGCAAAGCTGCTGCTCGACGCTATGGAGACGGTTGCAGACGGCGGTTTGCGAGATCTGCGTCATCAATGCTTGTGTGTAACGCAGCAGAATATCCTGAAACATCCCGCCGTGTTTGAATTCGGCCATCAGATCTTTTTTCTTCATCCTCACGGCATCACCCGCGCTCTGTACTACGGCCCGGCTAGACGTCGTGTCGCCGCCCATAAACAAAGCGATGCCGACTAGGCCGTTGTTACCGGCGATGCCGATCTCGGCGGTACCGCCGTTTTCCATGATGTATAGCAGAGAGATGATCGCGGTGGTCGGAAAATAGATATGCGTCATCGTATCTCCCGATTCGTACAGCACGTGTCCGAGCTTTAGAGAGACACTCTCCAGAACGGGCCTGATCCGCTCAAAGTCTTCGTACGGCAGGGCCTCGAGCAGATGATTCATCATCGACTCGTTAGAAACTCCGTTATTTTTTGTTGTATCCGCAGCCAATTTGGAACCTCGTATGCACTTTATATCAGAAAAAATCTATATGTGCAATACAACACATACACCCGTGTATATATGCGCGTGCGCACATATAGAAATAAATATTGCATATTAGAGTTTTTTTTGTTCCGAATCGCCGTTAATACTGATGATTGCGGTGCGGGAAGTCCTTCTTGGACATAAAGTAAATTCGCGACTTTTACAATGGTGACGTTAAGTCGAAGCCATCGTCTTTTTTTATTTAATCGAGATTATTCGGCGGACACTTCCATACAATCCCGTACACGGGTTTTGAAATGTGTATCTTTGCCTTTAATGCTTAATACCCAATCGTATTCGGGACTTTCCGCTTGAGGATCGTAAACTACCTGAACGCTATTAACGCCGTGCT
>JBBRQM010000108.1:0-6343 GCA_038226395.1 Pyrinomonadales bacterium | reverse complement strand
GTATCGCCTGATACCTCGCCGGTGACGATCATTATTTTACGTTTTGAGGCCATTCTTCGCGGTAAATACCTTATATTAAATGATATGCGGGAATTTTGAAATGACAACCCTATCTAACCCCAGATGCATCAAAGAATGAGTATTTCGCTAACATCGAGGTTGTTTTGTAATTCACGAGGTTGCAGAACACTCGCCATAGGCTTAAAATCAAGTGTTTTGGCGTACAGTATGTTTGGTGATCGTGAATCTGCAAATATTTTGAACTGTTTGTCCCGGAGGAAGTTTGTGACCTTACGCTTTGCGTTCCTTTTTGTAATTACGGCCGTGCTCGCCTTTGCCTCAAACGTTTCGGCTCAGGCGGATTCTGTACTGGCCCAAATGACCAATTCACCCGCCCAATCGTATGCCGGCGGCATCAGTGGTGACGGAAGATTTATCGTTTTCGAATCGACCGGCGACCTGGCAACTGAAAATCCGCGAAATGCGGACGGTAATACCGAGATATTTCTCTTTGATTATGCTCAACGCCGCATTTTTCAGATCACGGATACAAAGAGCGTCCTTTTTGATACTACATTATCGGCGACATTCGATAATATCAGGGTAATAATATCCAATACTCGTCCGGTTATTAGCACCGATGGGAAATGGATAGCATTTTCGTCCAATGCCACGACATCGACGCCTACGGTGCCGAACTCAACCAACCCGGGATCGTTCGATGGCAATGCCTTTACTTCCCCGACGCCAACTCCTTCGCCAAGTCCTGCAGCAACCCCGACGCCAGGTGCCAACCCACTTACAAGTGACGGCAACCTCGAATTATGGTTATACCAGATACCGGCTTATGCTGCGGTGGCCGATCTTTCGACCGGGGACGATTTGGCGCTCACGAATCTATCAGGCGGTCCTTTTACGCGTGTTACCAACACCACAGCGAGCCAACTGCCGCGTGCAGGAACAGCTACAACCGGGCCGTTTATCGCCGATGATAATCACGACGCCAGCATAAATGATGACGGCAGCGTGATCGCGTTTGTTTCTTTACGTGACCTCGTGCCTTGTGTCGGCAATTCGTTCGATTTGAACGAAGACAACGACGAGATCTATACCTACACCCGCGGCAGTACGGCGCCCTGTGCGGGAGCAACACCGGGCACGACCGGGGTCCGGCAGGTCACAAAAACACCGCGGGGTCCGATATCGAATCCAATTTATAGCAAGAACCCGACAATCTCCGGCAACGGGAGTCGCGTGATGTTTTCCAGCACCGGCGATAATCCGATAGTTAATATGACCGGTGGCAATAACCCTCTCGCCAGTCGAAATGAGGAAATTTTTTACGCTGATCTTGTCAGTGGCAGCCCGACGACTGCGACTGCAAAAAATCAGGTCACGACGACGACATCGACCAATCCAGGCGACCCCGTAAACATACTCGATCTCGGCCGCCGCATGAGCCGCGACGGCAAATATATAGCCTTTGACTCTTACGCCGATCTGGCAGCCGAAAATGGCGGAACCAATTACACATCGTTTGCCTTGTATCTTTACGATATTACGACCAGCACGTTTCGACGTATCGGGCCACGCAGCGATGCCGATACCAGTGCGGGCGGGGGTGACATTGCCCATTATCCCGGTTTTACTGATTATGGATCAGGTCTGACGCCCTCAACCCTGGTTCTCGAAACCAGGTTGAATATCAAGGCTGACGGCACCATCCCGACTACCGCAACGGACGGATTAAACCCCGATGCATTCCGTCCCGCGCAAATATACTCATATCCTTTAAATGTCGCCGCCGCATCCGCGACTTTTACGCGTCTTGCCATTTTCCCGGATCCCACCGTTTTTCTGGCTTCAACTCAAATTTTTACGAGTAATTCCATAAGAAGATTAGCGTTTAATCTTGCATTAACGGAATTTGGAACGGGGAATTTTGATCGCAGCTCCGAGGTTTATTATCTTATACAACCAATAGTCACGGCAACGACGCCGGTAAATGTTAATTTCTCTACCGGAGCGAGCGGTAGATCTGTCTCGCAAACTATAGGCACGCCAACGCCGACACCCACTCCTCCGCCGACGGTAACCCCGACACCGACAGTAACCCCAACGCCCACACCGACGGTAACACCGACACCGACTGGGTCACCGACACCAACACCGACGCCAACGCCGACTCCAACCCCAGTTACCCCATCCACCGTTCCGGGAATCTCTCCCGGCATGTTGGCCGTACTCGATTATCAGCCCGGCATTAACAAACCGATAATTGCCCGCACATCGCCGGGATCGCTTATGCGCAGATTTACTCTGCCGATAGAATTGAGCGGCCTCACGATGACGATCAATGGCATCGCCTGCGGACTCAGAGCGGTCAGCCAGCACCGGATCGAATTTGTCGCTCCGCCAGCCCTATCGGCAGACGTAGCAGGAACACAATATCCTCTGGTTATAAACAATAACGGCGTCCAAATGAAGAGCACTATCATATTGGTGCCGACGCAACCTGACATTTTCACTGTTGGTAATCTTGTGGGTCCCGGTGGCCGCGCGAAACTCTTTAACGTTACAAATTTTCAGCGGTTTACAACCGAACCATTTACTGTGAATACTGTAATGGTACGCGGCGGCAAGCTCGTGCCTAGCGTCCTGCGGTTATATCTGACAGGCGTTGAAAGTGTTCCGGCGTCATTGATATCGGTCAGAATACGCGATGTAACCATTACTGGCACTCAAGTTTTGACTGGGGCCACTCTTGTCGAGCCTGGAATTGATACCATCGATTTCACGCTTCCTATGGGTCTTTACCAGGCGGGTGATCAGCCAATTATTGTGACTGTTTTGGTTAATGGCGTTGTTTTTAGCTCCAGGCTCGACGACACAGCTCCTCGGCTGTTCATACTTTGACAATCCTGGATTTGACGGGAAAAGGGGCGGGATTTCCCGCCTTTTTTCGTGCGATGTGACAGCCAATCTTGCGAAGCCTAGATCGGTGGGATACAATTATCCCGATTAATCCTGCGTTCGATAAAGTTTTTTGAAGAAGTAAGATGGCAAATTGCTGTTTATTCTCATGATATTATAGGACGGGTCGATAGAAAGTCATTTTTGTATTTAGCATATAATTAGCATATAAATTATGTCCGGAAAAGATGTCAGCACAATGAAAATCTGCCCCAAAGTATGGAAAAACGGCGATTTTATAAATTGGGATGATGCGCGTATTCACGTGATGTCGCACGTTGTCAACTACGGCTCCAGCGTTTTTGAGGGCATCCGTTGTTATGAAACCAGCAAGGGATCTGCCATTTTTCGTCTTACCGAGCACATGCAGCGCCTAGTCAATTCGGCAAAGATCTACCGGATGGATTCAGAGTTCAGTCGCGATCAATTTTGTGATGCCGCCGTCGATCTGGTCAGACAGAGCGGCCTCGAATCGTGCTATCTACGCCCGCTGATCATCCGCGGCCTTGACGAAGAAAAACCCGCATTCGGCGTATATCCGCTTAACAATCCGATCGATTCGTATGTTGCCGCATGGCAGTGGGGCAAGTATCTCGGCGAAGAGGCTCTCGAATCCGGCATTGACGTCTGCGTCTCATCCTGGACACGAATCACGTCTAACTCGATGCCGGCCATGGCCAAAGCCGGTGCGAATTACATGAATTCGCAGCTCATCAAGATGGAGGCCATTCTCGGCGGTTTTTCCGAGGGAATCGCACTCGACGACCGTGGTTACGTTTCAGAGGGCTCGGGTGAAAATATCTTTCTTGTCAATGGCGGACGGCTCATAACGCCCCCGCTCGGTGCTTCGATCCTGCCGGGTATTACCCGCGATTCTGTCATTCAAATTGCCCGCGAACAAGGCATCGAGGTTGTCGAAACTTCAATCCAGCGCTCGGCGCTTTATCTCGCCGACGAGGTCTTTTTTACAGGAACCGCCGCCGAAATCACGCCAATTCGCTCGATAGATCGAATAACCATCGGTTCAGGTAAACGCGGCGAAATGACAAACCTGCTACAGGACGCGTTCTTCGGTGTAATCGACGCGACGCGACCCGCTCCTTTTGGCGCCGTTTGGCTGACTTTTGTCGATGATGCCGGTGAAAAAAAAACAGCATGCGCCTGAATAACGGCTAATGTCTGAGGCTGACAGTTAGTGTTCCGAATTTACGCGCTCGATTAAAACCTTTTCCTCTCCGATCTCTTATCCGATTCTACGGTTGGGACAGTAGCTGACAGATGCCTATTGAATTGACAAACAGATGTAGATTCATCTAATTATAAGGCTGCAAGCTGCTTGAAATGGACACCGAATACACAACTGCATACCTTGGCCTGGGGTCAAATCTCGGCGACCGTGCCGGCAATTTGCTGCTGGCTGTTCGCTCGCTGATGGAGGCGAGCTTTGTCGTCCACAAACTCTCGGCTATCTATGAGACCGAGCCGATCGACATCGAAAGTGACGTAAACTTTCTAAATATGGTCGTCGAGATCCACGTTAGAAACGTCAGCGCGACGCAAATGATGGCTCGCCTGCTGCGAATCGAGTATCTTCTCGGTCGCGGCGATAAAACCGTAAAAAAGCCAAGAACCGTCGATCTCGACATACTTTTTTTTGGTGATACGCAGATGGAGAGCGAATTTCTCATGCTTCCACACCCACGCCTCCACCTGCGTAAATTTGTCCTCTGCCCGCTGGCCGAGATAGCTCCTAATTTCGTGCATAACGTTCTACATTTAGAGATCGCTGATATTCTCGATGGGTGTGAGGATTCGAGCGAGGTAAAACGCTGGAACCCTAACGGGGAAACTGGGCAATTGGCAGTTAGCAATTAGCAATGGGGATTTGGACTTTGAGTTTTTGGTGTTCTGCTACCGCTTACTGCTCACTAATTAGCTAGACTAAAAATACGTAAACCGATAGACTTGATAGCAATTTATGGCGTATCTACAACCTGACAAAGAGGGCAAAGTTTATCTGCCGGCGATCCGTGCCGCAAAGGAAAACGGCGAAAAACTTGTCTGTCTGACGGCTTACGATTATCCGACCGCCCGCATCGTGGACGAGGCTGGCGTTGACATTATCCTCGTCGGCGACAGCATGGGAAACGTCATTCACGGCTATGGCAACACGATCCCTGTCTCGCTCGACGAGATAACATCTGCCTGCATCGCCGTCAAACGCGGCACCGAACGGGCGATGGTCGTCGCCGATATGCCGTTTGGCACGTATCACGTCAACGAGGACGAGAGTGTAAAAAACGCCCTCCGGTTAATGAAATACGGCGGTGCAGAGGCCGTCAAACTCGAGGGCGGTCGCAACCGGGTCGATCTCGTCAAACGCCTGGTAAACGAAGAAATCCCGGTCGTCGCCCACATCGGCCTGACGCCGCAATCGGTCTATAAAATGGGCGGTTACCGCGTTCAGGGCCGCACCGCCGAACAGGCAAAGCTGCTAATCGAGGACGCAAAAATGCTCGAGGACGCCGGTGCCTTTGCTATCGTGCTTGAACTCGTTCCCCGCGAGGTCGCGGGCATGATCACAAAGGAGCTCAAAATGTCCACCATCGGCATCGGCGCCGGTCTCGAATGCGACATCCAAGTGCTCGTCCTCCACGATCTCGTTGGCATGACATTTGGCCGACAGCCGCGTTTCGTTCGCCAATACGCCAGCGTACGCGACGTCATGACTGACGCCATCCACGCATGGACAAAAGACGTAAAATCCGGAGCGTATCCTAACGATAAGGAATCATACGGCCTGACCGAGGAAACAAAGGTAGAGCTGAAATCCGCTTAGATGGAGATCATCAACCGCCGGCAACGAATGTTTTCGATCTCGCGCCAATTGCGGCGGGAGGCTAAGACTGTCGGTTTTGTAGCGACGATGGGTGCTTTGCACGATGGACATCTGGCGCTTGTTAAAGAGGCCCGGGCAGCGTGTGATGTCGTTATCGTCTCGATATTCGTTAATCCAAAACAATTTAATGATTCTGGCGATCTCGAAACTTATCCCCGCGATCTGACGGCAGATGCCGCAACACTTGCCGAATACGATGTCGATTACGTTTTCGCTCCCGATTTGGAGGAAATTTATCCTGATGGCTTTTCGACATATGTAAATGTCGAGGGTCTCACCGAAACGTTAGAGGGCGCGTCGCGGCCCGGGCATTTTCGCGGCGTCGCGACAGTTGTGACCATCCTCTTCAATACAATCCGTCCCGATCGGGCATATTTTGGACAAAAAGATGCACAGCAGGTTGCGGTGATAAAACGTCTGACTAGCGATCTCGGCTTCGAGACCGAGATCGTCGTTGTGCCTACGTTTCGC
>JBBRQM010000107.1:0-6565 GCA_038226395.1 Pyrinomonadales bacterium | reverse complement strand
ATGTCGATCAGAGCGGGGCGGCGGCTGACGCCGGAATCGCCCGCGGAGATGTCATTCTTCAGATCAACCGTAAGCCTGTAAATACAGTGGCAGAGGTCAAAACGGCGCTTGACGCCGCCGGAAATAAGCCAGTCGCGCTGCTCGTCTCACGACGCGGCCAGGTTACCTATGTCACGGTCGATCCGAATTAATAAGTATTGATCCTGAGTTATTGCGGCCGACGGGACCTCATTCCCGTCGGCCTTTTGTTTTCCAGCCGGTTCTGTGGTAAAACCTTGCGTTATGTGGAACAAGATCTATCTTGCGGTGTTAGCGCTTTCTGCTCCTATAACGGCCTTTTTTGCTTACTATTCCTGGAGCTGGCTGCAGAGCGTCGGTGACCCACGGATCGCTTGGGAATCGTTCAATTATGACCGGCGATCCGGTGTTTATTTTCTTATTGCATCGACGATAGTGTTGCTGTTGGTCGCTAATGCTGTTCTGTGGATGGTTCGCACTGCGTGGGCACTTTGGGCGACCCACTTGTTTTTCGCCGTATTTGCGGTCGTGCTGCTTATTTGGCTGCACTTGAGCGGCATAACATTCTGCCTTGAAAACACGGTCTGTCAGTCGCCATCTCGCGCGATCGGTCCATTGCTCGCAGTTTCAGGAATAGTAGGGCTCGGCGTCCTCGTTTTCATTGACCAGTTTGTGGTCATTCGCCTTCAGGAAAAGATGTATGGCAGGTCAGATGAGAACGATCAAGAAAAGGAAAACTCCCGGCCTGATGTGGCCGAGAGTTGATTTGGTCGGGACGACTAGATTCGAACTAGCGACCTCTCGCACCCCAAGCGAACGCGCTACCAGACTGCGCTACGTCCCGAAATGTCGAGTTTTAGAGTAATTTTACCACCGGGAAATGTCAACGTTGACACAGATTTGGTTAGGAAGCCCGAGACGTTTTTAACATCTCGCGAAGCTCCAATAAATGTGATGCCAGCACTTTCAGAGCCTCTTTTTGCTCACCGCCGAGTACTATGCCTGAAGTATTGTCATATTGTATGGCCGGTACGTTAAGATCATCATTAAAGCCTGTATCGAACAATGTTGGGGCATCGTCGCGGCCATATATAGCCGCTTCAGGCTTTGGAGATGCCACAGGCTTTGGCTTAGAACCGTCGCGTGCCTCAGATTGCAGCTTTTTCTTGGCACCGGCGATGGTGAACATCTCGTTGTAAAGAAGTTGTTTAATCCGCAGGGCCATCTCTACATCGCGGCGGCGATAGCTCCGCTGGCCCGATTTATTTTTTTGTGGCGAGAGCATCGGAAACTCGGTCTCCCAATATCGCAGCACGTGGGCTTGCACGCCAACCAGTTCGCAGACTTCTCCTATCTTAAAGTAAATTTTCTCAGGTATTACTACAGGTTCTTGTGCCATCGGTGTCGTAATTGTGTTAAAGTTTCTTGTAAAATTTGCAAGCGTTATTGTATGTATTTAATGCACTTGTGTCAACAGCTAATTGTATGGTGAGCGAATTTCAGTTTGTGGAAAATTTAAGGACTAAATACGGTCTGGATAAGATCGGTGACGATTGCGCCGTCTTGCCCAAAGACGCCGAAACCGATATGTTGTTGACTGCTGACATGCTCATTGAGGATATTGATTTTCGCCTCGAATGGACCACGCCGGAGTTTCTGGGCCATAAAGCGCTGGCGGTTTCTCTTTCAGATATCGCTGCAATGGGCGGGGTGCCAAAATGGGCAATGTTGTCAATCGGCATCCCCGAAAGCCTCTGGGCCACTGATTTTGTCGACAAATTTTACGAAGGCTGGTTCGCTCTGGCTTATGAATTTGGGGTCGAGCTGGTCGGCGGTGATGTTTCGCGTTCACCGGAAAAATTAATAGTCAACTCGATAGCCGGCGGCGAAGTAGCAAAAGGAAAGGCGATATTGCGATCCACTGCAAAAGTGGGGGATTTGGTCTTTGTAACCGGGACGCTCGGCGGTGCTGCCGGTGGCCTTAAATTGCTCGAACGAGGTTTTTTGTACACATCAGAGAGACATGAATATACTTCTGGTCTGATTTTAAAACAGCTTAAACCTCACTCTCAACTAAATATAGCTAAACAATTGCAAACAGAGAGTATTAGCACTTCCATGATCGATCTCAGCGACGGTCTTTCATCTGATCTGAATCACATTTGTTGTGAGAGCAAAGTGGGCGCTCAGGTTTACGCTGACCGTCTGCCGATCCAGCCGGATCTTGCCCATCATTTTCCGGCCGACGAATGTTTTGATTTGGCTCTGAACGGCGGTGAGGATTTTGAGTTGCTTTTCACGGTTTCGCCAAAACATCCGGGCGACGTTCCCGGAACTTGTATTGGCGAGATCACCAATAATGGGATCGAGATCGTTGAAAACGGCATCGCCCTCCCGCTTGAAGCCAAGGGCTATGAGCATTTTGAATAGATCAAATAATGGCACTAATTTTTCTTTACAAAATATACTTAAGTGCAAGTTTTCCACAACTATATCTTGCATAAACAGGCGTTTTAGTAGTAAATTACCTAGAATTACAGTAAGGAGGCTGTTTTTTTGCTTACAGGCCGGGTTTTACTATTAAACTTTTCGTATGAGCCGCTTGGCACGGTCGGCGTTGCGCGCGCGGTCTGTCTGTGGTTTCGCGGCGCGATCTTTGTCGAGGAAAATGATGGCGATAATGTTTTGCATTCTCCTTCTACTACTTTTCCCGTCCCGTCGGTCGTGCGGCTGCGGCATTATGTCCATGTTCGGCGAAATAATCGCGAGACGACGATGAAACGGGCACGAATATATATCCGCGATCGCTATCGCTGTCAGTATTGCGGTGAGCATAAACATGCTAAGGATCTGACGCTTGACCACATCTTCCCGCGTGCACAGGGTGGCGAAAGCACGCCACACAATCTCGTGTCGGCCTGCGTCAAATGTAATCAACGTAAAGGCAACCGCACACCCGATCAAGCGCGAATGCCGCTGCTGACATCGCAAAAGCTGTTGCGTCTCGGCCTCGACCACGTGCTGCTTTGCCACTATGCCGAAAACCGTCCCGAATGGAGAAAATACCTGTTTATGGACGAATTTGAAGAAGAAATGAAGGAAATGGCGGCTTAAATAAAATTGAATTCCGGGATTTGGGATGTGCGATTGCGGCCATAACCAAGCCGCAATCGCATTTTCTTTATGATTGGAAGGGAATTAAACGTCAGTTATTCGTGGTAAAAAGAAGATCCGAGATATCGTCGGCGTGTTCTTCTTCGACGCTGAGAATTGTTTCGAGCATTCGGCGTGTGGTCGAATCCTTTTCGCCAAAATAGGCGATCATCTCGCGGTAAGTCTGGATGGCAATCCGCTCGGCGATGAGGTCTTCGCGAAGCATGTCTTCGAGCGATGTTCCTTCGACATATTCAGAGTGACTGGTGTTGGCGATCACTGCCGGGTTCATCTCTGGTTTGCCGCCAAGCTGTTTAATTCGCTCGGCTATCATGTCGGCATGCTGCTGCTCTTCATTTGAATGCTGCAAAAATTCGGCTGCCGCACCCTCTTTATGGATGCCGCTCGCCATAAAGTAATGAAAACGGTAACGCAAAACGCAGACAATTTCGGTCGCCAAAGCTCCGTTTAGCATTTTGACAACCTCGTTTTTATCAAGCTGGTAATCGGGTGTCACAGCACCTTCTTCGAGATCGTTGCGGGCACGCTGGCGAATTGTTTTGGTATCGGTTAATGAACTCATGTTAAATATCTCCCCTTGTTGAATAATTAGACTACTAGATTTGATTCTATGAAATAGAAACAAAAGCGGCAACAAAGATTGTGAAAAGATACGATTCTGAAAAAGATATATTGCGGATAATAGGCGGCTTTGAAAGCGGCACGATCGAGCGCGCGGAATGGCGTCATGCCGAGCATCTGACCGTGGCATTGTATTACGCGACGCATTATGATTTCGAAACCGCTCTCGAAAAAATGCGCATCGGTATTTTAAATCTTTTGCGGTCATTCAGCCTTGATCTGACAAAAGAAATGCCGTATCACGAGACGCTGACCGTTTTCTGGATGCAAACAGTGGCGGATTTTAATGCTTCAAAGAACGGAGCTTCATTTTTGGACAAGGTAAATGAATTGGTCGAGAAATACGATAAAGACTATCCGCTGCGGTTTTACAGCCGCGAGTATTTGTTTTCGGACGAGGCGAAAGCTCGATATGTTAAACCTAATATTGTAGGTCGGTAATAAGTCCTATAGTAGCGAATGATTTTTGTTCCGCTCTAGCCGAGGAAGCCTAACTGGTGGGAAGCAGAGTTGAAAAAATAGAGGTTATCCGCAATGAAAAAATATACGCTTGATAAAGGAACGTCTGGAACTCCTACTCTGGAGATTAATGAGCTTTTGTTTAAGGATGCTTTAGTCGCGAAGAAAGTAATAATCGTCATGCTTACCGCTGAGGAGAAGTACGATGCAGTGGTCGAAAATTTTGGGGAGTTCGAGAAAACAATGTTTGAGGCGACAGTAGAGTATAAGCTTTTCGGCGGTCATAGCGAAGATTGGTTCAATCTAGCCAGAAATACGATTGATAGGCGTTTTTTCAATCTTATAAGCGCCTGTCGTTCGTACATTGAATTTGGTGCCCCATGTTGCCGATGAAATCGCATCAGGATCGGCAGTTCTTAAAACTGAGAAAAGTCGGCACTTTGATGAAAGTTATGCATATCGGTTAATGGAAGGTCTTCGGTCACAAATTACTTATGGCGGTCATGCCGTTCATATTGTTACTTTTTCGACATCGGTTGAGGACCCCACGAAAAGTGATTCCGTTATCAACTACGTTACTCCAACGATAATGGTGTCACATGCTCGGCTAGTTGAAGATGGAAAGGTTAAGCAAACCTTATTGGATGAGATACGTCAACGTGAGCCCAATGAAGATTTTGTGCCAATGCTTTGTGAGTATATTGGTAGGTTAAGCGAGGTTCATGATTTCTTTAGGAATTTGTGTCTGCCAAAAGTGGATTCAAGTATTCATCTCTTCGATACGATTTTCGCCCAATTTCGTGAAACCTATCCTGAAACGGCTGACTTTAATGGACTGGTCGCTCGCGAGTATCACGGCGAGACGGTTAGTAAAGAATTCTGGATTGTCGCAAACCCTCAACGTCTCGACGATTTCAGGGCGAAAAACAAAGTTCTAAGAAACCTGGAACGATCTCGCGTGATGAATTCGATACCGAAGCCGTAAATGACATTAACTTTTGTTATATTAGATTGACTTACAGATCAATTTTATATGCTCAGATTTTTCAACACATTATCGCGACAGATCGGGGAATTTAAGCCCATTGAGGCCGGCAAAGTGCGGATGTATATCTGCGGGCCGACAGTTTGGAATTTTGCACATATTGGCAATTTTCGGACGTTTATTTTTGGCGACGTTCTGCGGCGGTATCTGAAATTTAAGGGCTACGAGCTGACGCATGTTTTTAATCTGACAGATGTTGACGACCGAATTATTAACGAGGCGGCAAAACAAAATATCAGCATCGACGAATTTACGGCGCCGTTTATACAGTATTTTTGGGAAGATTTTGACGCTCTCGGCAACGAGCGGCCCGAGGTGACGCCGCGGGCGACCCATCACGTACCCGAGATGATCGATATTATCTCGACGCTCCTCGAAAACGGCCATGCATATGAGTCCGAGGGTTCGATCTATTACCGAATCACGGCCTTTCCGGAATACGGCAAGCTGTCGAAGATCAGCTTTTCGGGTAACATAGCGGGCGGCAGCGAGCGTATTGACACCGACAAATACGACAAGGAAGACGCTCGCGATTTCGCATTGTGGAAACTGGTCGGTGAGGACGAGCAACCGGGTTGGGACGCCCCATTTGGCCGCGGACGTCCGGGTTGGCATATCGAGTGCTCGGCGATGGCGATGAAATACCTGGGCGAGACTTTCGACATTCATGCGGGCGGGATGGACCTTCAATTTCCGCATCACGAGAACGAGATCGCTCAATCTGAGGGCTCGACCGGAAAGCTGTTTGCAAAATACTGGATACACAGCGAATTCCTAAAGATCGACGACGTTACAATGTCGAAATCGAAGGGCAATTTCTTTACGTTTCGAGATCTCAAAGAACAAGGCTATTCGCCGCTTGCGATGCGATATTTACTGTTGTCGGTTCCGTATCGCAAGCAGTTGAATTTTACATTCGAGGGACTCCAAGGAGCGGAAAGCACGGTCGAACGGCTGCGAAATTTCCGGCATCTGGTAAGGCAAGCGAAAACTACTGATGGCTCGAACGCCGAAGTTATGGCTTTAAACGAAAAGGCGTTGACCGATTTTGAAGTTGCGTTGGACGACGATTTTAATACTGCTGCCGCTCTCGCCGCGATCCATGATATGGTTCGCGAGATAAATACGGTCATAGCAAACGACGGTCTAAAATCTGACGATCAAGTTGTAGTTTTGGAAGCGATCTCTAAATTCGACTCGGTTCTTGGAATTTTCGGACAGGAAGAAAATGAAATTCTCGACGCCGAT
>JBBRQM010000106.1:0-6691 GCA_038226395.1 Pyrinomonadales bacterium | reverse complement strand
GCAAATTCGACGCCGCAAAATGTTCGTGACGAGCTGATAAAGATGGGTTACACGCTTACGTTCGAAGAACGCACGTCAGGGCCGATCAACGCGATATTCCTCGATCGCGAGCACGGCACAATGTGGGGCGGCTCATCCAATCACGGCGACGATTACGGCATCGCGTGGTAGGGCTTATTTCTGTTCCAGCACGGACAGGATGTTGCCGGCCGGGTCTTTGAACCAGGCAATGCTTGGGCCCTGGCTGGGGTCTTTGCTGCGAAAGATGCCTTTTTCGTCGGTTTTGATATCGCCATCGTAGCTCTCGAACGTGACGCCGCGAGTGGCGAGCCCGTCAACGGCTTTGTCGAGGTCATCGACGGGAAAATTGAGAATCGTATAACTCGCCGGTTTGTGGCCGTCGCCTTTTGGATATATAAAAATGCTGCCGCCGCCCTCGATCTTTATACTCAGGCCGATGGACATGTCTGTAACGTCCAAACCTAGAGTCTTCGTATAGAATTCCTTGGCCTTTTCAATATTGTCGGTCGAAAAACTTGTAAATGCACGTGTGTCTTTGAACATAATTCCCCCTTGTTGATATTTTCTTATCTTATATCATCTTTGGCGGCAAATGACACTGCGCAGAGCCTTATCCCCTGGTTGTTTCGATATCGACTTTGATCGAGCGCCAGCGTTGTTGGTTGAATCTCAAGAAGCTGAGCAGAAAGCGGGTGAAGTGTCCGGCGAGAACGGCGATCCAGATATGGATAGGCCGCAATTCGCCGGTTTGCTGGACGATGAAGCAGATGCCGACCGGCAGCAGCACCTGCGATACGATTGAGATAAAGAGCGGGCTTTTGGTATCGCCGGTGCCCTGCAGACCGCCGGTATAGGCGAGGGCCATCGAGATAAAGAGACCCGAAACGCTCAGCACGCGGAGCAGTTCGACGCCGATCGCGACGACCGTGGGGTCTGTCATGCCGAAAATGGCTAAAAGCTGTTGCGGAATAAAAAAGAAGAACAACCCTACGACGATAGCTCCGCCAAGGCCAAAACCCGCTGCGGTGCGAACCGCGGCGGCGGCACGATCTGGTTTTCTGGCTCCCATATTCTGGCCCGCGACAGATGCCGATGCTCCCATCAGTGCGTTTGACGACCAGGTCACGAGCAAAAAGAGCTGGCTGTAACAGACAGCATAAACAGCCTGCGTCGCCTTTCCCTGTGCCAGCGAGCCCATGAATCCGTACATTAACACGCCGCCAACATTCATCGCGATGCCCTGAATACCAGCAGGCAGGCCGAACTTGAACAGCTGCCTTATAACCTTCCAGTCTGGAGCATAACCTGTCCTTGGAAAGGCGATCACCCACGAGCCGCCATAGAGCTTATAGAGCGAA
Source organism: Pyrinomonadales bacterium (assembly GCA_038226395.1). Taxonomy (GTDB): domain Bacteria; phylum Acidobacteriota; class Blastocatellia; order Pyrinomonadales; family Pyrinomonadaceae; genus OLB17. Next base: position 5,312 of record JBBRQM010000106.1, on the reverse strand, counting down.
TAAATGCCGATGGCGCCCGACGCGATACAGGTACCCATCGCCGAACCGGCGGTCCCAAATGACGGGATCGGGCCGAGGCCGCGGATAAGGATAATGTTGAGGATCAGATTCAGGACGTTCATCGTTACACCGAGTATCATCGGTGTCCGTGCATCACCGGCCGCCCTAAGGGAGCCGCTCAGCATGAAGTAAATTAGCATACCGATGCTGCAAGTGAACATTATCCGCAGAAACGGCAATGCTTCAGCCAAAACGTCCGGGTCGTTCGTAACGATTCGCAGCAAGTAGGGAGCGGCAAAATAACCTATTGGGGCGAGGATGCCTAACGATAAAAATGTAGCTGTCAAAAACCCCTGATAGACGGTTCGATTAACCTTTTCATGATCGTTTGCTCCTGCAAACCGGGACACGAGAACACTCATTCCAATAAATATCGAACCGACAAAAGTGATTACAAGAAGAAATATCTGAAACGCAGCACCAATAGCCGCATTTGCCTGATAACCGATGAGGTTACCGACCAGTATTTGATCGACCCACCCCTGTAGACCGCTGACAAGATTCGTCAACACGGCCGGCCAGGCAATCTTCCAGACAGCGCGAGCGAGAGGGCCTTCGACGATAGAACGGTCGAAATGCCGCTTAGGTGGCTCGATGGTTTCGGGGGCGTCCGCAAATTCTGCGGCGTCTAATTCGGTGCTTTCCGTCATTTTGGGGATTGGCTCAAACCACAGATTATAATATTCACGCCAAATTCGAACGGGCTTGCACCCTCCGTCCCCATGCGACGAAGACACACAGTAAACCGGCAACGGCCGGTAAAATGGCCATTGCTATACCGCCTGGCAGACTCGTCACTACAGCGCCGATCATTATTATTAGCAGCAGTAATGCGGCGAGCGGGGTTAGGCCGCGTTTAATCTTAGTAAGCCACGGCACCACGAGGCCAATGCCGCCCAGTATCTCGCAGACGCCTATGAAATGAATGAACCAGCCCGGCAAAGTTATGGCCGATTGCGCGTTCATATCATCAACTGACATAATAAATTTCGTAGCTCCAGCGAACATGAATAGAACGGCGAGCAGCACCTGGATGATCCAAAGAATAATGTTCATTTATATTTTCTCCACCAGCTAGAGCGATAGTCTAAAGTTTACGCATAATTTCAGACTTTTGTTTTTCTTTATTATATTATCTCAAAAGATGCCGCAAAATTGCCATCAGTGTAAAAGTAGTCTATAAATGGCGTTATGAAGCAATGTCCGGTGTGTAAGACGACTTATCCTGACGAGACGCTGCGGTTTTGTCTGGCGGACGGGGCGACCCTTACCGATCTTGGCGGCGAACAGCCAACTGTCGTCCGGCCAGGAGCCGCGCCGATGCGGGTCGAGATACCACAGCAGACACAGGCGTTTGCCGCTGCCCCTACTATCCCGCAGGCATATTCGAGCCCAACAAACGGTTCGTCGGGCAACGGGATGAAAATACTTCTTGCCGCTGTTATTCTTGGGGTTTTGGCGATTGCGGGGCTTGGCCTAGGGGCTCTCGTTTATTTCAGATCTGGCGGGAATGAGGTTACTGCAAACACCAATAGTAACAGTGGAAATCGATCAGTGTTGCCGTCGCCAACATCCTCGCCGACGTCAAACCAAAACGATGAGCGCGACCAACGGATTGCTAATCTCGAAAGACAGCTTAAAGAGCAAAAGAATGCCAACCGGTCAACAAACGCGACGACTCCGCCGGCAAATCAACCGCCGACCAAGGGGTCGATCGCACGCGTAAACTCACCGGGAGACGGCTTTCTCGCCCTGCGAACAATGCCAAGCAGCACTGCTGGCGAGCGAATCCTGCAAATACCTCATGGAGCGACGGTTTCCGTAGGCTCGTGTTTGGGTGGCGGTCGAGGGGGCCGCTGGTGCCGGGCGAGTTATAACGGCTATTCTGGCTGGGTCTTTGACTCGTATCTAATCTATTAAACCAAAATTTTAAAAATAGAAAAGGTGCGGCTTTTTTTGTAAAGCCGCACCCGGTAGGTTTGTTTGGTAGGTATAATTGAAGGTATTTATGAATTCGCCCTGTTACGGCCGGGCGTCACCGACGGGGGAAAATAAAATCTCCCCAATGTTTTGAAGCTCTTTGTATCAAACTTTCTATGCGCGCCGCAATCGAGGCACATACGATACGATCCTTTTTTATTTGTGAACGGCCGGCTCATTTCCTTATGCCAGCAACCAAAGATCTTGCCAAAAAGGCTGATCCTCGTCCCAAGCGAAATATCTGTTCTATCAATTCCACGCTCGGCTGTCAAATTTTGTTCCAAAACTGCTTCCATCTAATTTTCTCCTCGTCACATCTATCAGAACGAGATAATGGGAAAGTTTTGCATAATTTATGATGAGTGGCCGTCCAAAAAGGTTTGATTTATTTTTTATGCAATGCCTCTCCTTTCTCTTATCCAGTTAATTCGATAAAATCTTCCAGATAGATTCAGGAGTAAAAAATGTTAAAGACCGTAGCAAGTTTCGCGATTTGGATCTCGTTAGTATTGTGCTTTTCGATGCCAGTGTTTGCCTGGGACGAGACCGGGCATAAGATCGTGGCGTATATCGCCTGGCAGCAGATGACGCCCGAGACCCGGGAAAAAGTGATCAAGATCCTGCGTTCGGCGCCTGAGGACGCGCAGCTCTCGACCTTTTATGATTTTTACGCGCCTAGAAGCGAAGAGGCTAAACGGCGTGAGTTTTTCATGCTGGCCGCGATCTGGCCGGATATGATCAAAGAACAATCTTTGAAAACCAGATTTAGCACCTATAGCCATTCGGACTGGCACTATCATGACACAATGTGGACGATGAAAGACGGCAAGGTGCTGTTTTTGAAGGACGAGGGCAAGGGCAACCTGCTTATTGAAAAAATTTCGGAATTTGATAAGGTCATCCGCGGATCGGCCCCCAATTCCGAGAAAGCAATTGCCATCGTCTGGCTCGAGCACCTGATCGGTGATCTTCACCAGCCGCTGCATACGACTGGCCGTGTTACTGATGATGAACCAAAGGGTGACCAGGGCGGAAACAAATTTTGGCTCACCCCGAAAGGAAGTAAAAAACCGCTAAAGCTGCATGCATTTTGGGATGAGGTGATAGGCCAAAATATTCCGAACACAAACGACGCGTGCGAGGCCGACTATCTCGACCCGATCGCGCAGGCAATAATGAAGCAATATACATACTCCAGCCTTCAGAACCTCGTCGCAGACAATAAATTTGACGTCTGGGAAAAGGAAAGTATCGACATCGCCACGACCGAAGTATACAACGGCATCACCCTGAACGAGCCGCCATCGGACAGTTATAAGAAAAAGGCGCTGAAAATTGGGGAAGAGCGAATGGCGCTCGCGGGTTACCGATTAGGCGATTTGTTTAATGAGGTTTTTGGCTCTAAACCGGCTGTGGCCTCCGCCGATGCGATTTCCTGCAAGGTGATACGCAAGGTGATGTACCCGGTAACACAGACAAGTTCGGTCAAGCAGACGCTTGAGATAGCATTACTGGATCTGTGCCCTACGCAGTCTGCGGCGCGCCCAATGCTTGCCTTTATGGTCGACGGCATACCGGTGATGAAGGAATACGATGTGGCAAGGGTCTTCAAGACCGAGGCAGAGGCCCGGAAATATGCTGCCGAGAATAATATTTCAGACGTGAGTTTCTAGTCTGGAATACATCTCCTCAAATGACACCATACGAGATACTCCAATACTTTCGTGAGCGCCAGCAGGTAATCGTCGATGCGATCCATGAAATAGTCGATATAGAATCCCCATCGCATGACGCCGTGCGGAGCCGCGAGGTCGCCAATTGGGTCGAAGCACAGGCTCGTCTCACAGGTGCGGACATATCGATCAAACGGGTATCGACATCCGACGGGGAACATATATTAATTCGGGCATTTCCAGGCGATGTTAAGCATACCATGCTGCTCGGACACACCGATACAGTTCATCCGGTCGGTACAAATGCAAAGAATCCGACGCGGATCGACGGCGACAAATTTTTCGGCTGCGGCATTTTTGATATGAAGGCCAATGTCGTGCTGATGCTCGAGGCATTACGGTTTTTTGCTGAAACGGGCCAAAAACCATCGACCCCGATCACGGTGCTTTTATCTTGTGACGAAGAGGTTGGCAGCTTTACAGGACGACCGCTAGTTGAACGCGAAGCCGCAAATGCCGCGCGTTGTTTCGTTTTAGAGCCTTCGGCGGACGGCAGGGTTAAAACCGGCCGCAAGGGCACGGGGATGTTTGGCTTGCGGGCACACGGCATACCGGCACACGCCGGACTCGAACCGGAAAAAGGCGCTAATGCCATTGTCGAAATATCGCGGCAGATCGAGCGGATACATGCGATAGCAAACGCCGACCTCGGCACGTCCGTCAACGTCACGACGATCAAGGGCGGGACAACCACAAACGTAATCCCAGAACATGCCGAATGCGAGGTGGATGTGCGGTTTAGCAAGATGAACGAGGCTGAGCGAGTCAATGATGAATTTCGGTTGCTGCAGTCATTTGACGAGAGCGTCACACTTGAGCTTTTGGGCGGCATTAACCGCATGCCGTTTGAGCGAACTGCGAAGGTTGTTGCATTTTACGAAAAGGCCCGCGGTCTGGCCGCAGGTTTTGGCTACGAACTCGGCGAAACCCAGGTCGGCGGTGCATCCGACGGCAATTTTGTCGCGGCTCTTGGTGTGCCGACGCTTGATGGTCTGGGTATTAAAGGAGCCGGTGCTCACATGCTGACGGAGCATATTTTGGTAAGTGATATTGCGAAAAGGGCGACGCTTGTAACACTCTTGCTAACTGCGTCTTAAGCGAGAAACATGTTAATTGTTAACTGATAGATTGTAAACTGGTTAACTGAAACTGAGGCTTATTAAAAACCAATTAACAATTGACTAATTTTCAGTTGGCATCTACGGAGGCGCAACTTGTCCGGTGACGGGCGCGGTCTTCAAAACCGTTGTGAGGGCGCGAGAGCGCATCTCAAGTGGGTTCGACTCCCACACGCCTCCGCCAAATTAGTAATAGTGAATGGTTAATAGTGAATAGTTAAGATTATATCCAATGATTGAATGGATAGCGTTGAATATGACTCCCGGAGTAGGGCCGCGAGCGGCAACGAAGCTGCTTGAGCGCTTTGGTTCGGCTGATGCAGTTTTTCACGCGCGGCGGACCGAGCTCGAGTCGCTGCGGCTAAAACCCGAGACGATCGAGAGCCTCATCAAACGCGAGTTTCATGAAAAAGCCGGTACG
>JBBRQM010000105.1:0-6740 GCA_038226395.1 Pyrinomonadales bacterium | reverse complement strand
TTTTGTAGGCCGACGTCGAGTTTGACGTAGCGGCCAAGCGGAAAATCGGCATCCGAATAGTATTGGATCAGGTATTGCGAGCGTAGCTCACTAGTTATCTGGCGAAAAATAAGCTCGAGCATTGACTGGTTTTTGCGTAAATTATTTTGGCCTTCATAAACGTCCTTAGTATCGATCGGCAGGATCTTTGGCAAAAATGCGGTTCCGCCGGTTTCGTCCGCAAACCGCTGCATATTCTGCTGGCCTAAAACGGCATCCCTGCTCAACTGATACGAATTACCGCCGGGATTTATCGAATAAAATACGGTGTCTGCGTCCTGAAGCGATTTTATAACTTTCACCTGTTCGGTCAGCTTTGCACCGTCGCGAGCCCTGACCCTTAGTTCCCGAAGGTTCTGTCCTTGAACACCATCTGTAGTCTTTCGTTCGGCGGCCCAGATTGCCTTGATTACGCCATCGCTCCAAGTATCATCGCCGTCTGAGATAATCAACATTACCTTGCGGGATCCTTGCGGCGAGTTTTTGTTCAATTGCTCGGCTGCCCCCCGTACGGAATCGTAGAACGCCGTCTGTTCCTTGGTCGGCATGATCGAACGGATGGTTTCCATCGATTTTTCAGCCGTATCTCGCGGCTGGACGAGCCTGCCCCGCTCGCCGATCGTAAAAATGGTCGCGCGGTCGTTTGGCTTCATTACCTCTTTTAGGAACTTTGCGGCCGTTTCCTGTTCAAACTTAAACATCGCATCCGTGCTGGCCGAAATATCGAAAAGCAGTGCGATCTCGAGCGGAACGACCTCGGCATTGCCAAGGCTTTCGATCGTTTGGGGCTGGTTTTCCTCGGTGACGCGAAAATCCTGAGCCTTGAGACCCATAACCGGCTGACCGCTGACATCCGTTATCGAAACAGGGACGACGACGAGTCGCGACTCGATCTTGATGATATCGTCATCGACCTTTTGCTTTGGCGTAGGCGTCGGAGCCTGGGCAGCGGTCATAGACGATAATGACAATAACGCCGCTAAAATGATCTCTATATGTAGATGTCTGATGTTTCGCATTTAGGTAAGCGAGAGAAAATTAATTGAAAGACAAGAGGGCATCAGGAGCGGAAAAATGTCTCCCGCTCACGATACCCTCCTGCGGTTTTAACGATCAGTGATCGGTTGTCTGCTTGACCTCGACATTCTGGTTGATGCCTCGGCTGACCAGCAGTTTGACCTCGACACGACGATTTTGCTCGCGGCCTTCCCTCGTCGAATTGTCGGCAACTGCCTGTAGTGCACCATAACCGTATGATGTGCTCATTCTACGAAGCGGGATATTGTGCGTTTCGATAAGGTAATCTTTGACGGCCTGGGCACGGCGTTCGCTCAGAGTTTTGTTCATTTTTGCGTTGCCCTCCGCCGAAGCAAATCCGGTTACCTCGATAACATAGCCTTTCAGGGTCGTGGAAGCCGTTGCTACCTGATCCAGCGAAGCCTTAGCTTCGGGTGAAAGAACGGCACTGCCGACCTTGAAATTCACGGTCGCCGTTGACTGAACGACATAATCGTCCATATCCGATATCCGTTTGTTTGTTGCGTTAACTCCGGCAACTGCGGCGTCGGCTGTGTCCTGAGCGGCCTTTGCACCGCCCTTGGCGGCGTTTGAGATCGCCATCAATTCATCGATCTGGCCCGAAACTTTCTGTGCATTTTGCTCGGCGGCGGTGAGGCGTTCCTCGGCCGGCGTTACGCGCGAATCCACAGTTTGCGCCGTTTGGAGGCTGGTTTTATCAAAGCGGACCTTGGTCGCCGATACGGCTCCGCTGCTGTCGCCGATGCCCTCGACCTCGAGGTTTAGACCGCGAACAATGGATGTCGCGGCATACTTGTCACCGCCCCAAAAGCCATTGCTCTTGACGCTTGCATTAGGCGCAACGACGATCTTTGTATCGACGCCGACAGTATCGCGGACGATAAACGTGGTGTTATCGACCTTTGAGACGACAACACCTTTGATCTTGTATTTTTGTCCGGCAACTGCGGCACGGGTCTGTGCACCTTGCGCAAAGACGCCGACCGCACCTATCGCCAGAGATAAAACTAAAATTGAAATTTTCTTAAACATATTTCCTCCTCGAATAAATGAATGCTAATTTTTAGGGAACTCCAACAGGTATGACGCCAGACAGACGCCGCGAGTTGGCGGTAAAATGCCCAAAACAAGGTTGAATGTGTAATTCACGAATGAACCTCACTAGGAAAAACTTGTTTACCGGTACTTGGCCGGCTAACAAAAAAGGACGAACAAACAAGACTAAACAGGAGCGGATGCATACAACTCAATATAATAAGGATACAGGAAAATGCAGCCGATTCAAATAAAATATTAACCTCATGAAAGCCCGATAACGTGGCTTCGATCAAATAGTAAAAGGAGCGTTTTCTAAATATTCCTTTAAATACGCCAAAAACCTTTCGGCGTCGGCGCCGTCCACGACGCGGTGGTCATAGGTCAGGGCAAAATATGCCATTTGCCGGATGGCTATATAATCATCGCCCTCGGCCGAGGTCAGCACCTTTGTGCGTTTTTCGATAGTGCCAACACAGAGGATCGCAACCTGCGGCTGATTGATGATCGGTGTGCCAAAAAGGCCGCCAAAAACGCCGGGATTTGTGATCGTAAACGTTCCGCCCTGAACCTCGTCGGGCATTAGTTTCTTTGTCCGGGCACGGTCGGCGAGGTCGTTTGCCGTCGCGGCCAGCTCGGCCAGCGAAAGCGTGTCGGCATCGCGTATTACGGGTACGATCAGTCCCCAATCGAGAGCGACGGCCATGCCGAGATTAATGTTCCCTTTATAAATGATCTGGTCACCGTCAACCTGCGAATTGACGATGCGATGCTCGCGGATCGCCGCCGTAACCGCCTGAAAGATAAACGGCATAAACGTCAGTTTCGTCCCGTACTTTGCCTGAAAATCTTCCCTGTGCGCCGTGCGAAACTTCGCGACCGCTGTCATATCGATCTCGTAAACGCTGGTCACGTGAGCCGACGTTTGCTTTGAGAAGGTCATGTGCTCGGCAATCTTTTGTCGCATCACCGACATTTTTTCGATGCGGTCGTCCACGCTCGCGACTATGCGCGGGGCATTAAATTCGATCTTTGGCGCAGTCGACAACTGCGGCGTGATAACCGGAGCGCCCTTAACCAGTAGATCCTGCGGACGCAAGGCGGCGCCGGTTTCGATAAACGACATAATGTCGTTTTTGGTGACACGGCCGCTGATGCCTGATCCTGGGATTCGAGTAATATCGACACCATGTTCCTTGGCGATATTACGTACCAGCGGACTCGATTTTGTCCGCCTCAGATCGTCAATCGACTTGCTGCCGTTCGAACCGCCGTTTGTTGACGCTGCGGCCCCAACCGCAACTGCTGGAACCGGAGCCTCGACTTTCTGCTCCTCGACGGCTTGCGGACTTTCCACAACCGGACTTTGGACTTTGGACTTTGGACTTTGGATAGCGGCTCCGCCGCTATCTCCGACCAATGCCAGCACCGCGCCGACCTCGACGGTCTCTCCTTCCTGAACGTTTATCGCAAGCAGCGTTCCCCCCGCCGGTGAAGGCACCTCGGCATCGACCTTATCAGTCGAAATTTCGAGCAGAGCCTCGTCTTTTTCGATTCGGTCTCCGACTGCTTTGAGCCACTTTGAAACCGTTCCCTCAGTTATCGACTCGCCCATCTGGGGCATGACAATTTCAGTTCCAGAGTTAACAGCGTTAGCAGAGTTATCAGAGTTCGGAGAGTCATCTGGCGAAGAAAACACAGGAATCGGTTCCGGCGCAGACTCAACGATTTCAACGGCTGGTGGTTCCGGAGAAATCGTAGCCGCTTCGACACTTGAACTTTGCAAACTCTGTGGACTCGGCAAACTCTGAGAACTTTCCTCGCCGATCACGGCAACGACGGTTCCGACCTCGACGGTCTCTCCTTCCTGTGTCCTGACCTCTAGCAAAATGCCCGCGCCCGGGCTCGGAACCTCGGCGTCAACCTTGTCGGTCGAAATCTCGAGTATTGGCTCGTCTTTTTCGATCTTGTCCCCAAGCTGTTTCAGCCATTTGGAAACGGTTCCCTCGGTGATCGATTCGCCCATCTGGGGCATCACTACCTCAATGCTCATAAATTCTCCGTGAAGAAAGAAATATCAATCTATAGAATACAAAAATTCTGAATATATGAGAATTCCAGTTGCCAAAACTCGCGGATTTAGCCCATCGGTAATCGATTGTAAATTGTGAATTGGCTGATTGTTAATTGGGTATTGTCCCACTTCCAATTAACAATCATTCAATGGACAATTGACAGTGCAGTGAAGCGAAATCATCCTGGCCTGATCAGGCGGGCGATAAAGAATGCGGCTGCGGCGGCGAGGCTGCCGATGAGACAAGTTTGGATCGCGCTCTTGAGGGCCCGCGACCCGGTAAACTGACCTTTGACGTAGCCAAATACAAAAAGAGCGATGACCGTTACACCGACCAACCATTTGAGGGCGGCTTGAGCTTCCACCATTAAAATATAAGGCGTCAACGGTATCAGGCCGCCGAGAATATAAGCCCCGCCGATAGTCGCGCCGCTTTTCAGGGCGCGCGACGGATCGGGTTTTTCGAGGCCGAGCTCAAACCGCATCATAAAATCGGCAAAATCCTTTGGCCGTGCGGCAAGCGATTCGACAATTGGCGTGCTCTCGGCCCGCGTCAGGCCATACGTTTCAAGGATCTCGATGACCTCGTCTTTTTCGTGGTCGAGCAGGTGCTCGATCTCGTAGAGTTCGCGTTTATATTCGCTGTCGTAATGCTCTGCGTCGGATCGTCCCGCGAGATAACCACCCAAACCCATCGCGATCGATCCGGCGACGATCTCTGCCAAACCCGCCGTGACAATAATTCCCGACGAGATCGTTGCTCCCGACAACCCGGCGGCAAGCGCGAACGGCACCGTCAACCCGTCGGCCATGCCGATCACGACATCACGGACAACGGCTCCGGACGTGAAATGTTTTTCGATGTGCGGTGTTTGCGGCATTTATGCGAAAATCGAGCTAATTGTAGCAGTATTTCTATCGATACCAAATGCCGGTAATAAATCTGGAAACTAAAATTGACGCACCAATTGAACGGGTTTTCGATTTGGCGTGCTCGATCGACCTTCACCAACGGTCTATGAATCATAATCAGGAAAGAGCCGTGGGCGGCTTGACATCCGGCCTTATAGATCTCGGCCAAACGGTTACATGGGAGGCCGTGCATTTTGGCATCCGACAGCGTCTGACATCAAAAATAACCATTTGTGACCGGCCCACACATCTACAGGACATAATGGTTAAAGGGGCTTTTGCGCACTTTACACACGACCATTATCTCTCGGGTATAGACACTGGAACTCTTATGAAAGACCGGTTCGATTTTTCATCTCCGCTGTGGCCGCTGGGTACTATTGCCGACGTTTTATTTTTAACAAGGTATATGACGGGACTTTTGGAAAAACGAAATGAAGTTATCAAACAAACCGCCGAAAGCGGGGACTGGCGACAATTTCTCATTTGACGCCGGATATGAAGCCGTTCTTCATGATGAGGTCCTATCCATAATAATTTTTTCGGCCTCTTCAAGAGGAATAAAACGAGCGCTTCCATCCTCGATCGCCTTTTCCATTTTCTTTAGATATTCAACGTGCCATTCCGGTGACTCATATTCATCAGGTTTCTTAGCGATATCCACCCAAACGAGGTTAAGCACTTCGAGCTTCTCGTCCAGAGTCATTCGGTCAAGCGGCAATACAACTTCGGTATTCATAAGCGGGATTGTAGCACAGAATTCAGTGCTCCCAACGTTAAATCGCCCGCTATCGCAGGTGGGTCTGCCTTTTCCGCATGCGGATCAGCGAGACCATCGTAAAGATATAAATGATCAAAAACGCCGAAGCCAGCAGGAAATAGAGCATTGATTGCCTAACATAGAATGCGATCATCATCGCCAAAAAGAAAAGGAAAGAAAGCACCGCCATGAAGGCCGCCCGCTGCAGATGGGCGGGCGACATGACCGCTTTGCCGGGATCTTTTTGACTAGACGCCATTAGATCTCCGCCGTCGTCGGGTCGATGATCGTCTTGACCTCTGAAATGCGGTTCGCCGGAAAGCCGCCGCGCGAGGCATGTTCGCGTATCATTTCCTCATTTGGCGCGATATAGACGCAGTAAATCTTGTCACCGGTCACGTAGCTCTGCACCCATTGAATTTGCGGTCCCAGCTCACGCAGCACATTGCAGGATGTTTGCGAGACGGCCTGTAAGGCCTCGGCGGGCGAGTCGCCGACACCCGCAATTTCTCGTTCGATCACATATTTTGGCATATTATTCTCCTGATTTTCTAAAATTCAATGTCCTTTGATCACCTCGGACAAAATGTCCGGTTTGGCTGCATCGCGGACAAGATGCGGGTAGCGAAGGCCTCCGTGATAGTCTATCGTGAATTTTTGCGCGACACCGCCATTCGACGTGGAGATCGTTAACGGCGCGGTAGTATTTTTTGAATCAGCTATCATCTTTGTAAAATCGTCCAGCGAAAAAGGTTTCCCGTCGTTGCGGACGACCAACATGCCGGGCGACAGACCGGCCTTGGCAGCGGCCTTGTCAGGATTAACGTCATTTATCCATCCGTCATTAGCAATCGACAGGCCTATTGAATACAACAAGTTCCT
>JBBRQM010000104.1:0-6754 GCA_038226395.1 Pyrinomonadales bacterium | reverse complement strand
AGATTCTTGCCGATCCGTGCGATCTTGCCGTTTTGGATCAAAATGTCGGTATTCTCAAGCGTCCCCCGGATCGCCGTCATCACGGTCGCATTCTTGATCAAAACGTCATTTTTAGACTGCGCCAATAATAACGTCGGCGATACCATGCAAATTGCGATCAATAATAGAAAAACTATGCTCTTTCTCATCATTTTTGCCTTTTTCCTTTTTATTTTTGCCTAGCTCACGGATTTTTTGTGCCCGAAAACGTAACTGGCCCCTGAGCGGAGTCGATCGTGCCGCTGACCTGATTGCCGTTTACTGTCCCTCGAACAGAAATATCGAGGCTCGATCCGCCAAACGGGACCGTGGCGAGGAAGCTAAACCCGTCGGCTGTAGCTTTGCCGTCCTTGATTTGGGTCGTGCCGAGCTGTGACACCATCGTCCCGCTCAAAACGTCACCCTGCACGTTAAGATTTAGCGTGGCTCCAATGGGCTGACCCGGTATCTCGATGGTGATCGCGTATGTGCCTGCTATATTTGATCCCGCGGCAGTTGGCCCCTGTCGTCCACCCGTGCCGTGTCCGCCCGGAGGAGCCTTTGGCGGCTCTTTTGGTTCAAAAAGCTTGCCATCGACAAACACCTGAGTTACATATTTGTCCTTTCCAAAAAGATCGCCCTTTACGACCGCCAGATTTGCGATCTTCCCGGCTTCGATAGAGCCTGTAAATTTGTCCACGCCCAAAATCTCCGCGGATCCGAGCGTCATTGCTCTGATCGCGGCGTCTTTAGCCAAGCCATTTTCGACCGCTTTTCCGGCATTTGTAAAGAAATCGCCGACTGACGTCGCTCCACCCGATTGGAAAGCAAATTTGACCCGGGTAGCCGCGAGTTTTCCAGGACCTTTCGGCGTCTCGGCACGCAACCGCAGGGTTTCGAGACTTTCAGGATCGGCTTCAGGTGAAGATGAGGAGGTTCTTTTTGGAAAATTCAGTGAGAGCAGGATCGAAACATTCTGAGCCTTCAACCGGTCGGCGACTTTCCAAGCCTCGTCTCCGCCTGCGATTATGCCATTCAGATTAAATTCTTTGATCAGATCTAACGCCCGGATGATGTCACGCTCACGATTTGCGTTAAAAACCACTGGCATCTGGCGATTTATGATCGGAAATAATGCCTCGAGCGATTTGTCGGCCTCTGGCCGTTTTATACCTTTAGGATTGGCGGCATACATTTTTTCGATCGCCTGCTGCCGCTGTGCATCGTAAAACATCTGCCTCAGCGCCGAAAACGTTCCGAGCAGCGATTGCGGATAACCGCCGGTTCCCAGCGTTGTAAATGTAACGTGCTGCGCAAATGCCGGTTTGATCACCATCGCCGAAACGGTATCCCCGGTTAGGTCGATCACCGCTGATTGTCCGTTAAAAATACCGCTGCGACCCACAGTCAGGACGGTTGTAAAACCGGCGTTGCGATTTGCCTCGAATTGACTGTCGCCTGCTCGGACATCGTCAAATGCCGCATCCTCGGGACGCAATCCAGCCGGATAATTAGAATTCGACGTCGGCTGAGTTGTCTGGGTCGCAGCCGCACCGCCGCCACGTCCGCCGGTTGGTGGGGCTTGCTGCCCGCTCTGTATTCCCAAACTCGTTAGAGCATCAATAAATCCCGGATACACCGTCAATCCGGTGGCGTCAAAAACCTGTGCATCCGCCGGAGCAGACACGTTTGCACCAACTGCCTCGATCAGGCCATTGCGGATTACGACCGTGCCTTTTTCGATCGTCGCGCCCGAAACGGTCACGATCTTTGCGTTGGTGATCGCAAAACTCTGTGCATTTGCTCCAGTTGCAAAGAACAAGCAAATAATCGCAAAAACAAGCAAAAATAGCGTTGATTTCATATCTTTCCTGATTTGTTAAATTGGAACCGTCGTGAAATTACTTTTACGGAGAGAATCAAAAAAAGTTTCAGATAGCATGTCGTAAATCCCTGCGAACTGAAACTTTTATTTGCCGATTAATTTAGGTTAGGCCGCCCGTTCCTTTTCAAGTAGCTTTTCCTTGCGCTCAACACCCCAGCGATAGCCGCTAAGTTTGCCGTCTGCAGCTATAACGCGGTGGCAAGGGTTTACGAGAGCGACCGGATTTGTCGCACAGGCACGGGCGACGGCGCGGACAGCTTTCGGATTGCCCAGTTTTTCGGCGATCTGCCCGTAAGAACGCGTTTCGCCGTATGGAATTTTGCGAAGCTCAGACCAGACGCGCATCTGAAACACACTCGCGTGGAGATCGAGTGGCAGCGTCAATATAGTCTTTTCGCCATCCAAACTCCGCAAAATAGCAGTGACCGAATCTTTCAAATCCGTATCATTGTTTTCAATGGATGCAGCAAAAAACTCGTTCTTTAATTCGCTTATTAATTCGTCGCTGTTATCGCCAAAGCTGACCGCGCAAATGCCCTTTTCCGTCGCCGCTACCATTAGTTTGCCCAAACGTGAATCAACAATTGTGTAATTTATTTTCACATCCTTTCCGCCTTTTTTATAAGTTGCGGGCGTCATTCCCAGCGTTTCTCCCGCCTTCTCGTAGAGCGACCGGCTCGACCCGAATCCGCTTTCATACAATGACGTTGTAACATCGGTTTCCCTTACATTTTGTTTAAACTTTTCAAGTCGCATCATATCGACCACTTCTTTTGGCGAGAAGCCCAAAACTGCCTTAAAAGTCTTTTGCAGATGTCCCGGGCTGACATTTAGCAAATTACTTAATTTGTCTATCGTTGGGATTTCCATTTCATACACTTTTAAGATTTCAAACGCTCTGACGATCAGCGCCGCACTCGCACCCGGAAAATATTCTTTTTTGGGCTGGCATCTAAGACACGCCCGAAAGCCGGCCCGCTCGGCCTCAGCGGACGTAACGAAAAACGACACATTCTGCCGTTTTGCCACTTTAGACGAGCAAGAAGGGCGGCAGAAAATACCGGTCGTCCGTACGCCAAAATAAAATACGCCGTCAAATTCCGGGTTTTTAGTTTCGACTGCCAGCCATTGCCAATCCACAGTGTTGCTTTGTTTGAGTGTTTGCTCTTTCATCATGATTCAAAGTTTATATGCTTTGAGAGCCGCATTCTATCCGAAATCCATTATGCAATTTTTTATTTTCGGCTGGGCTAAAAACTATTTGATTTATGCGGTAGAATTTTTAAATGAGTTCGATCGTTCTTTTCGACGGCGTATGTAATTTTTGCAACGGGGCTGTCAATTTTATTATCCGGCACGATTCGGGCCATAATTTTAAGTTCGCACCCATACAATCGGATGTCGGACAGGAATATAAAGCGAAATTTAGTTTAGGTGATGAGATAGATTCCATCATCCTGATCGAAAACGATCAAGCGTTCGCACATTCGACCGCAGGTCTGCGGATCGCCAAAGGTTTAGGAGGCATCTGGTCTTTAGCGTATATTTTCCTTATCATTCCTGAGTTTATTCGCGATTTTTTCTATCGGTTGTTCGCGAAATATCGTTATCATCTGTTCGGCAGAAACGATGTTTGCATGATGCCGACCGCCGATGTCCGCGAGAGGTTCTTGTCAGACCCGCCTGCGTGAGCGGGCGGCCAGTTGGATATTTAGAAATGAATTACTCGCTCGAAACATTAGAATATGCCAGGCTCCTTGAGCTAATCAGCCACAATGCGCAGACACCCATGGGCGTTGAGCGAGTTGCGCGTTTGAGGCCGCTCGAAAACCGCCGCGAACTCGACGCCGCTCTCGACGCAATCACGGAAACCATCTTCCTTAACGAAGACAAACAAGTTTCTTGGTCGTTCAGCGGCCTCGAAGATCCGGCCAATGCCGTCGCCATTCTAAAGATCAAAAACGCTTCGCTTGAGCCAAATCGAATGCTTGAGATCGCCCGTGTTTGCAGCCAGGCGATGTTTGCACGATCATCGATCCAGCCTGCAAAAGACATAGCACCGACGCTTTGGCAAATGGTCGAGAATATCTCGCCCGATCTGCTCCAGGTGATCACCGGGATCAACAAAAAGGTACTGCCCGGCGGTGAGTTGGACGATAACGCTTCGCCGGAATTAGCGAGATTGCGGCGCGAGATTGCGGCCCAACGCGGGCGTTTGACCAAATCGCTCGAGGCCGCGATGCGTAAGGCCGGATCGGCGATCCAGGACGAGATAGTCACCGTCCGAAACGATCGGTTTGTGATTCCGGTCAAAACCGACTTTCGCGGCAAGGTCTCAGGCGTCGCTCACGGATTTTCTTCGAGCGGTTCTACTGTCTTCGTCGAACCGCTCGAAGCCATCGAGGCAAATAACGAGCTGCAAAATCTCAAAGGCAAAGAGGAACGCGAGGTCGCCAGGATATTATTTGCGTTGACCGAATCGCTTCGCGAACATCTACCGGCTGTCGAAATGGCAGTCAATGCCGTCGCCGGGCTGGACTTCATAAAAGCCAAAGTCGAATTCGCCCGGAAATTTAACGCAGTCGTGCCCGAGATCACTGATGATGAAATACTCGATCTCATAGACGCGCGACACCCTCTACTTGAAAAAAGCCTTAGAAATATTTCAACGCAAAGACGCAAAGACGCAAAGGCGGAAACACGACCGGTAGGGAGTGTGTCTCTTGCAACGAAAAACGAACCACGAACCACGAACGAAATAGTTCCAAGTTCCTTCACGCTGACAAAACAAAATTCCGTCATGATCATCTCCGGTCCCAACGCCGGCGGTAAAACTGTTGTTCTCAAAACCTCTGGACTATTGAGCCTGATGGCGATCTCTGGCTTGCCCGTCCCGGCTGTTGAAGCAAAAATCCCCTTTTACCGATCAGTTTTAGCTGATATTGGCGATCACCAATCACTCGCGGCAAACCTCTCGACATTTTCGTCGCATATGTCGAACATCGCCGGGATGATCCGCGAATGTGTTCCGCCGTCGCTCGTTCTGCTTGACGAGGCCGGAACCGGGACCGACCCGGAGGAAGGCTCGGCCCTCGGCGTCGCGATCGTCGATCATTTCCGCAAAAAAGGAGCCCAGGTCATCGCCTCGACGCATTATCGCGGGCTGAAAATGTACGCCGCCAATGACGAAAGCGTCATAAATGCCTCTGTCGAATTTGACGAAAAGACGTTCCAACCGACATATAAACTTCTTCTCGGCCTCGCCGGTGCGTCATCGGGCATCGAGATCGCACGGCGTTTTGGCATTGAGCAAAAGGTGATCGATGCGTCACGAAAGAACCTCGACATCTCAGCCCAGGAGGCCGAAAGCTATCTGAAAAAACTACAGACCGAGACAAAGATTGCGACCGATCTCCGCCTCGCCCTTGAAGAGGAGCGCGAGGCCGTAGCGATGAAATATGCCGGCCTTGAGATCCAGGCCGTCAAAAAAGAAAAGGTCCGGCAGAAAGAATTCGAGAGCGAGCTTGCCAACGCGATCGACGCATTCGACCGCCAGTCAAAGGCTTTCATGCAAACGCTCGAAGACAAGGCCCTCAAAAACAAACTCGACAAAGAACGCCTTACCCGTAAAGCCGAACTAAATCGCGCGGTCATATCCAAAGTCAGCCGTGTCGGTAGCCCGCACGTAAGTAAGGGCTCTCCGAGCGGGGAAAATAGGCATGGGAACCAAGATGTACTTGCGGTCGGTTCTCGCGTCATCACCTCCTTCGGCAACATCGGCACGGTCGAAAAAATGGACAAAGATGTCGCCGAGATCCTCGTGGGCAATATGCGCCTCCGCGAAAGGATCGCCGATCTCCAACCGGTGTCTGACGACTCGTCCGGGGCCCAAAGTCCAAAGTCCAAAGTCAGGGAAGGGCTTTCGGCATTGGACGTTGGACATGGGACTTTGGACACCGGTGCCGAGCTCAACCTTATCGGCCACACCACCGCCGACGCCGAATACGAGATAGACCGTTTTCTCGACGAAGCGTATATGTCATCCGTGCCCCGCGTGAGGATAATCCACGGCTTTGGCACCGGGGCGTTAAAAAATTTTGTCCATCATTTTCTGCGTGGCCACGAACACGTTGCAAAGTTTGCCTTCGCGCCATCCGACCAGGGCGGCAACGGCGCTACAATTGCGGAACTGAAACTGTAAATGCTCTACGACCAATACTTCATTGACGATCTAAAAAACCGTGCCGATCTGGTGCGGATAATACAGCCGTATGTTCAGGATCTGAAGAAAAAAGGGTCAAATTGGATGGGCTGTTGTCCGTTTCATCAGGAAAAAACGCCTTCGTTCTCGGTTTCGCCGACAAAGGGGTTTTACAAATGCTTTGGTTGCGGCAAAGGCGGCAGCGTCTATAATTTTTTAATGGAAATGGAGGGGTTGAATTTCCCCGAGGCGATAAAGCGTGTCGCCGAGATGTCGGGCGTGATGTTGCCCGAGCCGGTCGATGACGAGAGTTATGAACGCAACAAAAAAAAGCGTGAAGAGACCAAAAAGGTCGCCGATCAGATCATCGAACTAAACCAGATCGCTCTAGAATTCTGGGAAAAAGAACTTCAAGGCAAAAGTCAAAAGGCAAAAAAAGCAAGAGAATATCTGGAACAACGAGTAATATCGGAAGACACGCAAAAGGCGTTTCACATCGGCTTTTCGCCCGACAAATGGGACGGATTGCTCAATGTCCTCCGCGAGCGAAACATAGATGAAAAACTCATCGAACAAAGTGGTCTTGTTTCGGTAAACGAAGAAAAGGACCGTGTTTTTGACCGTTTTCGAGGCCGGATAATGTTCCCTGT
>JBBRQM010000103.1:0-6893 GCA_038226395.1 Pyrinomonadales bacterium | reverse complement strand
CCGGCAAGGTTGGTTTCGATACCAACCGGATATCGCCTGTGTTGTCCCAATTTGCTGGCCGTCTGATCAAACTGTCGGCTGAACTTGGCGACAAAGTCCATGCGGGGCAAGTGCTGGGTACGATCGAAACGCCGGATATCATTCAACCCCAGTCGGACTATCAGCAGGCCCTCGCCAACGAACGGACCGCACGAACATCGCTCGAACATGCAACTCGCACCCGCGAACGGGACGAACGGCTAGCAAAGATCGAGGCCATTCCGCTTCGCGAGCTACAGCAAGCTCAGACGGACGAAAAACACGCCCGCGAAGACCTCGAACGCGCGCAACAAACGATAACGGCATCGCGAGGGCGTCTGCAAACTCTCGGCTTTGGAGAAAATGAGGTTAAAACGCTTCAGACCGGCGGTCAGGTCCTCAGGCGTCAGGTTCAGCTCCTGGCTCCTATCAGCGGGACAATTATCGAACGAAAGGCGGGCCTTGGCCAGGCTTTACAACCGGGCGGCGATCCGCTCTTTCAAATTGCCAATCTTTCGAGTGTTTGGGTAAACGCCGAGGTTTACGAGGACGCGCTGGCCCGTTTGCGTCTGGGGTTGCCCGCGACAATTGAAACACCGTCCTACCCGGACGCACACTTCACCGCGCGGATCGACCAGATCGGCAGCGTCGTGGATCCGGACAAGCGAACGGTCGTCGTCCGTTGTATTTTGCCGAATGCCGGCGGGAAATTTAAGCCGGGCATGTTTGTCAGTGTCTCGCTCGGCGGCGTGTCTAATATCGAGGCAATTACGGTTCCTGCTACCGCAGTAGTTACCGAAGGGGAAAAGCGAGTCGTTTTTGTCGAAATCGGACAAGGCCACTACAGCAAGCGAGAGATCACAACCGGTGACGAACAAGTGGGCACGGTTATCGTCAAAACCGGCCTCAAGGATGGCGAGAAGGTCGTAACCAAAGGAAGTCTGCTGGTCGCCGCTGAAGGTTAACCACGCTGAAATCTTACGAGAAAGGAAAACTTAATACGTGATTCAGAAATTTGTAGCATGGGCACTGGCGAATAAATTCATCGTCCTTGCGAGCTTTGTTTTGCTGGCGGTAGGCGGTTCAATCGCGTTCCGAATGCTCCCGATCGAGGCCTTTCCCGATGTGATCGACACTCAGGTGCAGATCATTACTCAGTGGCCGGGTCACGCAGCCGAGGAAATCGAAAAGCAAATCACTACTCCGATCGAAAACGAGGTGAACGGCACTCCCCGTTTATCGGTCCTGCGTTCGATCTCCTTATTTGGATTGTCGATCGTGACCGTCACGTTTGAGGACGGGACAAACGACTACTTTGCCCGTTCACAGATCAGCGAGCGGCTGCAAAATCTTAGTGTGCCAAACGGCGTGCAACCGCAGTTAGGTTCGATGTCGAGTGCGAGCGGCGAGATCTACCGTTACACCCTGGACGCCCCGCCAGATATGCCGCTTGTTGAGGTCAAGGCACTACAGGATTGGTCGATCGAACGGGCGTTTCGCTCGATCCCCGGCGTAGCCGATGTCGTCGGTTTTGGCGGAGGCACGAAGCAGTTTCAGGTGCTGATCAACCCCGAGAAGCTGCGCGACTACAACATCGCGCTCGATCAGGTTTTTATCGCCGTGCAAAACGGCAACCAAAACGCAGGTGGCAATTTCATTCAGCACGGGTCTGAGGAATACGTCGTTCGCGGTATCGGGCTCGTCAAGACGCCGGACGACATTGGCAACATTGTTTTGGCTTCGCGCGGTGGAACGCCGATCTTGCTAAAGCAGGTAGCCGAGATCAAGATCGACACAAACGTGCGTCGCGGCATTGTCGGAAAGGACGATAAGCCGGATGTTGTCGAGGGCATTGTAATTCTGCGGCGTGGCGAAAATGCGCTCGAAACCCTAAAGCACATCGAGGAAAAAACTGAGGAGCTAAACCGCTCGCTCGCAAACGGCGTAAAGATCATACCGCACTACGACCGGACCGATCTCATAGGCCGCACGGTTCACACCGTTGAACGCAACCTGACCGAAGGCGCGATTCTGGCGGTTGGCGTACTCTTGTTTTTTCTCTTCAATTTCCGGGCCTCCCTACTCGTTGCCCTCGTAATCCCACTTGCTCTATTGACGGCTTTTGCATGTTCGTATCTGCTCGATATTCCGGCAAATCTGATCAGTCTGGGTGCGATCGACTTCGGCATCATTGTCGATGGCGCGGTAATCATGGTTGAGTCTATCTTTGCCAAGATCGCTCTCGAGGGCCACATCCGCGACATTGACGAGCTAATCACCGAGGCAGCCGGCGAAGTTGGGACACCGATCCTGTTCTCACAAGCGATCATAATTCTTGCCCTCGTGCCGATCTTCACATTGCAGCGGGTCGAGGGCAGGCTATTTCGCCCGCTTGCCTTTACTCTTACGTTCGCGATGGTTGGCGCTCTAGTTTGCTCATTGACTCTTATCCCCGTCCTATCATCGCTGGCGTTCAAGAAATTAAGAGAACGCGAAAATCCTATCCTGCATTGGATACAAGGCCTCTATCGCCCCGTGTTGGGTTTCTTCCTCGAAAACGGCATGGCGACCCTGACGATCGCCGTTTGTGCAGTTACTATTGGCGGCTTGGTTTTCAGCAAACTCGGCACCGATTTTTTGCCAAAGCTTGACGAAGGCTCGCTGTGGGTGCGGGCGACAATGCCGAATTCGATCAGTCTACAGGATGCGGCCGAGATCACGCCAAAAATACGTCAGATCCTGCTGTCCTTCCCGGAGGTCAAAACGACCGTTACTCAACTTGGGCGGCCCGACGACGGGACGGACCCGGCCGGTGTTAACAATGCCGAGACGTTTGTCGACCTGAAACCATCGGAAGAGTGGCCGAAAAGCCTTTCAAAGGCCGCGCTGATCGACGAAATGGAAACAAAACTGAAAACGATTCCCGGCGTCGATTTTGACTTTTCGCAGCCCATCACGGACAACATTGACGAAGCCGTTTCAGGCGTAAAGGGCGCTCCAAATTCGATCAAGATCTTCGGCGACGATCTGGTCGAGCTGCAAAAGCTATCCGACCAGATCAAAGACACAATCGCAAGTGTACCCGGCATTGCACAACTCTCAGACGATCAGCTAGGCGGCCAGTCGCAGCTCCAGATCGAGATCGACCGGGCCCGCGCGGGCCGCTATGGGTTAAACGCCTCGGATATTCAAACCGTTGTCGAGACAGCT
Organism: Pyrinomonadales bacterium; assembly: GCA_038226395.1. Lineage (GTDB taxonomy): Bacteria > Acidobacteriota > Blastocatellia > Pyrinomonadales > Pyrinomonadaceae > OLB17. The sequence continues at coordinate 3,665 of JBBRQM010000103.1, read as the reverse complement.
ATCGGCGGTAAAACGGCCTCGCGAGTGGTTGAGGGCGAACGCACCTTCGACCTTGTTGTCCGCCTTGCCGAGCAGAATCGAACGGATGTCGGAACGATCGGCGACATCCCTGTAAATACGCCCGACGGGCAGAAAATACCGCTCCGCGATATCGCCAACCTCAATGTTACGCAGGGCTACACCTACATCAACCGTGAAGCAAATCAACGTCGAGCGGTGGTGCGATTCGACGTTCGCGACCGGGACCTCGGCAGCTCAATAGCCGAAGCAAAGAAGGTTGTCGCTGAAAAGATCCATCTGCCCGCCGGATATCGAATGGTCTGGTCAGGACAATTTGAGAATCAACAGCGAGCCGTCGCCCGGCTTGAAATCATTGTGCCCGTTGCGGTTCTCATGATCTTTATTTTACTTTACACAGCGTTCGGTTCTGTTACAGACGCTCTTGTCATCCTGCTCTGCGTACCTTTTGGGGCGGTGGGCGGCGCGTTTGCACTGCTGGTCACCGGTGAAACACTTTCGGTTTCGGCGATCATCGGTTTTGTCGCGCTGTTTGGCTTTTCGGTGCTCAACGGCGTCCTGCTTGTGGCAGCATTTCGAAAATTCCGGTCAACCGGACTGTCTCTCGAAGAAGCCATCAAAGCGGGGGCCAAACAGCAATTGCGCCCCGTGCTAATGACCGCAATGCTCGCAATGCTGGGACTGGTGCCCGCAGCCATCTCCACCGAAGCCGGTTCCGAGGTGCAGAAGCCATTAGCGATCGTTATTATCGGCGGACTGCTAACCGCAACGGTTTTAACATTGATTTGTCTGCCCATGATTTACGGAAAACTAAGTTATTCAAAATCCTACTAGGTGTGCCAAATCAATCGATTAATGAGCGCATCGCCGTCTGACTCCTATATATTCATTGATAGATTTTTTTCGTCCTAATAGCCGATGGCCTAACATAACACTGTCAACAACCTGTAGTTTTTTGACGGGCGCGCCGCTATTAGCTATGGGTCTAGAGTAGTTAAGCACCCATATTATGTTGTTTAACTACTCTAGACCCAAAGGTATTAGTCCCTTTATCCACTTTAAGTAAACCTCTCTTGAAATAGGTTTACTTATGCTTCACTACCAGTACTATGAGTACCGGGATGCCCACAAAAATAAACCAACCTCTAAAGTCCATCCAAAGCTCGTGGTTTTACAGTTCTAATGGCAATCAAAGAAAGGATATATCCACGATCTTAAAAAACTTATTGGAAATGCACATTATCTAGAAATTGCCACACAAAGGGTCTCGGTTTTTGGCGGAAAAGACGAATAATTATCGACCTTGCTTGTTAATTATGACTGGGAGAGCAACGGTTGATCCGACAATTGAGACGTCAATCAGCAACCTCTTAAACTTGCCCTGAATGCAGTCCAGTTCTGGAGGTCGACGCATTTCGGTACTCTTGCAAGCAAAGGCTTTGAAATCAATCCCATCGCTTCTTCAATTCGGGCAATCTCATCCTCAGTTATTTGGGGAAACTCGCTTCGTCTTTTAGCCTTCGATAGAACGCCCTGTTTTGAAGTATAAGGCGCACAAGCAAGGACGCTCTTGGATCTGGCATATCGAAGATTTCCCTCACGGCTCTCAAGGCCTCATCAAATATGACCAGAAATCCCAACTCTTCGCGTAGGTCCCGACGTATTGTTTCTTTAACGCAATGAAATAAGAATTCCGCGAATGCCGTGGCGTCCCAGTATCGGTATGAGTCGGCTGTCCTATTTTCAACGGTCATCACGCCCTTGTCGCTAAGATAGTATTCGATGAATGGCAAGATGGACTTGGAAAAACCTTCCAGGACGCTGTCGTATGCAAGGCGCTCCCGTAGCATCACAGACGACACCGGAAAAACCAATTTGGACGGCGCAAATCCTGTGCTTGCTAACTGTTGGTGGATAAGAAACCGGTGAATCCGACCGTTACCATCCTCAAATGGATGGATAAATACGAAGCCAAATGACATGGCGGCGGCTGCACATACTGGGTGCACGTCAGAGGCCTGGAGACGCTCAGTAAAGCCCATCCATGCAGCCATTAAACTTGCTACGTCTTCGGGCTTCGGACATACAAAATGTACTTGTTCCGTGTAGTCGCTAATTGTCTGACCGACGTAATTCTGAACTTCCCTCCAACCGGTCTCGCTAAAGCGCGGATCAACGATCTTGCTCTGAAGATCAACTAAACTATCCGTCTCAGTCGGATCAAATTCGGCAGCTCTTTCCAGAGCCGACACAACCAGCACTGAACGTCCCTTTGCGATAACTTCACCTTCGATCGCGAAAGAGGATTTAGTTTCCTGGGTATACAAATAGCTGATTGCCCGAGATAACACGACTGGGTCCGTTTCCTCGACTATCGTCCTGGTTTCCCTGTCGAGTTCCTCTAACATCAAAGCATCCAGTGTTTCCGTACGCCGGATGAAAGGGCAATATTCTCGATTCCCAAGCAGGTTATCTATAACACGCTGCCTTTTGATCGAAACAGCGTTCCCAGTTAGTTGGAGCTGTGAATTCACGAGATCCACATTGCCCGTCGGCGGGACATCCGGCAAAGCTAATATTTGACCGGTCAAAAGCTCGTAAAGATACCAAAGCTTTCGTGCGTAGATACCAGTGGGCTCACTTCGCACCCACTCCGCAATATGTTTCGTGTCTATTTTCTCAAAAGCTGCTTTGAGAACTCCCAGGTCAATCGGCTCATAGCGCAGCGCGAATTTCAGGTTCTCAAATAGCCCTTCAACTGAATAATTCTTTGGGTATTGTTCGTAAATGATACTATTTTCGACGCGGGTCCGTCTCGCGCCGGCAATTATCGAAGAATGTGTCGCTGGCGGAGAAACCGACAACTTCAGCTCTTCAATGACCGCGAGTAACCCAATATTATATGGAAATTGTTCTTGGGATTTATTTTGAGGTATCTCTTTTGTCACTTTCCGCTTTGCAAGCTAAATTGATCTTTATTCGCTTTGGAAAAAGAGTCTACCCTAAATAAATCTTAAATGAGGTGTAAAAGTCTTATAATTCAGCCTAGTCAATCGTGAAACCTTAATGTGAGGGCAACTCGTCGTTATTGTTTTCCAATTGCGGATGCCAAGATAGGATAGACATGCCTAACACTACAAACATCTATAAGGTATTTTATCCATTCGCCTTCCCCGGAAAACTCAAACCCGCACCAGCGAAATGAAACCATTAACGGAAAGCGAAGTTTGAAATATTCTGCCACAGCTTCAAGCTTTCCAAAACCTATTAGAACTGAGAATAAACACTTGGAACGCCAATGCACCGGACGGCACAGAAACGAGAGATTCTCTGTCGATGGTTGCAGGATGGTGGCAGTTGTGGAAACAAGTAAGAACGATAAACCGTTTCTTTACAATATTTTAGAGATACAGCCCTCTCGCGAGCTGGGCGAAACCGAAGAAAAAGGACTTCCGAAATTCATCGAAAGCCCCATTCTTATTGGTCGGGACGACTGGATTCGAACCAGCGACCTCTCGCACCCCAAGCGAACCAAGGTGCTTTTCATACTTTGTCAAAATCGATCAAAACATCCTAAAATCAACACTTTACACTCTTTGCCCGATCCACTACGATACGCCTTGATTCAGGAAAGTGCAACCAACCTG
>JBBRQM010000102.1:0-7362 GCA_038226395.1 Pyrinomonadales bacterium | reverse complement strand
GACAGCGGTATGGCCGGCGACAACGTCGGACTGCTGCTGAGAGGCGTCGAGCGTAAGGAGATCGAACGCGGCCAGGTCATCGCCAAACCGGGCTCGATCACGCCGCACACGAAATTTAAGGCCGAGGCATACGTCCTCACCAAAGAAGAGGGCGGCCGTCACACACCGTTCTTTACAGGCTATCGTCCGCAGTTCTACTTCAGAACAACGGACGTGACGGGTGTTGCCCATCTGCCCGCCGGAGTCGAGATGGTCATGCCGGGCGACAACATCCAGATGGAGATCGAGCTAATCGCTCCGATCGCGATGGAAAAAGGCCTGAGATTCGCCATCCGCGAAGGCGGACGCACAGTCGGAGCCGGTACGGTTTCGGATATTGTGGAATAGGAATATGTTAAACGAAAAGATTCGCATCAAGTTAAAGGCTTACGATCACCGCGTTTTGGATCAGTCCACCGCCGAGATCGTAGAAACGGCAAAGCGCACTGGAGCAAGGATCGCGGGACCGATCCCTTTACCGACCATCAAGAATAAATGGACGGTTCTCAGATCACCTCACATTGACAAGAAATCGCGTGAGCAGTTTGAGATCAGGACGCATAAGCGTCTGATGGACATTCTCGACCCGACTGCCGAAACGGTCGATGCGTTGATGAAATTGGATCTGCCGGCCGGTGTTGATGTAGAGATCAAGGCATTTGGCAAAGGTTAGTTTACCGTGTTGGCTGAATTTATCGAGTTGCAAGTCATAAGAGGCTGGGCCAACTCGCCAAACTCGGAAAACTCGCAGGACTCAAAAAAGTATGATTAGCGGAATCATTGGTAGAAAAATGGGAATGACGCAGTTGTTTGCGGAAGATGGCACTGTAACTCCGGTTACGGTCATCAAAGCGGGGCCTTGCGTCGTCGTTCAGACAAAGAGTGCGGCGGGCCGCGACGGTTATAACGCCGTTCAGCTTGGCTTGGTTGAAGATAAGCCGATTCGTCTTAAGAACGTGACGAAGCCGCTTCAGGGACACTTTGAGAAAACCGGCGGTGGTCTTCCTCCGACACGTGTCTTAAAGGAAATTCGTCAGACGGATGAACCGGATGTAGTGATTGGCGATCAGATCAAGGTTGACTTATTTGCAGACGGCGATAAGATCGACGTCGTTGGCAAGTCAAAAGGACGCGGTTTTGCCGGTACGATCAAGCGACACAACTTTCAGCGTGGCCCGGAATCGCACGGTTCGATGAACGTCCGTGCACCCGGTTCGATCGGCCAGTCGGCGTATCCTTCCCGTGTTATCAAAGGAACGCGTTCGTCTGGTCATATGGGCGATGCCCGCGTGACGGTCCAAAATTTGACCGTTGCAAAAGTGGATGTCGATAACAACATTTTGATGGTTCGTGGCGCAGTGCCGGGGCCGAATGGTGGTTTGGTTGTAGTTAAAAAAGCGTAGTTCAAAGTTCCAAGTTCCAAGTTGAAATAAAAAACCTGGAACCTGGAACTTGGAACCCGAAACTCGAACGGAGTGAGATGAACGTAAAGGTTCGCAATTTGAAGAATAAAGAGATCGGCGAAGTTACGCTGAACGATGCCGTTTTTGGCGTCGAGCTTAATGAAGCCTTGATCCATTCGGCGGTGATGAATTATCAGGCCAACGGCCGGCAGGGAACATCGGCGACGAAAACTCGCGGAAACGTTTCCGGCTCTGGCCGCAAGCTTTGGAAGCAAAAAGGAACCGGCCGTGCGCGTATCGCATCGCTTCGTTCACCTTTGTGGAAAGGCGGCGGCAACGTTCACGGGCCTCAGCCGCGCGACTGGTCGTATCAGATGCCAAAGAAAATGCGGCGCGGGGCGTTGCGTTCGGCTCTGTCCGAGAGGCTTCGTGAGGGCAACATCGTCATCATTGATGGTTTTGAGTTCAAAAATCCGAAAACGAGCGAGTTTCTTGTAGCGATGGGGTCGCTTGGTCTGGTTGACAAGAAAACGCGGACAAAGACGCTGATCATCGATTCGCTGGATAACGCCAATTTGGTGCTTTCGTCGAGGAACGTTGAAAAGACAAAGGTTACAAATAGTTTTGGACTTAATATTTACGACATTATTTATCACGAAAAACTTTTGATCTCAAAAGCGGCAGTCGTGGAGCTAAATGCTCTGCTTGATCCGAAACGGGAATCAATGACAGAAGCAGTTGAGGAGAAGCCGAAGGCGAAGAAAGAGGCACCGGCAGCAACAGAGACAGTCGAAGAAAAGCCAAAAGCGACGAAAGAAGATAAGCCAAAGGCGGAAAAAGCTCCGGCGAAAAAGCCAGTGGTGAAAAAGGCTGTAAAACCGCAAGAGGAGGCCACTGAAAATGAGTAAGCCTGGAGTTTGGGAAATATTAAAGTCGCCGGTCGTCACGGAAAAAAGCGTGCTTCTCAAGGAAGACTCGACCGACGAAAACAGCGACCGCAAGGCCGGTCAGGTTTTGACATTTCGCGTCGATAAAAAGGCGACCAAGATCGACATCAAAGGCGCAGTCGAAGAAATATTCAATGTAAAAGTGGCTGCGGTTCGAACCGTCCTTTATGAAGGCAAAATGAAACGCCGAGGACGTATCGAAGGTCGCCGTGCAGGCTTTAAGAAGGCTTACGTTACCCTGCGAAAGGGCGAGCCTATGATTGATTACGCGGAAGCGATTTAGCAGTTGCCGGTTGCCCATGGTCAATTGCCCGAAAAGACAAAAACTGACTACTGACAACCGACTACTGACTACTGTAAAGATATGGGAATCAAGAGACTAAAACCGACATCACCGGCGAGGCGTTACCAGACGTACTTGACCCGCGATGAATTGACTCCAAACGCAGTACCCGAGAAATCACTGCTCGAGCCAAAAAAGAGGATTTCAGGACGCAACAACGACGGTCGGATCACGATCCGCCGACGCGGCGGAGGCCATAAACGGCATTACCGGATCATTGATTTCAAGCGTGACAAAGCCGGTATCCCGGGACGCGTTGCCCAGATCGAATATGATCCGAACCGCTCGGCCCACATCGCTTTGATCTCGTATCTTGACGGCGAAAAGCGATACATTATCGCACCGCTTGGCATTAAGGTCGGAACGATGATTCACAGCGGCGAGGATGCCGATATTTTGCCGGGAAACGCTTTGCCGATCAAGAATATTCCGCTCGGGACCGAGGTGCACAATATTGAACTGCGGCCCGGAAAGGGAGCACAGATGGTACGTTCGGCAGGTGGTTTCGCACAAATCGTCGCAAAAGAAGGCGATTACGCCCAGCTTAGAATGCCTTCGGGCGAGGTCCGCAAGGTTCCCGTCGTTTGCATGGCGACAGTCGGACAGGTAGGCAACACCGAGCACGAAAATGTTTCGCTTGGTAAAGCCGGACGCTCACGCTGGATGGGCAAACGCCCGAAAGTCCGCGGCGTCGCGATGAACCCTGTCGATCACCCGCACGGCGGCGGCGAAGGCAAAACATCTGGCGGTCGCAATCCGGTAACGCCATGGGGACAGCCGACACGCGGTTATAAAACACGACGCAATAAGCGGACGGATAATATGATCGTCAAAGACCGGAGGAGAAAGTAATTTCAAATTTGAAATTTGAAATCTGAGATTAAGTTATGCCACGTTCACTAAAAAAAGGACCGTTTATCGATCTTAGCGTTCAAAGGACGCTGCGCCGCATTTCTGACGGCGGACCGAAGCCTCCGGCGATTAAAACCTGGTCGCGGCGCTCGACAATTACGCCGGATATGGTCGGTTTGACCTTTGGCGTTCACAAGGGCAAGCGCCACATTCCGGTATTTGTCACCGAAAATATGGTCGGCCACAAGCTGGGTGAATTTTCGCCAACGCGTATGTTTAAGGGACATCCGGGAACGAAAGCGGAGAAAATGGCTAAGAGGAAGTAGCCGGTAGTCAGTTGTCAGTTGTCGGAGAAATCCAACTGACAACCGACAACTGACAACTGACAACTTATTATGGAAGCGATAGCAAAAACAAAATATCTGAAAGGCAGCCCCCGTAAAGCGCGGCTCGTGATCGATCTGATCCGCGGGGTAAACGTGTCGAGAGCCTTATCGATCCTGAAATTTACGGAAAAACGTGCGGCAGATCCGATCGCGCAATGTTTAAATTCGGCGATCGCAAATGCGACGTATCAGGCCGAGAAGCAGAATATCGCCATCGATCCCGATGATCTTTGGATCAATCTATGCTTTGTCGATATGGGCCCGACAAAAGGACGCCGCCGAATGCGACCGGCCCCGCAGGGACGGGCGTATCGCGAACAGCGGCATTATTGCCATATCACGATTCAGGTGACCAGCGAGGAAAAAGCGAAAACCGAGGAACAGATCAGGCTCGAAGCCCTGCGTGCCGAGCGGATAGCCGCACGAAAAGCAGAGAACGCCAAGAAGAAAGCAACAGCCCCGGCAAAGAAAGAGACAAAAGCAACTAAGACTAAAGACAAGACGATTGAGACTGAAGTCGAAGAAGTGGTCGAGACGCCGGTCGTGGAGACAGTCGAAGAAACGCCGACGGAAACCATGATCGAAGAGACAGTCGAAACGGCACCGGAAGAGGTTGCCGAAACCGAATCAGAGGCTGAGGTCATTGAAGAGAATAAGGCTGAGAACGACGCTGAAGTTTCGGCGGCGCATGAAACATCTACACACACAACTGCTGAAGAGCATGCGACGAAGCCAGTTGATGAGGTCATGGAAAAGACAAATGAGGAACTTGAGCGACAGTAAATAGGTTTTAATATGGGACAAAAAGTTCATCCATACGGCTTTCGGGTCGGCTACAACAAAGATTGGCACTCGCACTGGTTTGCGAAAAATGAGTTCGCGGCTTTTCTGGCTGAGGATCTCCAATTAAAACGCGATCTCAAGCGGAAATTTAGCGGTGGCGGCGTTTCGCATATCGATATTGAGCGTGCCGCATCACGTCTCAAGATCATCATTTATACTTCACGTCCAGGCATTATTATTGGTCGCAAGGGCTCGGATATCGAAAAGCTCCGTGAGGATCTGGCGCGAAAGACAGGCCGCGAAGTAATTGTTTCGATCCAGGAAATTCGCCATCCCGAGCTGAACGCGCAGCTTCAGGCCGAAAAGATCGCACAACAGCTCGAGAAACGTATTATGTTTCGCCGGGCGATGAAAAAAACGATCGAGGAATCGCAGCGTTTTGGAGCACAGGGCATTAAGGTAATGATCGCCGGACGCCTCAACGGGGCCGAGATCGCCAGAACCGAATGGAATTTGCAGGGCCGTCTGCCGCTGCATACGCTCAGAGCCGACATCGATTTTGGGTTTGCTGAGGCGTTAACAACATTTGGGATCATCGGCGTAAAAGTTTGGATATATCGCGGCGATATACTCGATCCTAATGCCTCAATGGCACGTGGAACGACAACCGATCCGATGAACGAAGTAAAGGTCGAACGCGGAGCAAGGCGCAATGATCGCGGCCCGCGTCGGGATGATAGAAGATAGTTGTCATTTGTCGGTGGTCAGTTGTCAGAATCTTTGACTACTGACAACTGACCACTGACAACCGACCACTGGAGATTTAGTTATGTTAATGCCGAAAAAGGTCAAGCACCGAAAGGTAATGAAAGGACGCATGCGCGGAAAAGCGACACGCGGCCAAAATCTGGATTTTGGTGACTTTGGGCTTAAGACATTAGAGGCGGGATGGATTACCGACCGCCAGATCGAGGCGGCCCGTATCGCCATGACACGACACGTCAAACGCGGCGGCAAAATCTGGATACGCATATTCCCGGACAAGCCGATCACGAAAAAACCGGCCGAAACCCGCATGGGCAAGGGTAGGGTGCACCCGATCACTGGGTCGCCGTAGTTAAACCCGGCCGCGTTATGTATGAGATACAGGGCGTGAGCGAAGATTTGGCACGCGAGGCTTTTATGCTGGCAGCTCAGAAATTGCCGCTCAAGACAAAATTTGTTACTCGCGCGGATCTCGACGGGGGCATAGTTTAAAACATGAAACGAAAAGAACAACTCGATCAACTCGGGGAAATGACCCACGAGGAATTAACGGATCAGGCCGATGCGCTAAAGGAATCGCTTTTTCGGCTTAAGTTCCGCAAAACACTCGGCGTCGGAGAGGTAGTGAATCACATTCGCCGTGAGAAAAAGACGTTGGCACGGGTTTACACCCTGCTTAACAAAAAGGACGCCGCGCCGAAAACGGCTGATGCAGATGCATAGGTTGAGATATTAAGATGCCAAAAAAGAAGACAGAAGAAGTCGAAGAAATAGTGACCGAGCCGACGGAAGCCGCGGTCGAAGAAGTTGCACCAGTAGATGCATCGGCAGAAACACCAGTGGCTGAGGCTAGCCCGGTTGCGGAAGACAAGCCGAAGGCTGCGAAAAAGGCAGCTCCGAAGAAAGAAAAAGCCGCGAAAAATGATGGGACGGCTCCGGCTTCGACTGAAGCTAAAAAGACGAGTAAACGGGCTGAAAAGATCGGCATTGTTGCGTCCGACAAGATGATGAAAACGGTCACCGTGCGTGTTGACCGGCTCGTCAAGCATCCTGTTTATCGCAAATACGTTAAAAAGCGTAAGAAATTTATGGCCCACGACGATCTCGGTGCAAAGATCGGCGATAAGGTAAAGATCGTAGAAACGCGGCCCTTGTCGGCAAGAAAGCGATGGCGCGTTGTTGAGATCATTCAGAAAGCAGAATTATAGTCGTGAGTCGAGAGTCGTGAGTCGAGAGCGGGAATCTCCGACTCTGGACTCTCCACTCATGACTCACGACTCGAACGGAGTGAGAAAGTTATGATTCAGATGCAGACCTCGTTAGCGGTCGCTGACAATTCGGGAGCAAAGCGGGTCGAGATGATCATGCCTGTCGGCGGTTCGACGGCAAAAATCGCCCGTCTCGGCGACACCATCAAGGTGACAGTCAAAGAGGCTTCGCCCGATGGCACCGCAAAAAAGGGAAAGGTTTATAACGCCGTTATCGTCAGGACTCGAAAGGAAGTTCGCCGCAAGGACGGAACCTACATTCGTTTTGACGAGAACGCGGCCGTGCTGATCAAGGACGACGGCACACCGGTCGGGACACGTGTATTCGGACCAGTCGCACGTGAGCTTCGCGAAAAGAATTTTATGAAGATCGTTTCGTTGGCGCCAGAGGTTATTTAAGACGATTTATGCAGAAGCCCGCGCGTAAGCAAGGGCGATACACGAACGTTGGTTGTTACGCCCTTGCTTATGCGCGGGCTTATGCAAAAGAAAGATGATGAAAACGGTAAAGACAGGTACAGTTAAAAGCAGGGTTAAACGCGGCGATCAGGTCGTATTTATTGCGGGTAAAGAATT
>JBBRQM010000101.1:0-7977 GCA_038226395.1 Pyrinomonadales bacterium | reverse complement strand
GATGCGGGTAGCGAAGGCCTCCGTGATAGTCTATCGTGAATTTTTGCGCGACACCGCCATTCGACGTGGAGATCGTTAAAGGCGCGGTAGTATTTTTCGAATCGGCTATCATCTTTGTAAAATCCTCCAACGAAAAAGGTTTCCCATCGTCGCGGACGACCAACATGCCGGGTGACAGACCGGCCTTGGCAGCGGCCTTGTCAGGGTTAACGTCATTTATCCATCCGTCATTAGCAATCGACAGGCCTATTGAATACAACAAGTTCCTGTAATTTTTCAATCGTTCGACACCGGTGATCCTGACGTTTGGCGCCTCGGTATAGACAAGGCTCCAACCGCCGTTGACAATGCCGCCGAGCGGAGCCTCACGCTGAACAGTATAGATACGCTGTCTTAAAAATCCGTTCCAATCATACGGCAACACTTTATTAAGCGATGCCACAATATCGGTGTAGTTATAGGTTCGCACTATCGGGCCGGTGTTAACGCCGCCGTGAAATACACGCAAAAAATCGTCAAGAGACCGTTTGCCGCCGCTCTTTTGCCGTATCAGAACATCGGCATCGAGCCAGATCAGCATGCCCTCGAAATAATAATCTACCCTGCGACGTGCATTAAGCCACGCCGTGGGGCTCGGATAGGTAAACTGGACGGCGCGGGCAGTATCCACGAGCGGTCGCCAATTTCGACCTGACTGATTCTGCATGCTGGCAGCCGTGTCTGCAACTGTTTCCCGAAAGATCTCGGGTGTCCATAAATGGCTGCGGGCCGGCAACACGTAGCCGAGATATTGCGTCAAACCCTCGTAAACCCACAACAGATCGCCATGCATCGGCTTGTCAAAGTCGGGCGTGGTCAAACTCGCGGGGCGGCGGTATTTTCCGTTCCACGAGTGGTTGTATTCGTGGCTCAGCAGATCGCCGAGATCCGACAAACCCTCTTCGTCGCTCAATGCATTGAGACTAACTCCGTCCTCGCTCGATTCATGATGTTCGAGCCCCTCGCTGCCGCCGACATCGCTCAAAGTCAATAAAAAGCGGTAGTCCTTATAATGATGAGCACCATATAACAGATTTGCCTCTTTGATAAGGTTTTTCCACCCGGCGAGTGTTTCGGGTTTGAATTCCAACGCCGCATCGGTATCAGCGACAATGTCCATTTCGTGCAAAACAGGCCCCTCGGTCAGAGTCACTTTCTTGAAATGTCTGCCGATCATGGCCGGAGAATCGACAAACGATGTCAAAGTAACGGGTTTGAATGATATTGTGCCGGCCGTTTCCGAGGCGACGGGCAGGGCGGTGGCGTATTTCCAGTCGGCGGGGATTTTCATCGACGCAGTAACGGTTATCGAGTCGCTCGGAACGCCGCGCGGATAAAGCAGCATACGGTTCCATTTGATCCGCGACAATTGCGAACTTGCCACCGTCCCCGGCTGAGAGTTATCGTCGAAAGCAACGTCTAATTCATGAACTCCCGCCGGGACAGTTAAATGAAAGGCAAACATTTCGACATCATCGCGATTCCACTCGATGGTTTTACCCTTTGCGGTTATCACAAGATTGACCATGTCGTTTAGCGGGCCGGTCGGCGAATGCTCGCCGGGGATCCATTTTGGATAAAAAAGCGTCGCCGGGCCGGGCGATACAGACACTTTCTCTTTTATGTGGATCACGTTTCTGCCCGCCTCGGTTGCATCGACATCCAGCTTGATAAGATTTTGAGCTGTTGCGGCCGCTGCAAAAAGAACGAGCACGGTGAAAAACTTAATTGCCCGATGAGCGTATTTATTCACGATAATTCTCATAATTTTTCGATTTGTCTCAAGACTTTTTGATAATATCAAAACATTCGGCCGAGGCGTAAGATGCCAGGCTCCTATTTGGTCATTTTGTCGCGAAATGAGTAAAATACATCAAACCATATGAATAAAATACTGTTGATTTTCATTGTCTATGCCGCATTGCCAGTCGCGGTCTTTACCCAGCAACGGGCGGTTACCGCCGCCGATTATGCGCGGGCCGAGAAGATGCTCGGTTTTGCGACCGCGCCGCTCATTGACCGCAACGGCGTCCGGCCAGTATTTTTGCCGGATGGCAGATTCTGGTATATGGTTCTGACGCCTATTGGTAAGGAATATGTGCTCGTCAACCCGGTGGACGGATCGCGAAAAGCGGCGTCTAAACTTGCGGATCTCGGACTTCCGCCGGCGGCGGCTCCGGCTGGCGGAGGCCGGCGATCGAGGGCCGCTGGCAACGAAATTACATCTCCGGATGGCCAACGAGCCGCGTATATCAAGGATTTTAACCTGTGGGTTCGCGACACGGCAACCGGAAAAGAAACTCAGCTAACGACCGATGGCGTTAAGAATTATGGTTACGCGACGGACAACGCCGGCTGGCAAAAGAGCGACCGGGCAATTCTCGTTTGGTCGCCTGATTCGCGCAAAATAGCGACATTTCAGCAAGACGAACGAACGGTAAGCGACACATATCTCGTCTCGACAAATCCCGGCGCGCCGCACTTGAGCGCTTGGAAATCGGCACTCCCCGGCGACCCGAACGTTGCAACGATCAGGCGTGTCATCATCGAGGTCGATACGCCGAAAGTAATCAGCCTACAGTTGCCGCCCGACCCGCACCGCTCGACGCAGTGTGACGATGTTTCGTGTGCCGGCGGCTGGGACGACGTTTACTGGAGTCCGGACGGCAGTCGTTTGGCATTTGTCTCGACCTCGCGGGACCACAAAAAGGAAAATTTACGCGTGGCCGACGCCGCGACCGGTGCGGTTCGAGACGTTTTCGAGGAGACAGCAGCGACGCAGTTTGAATCGGGAGCAGGCACGGTAAATTGGCGTTATTTGCCAGCGACAAAAGAATTTATATGGTTTAGCGAGAGCGATGGCTGGGGACATCTTTATCTTTACGACCTGACAACCGGAAAGCTCAAAAACCGCATCACGAGCGGTGAATTTGCCGTCTGGCGCGTCGAGCATGTCGATGAACAAAATCGCGTTATTTATTTGGCGGCGGGTGGCCGCGAAAAGGGCAGCCCGTATTTTGCACACTATTACAGCGTCGGTTTTGACGGCAAAAACCTGACTCTGCTGACCCCCGAAACCGCCAATCACGATGTCGCATGGTCGCCCGGCCGGACATATTTTATCGACAATTATTCGACTCTTAATGCACCGCCCGTCTCGGTACTCCGCGATATAAAAGGCAAGCTGATCGCGAATCTCGAAAAAGCTGATGTCACTCGCCTCGCCGCGACCGGATGGAAGCCGCCGACGCCCGTCGTCGTCAAGGCTCGTGACGGCGTGACCGATCTCTACGGCCTGATGTATGCTCCGACAAAGCTCGTTCCCGGCAAGAAGTATCCGATCATCGACTACATCTATCCCGGCCCGCAGGGTGGCAGCATCACCAGCGGCGGCGGATGGTCGTTTTTGGCTGCGCGGGGCGATAATCAGGCGCTTGCCGAACTGGGTTTTGTCGTCGTCCAGATCGAGGGCATGTGTAATACGCTGCGTTCAAAGAAGTTTCACGATTCGTGCTATGGCAATATGGCCGACAACACGCTTCCCGATCAGGTCGCCGGGATCAAGCAACTGGCGGCAAAATACCCATATATTGATACGACTCGCGTCGGCATCTGGGGACACTCGGGCGGCGGTTTTGCGACCGCGGCGGCGATGTTTCGCTATCCCGATTTCTTTAAGGTGGGTATTGCCGAATCGGGCAATCACGACAACCGCAACTACGAGGATGACTGGGGCGAACGCTACGACGGCCTGCTCGTCAGCGACAATTACGAAAAGCAGGCCAACCAGACCTACGCCAAAAATCTGAAGGGCCATCTATTGCTCGCCCACGGCACTATGGATGACAACGTCCCGCCAAACAACACTTTGCTCGTCGTGGACGCGCTGATCAAAGCGAATAAGGATTTTGACCTGCTGATGATCCCGAACGCCCGCCACGGCTATGGTGGCGCGAGTTTTTACATGATGCGCCGGCGTTGGGATTATTTTGTGCGGTATCTGCTCGGCGCCGAACCGCCAAAGGAATACGAGATCAAGACAAAACCCGATCCGCGTTTGTCGATGCAGTAAAGGCAGATTTTTGCGCAAGCCCGCACGTAAGTAAGGGCGATTCATCCAACGTGTCGATATCGCCCTTGCTGACGCGCGGGCTTATGCAATGTGTTTACTTCAATTCCTGCGTCTCATCCTCGCTCTCGTCGAATAGGACGCTCACGGGCGTATGAGTAGGCGGTAGCGCGGTGGCCTGTTCGGTCATATCTTTTTGCAATCTTTCAACTGCGTCGCGACTGCGTTCAAAATCGTCAGCCTCGATCTTTAGAGTGACTTTTACCGTCGCTATTTGGCAATTCCTTGAGCTTGAGGATCGATTTTGTGCGGATCTCGATCTTTGCTCCTCGCTTAAAGACGCCTTTTTTGAATTTTATATCGTGAATTTCGTTAATTGAGAGGCGAGCCTCTTTCACGCCCTTTGAAATCAAGCCAAAGAGCTTTGCCTCAAACTCGAGCACAACACCGGCGGATGAGAATTTGGCCACGCCGTTCACTGACGTAATGCCGCTCTCGGTATTGGTCTTAAATGGAACACTTGTAAAACTCTGCATAAGACAGGTTAGCCACAAATTGCACAAAAGTCACAAAACAAAAAAAATTCTTTATTTGTGTTTTCTATGACTTTTGTGGCAATTATACTTACTTCTTACACTTTCAACTTTGCGACCATGCCCTTTGGCCCGACGGCCCAGACGGCGCGTTTGCCTTTTGACTGGACGGCATTGAGGTTTTCATCGCCTAATTTTTTCCAGGTCTTCCCGCCGTCGCGCGTAATATCCGTGCCGTTTGTGCCGACTGCGATTATGGTTTTCCTGTCTATATATGTGACCGCAGAACGATATCCGGTGAGGCCTGTGCCTAGCTTCCAAGTCTCACCGCCGTCCATTGTAAAAGCGAGATTGTTCTTTGCCTCATCGGGTTTTTCGTAATTTCCACCCACGATCACGCCGTTTTTATAATCGTACATCGCTATCGAGAAAATACCGCTACCGGCCGTTCCTTTAGTCATGGGGGTATCAAAGACTTGCCATAAAAACCCAGAGTCGATAGTGGAAACCGCGCGAAACACCCTTGCATCAGTTCCACCTGAAACAAGGAAAAGCCTGATCCTAATGTGTTCACTCACTTGGATTACCAGACAGGTACCGCTTGCCGCGAACGCAGCCTCGCCTTTTTTTGCGTCAGGCATTGAATTAAGTTCCAGTTCCCATTTGGAGCCGCCGCTCGCTGTCGACAAAAGACGAAAATGCCCCTCTACTGGGTCGCTCATGGCTATGCAGCTTTTTCTATCCAAGCACGCGATCGCATCAAAAAACGCCTTTTCGTTTGTGTTCTTGAATTGTAGATTCCACGTCTTGCCGCCGTCGGTGGTTTTGTAGATGCGGGATGATTCGCCGTTGCCGATGCTCAGGATGTATGCGGTGTTAGCGTCAAAAGCCTCGATGTCGCGGAAATCGAGTTTTTCAGCACCGGGCACGGTCATTACTTTCCACGTTTTGCCGCCGTCGATCGTGCGGATCACCGTCCCGCCGGTGCCGCTTGCCCAGACGATCTTTTCATTAACGACCGCCAGCCCGCGCAGGCTCGCTGTCGTATCGACATTTTGTTTGATCCACTGCGCAGACGTAGAAGTAAATAGAAAGAGAACCGCTATGTACGTGAGGATGATGGTTTTTAAAAAGTTCATTGGTTACGCCGTTTTACAAATTTAAATTGCCACTAGCTTCATTATTGTTTTTTGAATTCGGCTAAAGCCTGTGTTTATTGCATTATCAGTCCACTAGCTAAAGCTAGTGGCAACTGACGAAACCAATATCACACGCCTGTATCCTAACCGAAAATCACTTGCGTTGAAACTCCGGCGTTCCCAATGCGAGAGCGACAAGTTCGGTGCTCAGAGCCTTTGTCTTGTCGTCCGGCTTTAACGAGGCGGTCAGCACCGAGGCCCCAGGCAAAGCCGGTAAAACCGGAGGAGCGGCTTTGGACGTATCGACCGCCAGCTTTTCGAGCGATTGGCGCGTTTTGTCAGAGACCTGGTCCATTAGCAGTATTCGGATCGTTTCGTTTGTTGCCCGTTCAGGATCGTTCTCGTTTGAGAGCAGTTTTCCGGCGTCGAACGACGTGCCTTTTATATTGTTCATCGCAAAGGCCGAGGCAAAATTAAAGCGGGCGAGCAGGTCGTTGTTTGAGAGCCATTCGCGGGTGTAATCGGGATAACCGTCCGGCGTGATCCGTCCGTAAATGGTCTGGCCCATCCTCGTGATCCAGCCCAGGATCGGTTGGGCGGCGTCCGTTTCGGCGCTGGTGACCCGCAGTGCCGAGGCGACGTATTCAAAAGGCGATTTGACCTTAGTCTGATAGGCCGCGGAGCTGAAAAATTCGGGTGATGTGATGATGCTCTTGAGCACGGCGGAGATTGATCCGTCGGTCGATATGAACACTTTCGCGGCACGATCTACCGTGGCAGCGGGTGGATTATCACCCAAAAATCTGCGGGCCATTTTAGTTGCGATAAAATGGGCGGTCGCCGGGCTTTTTGCGAGAATATCGAGGACGCGTTCGCCGTCGCCGATGCCGTCGCCTGCGGGAATCCTTACGCCCAAAACGGTCTTTTCGCCGTTGTCGTGCATCGCCGGATTGTAAAAGAAGATGCCTTCCTCGTTTGGTTTTCGGATCGTCCAGCCGGTAAAGCATCGGGCGACTTCCTGAACGTCCTTTTGCGTGTAGCCGCCGTCGACGCCAAGTGTGTGCAACTCCATCAGTTCGCGGGCGTAATTTTCATTGATGCCGCCGGTTTTGCGCGCCGGTTTGTCTTTTGTCGCCGGGTATTCGCGGAGCATGCTCGATTGCCAGTTATCGAGATAAAACAGCATCGCCGCCGAGTGCGCGGTCGCACCCAAAAGGTCGCGAAAGCGGCCCATTTCAAACGGCCTAATCGAATCACGGTCAAAGCTGGTGAGCATCCAGCGGTCGGCGTCCTTATTGCCATAAATGCTGAAATGATTTTCCCAAAAATCAGCCATTACCTCGCTAAGCTGGCGCTGGCTGTAAACGGCGCGGAGCAATTTTGCCCGCTGAAGCTCGGTGACGACCATGTTTGGATTTTTTGGCACGGGTGTCGGTGCAGGTTTGGGTGTCGGCGATGGCGAGGGCTTTGTGTCAGCGACGGCCGTTGTCTCCATCATTGCGGTTGGTTTTGCGGCGTCGGCATTTGCCTCCATTTTTGCATTTGCCGCGACCGCAGTTGCTGGTGAAGCCGCCGGGTTTGGCGTCGGCGTCGGCTTTGGCGGATTGTATTGCTCGGCCAGGGCGGTGGTCGCAAGATTGAGGGTCGGCAGTTTGTCAAGCCGCTTGAAAAGGGCCGAGTCGTCGATGTTATCGGGCTTTAGCTGCTCCTCAATAAAAGCGTCCACGCCCATCTTTTTTACACGCTCAAAATCACCGGGCCGGGCGCCAAAGGTCAGCCGCGACAAAACCTGTATGATACGTTGATCCTGTGAAAGACCATTTTCGCCGCCGCTTTCTGATGTACCCGCCAGCGAAGCCTCAGGCATTACCAGCAGTAACGCCATAAGCAGAAGCGAAAGAAAAAAACGAAAGCCGCCAGAACCAGAAACAGAGTATTGCATAGGAAAATACCTCTTGAATAAATCTAAGACCTCTTAAGCGAGAAGTAAAGAGTTTGATATTAAGGATCGCGGTTAAGATGTCCGAAATCAGTAAACCATCCGCGTTTTGATCGTTCCTTTGATCTCTTTCAATATCTCAAATGCCTCTTTTGATATTTTAGAATCAACATCGAGGATCACATAGCCGATCGCGTCGTTCGTTTTGAGATACTGGCCGACGATATTGATGCCTCGTTTTGAGAGCCGCGAGTTTAT
>JBBRQM010000100.1:0-8092 GCA_038226395.1 Pyrinomonadales bacterium | reverse complement strand
GGCTTTAACGTCGAGTCGTACGAGGACAATGCTGTGGGTGAGATGACCACAAGTGACAAAGGCAAGCAATGGATCTCGACGATCACGCTTGACCCGCAGATCGTCTGGTCCGGCGAGGAACCCACCACCGAGGAACTTGCCGCGATGCATCACGAAGCCCACGAGATCTGCTACATCGCCAATTCGATCAAGTCCGAGATCGTGGTCGCAGGATTTGAATAAATTGCCCCTAGCTTTAGCTAGGGGTATCGGTAGCATCTTGACCCCGGCTTTAGCCGAATGTTGGGCTAAAGCCCCATTATTTATGTTTTGGTTAATCTCCGGCTAAAGCCGTAGGCAATTGAAAAGAATGTCTAAAATCATTCCCTGCGACGACGTCGACGAGGCCATCGTCCACTATACAAAGCAGCTCGGTTATCGTTTGGAGATGATCACTCCGGCGGATGCACCGCGCGAGGCTTTGCTGTCGAAGGACGGCGAAAGCCAGCGGCTTATCGCCGGTCCAAAGTCCAATGTCCAAAGTCCAACGTCACAATATGTCGCAGACCTTGGACCTGGGACTTTGGACTTGGGACCCACGAGCGAGAGCGAGTGGATCGTTGGCCGGGCTGGGATGGAGTATCGCGATCTGATACCAGACAGGCTCGGCGGTAAGGTCATCGCTTCGCATATTCGGCTGACATCCGGTGGCGAGGTTCCCGACTACGTCCATTATCACAAAGTCGATTTTCAGATGATCTATTGCAAACGCGGACGGATCAGGGTCGTTTACGAGGATCAGGGTGAGCCATTTTGGCTTGAAACGGACGATTGCGTGCTCCAGCCACCGGAAATAAGGCACAGAGTATTAGAATGCACAACCGGGGCCGAGGTCATCGAGGTAACAATGCCCGCGGAACACGAAACATGGGTCGAGCACGAGATTGAGTTGCCGACCGCCGAAATTAAATCAGAACGCGATTTCGGCGGCCAGCTTTTTACGCGTCACACAGCGGCGGAATTTGCGGGAGATGACAGTCGTGATCTGGGAATCTTGACAGCGACGGGCGGTCAATACAACGCATATGTTCAGCAGATGCACCCGAACGAAGACCTGCCCTTAAATTATGCGAATGGACTTGAACTAAGGCTTTATTTCAGATTAAATGATGATGAAATGTTAGTTGTTAAATTGAGTTTGTTGGCAGAATAAGAACCCAGTCGCTATCGCTCCCGGTTCTGACAAATCGTCACTGCCGTTTTGCCGTTTCTGTTCCAAAAACGATGTCGCGCTGGCTTCCCCAATGACCATCGAGCGATCGGCCGGACATAACCTTGTAAAGAGCAAACGAGCATTGCCGCCCGCCAAAGCCGATCGCCGCACGATTACCCTGCAAAATGCCGCATCCAAAGAGATTATTGCCGGTTTGCCATTTGAATTGATAACCGCTGCCGTTTTTTGAGACGTCGATGATGCCTTCGTAGGCTTTGCCGTCGGTTGCTGTGCCTGTAACCTTGTATTTACCGTCAAAATTATGCCCCTCGAACTTTACGGCTTTTTCCGAGCCAAAGACGGTTTCGCCCCATTTGGCGATTTTGCCGTCGAGATTGCCGTCAGAGTCGATTTTGTAAAGCGCGACACCGCAGCCTTTTCCCTTATCGATGTCGGCGTAAGTGACGGCGACGTCATCACCTATCTGAACGCCTACGCCGTTGTGTCGTGAGCGACTTGTCCGCCAGTTAAACTTGTAAGCCTCGCCCTGATTTGAAACGGTTAGTAGGCCGTTGTAGGGTCTGGCTTTATTTTCATCGGTGCCCGTGACGACGTATTCGCCCGAAAGCTCAAGCTCCGGAGTCGCGGACGCTGGGCTGTATGTTGACGGCTGGCTGCTCCGTGAGGTATCAGATGCTCCGCCGCATGACGAGTTGAAGATCAGAACAAATGCCGTGAGAATTACGGCTGTAAGTGATGTAAATTTTAAATTGAGTACACGATACATCGTCGTTGTTGGTTTTGAAGCCTGAATGATGTTTATAATAATGCACAATCCTGTTTGATTCCATTTTTCGAAGCACCATTTTATGAAAAAAATCGCCTTTTCTAAAATCATTGTCTTTCTCTCACTGGTTTTGTCGCTCAATGTATTTAACTCCAACGCGCAAAAAACAGTCAAGCACCTCAAACCCACCGTCATTCTGATCTCACTGGATGGGTTTCGTTACGATTATCTCGACAAATACAAACCGCCTACTCTCAACCGGCTCGCGAGCGAGGGAGTCCGGGCAAAGTGGATGATCCCGTCGTTCCCGACCAAAACGTTCCCGAATCATTACGCCATCGCGACCGGACTTTACCCAGAGCACAACGGCATAGTCGAAAATAATATCTGGGATTTTGGCACGACATTTACGCTCGGCAATCGCTCGGAGGTGCAAAATCCGCGTTGGTGGTGGGGCGAGCCGATCTGGGTGACGGCCGAAAAGCAAGGTGTACATGCCGGCGCATATTTTTTTCCCGGCACTGAGGCCGAGATTGCGGGCGTCCGGCCATCAATCTGGAAAGTGTATGACGGCAAGATCAAGAACGACGAGCGCGTCGATACGGTGCTCGGCTGGTTTGACCTGCCCGTCGACAAACGTCCGCAGATGATCACAATGTACTTCAGCGACCCGGATGATGCCGGGCACGCTCACTCGCCTGACTCGGATGAAGTAAAAGATGCGGTTGCGCGTGTCGATAAAGCCGTCGCGAGGCTCATTGGAGGGCTGGATGCGCGAAAGATCGGAAACGCCGTGAATATTATTATCGTATCAGATCACGGTATGGCACGCGTTGACGGGCAGAACGCCGTGGTTATGGATGACTATCTGGATTCGTCGCTTGCGGAGCGGGTTTTGACGACGGGTGAGATCTGGCAGATCTTTCCTAAAGAGGATCCAACTCACAATGAGGACCCAACACACAAGATCATGAGCAGGCTCTCTCAGATACAACATGCCACTTGCTGGCTAAAGCGGGATGTTCCACCGCGCTTGCATTATAACCAAGGTCGCCGCGTAGCCCCGGTGATTTGTTCGGCCGACGAGGGTTGGTATATGACCAGCCGCGAGCGGTTTGAGGAGATGAAGAAGCGTAACGATTTTGGCCGGCCGCACGGCGCCCACGGTTATGACAACCGGTACCAGTCGATGATGGCGACATTTATTGCTCGAGGCAGAGCCTTCAGGAAGCACAAGATCATTGAGCCGTTCGAGAATGTCGATGTCTATAACATCATGTGCAGAATCCTCGGCCTCAAGCCGGCACCAAATGACGGGGACACAAACCACATGAAGGAAATGCTGCGATAAGATCTTATTCTGTGTGGATCGTCACCACAGCGATCTCGGGCGGCATCATAAAACGGATCGGCAAAATGCTCGTTCCGATGCCTGTCGTAACAAACATATCCACATTATTCTCACGAATATGCCCAAATGAATATTTTTGCCCGTAGCTTGACGGCACGATCGGCGTGCCGAGGATCGGCAGCCATACCTGGCCTCCGTGAGTATGGGCGGCGAGGATGAGCCGCAGATCGGGCGAGATCGAAAGATCGCCGGTGATTACAGGCAGAATGTCAGGGCTGTGTTCGAGCACGACAATATCACCCGCCTGCCCGTTGCCGGCAAGCGCCTGTTTGGCGTCGTCGGAAAATCCCTGCCATGTTTTTATTTTTTCATGATCCTTTAGGCCGAGTATCCGAAGTTTATGCCCATTCTTTTCGATAACGGCAACCTCGTTTTGCAGGACCTTGTATCCGATACGTATCAATTCAGCCGCCACCAGCTCATCCCCATACGCACCGTCATGATTTCCGAGTACAGCAAACACACCATATTTTGCACGAAGACCGGCAAGGCCATCAGCCATCTTATCAATCGGCAACTTTTGCACGCTTGAACGCCTTTGTGAAACATAATCGCCGAGCAAAACTATCAGATCAGCGTTCTGCTCATTGGCTTTCGCCACGACCTGCCGCAACTTTTCTTCGGTAACATAATGCGACCCGCCGTGGATGTCCGAAAGCATAACGATCTTAAAACCGTCGAATGCCGGATTCCAGTTTTTGATCTTTAAGTCGATGCGATTAACGACAAGGCGGTTAGGTTCGATAAAGTAAGCGTATGCAAGACAGGCAAAAAAAACGATCGCGAGAATCGAAACGCCAATTACAATTCTCGATACCCACCTTTTCATAACTCAGTGTTCTCTGTGATCTCTGTGGTTAATTTCCGGGAAAATATTCGCCCCAGCGTGAATCGACGAGTTTAACGATGTCTTCGCGCGCCTCGACCTCTTTCGGATACCACGGTTTCATACGGGCATCGATGACGATCGGGGCGGTGTAGCCGATGTGATTATTTCGCGTTTCGATGAGTTTTGCCGAGATATCGGTCGCCGGGTTGAATCGCGTCCAAGTCGCCCACAGGAACTTCTCGGTCGATTTGGCATAATCGGCGTTGTCGTGAATAACGACGAGCTGCCAATCGTCGAATTTGCCCGATTTGGCAATCCTATCGCCGAGATCATTATCGTTTTCGTATGCGTCGCCTTCGACAACTAGACAGCCGCCGCAGAAAGGCACCGTACGTTTAATGCCGGTCGGCAGATCGCCGCGAAATTCACGCGTCAGTTCCCTTTTTGCGTCTCCCAACCCCATCAGAATGGCTTTGCTGCCGTGATTTATCTTGCCGCTGGCGTAATCGAGCGTGTCGAATGCAGTCTGGCTAAAGATAAAGAGATCAAGCTGCCATTCGACGCGGGCGAGGATATGCTCAAACAGCGATTTAAAATCGCGTAAATCATGCGGAGAATCGGTTAGGAGTAGGAATTTGGTCAAAGCAAGCTGCCCCTCGCCGAGGATGCGGAAACCCGCCGATAATGCCTCACGCGAATACCTCTCACGGACAACCGCCGCAGCCAGCGAATGAAAACCCGTCTCGCCATAGCTCCAAAGATTGCGAACCGCAGGCATAACGAGCGGAAACAACGGCGAGAGTAGCTCCTGTAAATAATCGCCGATAAAAAAATCTTCCTGACGTGGCTTGCCGACCACCGTCGCAGGATAAATGGCGTCTTTGCGATGGAAAACCGCGTCTGCGTGGAACACGGGATAGTCGTGCTTGAGCGAATAATAGCCGTAATGATCGCCAAAAGGTCCCTCGGGCCGTCGTTCGTGCGGAGGAACATGGCCGCAGATCGCAAATTCGGCCTCGGCGATCAGGCGATGACGGTCTGCGCCAAGAGGATTTACGGCAGTTTCGATCTTGTTTCCTGCAAGCAAAGACGCGAGCATCAACTCCGGCACGTCCTCAGGCAGCGGGGCGACCGCCGCAAGTATCATCGCGGGAGCTCCGCCGAGAAAAATCGTCACGGGCAAAGCCTCGTTTCGCTGCTCGGCCTCAAAATAATGAAAACCTCCGCCTTTGCCGATCTGCCAGTGCATCCCCGTTGATGTTTTGTCATATCGCTGCATCCGGTAAATGCCAAGATTGTGCTTGCCGCTAACCGGACTTTCGGTATAGATAAGCGGCAGCGTATTAAAATACCCACCGTCCTCATGCCAAAGCTGCAAAAAGGGTAGCTTTTCGAGGTTGACCGGATTTTGTGAGATTTGCAGAACAGGTGCGTTTCCGGCCTTCTTTGTCCCAAACTTTAATGCTGAAAACGCCAGATCGCGATATTTCCAGAGCTGGCCAAGCTTAGGCGGTAAGAGGTTTTCGGCGGCCTCCACCGCTCGTCTAACAAAATCCTGCGGGATTTTTCCAAAAGCGAGGTCGATTCGTTTATTTGTTCCGAAAAGATTTGTAACAACCGGAAATGTCGATCCTTTTACATTTCTGAAAAGCAGAGCCTTCCCCTGGGCCTCGATCACCCGACGGTGGATCTCGGCTATCTCCAGAAAGGCATCAACCTCAGTCGTGATCTCGACGATCTCGTTCTCATTTCGGAGCGAATCAATAAATGATCGAAGGTTTCTATGCATTAAAAAGAATTAGCCCATGAATAAGAATTCACCACAGAGGACACAGAGATAAACAATATATCATTCTGTTCTCTGTGTCTCAGTGGTGAAAATTTTATTGATAAACGTAAAATCCTTTGCCGCTCTTGCGTCCGAGCCAGCCGGCGTCGACGTATTTTTTGAGCAGCGGGCTGGGGCGGTATTTCGGGTCGCCGAGTCCTTCGTGCAATACATTAAGTATCGCAAGGCAAACGTCCAGACCAATAAAATCGGCGAGCGCAAGAGGCCCCATCGGGTGATTCATACCGAGTTTCATGATCTCGTCTATGGATTCCTTTGTTGCCACCCCCTCGTGCAGTGCAAAGATTGCCTCGTTAATCATCGGCATCAAGACACGATTTGAAACAAATCCGGGAGAATCGTTGCATTCAACCGGGACTTTGCCAAGCTGCTCAGAAATTACTTTAACTTTTGCATATGTCTCATCGGATGTAGCAATTCCACGGATTACCTCAACCAGTTTCATCAATGGAACCGGATTGAAAAAGTGCATTCCGATAACCTTGTCCGGTCGTTTGGTGGTCGCAGCGATTTTCGTAATTGAAATGGAGGATGTATTTGACGAAAGAATTGTGTCCGGGCCTGTAATTTGATCGAGTTGTTCGAAGATATGTTTTTTTATCTCGAAGTTTTCCGAGGCTGCCTCCACTATGAGCGTGCAGGTTTTTAGATCGTCCAAATCCGTAGTTGCCTTTACTCGACCGAGAACTTCTGTCTTTTGAGACTCCGTCATCGTCTCCTTTTTGACGAATCGATCCAGGCTTTTAGCGATGTTCGACAAACCACGATCGACATACTCGTCCGATACGTCGCACATTACTACGTCAAAACCAGTATTTGCGGCCGTTTGGGCGATACCGTTGCCCATCGTCCCCGCTCCTATGACTCCGATTAATTCACTCATTTGATAAATTTTCCAAAAATTAAAGTTGTAAGCAAAATAAGAATTTATCGAATAGCGGCAGACAAAACAAACGAGCGGCCCGGATATACATCCAAACCGCTCCGTTTATTTAAGCAAAAATCTATTTCCAGCTATTCGGAGGTGGAGGGGTAATACTCTGACCCGCCATCGACGGCAAGCGGCCATAATCCGGGCTCTCGAAATATCTTTTTCCTTCATCGCCAAAGAGAAATATGAGCCCCCAGACGCCCATTGCAGTGCCAAGCGGAAACGACATGCAGGCCATAATGCAGGCGATTATCGCCCAAATGCGCCCCCAGTTCTTTTCTTTCCGCAAGCCGTAGCCAGCTACCACTTTTGGAATTGAAAACAGGGCCACCATCGCGCCAATAATGACCATAACAACCAAAAGTATCGGAAGAATGATTTCGGGTCCCGGCTGATTGGGTTTATGCGGAATGCTCGTCAGAATTGCCCCCATAAAAACAAAATAAATAAGCCCAAAAAGAACAATAAAACCGATCTGTATTCCCGTAAAGATCCAAAAGAAAAGTCCCAAAAGCCGTGCCTGTTCTCTGCCTGTCATATAATTCCTCCTTCGACAATGCTACTTACGAAAAATGGCCACTGTTGTTGCAAAAATCGGATCAATCGCATTCGACAGCCAGAGCGACCGAGTTGCCGCCTCCGAGGCATAGAGCGGCGACACCCCGTCGGACATTTCGGCGTTTCATTTCATAAAGCAGCGTCGTCAGAACCCGTCCCCCTGAGTTGCCGATGGCATGGCCGAGAGCAACGGCGCCGCCGTTGACATTGACTTTTTCCATATCGAGACCGAGCTCTTTCATTACGCCGAGGGCCTGAACCGAAAAGGCTTCGTTAAGCTCGAAAAGATCAACGTCTTTCATGTCCCAACCAGCTTTTAACAGCACATTTTGAACGCCTTTGACCGGCGCCATCATTATCAATTTTGGCTCAATGCCTGATGTTGCCGAAGCTACAACGCGTCCAAGCGGCTCGATGCCTAGGCTCGCTGCATTTTCCGCCGAGGTCACGACCAAAGCCGAGGCTCCGTCATTGACGCCGGGAGCGTTACCAGCTGTGACCGTGCCGCCGTCTTTCTTAAACGCCGGACGCAGTT
>JBBRQM010000099.1:0-8194 GCA_038226395.1 Pyrinomonadales bacterium | reverse complement strand
TCCTTTGATCTCTTTCAATATCTCAAATGCCTCTTTTGATATTTTAGAATCAACATCGAGGATCACATAGCCGATCGCGTCGTTCGTTTTGAGATACTGGCCGACGATATTGATGCCTCGTTTTGAGAGCCGCGAGTTTATTTGGCCGAGTACGCCCGGAATGTTGCGGTGAATATGCAAAATGCGATGCGTGCCGGCCTGTGGCCGCAGCGAAACGGGTGGTACCGTGTGCGATCCCACTGAGATGCCGAGCTCAAGATATTTTATCAGCTTTGAGGTCACATCAAGCCCGATATTTGCCTGCGCCTCCTCGGTCGAACCGCCGATGTGCGGCGTCAGGATGACGTTGGGCAGATTTTGCAGAACGGACGAAAACACATCGCCGTGTTTTTCCGGCTCCTCGGGAAACACATCTACCGCCGCACCTGCGAGACGGCCTTTATCAATAGCCGTTTTCAGAACTTCGAGATCAACGACATCGCCGCGGCTGTAATTGAGCAAAATGCCGCCCTTCTTAACCGATTTGAGTGAATCGGCATTTATCATGTTCCGCGTCGTCGCATCCGCCGGGACGTGGAGCGTCACGATGTCCGACTGCTTTAAAAGCTCGCCCAGATCGCGTATCTGCCTGGCGTTGCCGTGCGGCAGCTTGGTAGCCGTGTCGTAATAGATGACCTGCATTCCCATCGCCTCGGCCATCGTCGAGACCTGCGAGCCGATATTCCCGTAACCAACAATGCCGAGCGTCTTGCCGCGAAGCTCAAAACTGCCTTTCGCCTCTTTGAGCCATTCACCACGATGCGCCGCCGCATTCTTATCCGGAATCTTGCGTATCAACATAACGCACAGCCCAATGATCAACTCCGCCACCGAACGTGTGTTTGCGTGCGGTGCGTTAAAGACAGCAACACCTTTTTCAGTCGCCGCTTTGAGATCGACCTGATTTACACCGATGCAAAAACAGCCGACCGCGAGCAACTTGTCCGCCGCATTGAGGACATTCTTTGTGATCTGTGTTTTGGATCTTATCCCGATTAGGTGAACCCCCTTAACAGCCTTTATCAATTCAGCTTCACTCAACGCGCCGTTGATCTTTTTGATTTCGGCATAACCGCCTGAGCGCAGCTCATCGACCGCCGCGTCCGAGATATTCTCGAGCAGCAGTATCTTTATTTTGTTTCGGGGATAAGAAGTTTGGGTCATCGCGATAGCTGAAAGTTACTTCGCTAATCGAAATCCTAAGGATTCAAATGCGAGTCATTACGGGATCCGTGACCTTCTTGATTTTTGCCTTGTTTGCAAGCCCCCATTGTGCAAACTGATCCAAAAGCGGACCCAGAGATTGGCCGAATGAGGTCATTGAATATTCAACCTTTGGCGGCACTTCGCGATAAATGTTACGTTTTACCAGGCCGCAGGTTTCGAGTTCGCGCAGTTGCTGCGACAGCATCTTTTCGGTAACGGGTTCGAGCGACCGGCGCAGTTCGCCAAAGCGCATCGTCCCATAGTAATAAAGTTTCCATAAGATTCGGCCCTTCCATTTTCCGCTCAGCATCTCGATCGAAGTTTCGACCGGGCAAAATCCTAAACCCGACTCTTCACAAAGTTTTTTCATACTTTCTTTTTGGGTAGTATCAGCCATCTATGAATATACTATCATCCGAGCGAGTGATTGAATAGATTGAATAAAGGAGAATCCCAATGAAAATAACGATAATTGGTGCAGGCAATGTCGGAGCGACGCTGGGCAAGCGTTTTAGCGAGATCGGACATGAGGTTACTTACGGCGTGCGCGATCCGACGAGTGAGGAATATGCCGGGCGGAAAGATATTAGAACTGTCGCAGAAGCCGCAGGCTGCTCTGAGACAATTCTCTTGGCCGTGCCGTATGACGCGATTGAAAACGTGTTGCGGGAATGCGGCGACCTTTCGGAAAAATTGATTATTGACGCTACAAATCCGCTGATTATGGAAAACAATAGTCTCAGATTAGCTCTGGGATTTGAAAGTTCCGGTGCCGAGCATGTTGCAACGCTTGCCCCGAAAGCCAAAGTAGTAAAGTGCTTTAACACTACGGGCTTTGCAAATATGGCGAGTCCGCGTGGTTCGATGATGTTTGTATGCGGGGACGATGAGGCTCTATGCCAGCAGGTTAAAAAACTTGCCGAGGAGATTGGATTTGAAACTTTTTTAATTGGCAGGCTGTCAAAAGCGAGACTTTTGGAACCGTTAGCAATGCTATGGATACATCTTGCATTCACATCCGATCTGGGCAGCGAATTTGCTTTTCAAATCCTAAAAAAATAGGGCCAGCAAGCGTCGGAATCGCGTCTTCGGACGTTCGCCGAGTTTGCCGTTTATTCGTGAAGCGGATTTTTTCTTTTCACTGGTTGCCGAAGTTTGTCGAATCTCTTCTTCGTCGTCCCAACTAATGCGCAAATTGTCTCGATGACTGTCACGGATAACGATAGCGTCGAACTTATGCGCTGCTTTCCACGTCGTTCTTCGATCGCCCATAAACTCCCAACTCTTGACTTCCGCAGCACTTCGGAATAAGTGATATGTGGTAAGTGAAAAGTTATAGGTTTTGATCTAAGTTCTCACTTTCAACTTCTCACTTGTTACTTATTCCGGAGGTTTCCGCATATAGATGACTTGTACCCTGAGTTTTTCAAAGCTCTCTATCTGTAGTTTTTCCATCACATATGAATCGTCAGATCATGCACGCCTTCGGCGGCCTCCATGACGGCTTCGGAGACGGTTGGGTGGGCGTGGATGATGCGGCCGAGCTCGTCGGCGGTGGTTTCGAGGGCCATGCCGACGCAGGCTTCGGCGAGGAGTTCGGTGGCGTGTGGGCCGATGATATGGACGCCGAGCACCTCGTCGTATTTCTTTTCGGCGACGATCTTGACAAAGCCATCTGTTTCGCCAAGGATGCGTGCCTTGCCTGACGCTGAGAAGGGGAATTTGCCGATCTTTACGTCATAGCCAGCCGTTTTCGCCTTTTCCTCGGTAAGGCCGACGCTCGCGACCTCGGGGTCGCAATAGGTGCAGTTGGGGACAAGGTTGTGCTTGATCGGCTCTACCTTTTTCCCGGCGATCTTTTCGACGACCATTATACCCTCTTTTGAGGCAAGATGCGCAAGCCAGGCGGTGTCGATGACATCGCCGATCGCGAAAACATTTGGCTCGCCGGTCTCGCAATATTCGTTGACCTTGATCGTGCCGCGCGGATTGACGACAACCTTTGTGTTTTCGAGGCCGAGTTTTTCGATGAATGGCATGCGGCCGACGGCGACTAAGAGCATTTCGGCCTCGAATGTGACGGCTTCGCCTTTGGCATTTTTGCCCGAAACCTTGACGCCTTTCTTGTCTTTGGTCAGCTTGTCGAGCTTGATGCCGGTCTCGCATTTGATGCCCTGTTTTTTGAAGCTGCGGAGCAGCTCTTTCGAAACGTCGGCATCCTCGATCGGCACGATGCGGTCGAGCAGTTCGACGACGGTCGTGTCGCAGCCAAAACGCGCGTAAACGCTTGCAAATTCAACGCCAACCGCGCCCGAACCCATCACGATCATCGATTTTGGCACGTTCGTTAATTCAAGGATATGGTCGGAATTTACGACCTGTTTGCCATCGGTTTCAAATCCGGGGATCGGTCGCACGACCGAGCCGGTGGCGATGATGATGTTCTTGGTGTCGATGGTTTCTTTTTTACCGTCGGCGAGAGCGACCTCGACCTTGCCCTTGCCTGTGATCTTGCCAAAGCCGTTGAAAATAGTGACCTTATTCTTTTTCATCAGATAGGTCACACCGGCAGAGTTCTTTGAAACGACATCGGATTTGTATTTCTGCACGCCACCCCAGTCGTAGCCCAAATTCGACACTTTTAGGCCAAAATGCTCAAATTCGCCAGCTTTTTGGTAAAGATGCGCGGCGTTGAGCAGTGCTTTTGTCGGGATGCAGCCGCGCAGGCCGCAGGTGCCGCCGAGACGGGCGTCCGGCTCTTTTTCGATGATCGCGACCTTTAATCCAAGCTGTCCGGCGCGCACCGCCGCGACATAGCCGCCCGGCCCCGAGCCGATAATTGTTACGTCAAATTGTTCTGCCAATGTAGTTAACCTCGTTAAAAATTAGTAAATAATTGCTGTATCTTTATTATAGGATTTTCACGGACGCCAGGCTAGTTGCGCCAATCTCTGCTTTTCTTTGCGACTTTGCGTGAAACCGGATTTTCTCACGCAAAGACGCGAAGATCGCAAAGTTTCGCAATTATGAAATTCAAGCGTAAAATAGATTTATTATGATACATTCTGAAGAGTTTTTGGCCGTGGTAAAGGATGCTAAAGGCCGTGTCAACGAATGCGATGTTGCCGGAGCACGTGAGCGTGTTGCGGGCGGTGCGGAGCTGATCGACGTCCGCGAGGACAACGAGTATGAAGCCGGACACGCCGCAGGCGCGCGTCACATGGGACGCGGCATTATCGAACGTGACATTGTGCAGACCTATCCAGAAAAGGACACCGAGCTAGTCTTGTATTGCGGCGGCGGATATCGCTCGGCGCTGGCGGCCGATATGCTGCAAAAGATGGGCTACACCAACGTCTGGTCGATGGACGGCGGCTGGAAAGCGTGGCAGGACGCCGGCTCGCCCACCGAGTGATCGGCGGCCGCTCCATACTCGAATAAAACAGATCTCCAGGTAAATGATCACTCACCGGGCGAACTACTTTGCCTTTTCGCGGACCCATGTCGCATCGCCGCAGTCGATGTAACCATTGGCGTGACCGCACGAATAATAGAGCTGAGTCGGGGTGCGGTCGGGATTGTCGCCAAGATAAATGAGCGTCAGAACGGCGCCGCCGTTTGGCAAGGTCATGTAAGCAACGAATTGATACTTGCTGACTATTCCTTTGCTCTCTCCCGCAGTGACACTCATGATGACATGGCTCCCGGACAGGGTGATCGTGCCACTCTTCGATCCGCGGACGGTTTGATTGCTGGTGCGTCCTTCATAATGGTAATCGAAGGTTCCGTCGGGCCTGATCGCATACCAAATACCGACGAATGATGCGTCTAAATGCGAACTGCTGCCGCTGTCAACAACCGTCATCACGGCGGCACCGCCTTCTTCCCACTCTCCTGCGAGGTCCGCCATCGTGATCGAATTTTTCAACATGCCGACCAATGGTTTCTGCGGTTGAATATGCGGTTTGTCAGGGAAAGGATCTATTTGATCAGCCGGGTTCGGATTGTTTTGAACAGGCGGGGTTGGATTATTTTGAACGGGCGGGGTTGTTTTGGCTAAGGCTTTGGTTTTATCCAATTTTACACCGGCGACAAATGAGTCTGCAACCGCCAGATATGATTCGTCATTAAAAATGGCGAGAATGCTCTCGGTTTTACCGAAACCGCTAAAAACGGTCAGCATTGCTATCCCTTTAAGTCCTCCCTCCGTTTCGAACTGTGATCCGCCCACGGTGCCTTGCCAACCTTCTGCATTAGTTTGTGATTCGGTTTTTGGATTTGCATCGACCTTGAATTGTTTGGCCACCAAAGCATTCCACTCTTTGGCAAAATCCTGCTGCGGACTGCCTGCGTTAGCCGTGCTACTTGCATAAACGGTCAGAACGCAATACGTTCCGGCCGTTTTGTTGACGTCACTATAGACGACGGCGCCATCTTTGTAAGTTTTGGTCCAGCCTTTCGGCGGCGTATAGCTCACGATGTCAAGCGTTTCCGTCTGACAAAAGATCGCCTGCGGAGCAATCAAAAAGAGAATGACCTGCGCGATAAACAGACTGACAATAGTTCGGTAAATATTTTTGTAATTTTTCATATTTTTCTATCCAATTAATACAATTCGTCGGTCAATCCTAGTGAGAGTAGTTAGAGACGGCGTCTTTGACGCGGTCGATCTTCCATACACCGGCTGCTTTGACGAGCGTTACCGAAACACGCGGATAGTCATCCGATCCGAAGGTCACGATAGCCGTTGCAGTCGTACCTTTGACTTTCAGATTCGAAACCGTTACGTGGTTTGCCCATTCCTTGTCCCATTCCTGTGTCTGAACAAATGCATCCGCGCCCAATTCCTCGTCTCGCGCGACCTGATTGATAAAGCGCAGCGTAACATATTTTTTCAGCGTCGCTTTGCCTTTTTTCATCGGGTCTTCATTGTTGTCAATGGCGGTGATATACCATTTGTAAAAGTCCTTGATAACCGAATCGGGCGTGCCCAAGGCCGCACGCGAGGAGATCCCCGCGGCTGCGTTGCCGAATAATGACGCCCCAAGGATCAAGATAAAGGTCACAGTCAGCTTTTTCATTTTGTTTGTCTCCTGTATAAATTGCGGATCATCCGCCGCCGCACTCGTTGCCATCCAGTGGTACGAGGTCGATGTGATAGGTACCCCCGCCCGCTTTACCATTTACCCATAAATATTGGGTATCCCATACTATCTTGGGTTTTTCGCTGTCAAATCCTTCTATCGTGTAAGGTCCGCCGCCCGCTAACGTTGCGATGGACACTCCGCCAGCCAATGCGCCTGTTCCGGCCCGCCCGTCTCCCGACGGCGTGAATTTGTAGGTAAACACTCCTGGCCCGTTGTGGCCGATGAGTGTAAATTCTTTGTCGAGGCTGCATACCGTGCCGCTGTAAGTTGTCTGCCCATCGGTTCCGCTCGCCGTGTACCCCCGGTCAACGATCGTGATGTGGGCCACGAAATTGCCTGTTTTACCATTATGGCCGGTTTCGTATGGGATACTAACAGTCGCAATATTTGGCGAAGGCTTTTTAACCGGAGCCGTATACAAAACGGGGTTCACGCGCCCGCCGGTCAGCGTTCCAACGTCAACTGTCCAGGCAAAAGGCATATTGGTTTCATATCCAATGTGACAATTGCGATTATCATATCCAAAAAATTTTCTGACCTTGTAATCCCAGCCTTCGACTTCCTTCCGACATCCTGTGACCTCTAGTTTTAGCGACTCGCCGACGCGGAGTGTCGCGGTTGCCGGTACAATCTTTATCTTTGCAAACGCCGAAGTGTCAGTAAAATGGGTGGTTGAAAATGTAAACGTTTTTGCATCCTCATCAAGTTTTTCGGCTTTCAACTCTCGCCATTTTCTCTCCTTGTCCTGATACGTCAGCGTCAACTGCTCAGGCGCAGTGCCCTCGAGATCCTTATCGTCATAGCGCAAAGATAACTCGAGCGGAGTAGGGAATGTCGCCCCATCAGGCTCGAGCCTATAGGCAAGTCCCAGCCCTCCCTCGGCTTTGTTGGTGATCGGTTGGATACTAAACGCGATCGTTTTTGTTAGAGCACTTGGCGGAACCGTAAGCGTCATTCTCCCGTCCGGGCTGACAAGCGTCCCACCGGCGGGACCAATATCCTTTGTTATCTTGTCACCAACAGGCGTGCCGACTTCCGTTGCAGCAAATATCAGCTCAGTCTCGTCGGCACTTCGCAAATACATAACATAGGCGATAACGCCGAGAACCAAAGCGCCAACTATCAATACGGAGAGTGGAATAAATATAAATCGCTTTTTAATCATGGATTTTCTCCCAATCTCACGGGTCGCCCGGTTCGCCCACGGCAGTATCGACAGTCACGACCTCAGTCTTGGAACCGCCGCCGAACAAACTGCAGCCCGGGCTGCCGGTAAGCAAGATAAGAGCGAGGAACAATTGTAGTTTTCCGTTCATTTTTGGTATCTCATGTGAATCCACGAACGGTAACCCCTATTTCATCCGCATCCAATTGGAATTGGTAGGCGTCATAAAGGTGTTTCGTTTGGAGATAACCGCAGTATACGCCCAAAAAATCACTTTGCAACTTATTATTTTACTTTCTGCCGAGTTTCATGCGCATGAATGATATGAGCCACATGTGCGGAAAATGCACATCGTTTGGCCCTCATGTTTTGTTGTGGGCTACAAACGAGTAAAATAATGTTATGAACTTCAAGCAATTTTATCTCGGCTGTCTGTCGCATGCATCGTATTATCTCGGCTCGGAGGGCGAAGCGGCGATCATAGATCCGCAGCGTGACGTTCAGCAATATATCGAGGAGGCTGCGTCACACGGTCAGCAGATAAAATACGTTATCGAGACCCATTCGCACGCCGATTTTGTCAGCGGGCACGTCGAGCTGGCCGCTAAGACCGGAGCTGAGATCGTTTACGGGCAGC
>JBBRQM010000098.1:0-9331 GCA_038226395.1 Pyrinomonadales bacterium | reverse complement strand
GAGCTTGAAATCGTCGGCTCGAACGGCGTCAAAACGCTAAAAGGCGGCAAGATCCGCTCAGCGCTCCGCCTGCCCGAACAGCTTTTCGTTATCAACAAACGCTACTCAGGCACTGCGGTCGCCAGCTACACATTTACCGGCCGAGGTTGGGGCCACGGCGTCGGCATGTGCCAGTACGGAGCCTTTGGCATGGCAAAAATGGGCGTCAAATACGACGAGATCATCAAGCATTACTACACCGGCGTCGAGTTGACAAAGGCATATTGATACTGCGAGAAAAGATTTATTTGAGTTTTACCACCAATTCGGTTATTATTCCAGAACAGTCAAAAATCGTAACAGAAAACCAAATGCAGCAGCAAGTTTTATTAAATTTGTGCCGGAGGTAATTAAATTATGAAACCAATCAGCTATTTAACAAACAAGACTACCCCAACCCGCTACAGGTCGCTTGGCGGAATGATCTTTGTATTATTGTTTGTCTCATTTTTCGCATTGTCGCCTTACTCTGCCTACGCCCAGTGCGGGCAATGGGATGTCGGCGGACAATGGTCAATTCAGCAGAGCACGACCGTTGTGAATTTTGAACTTCAACGAAATGGCAGTGTCGTTACGGGAAAGGCATACTATACCCAGCCCGGGCGGGAGACAAAATTCTTAGGCGTTGTGACATCCGGGGGAGACTCCGTTGTTCATTACGGTGATGTCGATGGCAGTGCCAGAGGCAGCTTATTCACAGTCCACATTTATTGGGACAATCATAAAAGTATAGGCGTTTACACCGGCAAAATATCACCCTCGGGAAAGATCGAGGGTGACGCATACGGTGAGGAAAACCCGTCGGTCAAGGTTAAGTGGTACAGCAGAAGCTCGATGCTCTGCGCACCTGTCCCTGTCGTAGCGACAAAAACGCCTACGCCCGCTCCTCCCAAAAAGACTATCAAGGCCACCGGCCATGCGAGAGTAACCCCACCGGATCCCGCAATTGAGCCTATTAAGGCGATCCTTAAGGCTCCAGGCATTATTGCCACCCCAAACAATATCGCCCTTATGAAAGGAAAATCCAAAGGCATGACAACGCTGACATGGGACGCGGGAAGGGCGCATCCGTCTGCCGAAGTTTGGGTCAAGGTTGATGACGGGGACGAGACGAAAGTTGTGGCGACAGGCAAAGGCACGCTCCAGGTGACTGTCGTGCCGGGCAAGTCATACCTCTATATTTTGAAGGATGCCGGCAAGACGCTGGCCACCCTCATCGTCGAGTTTCACCGGTAGCCGAGCATTTGATTACTTAACGTATAATTTGGCGGCACATTAACATGAGAGCATTTTAACGGCGAAAGGAAGCGTAAATGCGGTTGGATTTCCGCGTGTACCAATATGCCCACAGGACAAGTACGACTTGCAGCGGCAATCTGAGCCAGAGAGCGATGGGCGGGATCGTTGCATAAAGCTCCGGGTGCGTGGCCATGTGGATATTAGCGGGAAAGACGGCAATGAGCAATGCGATCAAACCCCACGCCGCGAGGCGGCTCAGTTTTGGGATCAGCAACGCGATGCCAAGCACAATTTCCGCGACTCCGCTGATAATTACCAGCGCGTAAGGCAGCGGCAGATACGGCGGCATTATCGACAGATAAAACGGGGTGTCAACGAAATGATTCGCTCCCGCGACAACAAAAAATAACGCGAAAATGGCTTTTGTGATTTGTCTGATTAATTTCATAGTCATCCGAGGATAAATAATCGTAAGAAAGACGCATTAAAATGAGCCGCGTTTAGAGTATTCTTATTCCAGTTTACATCGTTGCAAACATGCCGACGGCTGCAACAGTCATTATCACTGCCGTTGCCCATCCCAAATAACGAAGGGGTCGCGAACTCACGTGTTCACCCATTATTTTGGGATTACTTGTCAGCAGCGTCACAAGAACGACCAAAGGCGGTGCGAGCACCCCATTTAGCACTGCCGAATAAAAGAGCATCTTTACGGCGTTGAACCCGACAAAATCTAAGGCAAGGCCGATCAGCATTGATAATGCGACCACAGTATAAAACCTTGGAGCAATCCGGGGACGGTCTGCTAAAGAGTCATGTCGCCATGTTTCGGCTTCTGCAACGGCATAGGCGGCGGAACCCGCGAGCACTGGAACCGCGAGCATCCCTGTGCCGATCAGACCGAGAGTGAAAAGCAAATAGGCTCCGTTTCCGGCTAGAGGGCGCAACGCTTCGGCTGCCTGCTGCGCCGTTTCAATGTCAGATTGACCATGAGCATGCAGGGTAGCGGCGGTCGTCAGGATAATAAAATACATGACAAGGTTGGAGAACAACATGCCGGTAAAAACGTCGGTTCGCGCAATACGCAACTCTTCGTCGGTTGCCCCTTTGCGTTCCTCGACCGTGTTTTTGCCATGAGCTCGTTCATCTTCGACTTCTTGTGAGGATTGCCAAAAGAAAAGATATGGCGAGATTGTTGTGCCAAGAATGCCGACAAACGTTGCAAGAAACGCACTTGACCATTCTACATGAGGGATAAATGTAGCTTTCAAAACAGCGAGCCAATCCGGTTTGGCTAAGAAAGCGGTAATCACGTACGCAAACAAAACAAGCGTCAGCCATTTGAAAATGCGAGCTATCTGTCGGTATGAGGAAAAAAAGAGAAGCGAAATAATGACAGCCGTATAAACCGGCGTCAAGTAATAGGATTTGATCCCCGTCATCATTTCCGTCGCTTCGGCCATGCCTCCGAGGTCGGCGCCAATGTTGAAAACATTAGCCACGATCAAGAGCGCACACGCTCCCCAAAGTATTGAGCGAGGATAATTGCCTCGAATAACACCAGCCAATCCGCGTCCAGTCACTAGGCCGAGACGGGCGCACATCAATTGAACAGCAGCCATTAGAGGAAAGGAGAACAGTGCCGTCCACAGCGGCATATAGCCAAAGGATGCGCCGGTTACAGAATAAGTCGAGATTCCTGAAGGATCGTCATCTGCGGCACCAGTTATCAGGCCTGGGCCAAGATTTACAAAGAATTTTCGAACTCTCCCTGTCGCTTTCCCATTGGATTGTGTTGTTTTACCCCCTTTGTGAGTCTTGGTCATAGTTCTAATGTTTGTCGTGAGCAGTAGTGGATTTTATAAAGCTTTAACTTGTCTAACTTCCACTTCATATGACGCTGCTGATTAGTTGTTGAACTTAACCCCACGCTCCTTTAATAGCTGCGTCAGCAAACCGATCTGTTCCTGCTGTATCTTTATCAGCTCCGTCCATTTACTTTCACGAAGCTCGTCGAGCTTTTCATGCAGGCTTAGGATCTCAAGCTCGGCTTTGAGATTTACCTGATAATCGTGGGCGGCATCGAGGCGGTCTTTTATCGACTGGCGATTTTGCGACATCAGGATTACCGGCGCCTGGATGGCTGCGAGCATCGAGAGAAACAGATTGAGCAAAATATACGGATATGGATCAAACGTTTGGCTATTGCGGGCGAGAAGATAAGCGTTGAGACCAACCCACGCCAATAAAATTAAGCCAAAGATGATGATAAACGTCCACGAGCCGCCAAACTTTGCGACGTTGTCCGCCAGCCGCTGCCCAAAGGTCAGCGCCGATTCATATTCCAGATTGGTATCGTGGCTGATAGGCAGGCGATCGGCGTAATGCTTGAGAATTAGCTGTTCGCGCTCCGGCAGAGCGTCAATATCCTTATTAAACTGCTTCTTTGCAAGATCCCGCAGATGATCTTTCATAATAAGACGATTGTAGCCTTATTAAAGGTGCAGGTCACGGTGCTAAAGTGGCGCTGCTTTCATTGCCCCCTCTTATCATCTTCCCCGTCACTCGCCGCCACATCGTCATTTGTCCCTTTCAGGGACAGTATCGCATCTTGGACACTATCAACGACGTACAGGAAATAGGAACCCCGTCGCTATCGCTCCCGATTCTGACCCTTTCTCGCCGCCGTGACCATCGATCTGATCTCTGCCGAGACGGTCGGGACGTGGAACGGGATGCCGTCCTTGATCGTCCACTCGATGCCGCCGGTTTTTACGACCTTTCCGTCGCGGATCTCCTCGATGCCGGTCGGGTATAGCACCTTGAGATTTTCGAGCGGGTTGCCGTTGACGACGATCAGGTCGGCTTTGTAACCGACGCGAACGCGGCCGAGCGTGTCTTCTTTGCCGAGTATTTTTGCTCCGTTGCTGGTTGCGTGCTGGATGACCTTTAGAGGCAAAAACCCGGCTTCCTGATGCAGTTCGAGCTCACGTATCAGGCCAAACCCGTACATCTGGTAGATAAATCCGGCGTCATCGCCCGTGCCGATCAATCCGCCGCGTTTCTCAAATTCGAAAAGTGTCTTCATCCAGATGCGATAATTCTCCTTCCAAAATGCCTCGTCGGTCGATGTCCACCCGATAAAATACGAGCCGTGATTGGATGGATTTGGCCGGAAATACTCTTCTAAAACGGGATGTAGGTAATCCGCGAACGCCGGATTTGTCTGGGCCCGCTGTAGGTCACGCGAGGCATCGTAAATATCCATCGTTGGGTCCCAGGCGACGTTTGCGGCGATCATCGCGTCGAGCACTTTCATCAGCCGGTCATGATCGGCCTCACGCCAGAGCCGCCCGGCGTAGCGAAAGCGGTCAACCTCATTATTGTAGTTATAAGTGGCGGGAAAATTTTGCCTTCCCGATTCGATCGCCGCGTCCGGGATGCCATACCAATGCTCGATGCTCGTCGTGCCAAATTTGATGTCGTCCCAGGCGTTGGTTTCCTCGACGCCGACGTGGTGCATCACGCGCAATCCCTGTTTGTGAGCCTCGTCCATCATCGCCGCCATCAGGTCGCGGTCAATGGTGTAAAGTTTGATGCCGTCAAATCCTGCAGCTTTTAGCTCGCGGACTCGTTGGCGTGCCTGTTCGGGCGTTGCCGGTATCGGCGGCTCGAAATATCCGCCGTAAGCATACATACGTGGGCCCGCAAGCGTATTTGCCGCCGTCTGGTCGCGCCAGCCGAGCGTTTTTTTCGATGACCACGCCTCGCGCACCGTCGTGATGCCCGTGGCGAGCCACATCTTCATACAATACTCGATCGGCATCGGGGCGCCGGCCCGTTCGTCATGGGCGTGGCCGTGAAGGTCGATAAGGCCGGGCAAAACATACTTCCCCGTCGCATCAATTTCGAGATCGCCTTTTTCGGGCCGCTTTGCTTTCCCCTCTCTAGCCGCGACTGGATCAAAGCTGACGATCTGCGCGATCAGGTCATCCAAGACCACGATGTCAAACGGCCCCGCCGCCGGTTTGCCGCTCCCGTCGACGACCATCGCACCGCGAATAACGATGCGCTTTTGCCGTTTACCGGAAAATGATGCCGGGTTTGCCTGTGCAAAGCCCTGAACAACGAGCGAAAACAGAAGGCCAACGGCCGCGATAATGCGAATAATTTTGTATCTCATAGTATTTAGCGAAATTAACATCAAACTTAACTTGCCGCAACCACAGGGTTCTGGCGCTGCGTTTTCGGTAGCGTTCTAATTTTATCGTGCATATAATAGTTTTTCTCTGCGTTCTCCGCGAGAAACTCAGCGTTCTCTGCGTTAGAAAAAAAGTTTAACGCAGAGATCGCCGAGTAGGACGCAGAGTCTCACAGAGATTTTTCAATATAACACCGCCGGTTTGGACACTACTCACGTGCCCAGCTCTCTTCGGTTAAATTGCTGTTTACGAGCGACTATGACAAAATATCTAGTTTATTACGATCAATATTTAACAACAGGAAGGTTTAATAATGGCTGGAAGAAATAAAGTTACGGTTGTCGGTGCGGGAAATGTCGGAGCGACGGCCGCTCACTGGATCGCGAGCAAGGAGCTTGCGGATGTTGTTCTTGTCGATATTGTCGAGGGAACTCCGCAGGGCAAATGTCTCGATCTGGCACAGGCCGCACCGATCGATGGATTCGACGTAAAACTCGTCGGCACAAACGGCTATGAGGAAACGGCAAATTCCGACGTCGTTATTATCACCGCCGGACTGCCCCGCAAACCCGGCATGAGCCGCGATGATCTACTCAAGACAAATTCCGACATCGTCGGGCAGGTCACCGATCAGGTCGCCAATTACTCGCCAAACTCGTTTATAATCGTCGTCTCAAATCCGCTCGATGCGATGGCGCAGGTCGCGTTTCGCCGATCGGGCTTTCCCAAAAATCGCGTGATGGGCATGGCCGGAGTGCTTGATTCGGCCCGTATGCGGTGCTTTTTGGCTGAGGCTTTGGAATGTTCGGTCGAGAATGTGACGGCTTTCGTTCTCGGCGGCCATGGCGATACGATGGTGCCGCTGCCGAGATATTCGACCTGTGCCGGCATCCCGATCACCGAGCTTTTGTCAAAAGATGTGATCGACGCCATTCTCGCCCGCACGGCAAACGGCGGAGCCGAGATCGTCGGCCTGCTCAAAACCGGCAGTGCATATTACGCCCCATCCTTAGGCGCGGT
Organism: Pyrinomonadales bacterium; assembly: GCA_038226395.1. Taxonomy (GTDB): domain Bacteria; phylum Acidobacteriota; class Blastocatellia; order Pyrinomonadales; family Pyrinomonadaceae; genus OLB17. The sequence goes on along the minus strand of JBBRQM010000098.1, from coordinate 2,831 downwards.
CGAGATGTGCGAAGCCATTCTTAAGGATAAGAAAAAGATCCTGCCATGTGCCGTCTTTCTCGAAGGCGAATACGGCGTCAGTAACCTTTTCGTCGGCGTCCCCGTTAAATTAGGCAAAAACGGCGTCGAACAGATCATCGAGATCAGCCTCACCAACGACGAACGCACCGCCCTGCACAAAAGCGCCGCGGCGGTTCAGGAATTGGTGGATATCCTGAATATTTGAACAAAAGGTATGTCGTATCAGGAAAAAGGCTGCGTCTTCCGCAGCCTTTTTAATATTTTTCGCTAACTATTTCGCCAGATAATCACGTATGAGGGTGATGACCTTGTCCTTGCTTGCGCCTACAAAGACATAGTGTGTGGCTCCTTTCAGCTCGACGATCTGGCCGTTTTTCATATCTTTGCGAAACTGCTCAATGCTGGCACGCGTGATCGGCACTTGCTTTTCTTTCCACCAGGCATTTAGTTTCTTCTGAGTTTCTTCATCGAGCTTTCCGGCGTTCTGAGGCAGGTCGACATCCGCATAGATAGCGAGCGACGGCGTCTTGATCTTTGTGTAATCGGGGTGAAACTGCATCGCTGCCCTCATCGTCAACACGTCCACGTTCAGCACGTCGGGCGCGGGTAGGTCCGGGGCGACGATTTTTTCCCAGCCGGGGCAATTCATAGCTTCGCCAACTATGCGCCTAAAACTGGCCGGCACACCGCCGGGCTGGTCGTTCATGCACGAAAAATTACTTGTCCGGTCATAGGCCGCGTCGAGATAGACCATTTTTACGACCCGCTGCGGGTACATAGTGGCAAAGAGCGTCATTTCGTCACCCGCAAGCGAATGCCCGATGAGGTGGGCCCGTGTGATCTTCATCGCGTCCATAAATAGGCGAATGTCCTCAACACGCGTCGCCGTGTCATACCCGTTTGGCGGCCGGTCAGTCTCGCCAAACCCGCGACGCGTCAGCCCTATCACATGAAACTTGTCCGTAAAACTCGGCGCGATCTCATCAAAAACGTGTGCGTCATTGCCAAACCCAGCAAGCAAAATAATTACATCGCCAATGCCGCCCCAGTCGAGATAGTTCATCTTGATACCATTAGCCGTAACAAACTCACTCTTATGTGGTGATCTATCGCGGGGTGCCTCGCTCGATGAATTGATCTTCACCGCCGGAACATCCAGTCCTGGGGCCTGGTGGATCACCATCCCCGTGACCTTGCCCGCCGCGTCCTTTTGAAAGGTCAGCTTGATCGGCGACCCCGTTACCGCGTAGTCGTCGCCCGACACCAGCTCGATAGGGGCCTTTCCCTGCCCCGTCGCCTCTATCGCCAGCTTGTCATTTGTAGCCGTCACAGTGATCATAATCGGAGCACCCGTCACCTGATACTGCCCGACATACTTCTCGGTTTCGCCCTGGGCTAATGCTGCGACCACAACCGCCGCTATCATGGCTGCTATAGCAAATATCTTTTTCATAAAAGTTAACCTCACGGGTATAGAATCGCACTATTTTTATCTAGTGTCGCTGTCCGAATTCCAAAAACTTGACCTGTAAGTTCGAGCAAGGATAAGCTTGGCTGTAGTCAGTAGTCAACAAAAATGGGTCAGGAAAATGTGCATTTTGGAGACTTTGGGACGCGCTTTTGAGCTTTTGGGACGCATTTTTTTACAAAAGACAGGAATCGCAACTTTTCTATTAATGTAATCCACCGCACAGACGCTGCTTAGCGGGTGGAATAATATCACGTTGGCAAAAAGCCGAAGAGCAGACTAAACAAATTAAAGGAAGAGCAAATATATGTCAGTACCAAACAAAGATGAAGTGAAAGGCAAATGGGAACAGGCTAAGGGCTGGGTAAAGGACAAAGCCGGAGAAGCAACAAACGACCATAGTTTGGAAGCAGAAGGGGAAGCTCAAAATGCCGAAGGCAAGACTCAGGAAACCTGGGGGAAATTAAAACGCGGAGTCGGCGAAACGGTGGATGCGGTCGGTGATGCCATTAGCAATGCCGGCAATAAGATAAACAGGGGGTAAACTGCCGACAGCTTCGACATGGCCGCCAAGCCTGATGCTCGACTCGGACGACGGTGGAACCGCCGACGCCGTCGAGTTTGTCCGCGAGAACGGCGATATCTGGATGAAATTCACCAGCGAGATCTACGTCGAGCATCCGCTTTTGACAGAATCCAGCATAGCGCGCGGCGTCTGTGGGGGCCGGGAGATGCTTGCCTCCATGCCAAATTTGGCAAACCTCGCTTTTCCCAAAGCGATCCGCTTTACTCACAAAGAACCCAGCTACCGCGCCGAATACGATCGGATCTTTGGCGTTCCACTTTTCTTCGGCAGCAGCATGAATGCAATCGGGATCGATGGAGCCCTCCTCAACGTCAAGATGCCGCGAGCGAACCCTTATCTTGCCGAAGTATTAACAGCTCATGCGGAGAAATTGCTTAAAAACCTGGAAAACTTGAGATCCACCACAGGCCGTGTCGAAAGCCTGTTGATCCCTGTCCTTCATACCGGTGAAGCGAGCGTGGGACTTATTGCCCGCAAACTCGGCCTCAGTCGCCAAACGCTGTTTCGAAAATTAAAAGCCGAGGGCGTAACATTCGAGAAGCTTTTGACCCAATTGCGCCATAAGCTGGCACTGCATTACCTTAACGACAAGAATGCGTCAGTGAACGAAACCGCCTATCTAGTGGGATTCTCTGAGCCGGCCGCATTCTCTCGCGCATTCTAGCGTTGGACAGGCTCCAGCCCGCGCACGATGCGGACATTAAAGGCCAACGGTGACCGGACGAGCTTATCATAGTCAGCAGCCTGTGGTTTGAG
>JBBRQM010000097.1:0-9854 GCA_038226395.1 Pyrinomonadales bacterium | reverse complement strand
TACTTTTAGTTGCCATTTGATTTGTCAGGTTTTTTCAGCAGAACAGCGGCCCGTCGCAATTATCGCGTCGGATGAAAAGAAAATCTTTAGCCGCGAATTACACGAATATCACGAAGTGTTTTATCCTTTCTATTTATGTAATTCTGGACTCAGTTTCTTGTGAATATAGAAAAAAAAACCTTTCCCCCGGTCGTGCTTGTGCTGCTCGCCGTTCTGCTCTGGAGCACCGGCGGGCTTTTTATCAAGCTCACCTCGCTCGACGCGTATCAGGTCACGTTTTTCCGTTCCCTACTCGCGGCGATCACGGTTCTGCTTGTCACCCGTAAAAACGGCCTGCGGATCAATGGTTTTGGCATCATCACTTCGTTAATATACGCGATACTTCTCTTCCTGTTTGTGTGGGCCACCAAGCATGGTACAGCGGCAAACGCCATTTTTCTCCAATACACCGCTCCGATATATATTCTCATTCTCGCCCCATTTGTCATCGGAGAGAGATTTCACTGGCGGGATCTGATCACGGTAATACTCTGCATTGGAGGCATGAGTCTTTTTTTCGTTGGAAAACTGGAAACGACGGCTTACGAAGCTAACATCGCCGCTCTCGGCTCCGGCATTTTTCTTGGCTTTTACATAATGCTTCTGCGTCACCCGAGAGCAATTGGCAGTCCGCAGTCCGCAATCGGCAGCGATGCGTTGCAGAAGCCCGCACGAAGTAAGGGCATTTCCGCGAATCCGCAACCGCTAAATCCAGTCATCACGGTCATCTATGGCAATTTTTTACTCGCTTTGCTGACACTGCCGTCCGGCATCGCCGCACTGCCTACGATCACGCTCAAGGATCTCGCCGCTGTCTCATTCCTCGGCATCGTCCAGATCGGCATCTCGTATATCCTGTTTATAAAGGGGGTTAGAGGAGGCACACGACCGCTCGACGCGAGCATTATCGGTTTTATTGAACCACTCTTAAATCCGGTCTGGGTCTTCCTCTTCGTCGGCGAACAGCCGTCGAGTTGGGCGATCCTCGGGGGGGCAATAATCATCGCTACCGTGGTGGTGCATACACTGAATCAATATAGGAATAAGGCCAAGGAGAATCAGTTAATTTTCGGTTAGGGTTGTCTCTATTGAAAAAGTCCTAGACGATCACTGATAAGAGCAAGAATTATATTTTCTATGGTTGCAATCACAAAAATGGTCAGAATGAAGCCCACCATCCAAGCTACTGAGATAATTCCACGTGTGAATCCGCGCGACTTGAAAAGGTAGTAAATTAGAGCTATCGGACCAAGTAAGATGACAAGAATCCGAAAACCTTGGCCTAGCGGGACATTGCGGTCACGGGCGTCTATATGGCACCATATCAGTGTCCCGACAACGTACCCTATTGCAGTGAAAATGCTGGTGACCTGATAAACGATCATCGAACCTGCCGCCATCCAGTCTACCAACGTTGACCCAACAGCCAACGCAAGGATGGCACACAATACATTTCGTTTATTGCTCGCTTTATATTCGTTGGGAGTGTTGATTTGTGGCATTTCCATTACACATATCTTAAAAGAACGCCACGCCTATGACCATCGGTTTCCATGCAAATTTCTCCTAATTATTTCCGTGGCGGCCAGACGATCGGATCGAGATGCTCTCCGGTAAGTGCCGCATTGATTCCGGGCAATTCTTTCGCTGTCCAGTCGTCGAAACTTTTCGCAACGTCCCCGAGCTCCCGTGTCAGCGAGGCGGTGCGATCCACCTGCATCTGTGACGGCCGGCCTTCGTAACCGTTGACGTCGCCATATAAAGTTGCCAGAAATTCGCGTAGTCTCTCTTCTCCTGTGATAGCACCGCCCTCTTTGGTCGCGACAATTTTCCGCCGGAGTTCGTCAACCTGCGTTGACGCAGTTTGCAGCCGGGTTTTCAGCGCCGGATCGGTCGTTTTTGCTGCCCGGTCGTCCAGAGCGAGTCGCATATAATTGATGCTCTCGACCGTTTTGGTCATGTCGCCAAACAAATTGTAGAGCGTCATCGCCAGATTAAACTGCATTTGGCGATCAGCCAACGTAAATTTCACCCGGGGATCGAGCTCTACCTTTAAAGGAGTTTCATAAACCGCCTTGTCCTTTGTCATCCGCACCGTATAGATTCCCGGCATAATTCGTGGGCCGATGGTCGCGCCGCCGGCGATACTTGCCGCTGGAGGCACTGTGGGCGCAGGGAGACGCATCCCCCATTTGACGCGGTTTAGCCCGCGCCGCTTGCTGGCCGGAATTGTCCCTATCACTTGGCCTTTTGGATCGAATACCTCGATTTTCAAATCGCCGAAAATATGACGTTTTTTCTGATAATACGTTATCACGGCCTCATCTGGTGGATTGTCACCAACAAACGACGCATCGCCGCTAGCCCAGCCGCCGCCCGCCTGAATTTTCTGCACGGCCGGCTCTGCCTGTAAAAATGCGATGTCTTTTGAAATCACTTCCTGAGTCAGTGCTCTTAGCGGCGTGATGTTGTCAATTATCCAGATCCCGCGTCCGTGCGTAGCTATGACCAGATCGTTATCACGCGGATGAATGGCCAGATCGCGGACGGCGACATTCGGAAATTCGCCACCTTTATACTGCGCCCACTGTCCGCCGCCGTCAACCGAGATCCAAAGCCCCATTTCGGTGCCGACAAACAGCAGACCTTTGTTTACCAGATCCTCTTTTACAACATGCGAGTAACCGCGAACATTGGAATTCGGTGCAACGATCGCTGTCCACGTTTTGCCAAAATCCGTCGTTTTATACACATAGGGCGACATAATGCCAAAAGTGTGCGTATCAAAACTTGCATACGCCGTACCCTCATCAAAATGCCCGGCGTCAATCGACGAAACCCACGCATTTTTTGGCAGGCTCTTGATATTGCCCACCACGTTCGACCATGTTTTGCCGCCGTCTCGCGTGACCTGAACGTTGCCGTCGTCGGTTCCGGCCCAGATCGTATTTTGATTCTTTGGAGATTCCGAAATGGCGTAGATTGTCGTATGCATCTCGGCGGACGAATTATCGACGCTGACGCCGCCCGATTCTTCCTGTTTTTGTTTGTTGGGGTCGTTTGTCGTCAAATCAGGTGATATTCGATCCCATGTTTGCCCTTTATCTCGCGAACGAAAGAGAAACTGCGAGCCGATATACAAAGTCCCGTTTTTTGAAACCTGGATGGGCGTGTTCCAATTGTAGCGGAGTTTGCCTTCGTTATAACCGGGAAGCGGCTGAATGCCGCGCGATTCGTGCGTTTTGCGGTTGACGCGGCCGATGTAGCCGCCCTGCGATTCGGCGTAGAGATAATCGGGGTCGGTCGGGTCGGCAAACATCCAGAAGCCATCGCCGCCATACATATTTTCCCATTGGCTGTTGGCGATCCCGCCCGGAAACTGCGAATAGCCTACCCACGAGCTGTTGTCCTGCAAACCGCCATAAACACGATACGGCGTCTCCATATCCACCGAAACGTGATAAAACTGCGACACCGGTAAATTATCAGCTTTCCACCACTTATTCGCGGTGTCGTATGAATACCAGAGACCGCCATCGTCGCCGGTAATTACGTGATTTGTGTTATTCGGATCTATCCAAACGTCGTGAAAATCGCCGTGAGCACCGCCGTTGACGTTGCTAAAACTTTTGCCACCGTCGCTGCTGTAAATCAGCGAACCCCCGGCTTTGTAAAGTTTGTTTTCGTCCTTAGGATCGACGATCAGATTGGCGAAATAAAACGGCCGCCAGATCATCATCTGACTGCGGTCGAGCGCCGTCCATGTTTGCCCGCCGTCGTCGGAGCGGTAAAGCCCGTTTTTTGGCATAACGGCTTCGACCATGGCGTAAACGACTTTCGGATTCGAAGGCGCGACTGCAACGGCGATTCGTCCCCAGGGTTTGGATGGTAAGCCTTTGGCAGACTTTTCGTCGAGTTCCTTCCACGTGGCTCCGCCATCGGTGCTTTTGAAAAGGCCGCTGCCGCTAAAGGCCGTTTCGCCATCTCCGCCTGAGCGAAACGTCCACCCCTGACGCCGAAAATCCCACATTCCGGCATATAATATCTTAGGATTCGATTTATCCATCGAGATCATCGAACACCCGGTCGAAAGATTGGCACCTTTTAATATTTTTGCCCAGCTCTTGCCGCCATCCGTGGTTTTATAAACGCCGCGCTCATCTCCGTCGCTCCATAATTTGCCCGTTGCACATACATACACCGTATTTGTATCGTTTGGGTCAACCAGAATTTTAGCAATGCGCTCGGAATTTTTTAACCCGAGATTTGTCCAATTTTCGCCGCCATCTGTCGATTTATAAACACCATCGCCGACAGATACAGAATTGCGCGTCCACGACTCGCCCGTACCGACCCATACCGTTTTCGGATTCTTTGGGTCGATGGTTACAGCGCCGATCGATTGGACGCTCTGTTTATCAAAAACTGGTTTGAACGTCGTGCCCCCATTTTGCGATTTCCACACGCCGCCCGACGCAGAGCCAACATAAACCGTTAATCTTTGCCCCTCCTGCACGCCGTCGACCGTGGCGATGCGTCCGCTCATCACCGCCGAGCCGATATTTCGCGCTCTCAGCCCGGAGATCGTTTCCGAATCATATTTGACCGCCGTCTGCGCTGGTGTTCCGCTCACAAGAAACATCCCGATAACAACGCCTAAGAACCAAGTATTTGATCTTTTCATGCTATTCACTCTATTAACTGTTCACTATTCACTAATTTTTCGGCATCATAAATCTGCCGTCGTTCAAGGCCTGATTGATCTCAATTTTCTCGAAAACCACCGAAGATCTGTTCGCGCTGCCTTTTGGGCCATTTTCGATAGAAAAAGGGAAATAAACGCCGCCGACTTCCTTGTAATCGCCAAGCACGGTCTCGGTTTCAAATTCCGTTCCGCGATTTATCTGCCTGGTTTCAATTTTGATCGGCACGTAATATTCGGTGTCGAGAAAATAATGTTTTACGGTGCCGTTTGCGAGCGTTACTTTTAGTTTATAGACGTCCGAACCCTCGTATTCTTCCTTGCCTTCAAATTCGACCTTGTTGCCTTTTGCGGCGTAATTTACAAGCGGTCCGTCGAGATCCGAGTCTTCAACAATTTGTTTTAATTCCTCTTCACCTAATGTTTCAGCATCTTTTTTTCCGCCAAAGGGGTTGATCTTCCACCCGTTTTTGCCGTCATAAGCAACGATCGCCGTCAGTCCCTGTAAAGAGAATTCCTCGCGAACAAGATTTGGGCGTTTGTTTTCATTGACAACCACCGCCTCAAAACCCCCGCCGCCCATAAATTTTCCGGTGGATCGCATTGTTTTTATTGCTTGCAGCTTTTCAATGCCGCCGATCTTCTGAACATATTTAGCGACTATTTCATCAGCCGTCTGAGCCTGCGCCGAAAAGGACAGCAAAAGCAATCCTGCGAATGTCAAAAAAAATTTGTGCATAAATATCTCCTTCGCGAAAAATATCAAAATTTCTGCTTTATATTACGGCAAGAAATCTCCGACTATATTGAATCCGAGCTTATCGATTAAACGTGTTATCGTTTTACACCTATTCGAGCTATTTTGCAAACGATTTTCTTATAGTAATACAGGATTTGGAGGGTCTATAAATATTCATTCGGCAAAATTATCAAAAATTCGCTCTTCAATCTCTAATGTTGAATGAAAGCTCAACGAAGATTATGATAATCTAATCAAATAACATCAAAAAGCGGGCCTTATTGCTCGTTTATTATCGTAAATAAAATTTCTTTGGAGAATTTCTTAATGGCAAATATAAATACACCTTCCAATGTTACAAACGCAGGGCTTATCCGTTGGGTGACGGAAATGGTCGAGCTTTGCAAACCTGAGAGTGTCTATTGGTGCGATGGCTCGGTGGGCGAATATGACCGCGTTTGTGACGAGATGGTCGCGGCGGGCACGTTTACACGTCTCGATCCGGTCAAGCGTCCAAATTCGTTCCTCGCCCGCTCGCACCCTTCGGATGTGGCACGTGTCGAGGACCGCACTTACATCTGTTCCCGCAGCAAAGGCGATGCGGGACCGACCAATAACTGGATGGCTCCGGCTGAGATGAAAGCTCTGCTGACGCCAAAATTTGACGGCTCGATGCGCGGTCGCACGATGTATGTTGTGCCATTTTGCATGGGACCGATCGGTTCGCCGATCTCGCAATTTGGCGTCCAGCTTTCCGATTCGCCATACGTCGCGGTCAATATGAAGATCATGACGCGGATGGGTGACAAAGCAATCAAGGCCCTCGGCGACGGCGAATTTACAAAATGTCTGCACTCGGTCGGAATGCCGCTCGCAGACGGCCAAAAGGATGTCGAATGGCCATGCAGTCCTGACCCGAAAGATAAATATATTGTCCACTATCCCGAAGAAAACTCAATCGCCAGTTACGGTTCAGGCTACGGCGGCAACGCTCTCCTCGGCAAGAAATGCCTTGCGTTGCGTATTGCTTCGACGCTTGGCCGCGATCAGGGATGGCTCGCCGAGCATATGCTGATCGTCGGCGTAAAATCGCCCGACGGCCGCAAAGATTACGTATGCGCCGCTTTTCCTTCGGCCTGCGGCAAGACAAATTTTGCGATGCTGATTCCGCCAAAGGAATTTATTGAAGAAGGCTGGGAGATCACGACTGTCGGCGACGACATCGCGTGGATCAAACCCGACGAAACCGGCAAGCTACGCGCCATCAACCCGGAATTCGGTTTCTTCGGCGTCGCGCCCGGCACAAATTACGAGACCAACCGCAACGCGATGGAATCGATCAAAGAAAACACGATCTTTACAAACGTCGCCCTGACCGATGACGGCGACGTCTGGTGGGAAGGCATGGATGGAGCAGTCCCGGCACACGCCATCGACTGGCAGGGCAACGACTGGACACCCGCCAGTGAAATAAAGGCCGCGCATCCCAATTCGCGTTTCACCGCACCGATCACGCAGTGCCCTGTGGCGGACGAGAATTTTGACGATCCAAAGGGCGTTCCCGTTTCGGCATTTATGTTTGGCGGGCGACGAAACAGCGTCGTGCCGCTCGTCATGCAGTCGTTTAACTGGACATTTGGCGTATATTCGGCTGCAACAATCGGTTCGGAGATGACCGCCGCAGCATTTGGCAATATCGGCGAGGTCCGCCGCGACCCGTTTGCGATGCTGCCCTTCTGCGGGTATCACATGGGCGATTATTTTGGCCATTGGCTCGATTTCGGACGCAACATTCCGAATCCGCCGCGAATGTTTACAGTCAATTGGTTTCGCAAGGACGAGAACGGCAAATTTGCGTGGCCGGGTTTCGGCGACAATATGCGTGTCCTCAAATGGGTCGTCGAGCGGTCACGCGGCGAGGCCGCCAGCGTCGAAACGCCATTGGGCTGGATGCCGAGTTATGAGGACCTTGATTGGCGCGGGCTCGATTTTTCGCGTGAGCAATTCGACGCCGTGATGAGCATCGACCGCGACACGTGGATCAAGGAAATCGCCATGCACGACGAGCTTTTCTTCAAACTCTACGACCGCCTGCCAAAGGAAATGACCTTTATCCGCGAACTGCTTGTTTCCAGCCTCTGGCGCGAAAGCGCCGAGCGTCTCGCCGCGCCACATATTGAGACGGAAACCGTCAAATCCCTAAGCAAGGCGGAATAGCATCGTCAGTTTGCTTATTTTTTCTAAAGCATCCAGCGAGTGGGTGCTTTTTTTTCACTTTGTATCCATTTTACCGATATACTTGGATCATTTCGGTGTATAATTTGGTTCCTAAACTAATAAAATGAGGACGAATATGCAAAGAAGCGACCTTCTGAACGAACACGTTTACGACCGGGAGAGGGCGGACGAACTCAATGCGAAACAGGCAAAGTTATTGGGTATGTCGCGACGCCGGTTCGCGCTTATCTTGGCCGGTGGTGCCGTAGCTGGAACTTTTCCACGGATCGCTTTTGGGCAAAAGGACAACGTAGTTCAGACCGATCAGGCGATCCTAAAACCTGCCCCGCCCGAGTTTTTCATACGCAGCGGCAGCAACCTTGAGATGCGTTGGGAGGCGATGTACAGCCGTGGCTATATCGTTCCAACCGAATTATTTTTTGTCCGCAACAACAGCCCCGTCGTTCCGCGAATCGACCATAAAACATGGCAGTTAAAGGTCGATGGCACGGGTGTCTCGCGGCCACGGACGTATACTTATGACGATATTTTATCGATGCCGTCAGTTTCCATCACCAGAGCGATCGAGTGCGCCGGTAATGGGCGTAATTTTTTTGAGTTTTCGCATGGTAAAAAAATTCCTGGAACACCATGGGGACTTGGTGGAATAGGCGTTGCCGAATGGACGGGGGTCCCGCTTCGCGAGGTGCTCGACCGTGCCGGCATAAAACGCACCGCCCGCGATGTGATGCCCGAGGGCCTGGACGAAAAAAGGATAAGCCGCCCAATGCCCGTCGAAAAGGCGCTTGCCGGCGATACACTCCTTGTCTATGCCATGAATGGCCAACCGCTCCTGCCCGATCACGGCTTTCCGGTTCGAATGCTTGTTCCCGGATGGGTCGGTATCGGAAACGTAAAATGGGTCGGCCGCATCGGGGTCTCGGAAAGTCCGCTTTATTCCGAATACAACACAAAAAAATATGTAATGATCGGCCCTGACTACAAACCAAACCCGCCGGCTTTGGGCCCCGTCCTGACGACACAAAAAGTAAAAAGCGCGTTTGAACTCCCATGGGATGGCGAGATTACTTTTGGTCAACGTCTCTTACGCGGCCGTTCCTGGTCAGGCGAGGGAAGCATCACAAAGGTCGAAGTAAGCACGGATGGCGGCAAAACATGGCGGCATGCCCGCCTTCGAGAGCCAAATATCGAAAAGGCCTGGGTTCGCTGGGATATCGATTGGAATGCCCAGCCGGGCAGCTATAAGCTCAGGGCGCGTGCAACCGACAATAAAGGCAACACCCAACCGGATCACATCCATTTCAACGAAGAGGGTTATTTGCATTGGGCAGTTGTAACGCATTCGATTCGCGTGAGATAGCGCCTTTATATCAGCGCACCTGAGCTTTATCCTTGATTATTGGTTCTGCGTGCTTTATGGAAACGGCGCCGTCGATTACAAATCGGGAAGATCGATCGGGCCGTTTTAGATCGAGATTTTCGGATACCTTCCGGGCATTAAAGCACCGCAATTTTCAACTCTTTTTCGCCGGACAATTTATATCTCTCACTGGAACGTGGATGCAGTCGGTCGCGCAAAGCTGGCTCGTTTACCGGTTGACAGGTTCCGTGATACTACTCGGCATGATCGGTTTTGCCTCGCAGATCCCGGTATTTTTGTTGGCGCCGATCGGCGGTGCGGTGGCGGATAGGTATAACCGAAGGCACATTCTAATCACTACCCAATGCGCGGCAATGATCCTCGCATTTATTCTCGCGGGGCTCACTCTAACCAACAATATCCAGATCTGGCATCTGTTTGTGATCGCGGCGGGCTTTGGCATAGCGAATGCATTCGACATCCCGACGCGGCAGGCATTCGCGGTGGATATGGTGGGCAAAGAGGACCTTATCAATGCAATAGCGTTGAATTCCTCGATGTTCAACGGTGCCAGGATCGTTGGCCCTGCTATCGCGGGTGTCTTGGTTGCTGCGGTCGGCGAGGGATGGTGTTTTTTTGGCAACGCCGTGAGTTATATTGCGGTGATAACCGGACTTTTGCTGATGAAGGTCACGCATCCGGCACGTCCGCGAGTAGGCTCGACCATTTCGCACATCGCCGAGGGATTCAGTTATGTCTATCGGACAAGACCCGTC
>JBBRQM010000096.1:0-10057 GCA_038226395.1 Pyrinomonadales bacterium | reverse complement strand
ATGGTTCGCGAGATAAATACGGTCATAGCAAACGACGGTCTAAAATCTGACGATCAAGTTGTAGTTTTGGAAGCGATCTCTAAATTCGACTCGGTTCTTGGAATTTTCGGACAGGAAGAAAATGAAATTCTCGACGCCGATATTGACGCTTTGATCGCAGAGCGTCAGGCGGCTCGACATCAGCGAAACTTTGTCAGATCTGATGAGATCCGCGACATTCTGGCGGAAAAGGGAATCATCCTCGAAGACACCAAAGACGGTGTCCGGTGGAAGCGAAGCGGGGCATAAACTCTCACATCAAGCAAGCGAAACGCTCGAAATGTTATTGCAAAGTTTGCCGCCGATGCTTGTGTAAAACAGCAGAACTTCCTTATACGTGTCAGTGTCGCGACAGTATGAAAGACATCGGTCGTATGGTTTTGAGTAAATGTGGATGCTCACGGCCCGTTGGTCGTATTCGGCAAGATTGAGCACTTGATGGACCGGCTCCTCAAGCTCAACTTTGGCTGCAAGACAATCCGAAAGCTCAAACGAATCGGTCTCTACCAGTTTGCAATAGCCTCGCGATTCATCGATCTCTGCGACCGAGAAATTCTGACCGCGAAGCCTACCCACAGGCACCGTCATCCAGCATTTTTGATCCGAATGATTATGAACCCGCGAAACCTGTCCCTTTTCCCAACAGATAACCATTACCTCGAACCGATCGTCCTTATAAACAAGATTCCGAGTGTAAAAATCAGGGCTCCAATGAAAATATTTTTTTATCGAGTCAACATCAACCGGACTGTCACTCAAATACTGATACACGTTGTCGCATGTGAATTCGCCATCGGAGATATTCCTTAGGACGCTTATAATTGAATCAATCTTAACGGTCATCATAAATTGCTCTATGTCGTCTGTGGCTAATTCTTCTGCGCTTTTTTCAAAAAGTCAACAAACTCAACTACGTTTCTGGTTAAACCCGGAAAGCTTGCGATTGTCTTGCCGTTTCCGTCAACGATGGCGTAAACCGGTAATGCGACGGTTCCGAGCATGTCTTGCTGCATTTGCTGTTGACGTGTAAAAACGTCGCCTTCGCCATCAGTATATAGTCGCGCGAGAACAAATTTACCTAATTCGGCCTCGACCTCTTTTTTCGGGAAGACATTAGCCTCCATCCAACGGCAATTTGTGCAAGTGTAGCCGGTAAAGTCTATAAAGACACGTCTGTTTTCGGCCTTTGCTTTTGTAAGAGCGGCTTGATAATCATTCTCGATCCATTTTAATTCGGCGTTGCCTTTGCCGAGAAATCTCACCGATGAATTGCTGAGATCGGGTGGTAGAAACGATTCGATCTCTCCGAGTTTTGCACCAAATAGACCGGTCAATAGATAAAAGCCAACCGCCAAACTTATTATGGCAGAGAACATGCGAAACGCACCGAGACGCTCCGGCTTTGAATCGTGCGAGAGCTGAAATTTGCCAAGCAGATAAAGCGAAAGAACCACCGCGATTGCGATCCAGACAGCTAGGACTACATCGCGGGTAAAGATACCCCATTTCCACACCAAATCGACATTTGAGATAAATTTCATCGCGGCGGCGACCTCGAGAAAGCCCATCGCGACCTTGACCGAGTTCATCCAGCCGCCCGCCCGCGGCAGTTGCGAAATCAATTGCGGAGCAAGAGCAAGCACAAAAAACGGCAATGCAAAAACCGCCGAAAAAGCAAGCATTCCGATCAGAGGCATGCGCCAATTTCCCTGGGACGCCGATACGAGTATCGTGCCGACAAACGGAGACGTGCAGGTAAACGATGTCAGCGTAAACGTGAGTCCCATCAGTAACGCGCCGATGATGCCGCTCCCTTCACCCTCTTTGCTGCGGGTCAGCGCATCCAGTTTGGTCAAAACGCCCGTCGGGATCGTTATCTCGTAGGCACCAAAAAGATTAAATGCGAAAAAGAAAAATATGGCTGTAATTACAAGATTAATCCACGGGTTTGCCGCAAAAAGATTGATACCGGCCGCCCCGACAAATATCGCGAGCAGCATACCAAGCAGCGTAAATGTAGCGATGATCCCAAGTGAATAAACAGTCGCCAGCTTTACCGATTTTGCCCGGCTGCCGGCCGAGTGGCTCGAAAAATACGAGACCGTGATCGGGATCATCGGGAAAACGCATGGCGTCAGCAATGACAGAGCTCCGAGCGAGATGGCAAGCCAAATAAATGGCCAGAGATCGGTTGGCAGTTGGCGATTGGCGGTTTGCGGTTGGCTAGCGGTGTTTGTTTCTGTCTGTTCAGGACTGACTGCCGTCTGTGGGCTGCCGACTGCTTTCTTCACCTCTTCAAAACCTGTGAAAGATACACGAACGGTACGCGGCGGCAGGCAAAACTGATCGTTGCAGAGTTGGAATCTAACATCGACATTAAAATCATTGGGTGAATCTGTAACTTCCGATGAAACTGGAATAACGAAAGTGACTGACTTGGTGTAAAAACGAGTTTCTAACGGTTTGCCATCGACTCCTGTAAATAGCGTGTCGATCCTTACCGTCGGTTTTGGCGACTCGATCTTTCCGTGAATCGCATAAATTCCGCTAGTGACAATCGTAGTTGCAATCGGCCCTCCGGGAGGTTGTTCGAGGGCATAAAGATGCCAGCCTTCGTCGATATCGGCTTTCAACTGGGCTTTGAACTTACTATTGGGTATCGACTTTCCGTTCGCGTCGGACGTCAGACTCCAATGGGCCGGAGTCTGTGACAGACCAATGACCGGAAGCGTGATTATCAGAAATGTGATACGTAAGAATAAAGTGCGCATAGGCCAACGGGCTAATGAAAAACTATAACATTTTCCCTTTTGGCTTAACACGCGAAGCTGTGTATTTTGCACAAATTAAACGGCTCGCTTATAATTTTAGATTGCCCCGCGAGAATTCGCCTTTTCAGATACGGAGGATTTGATTTTGCCAAAAGCAACAATGCGTCAAAAGCCGGCCGCCAAAACGTCGAAAGCATCGACAAACGGCAGTGGGAAGACGCTGGAAAAGATCGTCAAGCAGTACGAATTTACCGATTTCGTCGAGGTCGAACAGGCAAAGACTGAGTTTAACGCCCGGCGTGCGTCGCAGCTTGTCTCGATCAAGAAAACCGACAAGAAATTGCTCCACGCTATGCTTTATCAGATGGTGCTTGGGCGGCGGTTTGAAGAAAAGTGTGCCGAGGTTTACCGGATGGGCAAGATCGGCGGATTTTGCCATCTTTATATTGGTCAGGAAGCGATCGGCGTCGGCTCGATGTTGGCTCTCAAACCGACGGATATGGTCATTACGGCCTATCGCGATCATGTTCAGGCGATTATCAAGGGCATGACGCCGGAATCGGTAATGGCGGAGCTTTACGGCAAAGCCGGTGGCTGTGTCGGCGGCAAAGGCGGCTCGATGCATATGTTTTCAAAGGAACTTGAATTCTTTGGCGGACACGGCATCGTCGGCGGCCAGATCGGAGTAGGGACGGGGATGGCTTATGCTGCGAAATACAAAAACAGCGGCCAAGTTGTGATATGTTTTTTTGGCGAAGCTGCGGTAAATCAGGGCATGTTTCATGAGTCGCTAAATATGGCCCAGCTATGGAAACTTCCGTGCATCTATATCTGCGAAAACAACCAATACGGCATGGGAACCTCGCAGGAACGGGCAATGAGCTCGCGGAGCATCGCAAAAAAAGCCGAGGCATTCGAAATGGCGAACGAATTTGTTGATGGCATGGACGTGATGGCCGTGCGAGAGGCGACGCTGCGGGCGATTGAGCGGGCAAGAAAGCACAGCGAGCCGACGCTGCTTGAGATCCGCGCATACCGCTTTATGGGACACTCGATGTCCGATCCCGGCAATTACCGGACACGCGACGAGATCGCAAAATATCAGGAACGCGACCCAATCGTTCTCTTTAAGGACAGCCTGAAAGCCGCGAAAGTTTTCGGCGACAAAGATTTTGAAAAGATCGAGCTACTAGCAGCAGAGGCAGTAACTACAGCTGTGAAATTCGCTGACGAAAGCCCCTTGCCGGACGAGAGTCAACTTTTGAAGGATGTGTTTGCGTAAGTAAAATTTTTAAATGCAAAGACGCAAAGATTTGCATAATTCGCTTTGCCTTTGCGACTTTGCGTTAAAGAAAGAGTTTTGAATTTATGGCAGTTTTAACGATCCGCGATGCTTTGAATCAGGCGTTGCGTGAAGAAATTTTGAGAGACGAGAACGTTTTCGTGATGGGCGAAGAGGTCGCCGAATACGACGGCGCGTATAAGGTCACACGCGGGCTGTGGAAGGAATTTGGCGATAAACGGGTTGTCGATACGCCGATCACTGAGCTTGGTTTCGCAGCGGTCGGCGTGGGTGCGGCGATGGCGGGCCTGCGGCCGGTGATCGAGTTTATGACGTGGAATTTTTCGATCCTTGCTGCCGACCAGATTATCAATCACGCGGCAAAAATGTTCTATATGTCCGGCGGCCAGTTTAAGGTACCGATCGTTTTTCGCGGGCCAAATGGCTCGGCATATCAAGTTTCATCGCAGCATTCGCAAGCACTTGAGGCTTTTTATGCAAATTTTCCCGGTCTCAAAGTCGTGATGCCATCGACCGCCGCGGATGCTAAAGGATTGCTCAAATCGGCGATCCGCGACGACAACCCGATCGTCTTTCTCGAACAGGAACGCATGTACGGCCTCAAGGGCGAGGTGCCTGAGGATGATGATTTCACGATCCCGCTGGGCGTCGCCGATGTTAAGCGTGAGGGCAGGGATTGCACGATAGTCGCACGTTCGATGACCGTTCCGCTTGCGCTGCAGGCGGCCGAGCAGATACAGACGGAGTTTGATGTATCTGTCGAGGTCATCGATCCGCGCACGATTAAGCCGCTCGATATCGACACAATTATAAATTCTATTAAAAAGACAAACCGGCTTGTCATCGCCGAGGAATCGCACGCCTTTGCCAGCGTCGGTGCCGAGATATCGCACACGATCATGGAGCAGGCGTTCGATCATCTCGACGCACCCGTCAAACGAATCTCGTGTGCCGAGGCACCCATGCCGTACGCCAAGAATCTCGAAGCATTGGCTTTGCCCGACGTTGCAAAGATCGTCGCGGCGGTCAAGGAAGTTTGTTATCTCTGATCTTATGCGTTTAAGCGAATGAAAAAGGTCATTCTTTACATTCTCGGTGTCATCGTTCTGCTGGTCGCGGGCTTTTTCTGCATCGGCGTTTTCGTTCCGGCGGTCGAGTACACGACGACGGTCGAGATAAACAAACAGCGTGACTTTACCTGGAACGTCATCAGGCAGCGGAAGGATTGGATCTACGGATTTAAGAGCTTTGAACAGGTCAGCGGACAGCCAAATGAGAAAGGAAGCCGTGCCAAGATAACCGTTGTCCGTGATGGCCGCGAGATGTCCTTTGACAGCGAACTGCTCGACATCAAGCCGCCCGAAATGTCGGTGACCGAGCTGACCAATGATATGCTGACGCATGACGCGACCGTCCATCTGACCGAAAATAACGGCAAGACGACGATAGTTTCGAACGAGAAGATCGTTGGAAAGAATGCTTTCTATCGCAGTATTTTTGTTCTGTTCAAAAGCAGTATCGTATCCGTGTCGCAAAAGAACTTTGACGGGCTGAAGCAAGCTGTGGAGACGACAAACTGAATCTATGAATAGAGGGATCGCACTTTTGATCGTGTCCATTTTATTTGTTGTCGGGAATGCTTCTGCACAGCGTAGTGGATTGCCGAAACTGAAAAAGTACGAACCATATGCCACCGTCCGAAAGAAAATGATCAGGGCAGGGTGGAAACCGCTTCATTCACCGGACTCCGATAAGTGCATGGCTGGCGACAGTCGCTGCGTAGGGCGGCCAGAGATGCACTTTTGTGCTCCCACGGGTTGGGCCAATTGTGCATTTACCTGGAAACGACGCGGCAGGCTCGTTACGATATTTACCATTGGCGAAGAAGGTGGCTCATACTCAAGTTACCGTTTTAGTCGATCGCGGACGTAAATTTAAATTAATATGGCTGAAAAATTCTTAATGCCGAAGCTCTCGCCCACGATGGAAGAAGGGCAAATCTCGCGTTGGGTCAAGAACGAAGGCGACGCTTACGAAGCCAACGAGACGCTCGCCGAGGTCGATACCGACAAGGCGACGATGGAGATGACCGCGCTGACCGCTGGCACCTTGCTCAAGATACTTAAAGGCGACGGCGAAACCGCAGCCCTTGGCGAAGCCATAGCGATCATCGGCAACAAAGGTGATGATATTTCGGCACTGCTTAGCGAAACGGCTTCAAACGCAACAAACAAATTAACCACAGAGGACACAGAGGTCACGGAGAAACCAAAAGAAGCTGTAGTGGCGACACAACCGGTCGCACAGGTCGCTGCAACATCAGCCCCGCGTCAAGAACCACCTGTCGCTACACCTGCTGGTAATGGCCGCTTGATCGTTTCGCCAATCGCCGCTCGAATGGCCGCCGAAAACGCCATTGATCTCAAGACCGTCTCGGGCACGGGGCCGAACGGACGGATCATCAAACGCGACATCGAGACAGCGTTGGCGGGCGGCAGTCAGCAATTAGCGGTCAGCCATCAGCAATCGGCGTTTTTGCCATCAACGGTCGTTGGCTCGTCGGCTTATCGGGACGAAAATACTTCTCAGATGCGTCGCATTATCGCCAGCCGTCTGGCGGAATCTATCGGTCCGATCCCGACGTTTTATCTGACGGTCGAGATCGAGATGGACAACACACTCGCGCTTCGCAAGCAGGTCAACGCCACCGTCAGCGAGGAGCAAAAAATCAGCGTCAATGACATCATCGTTAAGGCCGCGGCGATGTCGCTAGTCAAACATCCCTTTGCAAACGCTTCATATCAAGACAAAACGATCCGCTTTTACCAGCAGGCTGACATCGGCGTTGCGGTCGCCATTGAAGAGGGACTGATAACACCTGTTATTCGCGGGGCAAATCTCAAAGGTTTCGTGGAAATCTCGGCCGAGATCAAAGATTTGGCCGCCAAAGCAAAAGCCAAAAAACTCCAGCCCGAGGAATACACCGGTGCGACGTTCTCGATCTCAAATCTAGGGATGTTTGGCGTCAAGGAATTCACCGCGATCATAAATCCACCTGAGGCCGGCATCCTTGCGGTCGGCGGAGCCGCACCGACTCCCGTCGTGCGTGACGGCGAGATCGTCGTCCGCAATATAATGCACGTCACAATGTCATGCGATCACCGCGTCATCGACGGAGCGACCGGAGCCAAATTCCTTCAAACCTTCAAACAAATGCTCGAACAGCCGGGGATGATGCTGGCCTGACGTGACGACTCGCGACAAATCGACCGCTCCTTATCTGGCGTTAATCATCGTCCAGGTTTTTTTCGGCTCGCTTCCGGTTATCGGAAAGGTGGTTCTCAAAGCAATTCCGGCTATTTCACTAGTGGGTTTTCGGGTCGGAATTACTGCGCTGGTTTTGTTGATCTTTCAGGCGGCACGCGGACGGTTATGGCTCAAAAATAAAGGTGATTATTGGCGGCTAGCCGTTTTGAGTCTTTTTGGCGTTACCTTTAACCAGCTTCTTTTTATCAACGGCCTTTCTCTGACAAAGGCCTCAAATGCTTCTTTGCTCGCGGTCACAATTCCGATATTCACGCTAACTGTAAGCTCGATCATAGGAACCGAAAGGCTTCGCGGCACAAAGATCGCCGGCATTGTGCTCGCCGCTTTTGGCGTTTTGCTGATAATCGATCCACGAAATGCCTCTTTCTCTTCACAAACTACATTGGGCGATCTGCTGATTGTCGTTAATTCGCTGTCATTTGGCATTTATGTGGCAACGTCAAAGGCCGTTATTACGCGAAACGGCGCATTTCGATCAATGATGTGGGTTTTTGTGTTTTCGTCTGTGGTTTGCGTGCCTCTGGGCATATATTCGTTTTCGTCGGTCGATGTCCCGACGCTCGAACCGGTAATTTGGCTTTTGATCTTGTATATTGCAATTTTTGCAACCGCTGTGCCTTATTTGCTAAATGCATGGGCACTGGCCCGGGTAAATCCCTCCACCCTGGCTGTTTTTATTTATCTACAACCCCTTATTGGCTTTCTACTGGCGGTCATTTTTCTCGGAGAATATATTGATTTCAAATTTATTATCGCGGCCGCTCTGATCTTCGCCGGCGTTTTCCTGGTTACCAGAAAATTTATGCCGGTTGAAACCTGAACTTGGCATTTTGCGTATTTTTGACATCTAATCGCTTCTGATGCCGACAAATATCATTCAAATTGAGGATGCCGTCCATGAGAGGACAATTCTGCGGGTTCAGGGCGAAATGGCGGTCGAGGACGCCAGGCTGATCGAACGGATCGCTCGCGGGCTGCGAACTGAGACGGGCAATGCAATCATGATCGATCTAGCTGATCTCGACTTACTCGACAGCGAATCTGCGCCTATACTCAAGCGTCTGAGCGATGAACGCGGATTCGATTTGATCGGCATCGAGATATTTCTACAGCACGTCGTTGATGAGGCTGAGCGGCTTTAAGTGATCATTATGAATAATATTTGGGCACGGCGAACGTTTATTATCTTTCACGTAACGTTAGCCGTTGTTATTTTTATTGAGAGCATATTGGCAGTAATTCATGCTCTGCATTCGACCACGCAGTCACATCTTGCCACGATATTGCCGTGGTTTGCGGGTCTTGAGGCTCTGGCGGCCGCCCTGTTCTTGATCCCGCGGATCCTCAGGATCGGCGGCGCTGTTTTGCTGGCGATCTTTGCCGCCGCGTTAATAGTTCATGGCCCGGTCGACCAGGTGCCGCTTTTTGTCTATGCCGCCGGCGTTATATTTGTGATGGCTCACGGAACTGCATATTCAAACCAGGATCGCATTAACCGATAACTTGCAGTATCAACTCGGCAGCCAGTTTTGCACCGTCGCCACCGTCGAGTCTATCCGTAACCGTTTTAAGATCGGCCCGCATTGTAAAATTAACTTCCTTGTCGAGAAGCCGCAACAACTCAGCCTTAAGGGAATCGGCCGTAAATTCATCCTGCAACAATTCTCTCGCCAGCCTTTTTCCTGCAATCAGGTTGATCAACCCGATGTGCTCGACTGAAGTGAGCGGCTTGAACAAGTGGTAATTTAACCAGGATAGTTTATAAACGATAACCATAGGAGTGCCGATAATTCCGGCTTCAAGCGTGGCAGTGCCGCTTGTCACAGCGGCGGCGTCCGATGCGTTTAGAATGTCATAAGCCGCGCCTTTGATCACTTTCAAAGCAGATGGCAACCTTACTCCCGCGGTCCTGGCGTTTTTTATTGCTATCTCGATGTCAGCCACGTTACTCTCATTTGCCGCCGCGATCAGAAACTGCAAATCGGCTCGATCAGCCGCAAGTTTTGCAGCGGCCTTAAGCATGACAGGCAGAATACGGACGATTTCCGTGTGACGACTACCGGGCAGGAGGGCAATGATAGTTTCCGTCTCGTTAAGGCCATGATGACGACAGAAATCGGCTTTTGAGCTATTCACATGGACGTTCTGCATAAGCGGATTTCCAACATACTCAACGTGACCAACGCCATGATTTGCATACCATTCCTTTTCAAACGGCAGGATCGAGATAACCAGTTCAACATATTTGCGAATCACATTTATCCTGTATTTTCGCCATGCCCAAAGTTGGGGGGAAATGTAGTAAACGATCTTGAAACCTTTTTTCTTGAGCGTTTTAGCTAGTTTCAAATTGAACTCCGGAAAATCGACGAGTATCACTACATCTGGGAGCTGTTTAACAGCTGCGGTTTTTAATTTTTGAAATGTCTTGACAAACATTGGCAGAAGACGAGCGATCTCAAACACGCCGACAACTGCAAGTTCTTCGGCATTGACAACCGCCTCAACACCGAGATTCCGCAATTTCGATCCCGCCGAACCGAAAAAATCGAAATCGACATGCGGTGCCGAATCGCGTATCGCCCGGACGAGCATGGCAGCGTGGGTATCGCCTGAT
>JBBRQM010000095.1:0-10298 GCA_038226395.1 Pyrinomonadales bacterium | reverse complement strand
GCCGCCCTCAACGAGGCCCGCCGCAAGGTCGAGGAATCGCTCAAAGGCAAGCTCGGCGGCATGCTCCCACCAGGTTTGATGTAATGCCATCTTGCAAATCCAAAAAAGAATTCAAACAGTATAGACAAGATTGACAGGATTTATTTATCGTGGTTATCCTGTCCATCCTGTTTTAATAACAAGTTTAATGTTGGACTACTCAGAACCGGTCGCCAAGCTGATCGACGAATTCAAACGCCTGCCCGGTATCGGCAGCAAGTCAGCGCAGCGGCTGGCTTTTTATGTGCTGCGGCGGCCGCTGGCTGAGGTCGAACAGTTTGCCAACGCCCTGCGCGAGGTCAAGGAAAAGATCGTTTTCTGCTCCATCTGCAACAATCTCACCGATGTCAATCCCTGTCTTTACTGCTCAAATCCAAAACGCGACCGCTCGATCATATGCATCGTCGAGGAACCGTATAATCTCGTCGCGGTCGAAAAAACTCGGTCGTTTCGCGGCCTCTATCACATCCTGCACGGTTCGCTCTCACCGCTGCGGGGAGTCGGCCCGGACGAATTAATGCTGGCTAATTTGCTGCCTCGTTTGAGGCCCGAAAATAACGAAGGGGTCGAGATCGCCGAGATAATCGTCGCGACCAATCCGACGACCGAGGGCGAGGCGACGGCGAATTACATCGCCCGTTTGCTAAAACCGCTTGGCGTACTGGTCACTCGAATTGCGATGGGAATGCCGGTCGGCGCCGATCTCGAATTTGTCGATGAGGTCACGATGGACAAGGCGCTGACAAACCGCCATGTCATCTAGATTCGAACTGCGGATTTATCCCTTTCGCAATTCCGTCAAAACCTGTTTTGCGACTGCTTTTAGCGTATCGAAAACGCCGGTTCCGTTTGTAGCGACGGCCTCGAATACGGGCTCGCCCTTTTTCAGAAGCTCGTGCGAAAGCTCCTCGATCGGCGTCACGTTGGGCAGATCGCGTTTGTTTAATTGCAATACGTAAGGGAGATTGCCGAGGTCGTAACCTTGCGAGCCGAGATTTTCCTCGAGGTTGTAGAGCGACTCGATATTGGCGTCCATTCGCTCTTCCTGACTGTCGGCGACGAAAACAACGCCGTCCACGCCTTTGAGAATCAATTTGCGCGATGCGTCGTAATAGACCTGGCCGGGCACGGTGTAGAGGTGAAAGCGCGTCTTAAAACCTCGTACCGTGCCCAATTCGAGAGGCATAAAATCAAAAAACAATGTGCGGTCGGTCTCTGTTGCCAGGCTGATAAGCTTGCCTTTTGCCTGCGGAGCCGTCGAATCGTAGATATACTGTAGATTCGTGGTTTTGCCGCACAGACCGGGACCGTAATATACAATTTTGCAATTTATCTCGCGCGATGCGTAGTTAATAAATGTCATATGTTAGTAAATAGTAAACGGTAAACAGTAACAAGAAAACAGTGTTCAGAAGGTAACTGTTGCTTGTCACGGTGTTTTGGTTTTTAAATGTTTTGATAATCCGACCAACATTCTCCCAATCGAATCGGCGGCGGCTTTTAACTCCGAGTATTCAGGTTGCGGTAAAAAGCCTAACTTTGACCCTATAAGCAATTCAGTTTCTACCTCACTGCATGACCCCTGCGCAATTGCCAGGAAATGTAGGAACTCTTTGTCGGACTGGCGCGCCGCTCCCTCAGCAATATTGGCGGGAATAGATACGGATGCCCTACGGATCTGCGACGTGAGGCCAAATCTTTCGTCCGATGGAAAGTCTTTAGTTTGTTTATAGATCGACAAGACGAAATCTATCGACTGTTTCCAAACTTCAAGATTTTCGTGAGGCCTCATACCTGTTACCTGTCACTTGTCACCCGTTACTTAACTAAACAGGCTATCAATATCCTCATCCGTGATCTCAGAGAAAAAAGAATTTTGATTCAAGCGGTAATTTGCCGAATCGACGGTCGCTTCGTCAAGTACTGCAGCGACGTCAAAGCTGCCGCGTTTTGTCCTGAGTTTTACAAGGCTCAGCGTCGAACGCTCGTCAAAAACCACCACCAGCAAACTGCGGCCGATGACACTGATAAATATACTCTCTCTTTCGCCCTCGTGAAAGACCGACGGGAATACATCTTCGCCGATCAGCTTTGCCATGCTGCTCGTAGCCGCGACATTACCGGCGGCCAGGCTGGAAAAGCTGGTAGTATCCATATCGCCGATCTCGCCGTGAAAAGCTATCGGCTGGCCGTCGCGATCGACGAGAAAGACGACCCGGGCCGCACACTCGACACACAGACGCGCGAGGATGGTCTTTAGCCTCTGAAACTGATGTTCTTGGATGATAAAAGGCGTATCTGCCATTTGATGGTCTCGTGCAACGCGTCTGATGCGGTATAAATTTGGTGACTTGTATCGGTAAAAGAGGCCGGATAGCCCAGCGGTGCGAACCGCAAGTTAAAATCTAACACATTAAAGCGGGTGGCGACAAGTGTTTTTTGGCTTGGCATATGTTTTCCTGTGTTTTTGCTGGTTACGGATTGATTGCCGCAAAAGTCGCAAAAATGCTAAGATTCTCACGGGTTGGCTGCGTCTGGCTGCGGTTATTTGTCGTATCCCATAGTAAATGAAACATCACTTGTTTTCAGACAATTCACCAGGGCTGAATTACGTTGCAATCGGCGGCGGGAATGGCCTTTCGATGCTGCTGTCAGGGCTAAAGCGGTTTGTCCGCTCCGGCGATACCGAGCCGATCTGGATCGAGAGCCTGTCGGCGATAGTCGCCGTGACCGATGACGGTGGCAGCTCTGGCCGGCTGCGTGAAGAACTGCAAATGCTGCCGCCGGGCGACATCCGCAACTGCATGGTCGCGCTTGGCGAGGATTCGCACCTGATCTCGCGTTTGTTTCGTCATCGTTTTCGCGGCGATGGCGATCTCGGCGGCCACATTTTTGGCAACATTTTTCTCGCGGCTTTATCCGAGATGACCGGTGATTTTGCCGAGGCGGTCAAACTTTCATCCGAGATATTGGCGAGCAAAGGCCACATATATCCCGCGACAGTTTCGGACGTGCGTCTCGGTGCCGAGCTCAATGACGGAAGCGTGGTGCGCGGCGAGACCAAAATTTCGCAGGTCGGAAGCGAGATCAAACGGCTCTTTCTCGAGCCCGGCGGATGCAAACCCATGGCTGAAACACTCGTCGCCATTGAGGAGGCAAATATTATTACCATTGGACCGGGATCGCTCTATACCAGCCTCCTGCCGCCGATCCTCGTCGATGGCGTCGCACAGGCAATTGCGGATTCAAAAGCGGTCAAGATATTTATCTGCAACCTGATGACCCAGCCCGGAGAAACCGACGGTTTTACTGCCCGCCATCATCTCGAGATCGTCCGCCAATACGCTCACGAGATAGATTTTGATTATGTGATTGTCAACGATCATCCGATCGATCCCGACAGGGCGAAAAAATACGCCGGCGAGGGTGCAGAGCAGATTGGCGTTCACGGCTCGATCTCGCCCGCGACGATCGAGGGAGCCGAGATCGTTTATGGTAATCTATTGGACGACGGGCCTCTGGTAAGACACGACCCGGAAAAGCTCGCGCAAGTGACGTTGCTCTGTGCGCTCCAGCCGCGAACGGCTAGTTTGGAGAGTTTGCAGAGTTTGGCGAGTTGACTGAGTTGGACGGACATGAAAAATGTAACTTCATTAACGGCTTTGACTCTGCAAACTCTGAAAACCCGGTCAACTCTGAAAACTCGGTCAACTTGATTAATTGTGAATACAGATCTCAACATACTTATAATGGCCGCGGGTTTAGGTACGCGGATGAAATCAACCCGCGCCAAGGTTCTGCACCAACTCGATGGCCGGCCGCTGATAAATCACGTCTGCGCAACCGCTCTGGAACTTGAGCCAAACAAGATCTACGTTGTCGTCGGGTATCAAGGCGAGGATGTAAAAGCCGCCGTTTTGAGCGAGATCGATAAATCCATTGCAGGATTTGCCGTGCAGGAGCAGCAGCTGGGAACAGGCGATGCCGTGAACGCTGCGCGCGGGTTTTTGGCGGACAGCGATTCGACGCTGCTTGTGCTGTCGGGCGATGTGCCGATGATCCGCGCAGAGACGTTGACCGGGTTGGTAACGGCTCATCAGGAATATCGCGGCAAGGTTGCGGCATGTACTCTCCTGACCGTCAGGCTAAAGGACCCTGGCGGTTACGGACGCGTCGTGCGTGACGAAAATGGGGCGTTCGAGAGTGTAGTAGAGCAGCGGGATGCGACAGACGAACAGGCCGCGATTGACGAGATAAATTCGGGCATATGGTGCTTTGACACGCGCAAACTTTTTGCCGCACTGGCCAGAGTGAAGAACTGCAATGCGCAGGGCGAGTATTATCTGACGGACGTACCGAAAATTCTTAGCGATGCCGACGAAAACGTCGCAATTTATCTTCATAACGACCCGTCCGAGATCGAGGGCGTCAACGACCGGCGACAGCTTGCTGCTATGGAGGCTGAAATTCGCGAGCGGACTATCTCGCGACTGATGCTCGAAAGCGGCGTGACGTTCATTGATCCAAAAGCCGCGTATATCAGCGGGCGTTCGACCGTTGGCCGCGACACCGTCATTCATCAGAATGTGACTGTCGAGGGCGAGAGCGTGATCGGCGAAGGCTGTACGCTGCGTCCGGGAACGCGGATCGTGAATTCGACTATCGGAAGCGGCGTCGAGATCCGCGACAATTGCTTTATTACCGATTCCCTGGTCGGCGATAAATGCACCGTCGGGCCGATGGCACATCTTCGCGGCCACGCCGTTATGCTTGAGGACTCAAAGGTCGGAAACTTTGTCGAGCTAAAGAAAACCACGCTTGGCCGCAAATCGAAGGCCAGCCATCTGACCTATCTCGGCGACGCCACCATCGGCGAAAACACAAATATCGGCGCCGGCACCATCACCTGCAACTATGACGGCAAAAACAAACACGAAACCCACATCGGCGACAACGTAAAGATCGGCTCCGACACAATGCTCGTCGCCCCCGTCACCGTCGGCGACGGCGCCGTAACCGGTGCTGGAAGTGTTGTTACAAAAGATGTCGAGCCAAATAAAGTCGTCGTCGGAGCCCCGGCACGGGCAATAAAGTCGATAAATGAGGGTAAATAGCAAAGTTTTAGGGAGAAAAATTATCACGATGAAAATAAATGCCTTGAAATTATTTAGTTTTATTCTTATTTTTTGTGGGATTGTGGTTGCTCAAAACGACACACCAAAAAAGGCTTATGGAATATTGTTTGATAATACAGGCTCAATGAATGGAGAGATTCCTCGGCAAAAAGAAATCGCAAAAGAAATCATTAAACAGATTGACGGAAAAGGAACGATATCGATGTTTGGTTTTGCGACTGACGAAACAAGCGTTTTGCACAATGCGAAAATGGCTATTGGCGTAGAGTGCGGGAGCAACAACGACTTGCTTGGAAAACAGATCGATGGATTTTCTAAGGTGAGAGGTCAGACTGCTTTGATTGACGCAGTTAGTGCGGTCGTTGACAGACTTGGTAAGCCGGTTTCCACGACGTGTAGTAAGACAACCGAATCGATCTTGATTGTGATGAGTGATGGTGAGGATCGGGCGAGTCTGATGAAATCAGATGAACTAATCAAAATCTTAAAGACGAGCGGTGTCAAACTATACGTGATTGGATTATTGGACAACGTGCTAACCGATGCAGGGTTTTTGCCTAAATCTCCATTTAAGAAATCCAAAGAATTCTTGGAGAGTGTTGTCGCTGCAAGCGATGGTAAAATTATTTTTCCCAAAAAGAAGCAGACTGCCGAAGAAATTGCAAAAGAATTGTTTGATGTGACTCCGAAGAAATCGAAGTAACAAATTATGCGTGGAATTGTTGGATACGTTGGAAGTAAGCATTTGTTCTAGAATTATTTTTATGAGCGTAAAAATAGCACAAAACGGGAAAAAGAACGGCAACGTGGTTCGTGAGATCAGGGTCGAGCGTCCTGAGCGGATGAAACTATCCGCTGAGGAGTCGCTGAAACGGACAAAGGCTTTTGACGAAAGACGGTAGCAATTCATTGCCACTATCCGCCAAGGGAAGAATTGTGATTTGTTTACCTGACCTTTTCCAATCTGCCTATCAGAAATTAATGCTAGCTCTTGAAAATGCTGCGCTTTGGGCGCCGGTGTTAATGTTCAGCTACTAAATTTTTTACACGTTCGGCGACGTCGCGAAAATCGACGTTTTCGGCATAGACCCGTTCGAAGTATTTGGCGGCGTTGTCTTCGTCGCCGTTTGCTTCGTGGGCGAGGCCGAGTTCATACCATAGGCCGTGTGATTCCTCGACCGAGATGTCCGGCGTCTCGAGCGCCCGGGTAAACCACGTCACGGCGTGATTTGCCATCCCGTTTTGCATAAAGCAGTGGCCGAGCAGATTTGCCGACTGGAAAAAACGTCGCGTGCCGTCGCCCGGTCTGGTCAGATTTACAGCGTCCTGATATTCGCGGATCGCCTCTTCCATCAGACCCATCTCCTGATAGGCGACCGCCATGTGGTAATGCGTGTCGTAATCGCTATCCTCGCCCGGCTCGCCATCCTCGAGGCCAAATTCGTTGCGGATTTCGTCGAGATTAAGCGTCTTGGCGACCGCTGCGTCGATTATCTCCTCACCGGCAATCACCTTGATCGGAGCATCAGCGCCTATGCGTGCCCGTAGCGTGGCAAATTCCTCACGGTCTCCAAATTCGTGCGCCAGATCGGCAAGCGTCTTTTCGGCCAGCTCGTTGTAATCGTTCTCGATATAAAACTCGATGCTTTCGAGCTCTTTCTGTATCTTTTGCTCGTCGGCGTGGGTGAGATCCTGCGGTTGAACGGTGGCGTCGGCAACGGGCTCTGATATCGCGGCATCGATAACATCGCCGTTGCGCTCGATCCCGTCAATATCTGCAGCTTCGATGGACGGCTTATGACCATTTGATTCGACGTCAACAGCCCTGACCTCATGCGAAACAGGCTTCTCGTCTTCGGTCTTTTCAAATTGAGCTTTCAGCAGCTCCTCGTCCACATCGCTTTCGCCGAAGCCGTATTCGACGTTGATCTCGTTCAAACGGTCGCGGTAACGCGTCTCATGCGGACGAAGCAGCACCAGATGCCCAAGCGCAAAGCGTTCGTCTTCAATAGACTTGTGCGTCGTAGCTCCGCTGTAAAGCCGCTCAAGCGCGAGGCGAAATCCCGTCTCGTCCTTGATCCACGAGCAGTAACGCGTGAGTAGGCGGAGCGCACTTAACTGCGCCGGATCGCGCTCGAGTATCTCGTTGATCCACCTGCCGCATTCCTCCGCCTGTCCGCCAGCAAGCAAATACTCGGACGACATCGACAAGATACGAGCAGCCGATTCGAGATCGTTCGCGTTCAGATAGATCCGTATGAGATCCAGATACCTGGGGTAATTTGCCGGCTCGATCTCGACCAGCTTGACCACAGCTTTCTCGGCACCGGCCGCGTTTTGCGAATCGATGCAGCACTCGATCAACAGGTAAAGAATGTCGCGGTTATACGGATCGTCGTCAAGAATCTCTTCGAGCAGCGAAGCGGCTTTGCCCGCGCGCCCCATGGCCGAATGGGCGCTTACCAATCCGCCCAGTATCCGCAGGTCGTTACCGCGTATGTCAAAGCCCTTCATCAGCGCCCGGATCGCCTCTTCGTGACGGTTTTGACGGCTAAATCGCCCGCCTGCCTCGGCGTAAGCCTCGACCGCGTCGTCCTTTTGGTTTTCTCGCAGATATGAATCCGCGAGATTCATACAGACATCCGTGTTGTTAGGATCGAGCAGAGCGATCTGCTTCCACATGGCGAGGGCCTCGAGCCGTTTCCCGGTTTTCTGATAATGCTCTGCGAGTGTTGTGTAATGGAGGCGCGCCTCCGAGAGCGAGCCTTTTATCTTATGCAATTCGGCCAGCTTTGCCGAAACTTCGATCGAATCGGGCTGTATTCGTGAGATCTTGTTGTAAATCGCGATCGCCTTTTGGGCAAATCCCTGCGTGCTATAGTGCTCCGCGACCTGTAGATAACAATCGACCGCCTCTCGACGCTCGGCGTTTTTTGCGTGCAGATCGCCGAGCATATTCAGCGTGGCGATGTCGCGCGGATCATTTTCCACAACAGAGCGATACTCTGAGATCGCCGCGCGGATCTTGCCTTGCGAAACATACCGCTCGGCATTACGCATCGCCTTTGATTTATCGAAACTCATTTTATTTGATTACCAAACTGTAGTTCGTTTATCGCCTATGTACGACGTTTAGGTCAGGTTTGTCGGAGGAACGGCACAGGTCAAACGGAGCGAACCTGTAGTAATAATTCTAGCACGGCAATATAAAAGTGTCAATGTTTTTTGGTAATGTTCAACGAGATACAACGATCATATTCCGGGCTTTATCTTTGATTTTTCCCGCGTCTTTTCATAGTCTCTATCTTTGGCCGGAATTTGACCAAAACTTTATGCAGGCACTCATATTAGCGGGCGGCAAAGGCACACGACTCAGGCCGCTGACAGTTTATACGCCAAAACCCATTGTTCCACTCGTAAACCGCCCGTTTTTGCTGTTCCAGATCGAGATTCTGTCTAAGGCCGGAATCAGGGACATAACGCTCTCACTAAGCTACCAGCCGGACAAAATACAGCATATTCTTGGCAACGGGTCGGAATTTGGCGTAAATTTGCGATACATTACCGAGCCGAGCCCTATGGGCACGGGCGGCGCTTATCGGTTTGCCGCCGAGGCGATCCGCGAGACGACATTGGTCTTTAACGGCGACATTTTGACCGATCTTGATATTGGCAAAGTGATCGCGGCCCATGACTCCAAAAAAGCGGATGTGACGATCGGATTGGCACCGGTTGCGAACCCATCTGGCTACGGCATCGTGGTGACTGACAAAGACGATCGCGTTTTACGGTTCATCGAAAAACCAAAACTAGACGAGATGGCCACACTCAATGTAAATACAATAAACGCAGGTATTTACATTATCGAACCATCGATTCTCGACATTATCCCAAAGAATACTAATCGTTCGTTTGAATATGATATTTTCCCAGAGATATTGAAGCGCGAATTGCCATTTTACGGCTTCCAAATCAAAAAAGATTATTGGCGCGACATTGGCACACCGGCAAGTTACCTCGCAGCGCATCACGATTTTTTGAGCGGCAAGATCAAGCGGTTTGAGATCGAAAGAACGGCCGCATCTGACGTCGCGACAGCAGCCGTGATCGACAAAACATCAGTTATCGGCGAAGGCTGCGTGATAAAACCCGGCGTTCGTATTACAAATTCCGTCATCGGCGCCGGAGTGCATATAGAGGAAAAAGCGGTCGTCGAAAACTCGGTTGTATGGTCGCACACTCGCATCTCGTCAGCCGCCGAATTGCGAAATGCGATAGTTGGCCGAAGCTGTCACATCGGACGCAACGCGGAGGTTGGTGAGGGCACGGTCCTCGGCGACAAAACCTCGCTGACAGACTACACAAAGGTCTAATGCCCGAATTACCTGAGGTCGAGCTTATCTCAAAATCCCTGAACTCGCTCGTGCGGGGCCGTTACATCGCCGCCGCCGAGCTTTTTCGTGAGCGGCTCTCTCCCGACACAACACCGGCTGAATTTGCCGAAAAACTGCAGGAAACGACGATCAATTTCGTCCACCGACGCGGGAAACACATACTCTTTGACCTCAATAACGACAGGACATTGATCGTCCATCTGCGAATGAGCGGCCGGTTTTCTCTGCTCGACGCGGCGAGCGTTGATCCGAAGTTCACTCACGCCGTCTTTCATTTCAACGACGAAAAGCGGCTTGTTTTTGACGATCAGCGGCACTTTGGGTTGATGAAGATCGTCGAAACGGCTAATCTGCATAAAGCAAAGGAGCTGGCGAAACTTGCACCTGAGCCATTCTCAGACGAGTTTTCGATCGAGTTTTTTCGCAGAACGCTCAAGTCATCGGCACGCAATCTGAAGGAATTCCTGCTCGATCAGACAAAGGTCTGCGGCCTCGGCAATATCTACGCGTCGGAGGTGATGTTTGCCGCACGGGTTCATCCGGCAACATCGGCAAACGCGGTCTCGCGGCAAAAGTCGGCACGTTTGCATCAAAATATCCGCGACGTGCTGCACGAGGCGATCTCGTATGCCGATGGTCTTGACGTCGATCCGCGAAATCTCGAAGGCGGCTATTTCAGCGGCTCTGACGATCCCCGTTGGCAGGTCTACGACCGCGAAAACGAGCCATG
>JBBRQM010000094.1:0-10326 GCA_038226395.1 Pyrinomonadales bacterium | reverse complement strand
AACGATCCAGGTCATTCCGCATATTACAGACGAAATTAAAGCGGCTGTACGCAAAGTCGCGGAAATGCACGAACCGGACGTTTTGATCGTCGAGATCGGCGGCACGGTCGGCGATATCGAGTCGCTGCCGTTTATGGAAGCGATCCGTCAAATGGGCAATGAGGAAGGTCGCAACAATGCAATTTTTGTTCATGTGACGCTTGTTCCGTATATTGCCGCTGCAGGCGAATTGAAAACGAAACCAACTCAGCACAGTGTCCGCGAACTGCGTCAGATCGGTATCGCTCCTGACATTTTGCTTTGCCGCTCGGATCGCCCCGTACCGGTCGATCTGCGTAAAAAAATCGCGCTCTTTTGTAATGTTCAGGAAAGCGCGGTTATCTCGGCCCTCGATGTCGAGACCATCTATGAGGTGCCACTCGCGTTTCACGAGCAAGGTTTGGACGATCTGATTGTTACCAATCTTCATTTAAAAGAGCATTTTCCCAACGCCGATCTAAAGCGTTGGCGCGAGCTTGTCTCGACCATAAAGAACCCGACTGATGGCTCGGTTCGCATCGCCATCGTCGGCAAATATGTCGAGCTTGAGGATTCATACAAATCCTTGCGCGAGGCTCTGACCCATGCGGGAGTCGCCAATAATCTTCGTGTCAACGTCAATTGGCTCGAATCGGAAAATCTGATGAAGGACGATTACGAAAACGACCTACAGGATTTTGACGCTATCCTCGTGCCTGGAGGCTTTGGCAAACGCGGTATCGCCGGAATGCTCCGCGCGATAAAATACGCACGAAAATCCGGCACGCCGTATTTTGGCATCTGTCTCGGTATGCAGACGGCTTGCATTGAGTTTGCTCGCAATGTCTGCGGCCTTTGTGATGCGGATTCAACCGAATTTAACGAGGAAACACCGTTTCCGATAATCTTTAAACTCCGCGATTTGGTCAACGTCGAGGAATACGGCGGCACGATGCGGCTCGGCGAATGGGAATGCGAGCTGAAGCAGGGCTCGCTGGCCCGCGACATCTACGCAGACGCCGAAAAGATCGGCGAACGCCACCGCCATCGTTACGAATTCAACCCCGAATACCGCAGCGTCCTCGAAAAAGAAGGCCTCGTGTTTAGCGGCGTCTCGCCCGACGGCAAATTTGTCGAGATGATCGAGCTACCGCGTGACGCTCACCCGTATTTCGTCGCCTGCCAGTTTCACCCGGAGTATAAATCCAAGCCGCTCGCGGCACATCCGCTGTTCGACGCCTTTGTTAAGGCCGCCTGGCAAAACCGCCTCCACAGCGAGAATCTCGAACACGACGTGGCGAGCGACAAACAGCTCGAAATGCCCGAACGCGCCGAGATCGCCACCGGAGAATAACGCCGCGTTTTGAGGAATTGCGCGTTGGCCGGAGCTTGCACATTCAGGAAACTTGTTATATTGCCGCTGATAAAGCAGTACACAGACTAATTTTTGAAATTCCAGCTGCATTGACGCGTCCGCCGTTAGTGAAAATAACGTGGGCAGTTGCGCAGATCGCATTGGCAAGTGCGCAGATATCATTGGCAAGTGCGCAGATGGCTTGGGCAGTTGCGCAGATGGCTTGGGCAAGTGCGCAGATTGCATTGGCAGTTGCGCAGATGGCTTGGGCAAGTGCGGAGACGGCATCGTCAGGGGCGTCTACTACGGAAACCCCGGAATGACCGCCAACTGGCGCTCCGCCTGCCACGTCGAACGCGCCGCGAAAAAGAAATCGACCGTGACGCCAACATCACCGACACCCTAGTCATTGCTCACCGCACAAAAGAAAGGGCCGCACCGCGACCCTTTCTTTGTTGCATCTACTACCGGACATCTAAAGGTTGACCTTATTCAATTTTTGCCTTTTTACAACCTGGAAACGGGAATGTGAGCTCCACGCCGGTTTGATCGGTTTGTCCATCTATGAGGACGGTCTGAGTATTTATGTCGAAGACATTAGCACCTTTGTTTTTATCATCCTTTGGCATTATCTTTTCCAACGTAGGACAGTTTTCATAGTCGCCGTGAAAGGTCAATATGGTGCCGTAGAGTCTCCCCTTTTGGCCTTTCAGAATTCGTATCGTGAACCGTCCCTGCGAATCGACATCACCGCGCGAGGTTGGTTCCCACCTGCGGACTGTTTTATCTCCGTCAGCTACAAATTCAACACTTGCTCTATCACCATCCTCGACGTCACCGTTAGCTGGCTTGCCATCCTGCATATGTAATGTTCCACGAATAGTAACGACATCGACTGTCTCCGGCGCGACGATTATCAGATTCTCGATCTTTATCCCCGGAGCGATCTGGATCTCAGTGGCATTCTCACGCTGGCTGGTTTTAGGATAGTAAAAGGCATGAAACGGGGTCCGGGCAGTTACTTTATCGTCGTCGTTAAACAATAGGACATAGGATCCAGTAGGGATCTCATCTAATTGGAACGAACCGTCAGCTTTGGAGCAAGCAGTACCGAAAAAGTCCCGTGCTTTTGTGCCGTGAGCAGGAAGCAATTTCATACACACGTCTTTAAGAGGTTTTCCGTTTGCATCAAAAAACTTTCCGCGGATCGCACTGTCGATCCTGAAATTGAAGTCTTGTTCTGTATGGGATTTGGGTTTTATCTCGATCTCAGTATCTTCCGGCCTGGTATGCCAGCCAAAAGTGAAACCCTCGATCGGTTCGGGCTTTACCTCGTATTTACCGGGCGGAAGATCGTAGATTTCATAGACACCGTTCTTATCAGTCTTGAGCTTTATGCTTTTGCCATTCCCGGTTATTACAACGCTGCGGTCCGGTAAGATTTCAGATGATGATGGCTGCGCTTCAACTGCGCTCTCTACCCTCTTACTGAGTCGGCCTGAAAGCCGTGTTCGACCCGCTACCTTGGCCATGTTTTCCAGATACAGAAGATCAGCGGCCGCCCATTTAAGGTGACTTGACCGCGAACATGTACTCGCAATCCAAACGTTCTTTGAAACGATCTTTGGAAATTGACCTGTTGCAGCGATAACACCATTGGAAGATTTATTATCGAGTGGTTTTGCTCCCAGATAAAAAAGATATTCCTCTCCGATGCTTCGCTCGTCGAATGTCCAAACACAATCTGCACCGCCGCCTTGCGCAAAGATGAGTTCTTGGCCGACCTTTAGAGTCCCCTTAAAAACTTTTTCAACGGTTAAGGTTGATTGTTTGATTCCACCGTAGTTTATCAGCTGCGGCGGAGGACTCTCCGTTTTTTGGAGGGACAGGAGTTTCAGGATCACAACATTTGTCGATTTAGCATACTCCTGGTCAACAGTTCCACTCCGCACGCAGGAGCAAGCCAAGGCCTGACTAGCACCGAAAGCCGCCAAGACTATTAACATCAGAAAAGATTCTTTGCATAACTCTAACAGAATACTCCATTCGCATATTAGTATGAAACAAAAAAGCCCCGGCGATTGCAGAGGCGGGCGGCCTTTGCCATTTTCCTGGGCACAGATTCAGAACCATCGCGATCTGATTTAATCTGTGCAAAATTGAGGTGCCTGATCCCGCGACTTTGATTGTGACTCTCGCGGCTTTGCCGCTCTATTTGCGGAAAAGCTGTGCTTTTCCGGCAGTCATCCCATAATATTCAGCGGCTATGCCGCCGAGCGCCATTTGATCTTTGTATGGTCAGTTAATAAAGGTTCATTTTCCAATGCCCTGCCGTGCCATTGCCGTGCGCTTGAAAATAGATAGTCATCAGGATGTTCGACCAAACCGGCGCGGACGGGATTCAGATGAATATAATTCACCTTTTGCATGAGAGCATCGCCCGTTATCCGAAGAGCGTTTGGATGGTGTTCATAAACGGAATACTTATGCCGGTTCTCACGTTCCTGAATGCGTAGTTTTGCGAGCGAGCTTTCGTAACCATTCTCTTTTAGATAATTAATCAAACGCTTTGCTGAAATACCATTCAAGTAACGCAAAACATCTTTCATCTCGCGAGCGTTATCCGTCAGCACATGCGTGTGTTCGAGCATGATCACGTAGGCAAAGATCATTATTCCGGCCGATTTGCGTGCCTCGTTGAACGCATCACAGATCACTTGTTTGAGTGTGTCTTTCTGGAAGATCGGCAGCCGGTTGTGTGCTACAGAGGTCAAGTAGTAGGCAGGATTGTCTCTGGAAACCTGAAACATCTTATTTCGGTGGCGGCATAGCCGCTATGGTAAGGGTCAATTATATCGGAAAAGCATAGCTTTTCCGCAAATAGAGCGGCAAAGCCGCCTCTTGCTTGGTGGCGGCGCAGCCGCTATGGTAAGGGTCAATTATATCGGAAAAGCATAGCTTTTCCGCAAATAGGGCGGCAAAGCCGCGGCGATCTATGTTAATCTGTGTGCATCTCACGATTCGATCAAATGCATTCATTCACTGTCGATAAAGTAACTTTTGGGAACGGTGGTTTGGCGATCATCGCCGGGCCATGCGTGGTTGAGTCGGCGCAGCATGCGTTGTTTATGGCGCAGGAGATAAGCGATATATGTAAGCATGTCGGCGTCGGGTTTGTTTATAAGTCTTCGTTCGACAAGGCGAACCGCAGCTCGATCGAGAGTTTTCGCGGGGGAGGAATGGAATTCGGGCTTTCCGTTTTGGCACAGGTCAAGGATGAAATCGGTGTTCCGGTGATAACAGACGTCCACGAGCCGTGGCAGATTGAAAAGGTAGCGGAGGTCGCCGATATTTTGCAAATACCTGCCTTTCTCTGCCGTCAGACCGACCTTTTGGTCGCGGCTGCCGAATCCGGCAAGGCCGTCAACGTCAAAAAGGGGCAGTTCCTCTCGCCCTGGGATGCTAAGAACATTGTCGATAAACTGCAAGCCGCCGGCTGCGAAAAGATCCTCCTGACCGAGCGCGGGGCGAGTTTCGGTTACAATAACCTGGTTGTCGATCTTCGTTCGTTTCCGATAATGCGATCGTTTGGGGTGCCGGTCGTTTTTGATGTGACACATTCGCTGCAATTACCAGGAGGGTTGGGCAAGGCAACGGGCGGTCAGTCGCAATACATCGAAGATTTTGCTCGTGCAGGCGTAGCTTGCGGCGTGGATGCTGTTTTTATGGAGGTCCACGACAACCCGGCCAAGGCTCCGAGTGACGGCCCAAATCAATTGCCGCTCGGACGGCTGGAAAAACTATTGCACAAGCTTAAACAAATTCACGAACTGATTAATAAAGACTAAAGTTTTAAACCTCGAGGATAACGATATGCGAAATGCTCTGCTGGCTTCTTTATGCTTAATGGCGGCACTCGGGTGCGGCTTTCTTAGTAATCTTTCTAATAAGAATGGGTCAAATGCCAATAACGGCGAAAAACCGTCGGCATCGCCGGATGCAAAACCGAGTTCGTCGCCTAATGCCCCAGATAAAAAACCGAGCCCTGAGGCATCGACGCTGATACCGACCTTGAAAAAATCGGCAGGAAAATATCCATACGCGATCAAGCTTATGGAAAACGCCGAATTAAAGACACGGCTTATGAAGCTGCTTGGCAAGGATTACGCAGGCATGAAATCGCATTGGAATGTTGAATCGCCGATTGAGATTGATGGGGATATCTTTAAGGCCAGCGGGTGTGAGGCCCATAACTGCGGTCCTAATAACTACTTTATGTTTGTCGATCTGAAAAATGACAATATCAATGTATTTCATATCGAGGACAGCGGGACAAAACATTATTTTGAAAACGGCGAGATCAAGCTGCCCGCCCATTTTGCCGAGGATCTCACGGGCAATAATTAAATTTTAGCTATGGTCGTTTCCAAAGAATTAAGACTTATTTTTGAAAAATCTCCGATATACAATGAATTATTTTCGCATTACGCTTTTTAGCTTTATTTTAGGCTTGTTTTTTGCCGGTTTTGCCTTTGCGCAGGACGAGACACGGGCAATTCAGACATGGAAAGTCGAGAAGTATGACATTTCCGCCACACTGCCGCAGGACGAAAGCGGCCGAAGCCTTGTTTCGAGGGCCACGATAAAACTCAAAAACGTGATTGGCCGGCCGGCGTCGTCGCTGACGCTGCGGATCAGCCCACTTGCCGAGGTATCGGGAGTAAACATCAATGGCTCGGTCACGGATTTTACAAAGAGCGAGGAAAAGACAGGCACGGGAACGCTCCAGCGGATCGCCATGCGTTTCCCGGCGATCGCATCCGACGCCACGCTGACTGCGTCTGTCGATTACAAGATCACGGTAAAGGATAATTCTAGCCTAAATGCTTTGTCGCCGTCAGGCTCACAATTTTTGCCGCTTTCATACTGGTATCCGACGCCGACAAACTGGTTTTTTCCGCGCGGGGCCGATTGGGCGCCGTTTCGAGTCAAAATATCTGGCGGCTCTCTCACCGGCATTTCGTCCGGCACACAGACGGCGGGCGGATACGAGAACAAGTTAAACGGCCAGCCGTTTTTTGCAGCTGGAAGCTGGGACACCATCAACTCAAACGGCGTCGAGGTCTTGACGCCTAAGGGGGCCTCCGCCGACGGGCAAAAACGTGCCGCCGAGCTTGCCGCGCTACTTTCGGAAGCCCGTAAATTTATCTCAGGGATTCTTGGGACAGCTCCAGACACGCCGCTGCGTATTGTTGCCGTTCACCGCGGGGCCGGATTTTCTGACGGCGGGACGGTTTTTGTTGAGGATGCGGTTTTTCGGCGTTCCAGGATCGATGCTCTTACCGTGATGAATATCGCCGAGGCGGCGGCAAAGCTCTGGCTCGGAAATGCGACTGCGGTCATCGGTGACGGCGGCGGCGTTATCCGCGAAGGGCTATCACGGTACATAGCGACACAGTTTATCGAGAGCAAATTTGGCAAGGATGTGGCTGATGTCGAACGCACACGCCAGCGCGCGGCCTATGCGGTTGTGGTGAAAAGAGAAGTTGCGATTAGCCAGGTATCGCCGCTTGACGATTCGTATTATCCGGAAGTCGCAAATAAAGGGGCGATGATCTGGAGGATTTTGGCGCGGCGGATCGGCCAAAATGATTTTAATAACATACTTAGAACAAATATTCAGAATGGGCCAATAACGCTCGCCAGATTTAGAGAGGCATTTTCGTCGCAAAAGGAATTACTTGATTATTTTTTAAATGCCGTCACCGATATGAATTTGCTGGCCGGTCTACCTCAGACGACGGGTAATGATACCCGCGTCAATCTGCGAAACACGGGCAGTGTCGATGCAAGTGTTAATGTGACGGCTTTCGGATCGGCCGGCCAGTCAATTGAGGCCCCGACGATTATTAAGGCGCAGAGTTTTGGCGAAGTTACGTTTAAGACCCAGTTTAAGATAGTGAGGGTTGAGGTCGATTCCGAAAAATTGTATCCGCAGACTGATTATTCAGACGATATCGCCGAAATTGGAACACATCCGCTAACTGACAGCGATGTCCTGCTTGCGGTTAAACGCAGCTTTGACAAGCAGGATTACAGCACGGCGGAAAAGACTGCGGTTAATGTCTTACGCGATTTGCCGCGTTACGATGAAGTGAGGATATTGCTTGGGCGGTCACTCCTTGCTGAGGGTCGCCCCGGCGAAGCGGAGAAAGAATTCCGCGCCGTTTTAGACGAGAAACTGCCAAGCGTAAAGAGCTCGGCATGGGCAAACGAAGGACTGGCCGAGGCGGCGGCGAAAGGCGGCCACAACGATCAGGCTTTGAGTTTCTCGACAAAGGCAATCGCCGAGGACGCGGATTACGGAGCAAGCCTTGCTGCACGGGCAATTAGAAATAAATTGGGATCACCCACTGCCGTAGATTCCAGAATCAAGGCTTTTTTTGCCGATTTTGACAGGGCCGCAGAATCAAAGCGAAAAGCAGATGTCGATGCTCTCATCCTACCAGGCGAAGTTACAAAATTTGGCGGGGGCATTGCCGGTTCGGCCGAAATGTGGCAAACGCAGGTGCGACAAGTCGACCGGATTGACTCAAATACAGTCCTTGTTGAGGCTAATTTGAGCATCAAACTTTTAAATCGGGATCCCGAAAGCGGGACTGCCGTTTTTCGCCTTACTAAATCCGGCAGCGGCTGGAAACTGAGCGGGGTTGATCTCTTCGAAGTCAAATAAACTAGGATAAAAGACATTTGAAAATGGATGCAGGTTAAAGATCGGGCGCGAAAAATAAAGTTGCTCCTAATGGATTGCGACGGCGTTATGACCGACGGCCGTCTTTATTTTTCCGAGCGCGGGGAGGAACTAAAGGTATTTCACGTCCGCGACGGCCAGGGTCTTGTGATTTGGCACAAAGCCGGCTTCAGATCGGGCATTATTTCGGGCCGTGATTCCAAGATCGTCGAATTGAGGGCCAAACAACTGGGCATCGAATTTATCTGGCAGGGGAGAAAAGAGAAGATCTCTGCTTTTCATGAGATCGTCGCTGCGGCAGGCGTTTTACCGGAGGAGATTGCCTTTATCGGTGACGACACGCCGGATGCTGAGGTATTTCCATTTGTCGGCCTTGCAGTGGCCGTCAGTGACGCTCACGATGCGGTCAAGGCCGTAGCCCACTACGTGACGCGAGTTGATGGCGGAAGAGGTGCCATTCGCGAGATGATCGATCTGTTGCTCGAAGCAAAGAAATAGCATTATCGCGATAAGATTTGGACGCTCCTTAACTGTCGCGTTTCTGCTTTTTTATGTTAGAATTCTCGAAAAAGCGGGTGTAACTCAATGGTAGAGTGTCACCTTCCCAAGGTGAAAGTTGCGAGTTCGAGCCTCGTCACCCGCTCCAGTTCGAGTAAGACTTAATTGGAGATTATCTTTGCGTGCCGACTATTTCGATGTTCTACGGCATCCTCATCAGGATGTTCTTTTATGATACGGATAGACACAACTTGCCGCATATTCACGCTGAGTATCAAGGCCAAATAGCTGTCTATTCCATTCCGGACGGCGCGATTTTAGCAGGAGAGATTCCGCCGAAGAAACACAAACTAGTTGTCGCTTGGATTGAGATACATCACGAGGATTTGGTCGCGGACTGGCAATTGGCAGTCAATGGACAGAAACCTTTCCCGATTCGAGGCTTGGACTAATGAATATTGTAGAAATAATTCCTAAGGGCAATACCATTCTCCACATTAAGACTGAAGATGGGCAGTCGGGATTATTTGACATAACACCATATCTTGAATCCGAGGCTTTCGCTCCCTTGAAAGATGTCCGAGAATTCCAACGCGTTCACAATTGCAAATATTTTATCGAGTGGGACTGCGGAGCAGACCTTTCGGCTGATACTATTTTGGCCCGGTGGAAATCTATTTCGTCGAATGGTTCAATGGAAGCTAAAAGATAATGAAAAAGGCGCGTTACGCAATCGTGATTGAAAAAGCCGAGAATAATTATGCCGCATACGTGCCGGAGGTGACAGATGAAAAGCTGCCCCGCATGTAACAGCACTTATTCAGATGATTCGATTACCTTCTGCTTAGTTGACGGCTCGATCCTGTCCGCCCCTTATGAGCCGGAAGCGACTCAGCGTATACCCGCAGCCCGCATTACTAATCCGCCCGCGACGGGAATCTTACAGGATATTGACGACTCGCTCACGGTTATAAGACCGTCAATTCCCCTAAATCCGCCGGTTCAAAGTCCTACGCCCCAATTGGCAAAAGTTAGTCCAGACCAGAAATCGGATAATTTCTTAAAGCGCCTTATCAGGAGAGCCATTCTAGGCATAATTATCGGGGCACCCACAGGATTATTAGTAGGGCTGATTGGCAGATTAATTCTCTTTGGCAGAAGTCAATTGGCAGATTCGGCATTCGGCGGCGCAATCGTCGGCGCAATCCTCGGGGCGATACTTATTCCTATCTTAGTAGGATTGATAAAGTATGCATGGAAAAAATGAATGCAGTTGGTCATTCCTACACGCGCCTAAAAACCCCTTGAACCGGAGCGCAAATAGCGTTGCATTCATCCGAAAGACTATGCTGCTATTGTGGTCTGTCGCGCCTAGTTAATTCGGGCGTAAATTGATAAAAAGAACCGTATTCTTACCGGCTCTAGCTTGACAATCTTTACGCTTTTGTAGAGAATTAAAAGTTGCCGATAAAGCAAGTTTTTGCTCAAGCTTGAAAAAAGTTTGAAATATGGCTTGGGACGGTTGACAGACAGACTAGGTTCTGTATAATCAATAGTTTCGCCTCTACGGAGAGGAGTGAAGTAAAAGAAGTTGATATTTGAAAACTGAATATGCGTGTCCATGTGTTAATTCGTATGAACAACAAAAGTCCTATAAGCAATTATAGGCATTCAAAATGACGAACTAGGAAACTAACGAGAGTTT
>JBBRQM010000093.1:0-10566 GCA_038226395.1 Pyrinomonadales bacterium | reverse complement strand
GGCGGCGGCAAAAGCGATCTCGCATTTATCCTGGCGGGTCATCCACATTGCAAAGACAAAACCGAGGCCCGTGTATTGATGCCAGAGTTCGGCCAAATCGAATGTGCGGTATCGGGCGGAAACGCGAGTGTGAACGAGCGTGTCTTCTGAGTTAAATGCACGCTCCTTTACAGTAGCGTTTCCGCCCGTTGTGTCCGCAATCAAGAGAGCGGGGTCGCCGATCAGCAGAGCGCAATCCGCACCAGACAGCATTGCATCAATATTAGGCCGAGCATCAATCCACATCGGCTCAAAGCCGAGAAATTCGCGAAAGATGATCTTTGTCAGAACGACCGATGTTCGAGACGACGTATCTAGGGCTACCGAGCGGACATCCTGCAAATCCTCACCTTTCGTGATAAGACAGACGCTTCGCACTCTTTCCCTTGCCCCGACACAGACATCCGGTATTAGCCGCACCCCGTCGATCGTCTGAAAAGCGATCACCGGCACAAGCGCCGCATCAACGCGATCCTGTGCCAGCAGCTCGGCCGAGCGGGCTGGGGCATTGTCGAGAATTACCTCGACCTTGCCGTGATTTTGACCATAAAGGAACGACCATACGAGCGGAGCGGTGTTTGAGTAGCTAGAGGCCGAAATTCGCGGTGAACTCATAACAAAAGTTTCACGCAAAGCCGCTAAGAACGCAAAGGAAGGAATTAGCCACAGAGAGCACAGAAAACACTGTGAGACGTGATGGTTAAATAGTTTTCTCCAATATAGATCAATAAGCCGGTTGATAACTTTTTCTACTTTTTCTCCGAGTTCTCTGTGATCTCTGTGGCAAATGGATTGCCGTAGTGGGTTTTGTCGATTATTCTAGTTTTGTAAAATTATGAAAATATACGACATTACTAACACGATTAGCGCGAAAACACCAATATATAAGGGTGATCCGGGCGTCGAGATAACGTCATTCAAATCGATAGCCACAGGATCGACGGCCAATGTGTCACAGATCTCGTTTGGCGTGCATACGGCGACTCACGTCGATGCGCCAAATCACTTTATCGAAGGCGGTCGGCGCGTTCACGAACTCGATCCAAACAAGCTGGTTGGCCCGTGCCGCGTTATTCAGGTACCCGACGATGTCATCGGGATCGAGCCGGAGCATGTCGGCGATATAACCGGCATTACTCGTTTGCTTTTCAAAACGCGAAACTCGGCATTTTGGGCAACGCCGGAAGACGGCTTTCGGTCCGATTTTACTTACCTAACGCCGGATACCGCTAAATTGCTGGTTGCGAGCGGTGTCGTGCTTGTCGGTATCGACTATCTCTCGATAGAAAAAAGCGGCTCGCCGGGCCATCCCGTG
Source organism: Pyrinomonadales bacterium (assembly GCA_038226395.1). Classification (GTDB taxonomy): domain Bacteria; phylum Acidobacteriota; class Blastocatellia; order Pyrinomonadales; family Pyrinomonadaceae; genus OLB17. The sequence goes on along the minus strand of JBBRQM010000093.1, from coordinate 9,212 downwards.
CATGTCACTCTGCTCGAAAAAGAAGTCGTCATTCTCGAAGGCGTTGATCTCCGCGAGGTCACGGCTGGCGATTACGAACTGATCTGTATGCCTCTAAAATACGACGGCGCAACCGGCGACGGCTCACCGGCCCGCACTTTTTTACGGGAAATTTAACAGAATGCACAAGATAAGCAGGATTTTTTTTCCTATCTTGTCTATCCTGTAAAATTCCAGTCGATGAATATAGTTAACGACATAAGCTACCGCGACCGCGTTTACGTGCTCGTCCGCCAGATCCCGGTCGGCAAAGTAATGACTTACGGACAACTCGCGATTATCCTGGGCGAGGGCTACACTGCGCGAACCATAGGCTACGTCATGCACGGCGCGGGCGATGATGTGCTGTGGCAGCGGGTTATCAATTCGCAGGGCAAATGCTCGACCGGGCGACTGACGATCCCACTCAATCTACAGCAGGAACTGCTCGAAGCCGAGGGCGTGGTTTTTAACGACAAGGGAAAATGCGATCTCAGCGTGTTTCAGTGGTTTCCAGACGGCCACGAACCTGCGGAGGATGAGCAGACCAGCCTATTCGGATGAAAGAATTTTCAACTCAAAGACGCGAAGGTGCAAAGACGCAAAGATTGACCGATAATGTCCTTGTTTCGATTTTACTGATTTTGTTTCCTTTGCGCCTTTGCTTCTTGGCGTCTTTGCGTTAAATCTCTTATCTTCCCCATTTTAATTTATCGCGTAAAACATCAAAATAGTTCCGGTTTGCGGGCTGGACGAGGTTAAATGTCGTTTCGCTTTTACGGATAACGATGCGGTCACCAGCCTTCATCGGGAAGCCGGTTTGTCCATCGAGACTGAGGACTACGCCTTCGTTCTCGTTTTTGAGTTTTAGCTCGATCCCGGCGGTATCAGGTACGACAATCGGGCGGTTTGTAAGCGTAAACGGGCAGATCGGCGTCAGCACAACCGCGTTCATCGACGGATAAACGATTGGCCCGCCGGCGGAAAGGTTGTAGGCGGTGGAGCCTGTCGGCGTTGCAACGATCAGACCGTCAGCGCGAAATGTATTTACAAAGAGATCATTGAGCTTAACGTCGATGTCGATAATTCGCGCCAGCGCAGCTTTATTTATAACGACATCATTTAGCACGCGGCCTCTGACGAGCTTTTCCTGTCCGCGCCAGTGCGCGGCGTCGAGCATCACGCGCCGGTCGATCTCGTAACCGCCGGAGAGGACCGACTCAAGCGCCGGAAACATCTCCTCAATTCGAAAATCGGTCAGATAGCCGAGGCTGCCGTAGTTGATACCGAGAACCAGCACATCGCGATTTCCGATCATCCGGGCAGTCGATATCATCGTGCCGTCACCACCAAGCACGACGATCAGATCGGAGTCGAGCGGTTCTGTATTTTTGTCTCGGCTGTCGCCGGCCGAGACCGGTTCGCCGGTTTGTCTGATGCCGTGCGTCTTTAGCCAGGCCGATAGCTCTGCTGCTGTCTCATGTGCCTCGGCGTGGCCCGGCTTTACAACTATGCCGACTGAATTGATCTGCTTGCTAATCATTTTGTCTCGAAATATAACGTTTATCATCAATTAAAGAGAGCGAAACTGCAAGTGTTTTTAGCCCCTCGTCGGTTGACGCATTGGATTTAACGCATCTTTTTGTTAAACTTAGGGTTTGTCCCTGACGACAATTTTATTCGAATCTTGAATTTATAGGTATCAGTCGATGTTAAAGTTTTTCAACCGTTTAGAGAAAACACGCAATTTTTTCATTCTTATTTTTGCCGTCCTGATGGTCGGAAGTCTCGTATTTTTTTATACACCCGCACGTAATTCATTTCAGGCCGCTAACCTCGGCAATAGTGATGAAACGGTCGCCTCGGTTTCCGGTGAAAAGATCACTATTGCAGAGCTTATACGCCAAAAGAAACAGTATAGCCAATTTAGCCGGGGGCAGAGCTTTCCGGCAAAACTGATGCTCGAAGGCCTGATCGGCAGCCGCATCGCTCGTGTCGAGGCTGATCGTCTCGGCCTGACCGCGTCCGACGCTGAGGTTGCCGCCGAGATCCGCCGCCAAAATAAATCAGAGGATGGCAAGCCGTTTGACCAGGCAAGATACGAGCTGAATGTGATCGAGCAATTTGGCAGCATTTCAGCCTATGAGCAAAGCGTCCGCGACGAGCTTAGTTCCAGAAAACTCGATGCACTTCTGACCTCTGGCATCACTGTGTCCGAGGACGAAGTTTTGAGCGATTACCAGCGTAAGAACACAAAATTCGACCTCTCTTATGTCGCGATTAACAGCTCGGAGCTTGCAAAAACCATCACGCCGACAGATCAGGAGCTTAAGGATTACTTTGAGAAAAACAAGGCGAGCTATTACATCAGCGTGCCGCAGAAAAAGATTCGTTATGTATTCGTAAACACCTCGAAGATTGGCGAAAAACTACCCATCGCGGACGCGGATCTGCGAGCAGAGTATGATGTTCTGACACCGGATAAAAAAACGGCCGGTGTGCTCGGACAGGAGATCGTCCTACGCGTCGCCAAGCCTGAATTTGACACTCAGGTGCAGGCAAAGGCTGACGAATTGGTTCAACAGTTAAAAAAAGACGGCCCGATTGTTTCCGAGGAGTCGTTTGCGACGATGGCAAAGGGACATTCGGAAAATCCGGCATCCGCCCAAATCGGAGGCAACCTCAAGGGGCCGGTGACGGCTAATCAGGAAAAACCCGACGATCCCTACCAACAGCTGCTGAAAATGAAGCCTGGCGAGGTTTCCGAACCGATCAGCTATCAGAGTAGATATTTCATACTTCGTCGCGGTGAGGATGTTCCAAAATCCTTTGAAATGGCCAAAAAGGAGCTCGATGTCAGCCTAAGAAACCGTCGCGCTTACGCCGTCGCCGCAGACGTTGCTCAAAAAATAACCGACGAGCTAAAGCAAAATCATGACCCGCAAAAAACGGCGAAAGATTTTGCCACCCAGGCAAATATGAGCGTCGCGGATATGGTGCGCGAGACCGGATATGTCAAACCCGGCGACAACGTCGAAAATATCGGCACATCACCGCAATTTGAGGAGGGCATAGCACCGCTCGAAAATCCAAACGATGTCGGCGATAAAACGCCGATCCAGAATGGATTTGCCATCCCAATGCTGATCGACAAAAAGGAGCCGCGCGACGCAGATTTTGGCGAGGTAAAATCCCAGATCGTCGATATAGTAAAGCTCGAAAAGGCCCGCGGTCAGGTCGAGGAGATCGCGCATGCTATTGCCTCCGGTGCCGGATCAGCCGCCGGGTTGTCCGCTGCCGCAACAGCCAAAGGCATAAAGGCGAAGGATCAAAAGAGTTTCGTACTCGGCTCGCCGCTCGGCGAGGGAGCCTCCGCCTCGACAAATCAAGCGATGGAGGATGCGATTTTTGCTCTCAAATCCGGCGGCGTTACTAACACGCCGTTAAAGGCCGGTGATAACTGGTATATTGTCGGCGTTACAAATCGCGAAGAGGCGAACGATTTTGCAAAGCAGCGCGACTCGCTGGTCGAGCAGATGCTGTCGAAAAAGCGTGCCGGAGTATTTTCCGACTACCTTGCGGCGACAAAAAAACGCCTTGAAGACGGCGGATATATCAAGATATACAAGGACGCTCTCGCAAAGGTTGACGCGCCGACGACCGGACTGCCGACTGACGATTCGGACAACTAGAAACTAAAAACTAAAAGTGAAAAGGTAAGAGTGTTGCTTTCGAAACTCTTTCCTTTTCACTTTTAGTTTTTCACTTTTCACTTCTATTACCACCAGCCCAATACCTTCCACCAGCCGAGACCGATGGTTGACCAGATCAGGATATTCAAAACCGCAGCTATTAGGCCAATCGTCCACCAGTTGCCCTGTTTGACATAGCCGAGGCCGAAATAGATAGGGCCGGGCGTGGTGCCGTAATGCGTCAGGCTCGCGCTCAGGTTGGCGAAGTACGCAAACAACAGCACGGTAAGCCCCGCCGGTGCCCCCGCTACGACCGTCACCGTGACAAATGGCACAAACATCGCCAGTACATGCCCGGTGATCGAAGCAAAGAAGTAATGAATAAAGAAAAAGATCAGGACCAGGAGCGTCAGAGCGACGACCCATGACATCCCGGTCATATTTCCAGAAACCCATTCCGCAAACAGCTTTGTGATGCCGGTTTCGCCCAGTGCTGTAGCCATATTTACCAACCCGCCATACCAGATAAAAACCGACCAGGCGTTTGTGTCTCCCATCAGGTCCTTCCACTCGATGATGCGCGCGACCAACAATACAGCAATGCCTGAAAGCGCGATTATCGATATATCGACGCTGTGGATCCAATCCTTTGTCACCCAAAGAAAAATGACGGCGGCCATTACCGCAAGCACTATCTTTTCGGGTCGCGAAATCGGGCCCTGTTTTTCGAGCTCACTCGCCGCAAAGCTTGCGGCCTCAGGCGTTTCTTTTACTTCCGGCGGAAAAAAGCGGTAGATCATCGCCGGCACGACCGCAAGTGAGATAAGCGACGGCACAATCGCACCAGCAAGCCATGACGTATATGAAAGCGTTATCCCGGCCGTGTCATGCGCGAGTTTTGCGATGATAAAATTCGATACCTGACCGGTAATAAATGTCGCGCTGATGATGACGTCGCATTGGTAAAGGAGATTGAAGAGAAAGGTCCCTAAACGCCCGGCGGTGCCGTCGTCCGGGCGCGAATCGTATGTCTCGCATATCCCAAGAGCGATTGGCATCAGCACGCCGCCGTTTCGTGCGCCGTTGCTCGGTATCATTGATGCGAGAACAAAATCGGTGCCGACGAGCGCGTATCCGAGGCCGAAGGTTTTGCCCCCGATTGTTTTTACGAACAATAGAGCAATTCGGCGGCCTAAACCCGTTTTGATCATGGCGCACGAAAGGAAAAACGCTGCCAACACCAGCCAAACAACCGGATCGCTGTAGCCCTTGAGCGCATCTACGGGCTTTAACGCCCCAAAGACGACCGTTGCAGTAACGCCCATTAAAACGACCGCGCTTGCCGTCAGCGGCTGGACGATCGAGCCGACAATTGTCGCGACAAAGATCGCCAGCAGCGTCCAGCTTTCACGCGTCACGCCCTCGGGCCGCGGTATGAGCGCGACGATAACCCCGCACCCGATGACGATCAGCCATTTGACCAACTTATTTTGCATAAAAAATTAGCCACAGAGTTCACAGAGAACTCAGAGAAAATAACTCTGGGAACTCTGTGATCTCTGTGGCCAAACTAACACCTACCGATCTACATCGCCGCTACGTGCATGTACTTGAAATACCAGATCGTTATTCCGATCCAGATAACAAGATTTGCAAGCGAAAGGATCAGCCCCATATTACGGGTTTTCTCATTGCGTCCTGCGTTTCGGTCGCTCTTTCCATACATCAGTACGCCAACCAATACCCCCGTTATGCCCCAGGCAAATAACCGGATGAAAAGATTAAATGGTATGACATCCGATTTCAGATCCATCAAATATGGAACCTGATAAATCGTCAACGCAATGGCAAAAACTATCGCAAGCATCGCCGCGATCGGCGGTTTGTAGGTTGACTCGGTCTCGTCGCCGCCACGATCTTCTTCGATGCCTAGTTTGCTGTGGTTATAGCTGTAAGCAAAGTAGATCACGAGTCCGATGGCCATCCAATCGATGAGGCGAATCCAAGTATCAAGCGGCAGGCTGTTCATCAGATAAGCAGCCGAGACAACCGTCGCGATCGGGATAAAAGGCGAAAGAGGCACCTTGAACGGCCGATTGAGAGCCGGGTTTGAAGATCTCAAAATGATAATGCCCGTACCGACGATCACAAACGCAAAGAGCGTTCCGATACTCACGAGCTCGCCAAGCAAACTGATCGGAACAAATCCGGCGAGGATCGCTACGATCGTTCCGGTGATCGCAGTTGTAATGTGCGGCGTTTGAAACCTGGGATGTATCTTGGCTGCCCAAGCCGGCAGCAAGCCATCTTTCGACATCGAGTAGAAAACTCGCGGCTGTCCCATGGTCATGACGACCATTGTCGAGCTAAGGCCAAGCACGGCACCGACTTTGATGATCACCGGGAAGGCATAAAGTATCTTGCCCATTGTCGTACCCTGTGCTTGCTGAAGAGCGGCGTCAATTGCAACCGCAATAGGAGCGGCTGCATTGGTTAACGCATGATAATCTACCAGCCCGACCATAATACCCGCAACCAAAATGTACAAAACCGTGCAGATCGCCAGGCTCCCCATGATGCCGATAGGCATATCACGCTGCGGGTTTTTTGCTTCCTGCGAAGCGGTCGAAACCGCGTCAAAACCAATATAGGCAAAGAAGATAACTGCGGCCCCCGTCACCACACCGCTAAATCCATACGGCATAAATTGAGCACATCCCGGTGCTCCAACGGTGCAGCCGATGCCCATATTGTTTGTATTGACATACCCGACGCCCGCGACAATAAAGAGTACGACCACGAGCACCTTGACCATCACGATGACCGTGTTAAAACTCGCCGACTCCTTAATACCGCGAATGAGCAGCATCGTCACCGCAACCGCGATCAATGCGGCTGGGAGGTTGAACACTCCGACGCCTATGACCTCTCCCGTAGCGGCTTTTATCTCCATTCCCGGAGGTGCCGCTAGGGCCAGAGGGAAATTTATGTGCAGCGTATCTCTAAAAAGACTCACCACATATCCCGACCAACCGACGGCAACGGTCGCGGCTCCGAATGCATATTCGAGGATCAGATCCCAACCAATGATCCAGGCGACAAATTCGCCCAGCGTTCCGTAGCCATAAGCATAAGCGGAGCCAGAAATCGGCACGCTGGCCGCAAACTCCGAATAGCAAAGAGCGGCAAATGCACTGACAATGCCAGCCAAAACCATTGAGATAATAACGGCCGGACCGGCGTGTTTGCCGGCGGCTTGGCCCGTCAGAACAAAAATTCCCGTTCCGATGATCCCGCCGATGCCGAGCATGGTCAGATCAAGCGCACTCAATGTTTTCTTGAATGTGTGTGTGCCTACCTCTTCGGCCTCGGCAATGATCTTAGAAATTGGTTTAGTCGCAAAAAGTGACATTTAAAACCTCCTAAAGTTGATTTAACTAAGCTTGTTGGATGTCGGATCGGGCCGACACCGCCTTCCAAATAAAATAAACCGGCACTCCCGTAAGAACGATGAGCAATCCGGGCCATGTCGCCGTCGTCTGATAAACAAACAGCACGACGAGGATGACCGAGGCTCCGATAACATACAAAGCCGGGACAAACGGGTAACCAAATGCTTTATACGGACGTTCCGCATCAGGTTGTTTCGCCCTCAATACAAAAATTCCGACTATCGTGAGTATGTAAAAGATCAATGCGGCCGAAATGACATATGTCAAAAGGTCGCCGTAAAGATTACCGTATGATATTTTACCATCGACCGTGGTTTTTACAGTTCGGGGCAGAACGTAAAACGCGGCCCAAATTCCCTGAATTACTAAGCCCCAGGCGGGAACGTGATTTTTATTCAATTCGCTTGCGGATTTGAAAAACAAACCATCTTTTGCCATCGCGTAATATGCACGGGCACCTGACAATATCAGGCCGTTGTTACAGCCAAATGTCGAAATGATGATCGCGACCGCCATGATCGCTGCACCGGCTCCCGGAAAAATCACGTCCGCTGTTGCGGTTGCCACGCGGTCCGACGCGACCTTTTGGATGTCTTCAAACCTGAGCGTGACCAGATAGGCGACATTCGCCAGCAAATATAACGATATGACAAGACCCGTGCCGAGAGCGAGCGAGAGCGGTATGTTACGACGCGGATCTTTGACCTCGCCGGCTGTAAACGTGATGCTGTTCCATGCGTCGGCTGAAAATAGAGAATTTGTCTGGGCCACACAGATGCCGACAAAAAGTCCAAAGCAAGCCGCCGCCGTCAGGCCGCCGCCCACGTCTTGAAGTGTACCGCGAACACCCCACATGTTGCCAAAATTTGCTGCCGCGATATCGCCGTGCCACGCAAGGCCGACGATGATCCCAAGCACAATTAATGCAATAAGCGAACCTGTTTTTGCAAAGGTGAATGTATTTTGGACCAGCTTGCCGATCTTCAGCCCCCGCGTATTCATCCATGTCAAAAACGCTATCATCACGATACCGACGAGCTGCGCCGTTGAAAGCGAAAAAGCGTAGTTCAGCGAGCCGAGACGGATCGGTTCGACCAGATAATTTGTCTCGGAGATCGACGGAAATAGTACGCCGCTGTAGCGTCCAAAACCAACAGCGACCGCCGCGATGGTAGCCGTCTGGATAACCAGAAAGTAAGTCCAGCCGTAAAGAAAGCCCCAAAAAGGTGAAAACGCCTCGCGTAGATATACATATTGCCCGCCGGCCTTTGGCATCATCGCTGCTAATTCGCCATAACTTAGCGCGCCGATCATAGTCAGCAGTCCGGTGATAACCCAAACGACGAGCAGCCAGCCGGGCGAGCCGACCTGCCGTGCAATATCAGCCGAAACAATAAAAATGCCAGAGCCGATCATCGATCCGGCGACGATCATCGTCGAATCGAGCAGCCCAAGCCCGCGAATAAAGCCTTCTTTCGATTGTTCCGTCTCTGACAGCGAGGTTGCCATAGGTATCTTGTCGGAACCACCAGCGGTAGCGGGTGGTTTAAGATAGTACTTGAATAACGAGGGGGCGTCTTATTTCAATATTCAATCACCCGCTACCGCAGGTGTTCTGACTTAATTGTGTTGGCGAGATATTCGTTGGTGATATTATACGTTTATTATGAAAACTGTCGAGTGTCTTTTCGCACTTTGCCGTCGAAAACGCCGATTTTAGCGAAATATGTCAAACAAAACACCAAAAACGGGCGATATGCCAGCCGAAGAATTTCGCAAATACGGATACGAGATCGTCGATTGGATAGCGAATTACTTCGAGCATATCGAGGAGTACCTAGTGCTGTCACAGGTGGAACCTGGATGGCTGACCGAGAATCTGCCGGGTTCGCCGCCCGAAAATGGTGAAGATTTTGGAGCGGTTTTGGCCGATATCGATAAGCTGATCTTGCCCGCCGTCACGCACTGGAACCACCCAAATTTTCATGGCCTGTTCTCCACATCGACCAGCTCGGTCGGTGTTTTTGGCGAGATGCTGACCGCCGCATTT
>JBBRQM010000092.1:0-11426 GCA_038226395.1 Pyrinomonadales bacterium | reverse complement strand
GCTCGCGGCTCAGGAAGAGGAGTGGGACGACATCGCAATGGGCGTGAGAGCATTGCAAAACGCAGTGATGCGGCTGCGATATTCGGCAAAACCGGTCGTCACGGCTCCGTATGGACTGACGCTTGGCGGCGGCTGCGAGATAGCCATGCACGGCGATAAGGTGCGGGCGGCGGGCGAGACTTATATGGGCCAGGTCGAGGTCGGCGTGGGACTACTCCCGGCGGGCTGCGGCACAAAAGAAATGACCATGCGTGCGATGGACGCGGCCCAGAAAGCTCCGGATGCCGACCCGCTGGCGTTTTTAAAAAAGACATTTGAGCTGCTCGGGATGGGCAAGGTCGCAACCTCGGGGCAGGAGGCAAAGTCGTGGGGATTTTTGCGTGATTCGGATTCGATCTCGATGAACGGCGACCGCTTGATTCAGGATGCCAAGCAGGAAGTGCTGAATCTCGACGCCTCGGGCTATGTCCAGCCGGTCGAGCGCGCGGACATTATGGTACTCGGCGAATCCGCCCAGGCGGCTATGAAACTTGCCCTGCATATGATGAAACAGGGCGGATTTATCTCCGATCACGACCAGCTTATCGGCAAAAAGCTCGCCAAGGTAATGAGCGGCGGCGATATGAATCATAAGGCGTTTGTTTCCGAGCAATACCTGCTCGATCTCGAACGCGAGGCTTTTGTTTCGCTCTGCGGCGAACGAAAAACGCAGGATCGGATCGCTGCGATGCTCAAAACCGGCAAGCCGCTAAGAAACTAATGAAAAGCTGGCATCTTCCCGGACATGACGAGCGACAGGAAGTCGCAGAAAGCAGTGATTTTTAAAATAACTAACTAAGGAGGAAGACAAAATGAAAGCAATCCTTATTACAGGGGTGTTGCTGGCATCGACTATGTTCTCGGCATGTTCTAAGACGGCGATACCAGTCGAGATCGGCAATATTTGTGCAGTCGACAATGAGAAAAAATACTTGTCAACCGTCGGATTTCTCGACGACCGCGGCTCGATCTTTTGTTCGAACATAGGCGGCGGCCCGGTTAGGTGTGGAGTGGATGTCATCGCACACGCGGGCGGAAAGAAAGCGTTCGGGGCCGATATCGAGCAGGGCAGCAGTGCCAGCGAGATCGAGAAGCTTGAAAGCGGCTATAAGGGCAGTGATATAAAGGTTCACGATAATTCGGGTGCGATCACCAAGCTCACCGACAAGGTCAAACTTACCGGTCAAATGAGCATCACACCCGATGGCAGCGTGTGCTTTATGACGGTGGATAAGATCGAAAAAAGTCAGTAGCCCGCACGTAAATAAGGGCTGGACGTTATGAAAAGATGCTCCTGGGCAACGAACGAACTGAATATCGCTTATCATGACACGGAGTGGGGCGTGCCACTGCACGATGACCGAGCGATGTTTGAGTTTCTTGTTTTGGAGGGAGCGCAGGCGGGTTTGAGCTGGGATACGATACTTCGCAAACGCGAGGCGTATCGCGAGGCGTTTGATAATTTTGATCCGGCAAAGGTCGCTCGATACACCGACGCGAAATGCGCGAAATTACTGACTAACGAGGGTATTATCCGCAACCGGCTAAAGATCGCCTCGGCTGTGCGAAACGCAAAGGCATTTCTCGCGGTGCAGAAAGAGTTTGGTTCGTTCGATGCGTATCTGTGGGGATTTGTTGGCGGCAAACCGCTCGTCAATAAGCTAAAAGGCGGCGATGTGCCAGCAAAAACCCACATTTCCGATGCGATAAGCAAGGACTTAAAGAAACGCGGTTTTAACTTTGTCGGCTCGACCATCATGTACGCATTTATGCAGGCAACAGGGATGGTAAATGACCATTTAGTGACATGTTTTAGATATAAAGAGGTAGCCCGCGAATAACGCGAATCATCACGAATATCAAACACTATATTATTTCTTATTCGCGCTCATTTGCGTTATTCGCGGGCAAAAAAAATTATGAAAGAAGCAGTAATTGTATCGGCCGTGCGGACGGCTGTGGGAAAGGCACCAAAGGGCACGTTGAAAAATACGCGGCCGGACGATCTCGGCGCGGCGGCTATTAAGGAAGCGGTCACGCGGGCCGGAGTTGATGTGTCGTTGATCGACGACGTCATTATGGGCTGCGCATTCCCCGAGGCCGAGCAGGGGATGAACGTCGCCCGCACGGCTATGATCTCAGCGGGTTTGCCGGTCGAGACTTCGGCGATGACGGTCAATCGTTATTGCTCGTCGGGTTTGCAGACGATTGCTCTGGCGGCTGACAGGATCGCGACCGGCGGTGCGGATGTGATCGTCGCGGGCGGGCTGGAGACAATGTCGATGATGCCGATGGGCGGCAATGTGGTGCGGCCAAATCCGGCGATGGTTGACACATATCCCGATTATTACCTCAACATGGGCCTGACGGCCGAGAATCTGGCCCGCAAATACGAGATCACCCGCGAACAGGCCGACGAGTTCTCATACAACTCTCACATGAAGGCTCTCGCCGCCATCGCCGACGGAAAATTCAAGGACGAGATCGTCCCGATGAATGTCTTTGTCGATGAGTTTGACGATGGTGGACGCGTTCGCCGCAAGGAGATCATGTTTGCCCAGGACGAAGGCCCGCGTGCCGACACTTCGCTCGAGGGATTGGCAAAACTCAGAGCAGTCTTTCACGTTAATGGAACGGTGACGGCGGGCAATTCGTCGCAGATGTCCGATGGAGCCGCTGCGACGGTCGTGATGTCGGCTGACAAAGCAAACGATCTCGGCATCAAGCCGCTGGCGAGATTTGTCGCCTTCGCGACCGCCGGATGTTTACCCGAGGAAATGGGTATCGGTCCGGTTTACGCTATCCCAAAGGCCCTCAAACTTGCCGGACTAACGCTCGACCAGATCAATGTCATCGAGCTAAACGAGGCTTTTGCCGCACAAGGTTTATCAGTGATGAAGGTCCTCGAAATGGACCCTGAAAAGGTCAATGTCAATGGCGGAGCGGTCGCGCTTGGGCATCCGCTTGGCTGTACCGGAGCGAAATTGACCGCGAGCGTTTTGCAAGAATTAAAAAGAACCGGCAAACGCTACGGCATGGTGACGATGTGCGTCGGTGGCGGCATGGGTGCTGCTGGAATATTTGAAAGATTGGATTAGGAATTTTTAACGCAAAGACGCGAAGGAGCAAAGACGCAAAGTTACAGATAAATAAAAAGAACTGCCGGATGCTTTCCTTTGCATCTTGGCGACTTTGCGTTGAAAAAAACAATGGAAACACAAATGGAAAAAGAATATATGAAAGGCGGCGAGTTTTTGATCGCGGATCAGGCGGCGGGTGAGATATTTACGCCTGAGGATTTTACCGATGAGCAAAAGATGATCGGCGAGACAACGCGCGAATTTGTCGATAACGAGATCTGGCCGCAGCTCCCGGCGCTCGAAAAGCACGCGTGGGAGATCGCCCGCGAACTGGTCAAAAAGGGCGGCGATCTTGGCCTGCTTGGTGCGACCATTCCTGAGGAATATGGCGGCCTTGGCCTCGATCAGACGACCGGTGTTGTCATTGCTGAGATGATTGGACGCGCCGGTGGTTTTGGCACTACATTTGGGGCTCAAACCTCGATCGGCCTACTGCCAATTGTTTATTTCGGCTCAGAGGAACTAAAGCAAGAGTGGATACCAAAGATCATTTCGGGCGAGGTCATCACGGCGTATTGCCTGACCGAAAGCGGCTCCGGCTCGGACGCGCTTGGGGCTAAGACCAACGCAAAACTCAGCGAAGACGGCACGACTTACACGCTAAACGGCGAGAAAATGTTTATCTCGAACGGCAGCTTTGCGGACGTGTATATCGTCTTTGCCAAGGTTGACGGCGAGAAAGAGAAATTCTCTGCATTTGTCGTCGAGCGCAGCGAAAATTGTCGCCCCGGTAACGAAGAGCATAAGATGGGCATCAAATCGTCATCGACCACACCGCTCATTTTGTCGGATTGCAAAATTCCTGCGACAAACCTTATCGGCAATGTCGGCGACGGTGCAAAGATCGCCTTTAACATCCTGAATGTAGGCAGGTTTAAGCTTGGTGCGTCGGTCACAGGCGGCGCAAAGCTCGCTATCCACGAGGCGATCCGCTATGCAAACGAGCGTCACCAGTTTAACAAGCCGATCTCGTCATTTGGCGCGATCAAACACAAACTCGCCGAGATGGCGATCCGGACATGGGTTTCCGAGTCGATCACATACCGCACGGTCGGCATGATCGACGCGCTCATAGGCGACGGTGCGGATAGCGCGACGAAATTGCAGTCGATCGAGGAATACGCGGTCGAATCGTCGATCAACAAGGTCGCGTGCTCAGAGGCGCTTGATTATGTGGTTGACGAGATGGTTCAGATCTTTGGAGGCTATGGTTATTCGGCGGATTATCCAGCGGAAAAGGCGTATCGCGATTCGCGTATCAACCGCATTTTTGAGGGCACGAACGAGATCAACCGGATGCTCATTCCTGGCCAATTGATGAAACGCGCGATGAAGGGCCGACTCGGTTTGCTGCAAGCTGCCAAGGCTCTACAAGATGAAATTCTTAATCCGCAGATGTCGTTTGACGAGGATATGAGCCTGCTCGCGGCTGAGACAAAACTTGCTCAAAATGCCAAGAAAATAGCCTTGATGGTGCTCGGCACGGCGGCCCAGAAATATATGATGGGCCTCAGCGAACAGCAGGAGGTCCTAATGAACTGCGCCGACATCATCATGGACGCCTATCAGATGGAAACCGCTATTCTGCGGGTCAAAAAATCCGTTGCCGCCACTGGCGAAGATGTTTCAGCCAGGCAGATTGACATGGCTTCGGTCTATTGCAACGACGCCATACAGCGTGTCGAAACGAAAGCAAAAAATACCATCGCGGCAATCGCTGAGGGCGATGAAGGCCGCACTTTGCTTGTAGCTCTGAAACGTTTTACAAAAAACAATTCGCCGATAAACACGATCGCCGCCCGCCAGCGGATCGCTGACACGTTGATCGAAGCGAATACATACGTGTTTTAGGTCGGGATCTGAACGAAGTAAAAAGGCTCCGACGATCGATTGAGAACGTCGGAGCTTTTGCCGTTAATACAAATGCCGGTTGTTATTAGCGATAATAATAGCGGTAATAATTTCTCGGACGCTGTTTTTTGGTAATGATCACGCCAGTAGCCAGGCCGGCTCCGGCTCCTATCAAGGCTCCTTTTCTACCGCCGATCAATGCACCGATAATTGCTCCGGCTCCTGTCGCAACACTGATGTTGACCAACTTGCGATGCCGTGAATAAACACTCGGCCGGTCGTTTTGGTATCGCTGATTGTAATTACCGTCATTGTAGTAGTTGCTCTCCTGTGCCGTCACCGAGACGGGAATCATCGGGATCGCTAATGCAAACATCACTGCCATAATAAAGGTCGAAATATACTTTTTCATTTTGAAGCCTCCGCTATTTTGTGTCGAGAAACAAAGTCCCTCGTTATAATACATATTGGCAATCGGTATGCCACATATCGGAAACTATTATCAAATAAGAGGTTATGATGTAACGCCGGTAGTGGGAATGCTTGATATCAACGATCTCGGTGGCAAGTTAAACGCTATCGTGTGAGCAGATATGTCTTTCAAGATGTTTCATAAAGAAGACCTCAAAATGCAAAAAAGCCATGACAACTCATTTTAGGTTGTCATGGCTTTTTGCCTCGCCTTTGATTAGGAATATCGATTTAGTAATTACGATATGTGCGTCGGGTGGAATACGACCGTCTGGCGTAAGAGCGGCGATAGTAATTCTGCGGTCGCTGCTTGTGGTTAAATAATGCTCCGCCGCCCGCACCGGCCAATCCGCCGATAAGGAGACCTTTCCTGCCGCCGATCAATCCGCCGATCAGACCTCCGGCAAGGGCTCCGCCGCCGATGTTGAAAGCTTTGCGGTGACGTCTGTATAGATTAGGCCGTTTTAAAACTACTACCCTGCCATTGCGGTCATATAGATACCTTGTCTGGGCATTTGCCGTGTTTACTAAAACCGGCACAATTGCTGCCAGCATAATTGCCATTAAAAATGTCGTAATATATCTTTTCATGATCTTGTCCTCCATGTTTTGGTAAGGAAATGTTTCCAACTACGCCTACTAAAGTAGCAATGAGTGTGCCAAAAAATGCTAAGTATTGTTAGGTAAAGAGTTACGGCTTTATGAGAATACGCTCGACCGATTTGGTCATACGAAATAGGCCGTGAGTTAACCGTATCGTGCGGTGGAATTAGCTTTTTTTAAGCCGCTCAAGAGGTTGGTATGCGCGAAAAAGCCGTGACG
The DNA here is from genome assembly GCA_038226395.1 of Pyrinomonadales bacterium. Lineage (GTDB taxonomy): Bacteria > Acidobacteriota > Blastocatellia > Pyrinomonadales > Pyrinomonadaceae > OLB17. The sequence continues at coordinate 5,103 of JBBRQM010000092.1, read as the reverse complement.
ATCATATTAAGTATCATCACGGCTTTTATCTTATTTATGGATGCAAATCAGCCAATTAGTAATTACGAACATGGCGTCGATGGCGTCGATGACGCAGTTTGTATGTGTAAAGAGCGGCTCCGCCGCCGCCCGCCAACAAACCGATGCCTGCACCACGCCGTCCGCCGAGCAAGCCACCGACGAGGGCGCCGCCGCCGGCACCGGCCGCAACATTTAATTTATTGCGGTGTTTTTGGTAAAAGCTTCGTTTGTGCACGTAAACCCGATGTCCGTTTTTATAATAGTATCGCGTCTGAGCATCTGCCGTATTTGCAAGTATCGGCACCATCACGGCCAGCATGATAGCCATCAAGAATATAGTAATGTATTTTTTCATTTTTGTTTCCCCCTTGTTAAACCGAGGACGATCGCCCTCAAGATTACATTTACACTGTATCATCTTTTGATCGCAAATGACCGTCGAAAATCTATGGATGCATCTAGCTTGAATGCCGGATCAAGAGACCAGTAGTATTTTCGCGATCTTTTTTATGTGCTAAACTTTCGCTGTTTGCCGGTGTAAGCGAAAAGAAAATACAGTACTTTAAGCGGCCGATTATGGCCTGACCCAATAGATGCTAAAATCTCCGATCCACGAACTCGCTCTGTTTTTTGACCTCGAATGGGTACCCGATGCCGCCGGAGCCAAGCGGCTGTTTGACCTACCCGACGAGACGACAGAGTTAGAGGCGATGCAAAAATTGTGGGAGCAGTCACCGCAATACAACGTTGACACGATGCCTCGGCCGTTTCTCAAATACATGTTTTCGCGTGTCGTGTCGATCGCCTTCCTGTCGCGTAAATTCCACTTTAATCGTGACCATGAACGCGTGATTGAGTTTTCGTTAAACTCTCTGCCAAAACTGCCGCTTGAATCCGACGATGTGGACGAGGCGGCGATCATCGAGCGTTTTCTATATATGGTTGGAGAGCGGCGGCCACAACTGGTCGGGTTTAACTCGGCTGATTCTGACTTGCAGGTGCTCATCCAACGCGGAATGATAAATGAGGTCACCGCTCCGGCATTTTGTAAACGCCCGGACAAGCCCTGGGAGGGGCCGGACTATTTTGATTCGCGTAACAGCGAAGCTCATCTTGATATTATCAAACGATTTTACGGCGGGACCGGGATGACGCCCCGGCTCGACGAGCTTGCAAAACTCTGCGGTTTCCCCGGCAAGATCGATGTCAAAGGCGACCAGGTCACCGACCTTTGGCTCGCCCGCGACGTTACCAAGATCGTCGAATACAATCAGATCGACACGCTCAATACCTATCTCGTCTGGCTGCGCCTTGTCTATTTTGCAGGAAAGATAGGGGAAGAGGATTACCACATCGAGCAGGAACACTTTCGCGAGTTTCTCGAAAACGAAACCCAAAAACCCGAGAAGGCTTTCCTCGCCGATTTTCTCGCCAAATGGCCACTTTAAGTTATTGGAAGCGTTTGCAGATTCGAGCAGGAAGTAGCCGATATGGATAATAAGAATGCCGAGAAGGGTAAGAAATCGGAATTGCTTTTCAAGAATAGTATTAAGAAGCAGACAGATGTTCTAACGATACTCAAAGAACATTTCAATATTAAAGGAGACTTTTGCAACTTCGTATGCCCCTGGCCCTGAATTAGGAAAATCGGATGTAATTCTGCAGTTCTCCGATCCTAGAGGCATTGGTGTCAACATTAAGGCGTATAAAGCCGGTTACAATCAGGTAACTCGCCTAAAAAATAAACGCATTTTGCAAGCAATTTAATCTCGGCTCATTCCAGGCGCTTCTCGAAGAAGGGGCAATCCGAGTGGCAGGAAGAAAAGGCCGCTTCATCCTCGTATCAGACGAAGACATAGTGCGGAATGCTTTTACGCCGCTTGCTAAAGACATAATGCAATTTGCATTGTCGAGACTGGAGAATCCTGAGTTACTTGTCCTTTATGATGCGAACGCTAACCGGATGAATCTTTTTGATATGACTTGTTACTTAAGAATCTCAATTACGATATTTCGTTTTCTCGATCGGGCTTAATACAGATCGGAGAGTATTTTAAAATTCAACGAAAAGGCGGCAACGGGGTACACTCATTACACATCCCAAAAACAGACTTATTACATCCAGGCAATAATATTGATGTAAAGATGAATGTGAAAAACTATGTGCGAGATAATGATGCGCCATCTGTGAGATAAGATATTAAAAACGATACTATGAAATTGTTTGAAATATATAAAGAGAATTGTCTAGATACAATGGAAAGAATGGGGGATAACTTTATCGACATGACGATAACGAGTCCGCCGTATGATGACCTGCGTGATTATAATGGCTATCACTTTCCGGTTGAGAAGATCGCAGCGTCGCTTTTTCGAAAGACAAAACCGGGCGGCGTAGTTATTTGGGTCGTCGGTGACAGGACACTGAATGGTAATGAAACGCTTACAAGTTTTCGCCATGCGATCACATTTCAGGATGTTGGGTTTCGGGTTCACGACACAATGATCTATGTCAAAAACAATCCGATTCCGAGTGATTGCGGTAAGCGTTACCGACAGGCATTCGAATATATGTTCTGTTTCAGTAAAGGGCAGCCAAAGACGTTTAATCCGATTACTGAACCAACCAAATCGGCAGGACAGAAAATTACTGCTTTTCGCATAACCGGCAAGGGTAGAGGTAATGTCCCCGACGAAGATATAGGCCGTGAAATCAAATCTGAAAGAAAGGTAACTAATATTTTTGGTTACAATGTCGGCACCTCCAGCTCGAAAGACAAGATCGCATTCAAACATCCGGCGATCTTTCCTGAAAAGCTTGTTGAGGATCAAATTCTGACATGGACAAATGAGGGCGATGTGGTTTACGACTGTTTTATGGGCAGCGGGACGACCGCAAAAGTCGCCCATCTGTTGGATCGTCAATGGCTTGGTTCTGAGATTTCTGCGGAATATGTGAAGATCGCGAATGAGCGTTTTGCGCAATACATTGATAACTTAGAGCTTTCTGTTGGGAAATAACAACCTTTGGCATTCGAAACGCGTCTATACATTTTAGTAAACATATCCGATAATATTTTCAATAGCATAAGGATTAGTAATGAATAAAATACTCTTTGCTGCCGTTTTGGCATTTACATTTTCGGCATTTGTGGCCGCACAGCCGCATCCGGTCGATAATACAAAAACAACGACGATCAAAAAGGCGCCCGATTCGTTTGAGGCAAAATACGAGGGCGGGATGTTCGGTTATAACGAAAAGGTGACCGGCACGCTCAAGTTTGACGATGCGAATAACAGGCTTGTATTTTTTGGCAAGGATGGGAAAGAGAAGTTTGCGATTTCTTACGATTCCCTGCTTGTGATCTATCCGAATTCGCAGTCCGTCCAATCACCTACGGGGAGAGTTGTTCAGTATATACCGCTTCCGGGTGCCGGTTTGGCCGGGCTGTTAAAGGAAAAACGGCGTTATCTGGTCGCGCAGTTTGCCGATCCGGATGTTGACGTCAGAGGGGTCGTCAATTTCAAAATCGATAACAGGGATTTGCTCGATTCGGTGATACAGACCCTTGCCGAAAAGGCCAAACTCACCCAACGCGGCGATGCGTATTACAAGCCGAGGCCGGGTAAAACTATTTAGTTGAGATCGCCGAAACGGTGCTGAAGTATCGTGGCGATAGAAATAGACGCGGTCTCGGCCCGCAAGATCCGCCCGCCGAGAGTGACGATATTTACGCCGTTTAATCTTGCCGTTTCCAATTCAGAATCTTCCCAACCGCCGACCGGCCCGACCACTGCGATTATCTTTTTGCCGGGTTTAAGAGCGGAAAACGAACCGCCGTCACGTTCGGAAAACATTACAATTTTATTTTTTGAATTTGCGATAAGATCTTTGAAATCGGACGGTTCGAAGATCTGCATTAGTCTCGCCCTGCCCGATTGTTTTGTCGCTTCGAGTGCGATCCGCCGCCAGCGTTCCATGCGTTTTTCCGGGCCTTTTAGCTTTACGTCACAGCGTATGGTTTGCAGCGGAATAATGGCCGCAACGCCAAGCTCAACGGCTTTTTGGATGACGAGGTCAAACCTCTCGTTTTTGAGGATCGCCGCCGCGAGAGTGATCTCAAATGGAGATTCGGGTGATGCTGGCGTTATTTCTTCAATTATACTTAACTCTGACGCTTTCTTACTGATTTCGCGGATCACGCATCTGAATTCATGCCCGGTGCCGTCAAAAACCGATATTTCATCCCCGACGCGCAACCGCAGAACGTCTCGCAAATGGCGAGTCTCGTCCATATCAAGCACGACGTTTGAATCTGAAAAATTAACTTTTGGAGCGTAAAATCTGCGCATAACGATCAATTGGCCAGTCGGATATTTTCAAATTTTTCTATAAAATCAGGAGATCTTTGTCTTAGGGCGACCCAATTTTCAAATACCTCAGGTGTTTGCAGCCAGATTGTGAACCATTGAGCGATCTCTATATTTATCTGTCGCGTAGCCGCCTCGGTGATTTTCCGTTCGGCAATCTGGGCGGCGGTTTGCTTTCCCCGGATCGCGGTCTCGCGGACATATCTCAAACCCTCTTTATCGTTATCACTAATATATTTTAGCCGCAGATTTTCCAGATTATGGATCGAGCCGAGTGCGCTTTTCAGGTCGTCGATCTTGATAACATTCCATAGAGCGGCATCGTATGGCCGGTCGGTTGCACGGTCGATATAGAGGTTCATTATTTCAGAATGACGAAGCTCGGCTCCTTCGTTGGCTAGCAGCCGGGCAACGATCATAGGCGAATCTACCGCCGACTGGCCATAGTGGTCGGCGACAACGGCCTCGATCGCCTCGATTTCTGCTGCCCCGACATTTTCACAATCGAGTTTTTCCCAGACCTCGATGATAAGATCGTTTTTTGTACGGGCTTGCCACATGCTGTGAAAGTTGAAAAGTTGAAAAGTGAAAAAGGGGAAAGTCATGCAGCCTAAAAGTCCCCCCCTTTTTCACATTTTCACTTTTTCACTTAACTCTGTTGACGAATGATCTTTCGGGTCGCCGACGATTACTATTTTGCCGCCGCATTCG
>JBBRQM010000091.1:0-11428 GCA_038226395.1 Pyrinomonadales bacterium | reverse complement strand
CCGGTCCATGCGAGCAGCTTCTTTAGAGCGGTGTCGACGCCGGGGATCGCTTTCAGCGTCGCCAGTGCCTTGCTGTCGGCCGGGTGAACGTATTCGTGCTTGCCGAGATCGGCAAACTTTTTGTGCGGCTCGTTCGAAAGCGGCAGCTTGCATCGGCCGCAATTTGCGGCATTATTGACATAATCGGCCTTGACCGCGTTTTTCTGCCCGCAATAGCGGCAGCGAACAAAAAGGCTCTTAGTGACGGCGGTCGATGACTCTGACGGATCGGGTTTCTTTTTTGGCATAGGTAGATTTTATAAGTTGCCACTAGCTTTAGCTAGTGGAAAGGATGATGTTAAAAATCTCGTGCTTTAGCCCAACTCCAGGATACTTCAGCTAAAGCTAATACGAAGGTTGCTGTCTTTTGTTCGGCTAAAAGCCGGAGATATCTGCTAAATCTAACCACGCGGCTTGTGCTAGTGGCAATTCATAAGGCAAGCGACTACTCATAAATGAAGCCGTACGACCGTCTCGACGTGATGCGTCTGGGGAAACATATCGAGGGCGGTGATCTTTTCGATAGTGTAACCGGCATCGATCAAAATTCGCAGATCGCGGGCGAGGATCGACGGCTCACATGACACGTATGATATTTGCATCGGTTGTAGAGCGGCAATAGCGGCGATAACCTGTTTTTCGGTGCCCGCACGGGGCGGATCGATAAGGATAAAGTCGATCTTTTTCTTTTGATTTTCGGTCAAAAACTTGCCGACGCTTTTGGCGATGACCTTGACGTTAGTGATCCGTGCGTTATCGACATTCTTCTTTGCAAACTCGATTGCCGCCGCGTCTTCCTCAACCGCAACCACCTTATTAAAATGCCGCGCCAGCGGCAGGGCGAATAGACCAACCCCGCAATATAGGTCAAACGCGGTCTCGCCTCGGGCTTCGCCAGTCGCCGCCGCGATCAGCTCGCCGATCATAAACTTATTCGCCTGAAAAAACGTCTCCGCCGAAAAGGCGTAGGTGTCGCCATTTACCGCAAACGAAAGCTCGGCGGCCGTCTCGTTCCTCTCGGGCGAATATAACGAAACACGCCCTTCCTCACCTGTAGCGGCCTCAAGCTCAGTTGATCCGCTTCCTGCCGCGTCCCATTCCATGCTGTCACGGATGTATTCGAGCGTCGATTGCAGGCCCGGCGTGATGATTGGACAGGCCATGATATTGACCATCTTGTGCGAATCGCGGGCGTAATAGCCGATGGCCTGTTTTTTACGATCAATGTGCCATCGTGCTCGCGAACGATAGCCGAATTGATTTGGGCTCGCGATCATCGGGATGTCAGCATCGTATTCGATTCTGCCGATGCGGTGCAGACAATCGCGGACGAGACCAACCTTGGCGTCGAGCTGGGCGTTGTAGCTCATCTGCTGAAAATCGCAGCCCCCGCAAGTGCCGAAATACTCGCACGGCGGCGCGATACGCCTCGGCCCAGGCTGCCTGATCTCGACTATCTCGGCAAAGGCCATTCGCTTTTTTATCTCGCGGATGCGCACCCGAAGATCGTCGCCAGGCGCAGTCAGCGGCACCAGAACCGTCAGATTCTCTGCGAACGCGAGGCCAAATCCGCGTGGCACGATCTTTTCTATACGCACGTCAATGATGTCGCCGGTTGTGTAATGTTCGCTCAAATAGATGCTCCGGTTCCGCGCCCGCCACCAGCGCGGCTCGTTCACGTTTTGCCCGTCAAATGTTGTAGGGACTTAACTTATTTACCACAAAACAGCGGTAAAACAAACTTGAGGTTATTTTAGAGCGAAATTACCTTGTTCGAGGACATGGCGAAATGCGTTTAGATCGTCGTCACTGGTGTACGAAATTGTGAAAAGGAGGGCAATCCCATTCCTGACCGAGGCGTATATCCGCTTTTTGCCTGCGGCGGAGTAAGTGTCGAGAAAGCCAAACTGCATGTCGCCGAGTTTTTCAGCCTGGGTGTCGGAGAATTTGAAATCGGCTGGGAGTTTCATCGTTTTATACATCGCCCGGATGGCGTCAAAATAGTCCACCGCGTCCTTGATTTGGGGGTTTGTAACCAGATCCTCGACCGAGATGCGGACGATAGCGTTGTCAGCCGACCCGGGCATCGAACGATATGCCGTGACCAGCACATTCACGCGTCGGATCGCGTCGTTGACCTTTATTTGTGACGCCGGCGGCAGCGTATCGGGGGCCTTGAGGCTGAGATCGAAGCCCTGTTTTTTCATGTATGCCTCGAAATCCTTATCGGGAATTAGCCATGTATCGGGAAATGTGACCTCGAAACCTAATGTCTTGTTGGTATATGTGCGACCGTTGACCACGCCGCTATCAGCCGGTATTTTTGTTGCCATTTTGGCAGTCGTCGTATGCGGCACGGAAACGCGTTTAGTCTGTGCGATAGAAAAACAGACAAAAAAGAAGGTAACAATAAGAGCGAGCAAAACTTTTTTCATAAATAAAACAATCCGAGCCGGGGGATGCCGGCCTCTTCGCGGAGCCGTTTGAGCAGCATCAGGTTAAAGGTATTTTTATACGCTGCGGAGTCCATGTCAGCCTTGTAACCGCGAAGTTGCCCGGCGACTTCCTTTTCCAATATCTTTAGATGCTCGAGCGGCCAATTAGTTAGCATCGCCCGGTCGAGAAGTTTTTCGATGTCGGAAAGCGTGCCGTCCACGGCCTCGAAATTGTCCGTTAGGTCACCTTTTAACTCTTCGAGCCTGGCAACGGCCCGCGAAATATCTTCCTTTAGTTCACTTAACTTATTTGAGAGTAGTGTATCAATCGCACCCATAATATGGGCTGCAACTGTCTCGGTCGAAAACTCCGACTCACGATTCTCGATTCCAGACTCCAGACTCTTTCCTGTTTGCGACGTTAGCCACTCATTATACTGTGCCTCGATCTCCTCGCGACAGTAAAACAGGCTCTTGATCGTCCGCGTCCCAACCGGCTGCTTGTCAAAAACGTCAAAGACCGACTCGATCGACCTGATAACAATATGAAGCGGGATGCCGCGATACTGCCACGTCTCCATGAGCGCCCAATCGAGCGGGCTCAAAAACAGATTCTTCCCCCGCCGCCGCACAAACGTTTCCTCGATCTCTGTAAAGTAGTTGTAGTAATTCAACGCGTGCTCCCCGGTGTATAAGAAATGCTGGTTGAGGCATCGAGTTTAGTATAACTGCTGCCGCTGCTAAACCAGCGTTCCGACTGGAACCCTTGCACAATGTCGTCGTTGAAGGTTCGACAAGAGGGATAACGAAACGTCGGAACAATGTTCCAACGACTAGCTTACACGGAAACGTATTTTGACATCGGTGTATGCCGTCTCGATCAGCTTCGTCAGATCTCTCGTGTGGATCCCGCTACCCGGTCTAAGTTTCACGTGGCGCATAAATTTGCCGTTGCCCTCAAGCAGCCCACCTGGATCGTCCAGCCCGGCCCCGTGGAAAAATCCAACATTGACATGCGCGGTAAAGACATTTACGTAACCAAATTCCGCTTCGCCGACGCACGCGGTCGGATGATAATCATGCAGCAGTTCGCGGACATCGTCGCCGCAACTGCGCAACACCTCGAACCATCGTTTCGCAATTATTCCGAGTTCATCGCTGCGGGCATCAAACCAAGCGTCGACGGCCGGATCGCGTTTCACGGCGGTCGGAAATCGTAAAAGACGGCTTTCATGGCCTTCCATCAGACTTCTCCTTGTTTTGAGGCTACTGAGCGCTGATCGTGACGTAATATCCGTCGAGATCGCGGAGTGAGAACTCCATCGTGCCGGTATTCGCGTTTCTGCTCGGCTCCTCTTCGAGCCTGGTAACGAGTATACGTGCCCTCATCAGTGCCAAATCAAAATCGTCGACTCGGAACAACAACAGCAGTCCGTTGCCAGGGTCGCAGTGTCCGGGCTGGCGAGCGACGGATGCTCGTGCGCTCCCCACTGGTGGAGGCAGAGAAGAACAGTTCCATCATCGTCGAGGATCTGGCCAAAGTAGTCGTGGCAAGGCTGTGCCTCACGCTGGCCAAAGAGCGTCTGGTACCATTTGAAACTGCTCGCCACATCGCTCACGCCGATGATCGTCCATATGCGTTTCATAACATTTATGATAATAAACTTATACGCGAAAAGAAAAAAAGGCCTGTGGCGACTACCTGAGCTAAACCGCGTTTCGCGGCACATAGCGTGGCTATTTGCCCTTCGGGAAAAATCGTCGAAGACGGTGGCATATGCCGCGTGTTTCACACGCTCCGGTCATTTAATGCACATAACCCCACGTTCCGCTTCGCTGCACTTGGGGCGAGGGATATGCGGTCTGCTCCACATTCTCAAGTGACCCGCACACATCGCAGGGCTCCCCAGTTCCTTTGTGATCTGTGATAGTCATGCTACTCTTTCCAACAAAAGGAGAATAATCTATGATTGGACGAATTGCTCTTTGTGCATGCACCTTGCTTTTTGCCGTTTCCGTCGCCAGCTCGCAGAAGGTCGCAGGCGTGTGGCGGCTGGATGAGATCAGATCTAGCGGCCCGAACGGGCGGGCTTTCAAGATAACTCAGCCCAGCATGTATATCTTTACCAAGGGACATTACAGCATCGTGCGCATCGACGCTACAGAACCACGTTCCACGGTCGACCCGAAGAAGATGACTGCGGCCGAACTGCTCGAGACTTTTGTTGCGTCCTTTATCGCCCAGGCCGGAACGTATGAAATTAAAGCCGGCACGATGACGATGAGGCCGACCGTCGCGAAATCCCCGACAACAATGCTCGGCGATAAGTGGACCGCCTTTACGGTCAAGATCAAAGGTAAGACGATGATCCTGACGAACGCGGGTTATCAGGACGATCCGAAGCCGGCGGCTAACCCTCAGACCTTCTCGCTAATGCGCGTGGAGTAGCGGAGCCGCCTGTGGCAAGCCGACTTAGACGAGTGTGCGGAGCAACTCGCCTCCTGCCTGAGGAGGGGTGGCAGCGCCCACGCCGGGAGTATGCCGGGTGTTTCACACGCACGAAGTGTCTGTAGCCCGCACGTGAGTAAGGGCCCAACATTGAACTCGACTAACGATGAGCCCTTGTTTACACGCGGGCTACTGACACGATATCCCACGTTCCGCCTCGCTTCACATGGGGCTAGAAATATGCCGTCTGCTCCGCAGACTCAGGAATTTTGCATTGTGCATTGTGAACTGTGCATTTGCTACGTCGCAGGCCTGACCCCGTTCTCTCCGCAATTTCTATCGCCCTAGACCATTCAGTTTTCGCCGTCACCAAGAGGCGCTTTTCGGCCACGCCCGAGGTCCCAAAATTCAAGCAGGACCATGATAAGGGACAATGTGCCAATGACGCCGAGCATGAGCAGCGTCCAGAAGAAAAAGAATCCGCCGCTGCCGCGCACGATCTCGGGAAAGCTCCTCCCCTGAAAATGAAGAATGGGCATTCCGACCGCGCCGATCGCACCGAGCAGGATCAGAATGCGTCCGGCGAGATTTGTCCGAAGCAGCAGCGGGCCGATCGAAAATATAACGACGATCGCAATGCCGATCAGACTGGCGGGCCCTGGCGTATCCAGGCCGTGGACCATGTCGTCAGTAAAGTGTAATGTCAGCAGCAGTATCGAGATCAGCGAAGTGGCAGTTAACAGGTTCTTGCGATCCATCGGGTTTTCTCCTTGTCAGCGGTTCTTACGTCTCGCCCCGGGTCGAAGTTTCACCTCACTGCATTTGCCTTGCAACGCCGGGAGAATCGCAGAATCGCAGGCCTGACCCCATTTCTTCCTATTCGCTTGTGTGACCCCGCATTCACAAAATTGTAATATCCGAATGTCCCCGTGACAGCTTGAACGCTTCACGAGGATCAGTTAACCGCGCTGGTCTTATTCGCACAAACAGGCGGCAGGGATTTACCTTTGTCTCATGCCCGAGGCTGCAATCTATCTTTCAGCGCTGCATCGGCCTGCTCCTTCCATACATCCGCATTCACGCCGACTATCATGAGCCACAGCATTAACACGCCTTCGCCGATCGCGCAGACCAGGATGTAGGGGAAATACTTTGCGCCGAATGGCGGCGAAAGAAAGATCAGCCAGGCCAAACCGGCTATCATCATCAGCACACCGATCACTCGAGGCAGGAAAGTCGACTTGAAAATTAAGTAGCCGGTCAGGAGGCAAAAGAATCCGAAAAATATTATAGCAATAAGGTAGGTCTGAGAATATAATTTGAGAGACATGAAAGAGAGAGCCTGCAGTTGCTCCGTCTTAAATGCGCCCAAGTACGGAGCGTCATCCAGGACGACCAGTGGAGCCAGCAAAAAGGTGGAAGCACCTCCCTGAACAATACACGCCGCGAGGCCGAAGAAAGCGGCGAGCAGCGAGACGCTGCTGTTCACCGGTTTAAACAACTCATAAAAGAGAGCCACCACGACGATATACGTTGCGACCACGAGGATCTCAGATGCGAAGCTTAATATAAATGATGACTCGTGCTCCAAAATGTTGGTCGCTGTAGCCGCAGCGTCGCCCTTCACAATAAGTCCGCTGCGAGCGTACATGGCGAGTCCGCCGGCCACCATCATGAGAAGATAAAAGCCACCGGCGACCCTGGCCTTGAGACGCGGTGATGCTTCTCCAATCGGTTCCGTGATTTCAGCTGCGTTCATATTCGTTCCTCCTTAGGCGAATGATTCAATCAAGTGTGAATGCCTCGTCACTATCGACATTACCACACCGCGTTGGTGGGGCAGCCGCACGATCGCAAGTGAAGTTTGGGCTTACCAGCGGCCGGCCCAAAGGCACATTTATTTCGTCATCAGTTTTTGGGCCCGTTTTAGGGCATCCGGGTCACTGGTCGGAGGAATGATGTTCTTCAATCGCATGTACGTCACAAGGTTTCCGTAATGTTCCGCATTGTGGCCGATGTTGAGGTTCAGCATGCCTAGTTTTGGTGTTGGCAAGACTCCAATCGGAGAGGAGAACTTTACCATTTGACTTCCGGACACGTCCGTCATGCCAATGTAGGCTCTGTCACAGTAGGCGAAGGCGTCTTTGAGTGCGACGATCAGATCAGCCTTCGAGGTCTTGGTCATCTCGATTTTCGGGGCGGGATTCTTCTCACCGAGCACGACGGAACAAAACCCGTACTGCGAGTCGGCCAAGTGTCCAATGATCTGGCCGAAGCTGCGGACCGCATCAGTGGGTTTGAAGCTGTAATATTCCTCAGGCACTTTTTCGGCTGAGAGGAGGAGTATCATCTTTCCCCCTTCGTAGATAAACTTACTATGCACGGTAAGCGGATCGGTGATGGTTGGTGTTTGCGGTTTGTTATCCTGGGCGAGGGTGATGCCCGCCGGTACAAGAACGCACAACAGGAATAGCCGCAGAAGGGTTCGCCCGGGCTGTAGGAAACGATCGAAAACTTGTGCATCATTCGAGTTGACGGGAACATGAGGTTTTCTACTTGCGGTATTTTCGCTATTGATGATGGATTGCATTATATTCTCCTTTTATCTCTATCAAATTAGTAACAGGTTGTAGCTTATCGATAAGTGAAACTAACGGGAATGATGCGGCGTATCAAAAACATGACCACAGGTAACAAGGAGTTTCGACATGGCTAACCCGACGGTCGCGGCCGGCTATCCGAGAGCCCTTATGGATTTTGCTGTCTCGCGTGGTGCCAATCGACAGACGCTGATCGAACGATCGCATATCCGTCCCGACGACCTCAGGGAACAGGACAACCGTATTCCGCTGGCGAATTACATGGCCTTGCTTGAGGCCGCTATCGAATTGTGCAACGAACCGGCCCTCTCATTGCTTTTTGGTGAGATGGTCAAGATGCAGGACATATCGATAGTCGGGCTGATCGGCCAGGCTTTCGAAAGCGTCGAGTCCGGCCGCCGGCAGATGAATCGTTACGCGCGCTTGGCGCTTGATGAGGATGACGGGGAAACCTCTGACCCGATAGAGTTCGTTCGAGAAAAAGGTGAGATCTGGTTGAAATTCGCAAGCTCCATCTACACCGATAACCCTCTAATCATGGAATCCGGCTTTGCCCGATGTGTCTGCGGTGGGCGTGAGATGCTCAAGACCTACGGTATTCTCACAGACCGGCCTTTTCCGAAAGCTATCCGCTTCACTCATGAGGAGCCGAGCTATCGTGCCGAGTATGACCGCATCTTCGGCGTTCCGCTATACTTTGGAAGCCATATGAACGCGCTGCTGCTGGATGAAGAGATCATGTCTATCATGCCGCCGCCGCCGAACCCATATATATCGAACATTTTGACGGCACATGCGGAAGAACTGCTCAAGAGCCTCGAGAGTTCGAAATCCCTCCGGGGACGCGTCGAGAGCCTGTTAATTCCTATCCTGCACACGGGCGACGCGAGCATTGACATGATCTCCCGAAAGCTAGGCGTTAGCCGTCAGACACTTTTTCGCAAGCTGAAAACGGAGGGGGTGACCTTCCGTAAGCTGTTGGACGAATTGCGCCATCACCTGGCTCTCCACTATCTGGGCGAGAAGAAGTCATCAGTAAATAAGACGGCCTATCTTGTGGGGTTTTCCGAGCCGGCGGCGTTTTCTCGCGCCTTCAAGCGTTGGACCGGATCCTGCCCGCGCATGATGCTGGGTTCGGGCGGTAATAATGAACAGATGGGCGTATCTTAGGGAGCGTCGTTCCTTCTTCGTTACATCCTATAACAACACATAAGCCCCTAAAAAAGGCCTCGTTCGAGATGAACGAAGCCTTTTTGATTTATAAGAACCCACCAACTTACGCAGGTGGTTCTGACAAGAAGCAGGTGAGCAGCCTGCGTTCCGACTACATTCCCATGCCCATGCCGCCCATGCCGCCGCCGCCCATGCCGCCCATTCCGCCGTCGCCTTTTTCGTCGGGGACGTCGGCGATCATGGCTTCGGTGGTGAGCATAAGGCCGGCGATCGAGGCTGCGTTTTGGAGAGCGGTGCGGGTGACCTTTGCGGGGTCGATGACACCGGCTGCGACGAGGTCTTCGAATTTCTCGGTCGCGGCGTTAAAGCCGTAGCTTTCCTCTTTGCTGGCGAGAACCTTTTCGACGATCACCGCGCCTTCTTTACCGGCGTTTTGCGCGATCTGGCGAAGCGGCTCTTCGAGAGCACGTTTGATGATGTTGACGCCGATCTGTTCGTCAGCATCTTCACCGTCGGTCTTGAAGGTGTCGAGAACTTTACCGGCACGAACCAGAGCGACTCCGCCACCGGCCACGATGCCTTCTTCGACAGCGGCACGCGTTGCGTTCATAGCATCTTCGACGCGGGCCTTCTTTTCCTTCATCTCGATCTCGGTTGCGGCACCGACCTTGATAACCGCGACACCGCCGACCAACTTGGCAAGACGTTCCTGCAATTTTTCGCGATCGTAGTCACTGGTTGTGTCTTCGATCTGATTGCGGATTGTCTTGATGCGTCCGTCGATGGCCGAGCCTTCTCCGGCACCTTCGACGAGGGTGGTGTTCTCTTTGTCGATGGTGACCTTTTTAGCTTTGCCGAGATCTTCGAGTGTGATGGTCTCGAGCTTGATGCCGAGATCCTCAGAGATGACCTTGCCGCCCGTGAGGACCGCGATGTCTTCGAGCATTGCCTTGCGGCGGTCGCCGAAGCCGGGAGCTTTAACAGCAGCGACATTCAGAGTGCCGCGAAGTTTATTCACAACCAGAGTTGCAAGAGCTTCGCCCTCGACATCCTCGGCGATGATGAGCATCGGACGTCCCATTTTGGCAACCTGCTCCAGGATCGGCAGCAGATCACGCATATTCGAGATCTTTTTCTCGTTGATCAGGATGTAAGGCTCTTCGAGAACGGCTTCCATGCGGTCAGCGTCGGTGACGAAGTACGGCGAGAGATAGCCGCGGTCAAACTGCATGCCCTCGACGACTTCGAGGAGCGTGTCCATTGTTTTTGACTCTTCGACGGTTATAACGCCGTCTTTGCCGACCTTGTCCATCGCCTCAGCGATGATCGTGCCGATTGTTTTGTCGCCGTTGGCCGAAACCGTGCCGACCTGTGCGATCATCTCACCCGAAACGGGCTTTGCGAGACGGGCGACTTCGGCAACGACTGCGCCGACTGCCTTTTCGATGCCGCGTTTGAGCGCCATCGGGTTAGCACCGGCGGCAACCGTGCGGACGCCTTCTTTGAAAATAGCCTGCGCCAAAACCGTCGCGGTCGTCGTACCGTCACCGGCAACGTCCGAGGTTTTGCTAGCTACTTCGCGAACCATCTGCGCTCCCATATTCTCGAGCGTGTCTTTTAGTTCGATCTCTTTTGCGACCGTGACACCGTCTTTGGTGATCGTCGGCGAACCGAATTTCTTGTCGATAACGACGTTGCGGCCCTTTGGTCCCAGTGTAACTTTCACTGCGTCCGCGAGCTGATTGACGCCGCGTAAAATTGCGGCGCGTGAGTCTTCTCCGTGTACTACTTGTTTAGCCATGATGTGTTTATTTTCTCCTTAGTCGAAATTAGTTGACTGAGTTGGCTGAGTTTGCCGAGTTGGCAGAGTTAGGAATCAATTTGACTCGATAAACTCGCCGAACTCTGAAAACTCGGTCAACTAGTTACGCTGCTGCTCCTGCGCGGCTGATGATGCCGAGGATCTCGTCTTCGCGCATGATGATGAATTCTTCACCGTCAAGCTTGATCTCAGAGCCGCTGTATTTGCCAAAAAGAACGCGGTCGCCTGCTTTGACGTCCAAAGCCTGACGCGTGCCGTCCTCTTTATACTTTCCCGCTCCGGCGGCGATAACCTCGCCCTCTTGCGGTTTTTCCTTTGCCGTGTCGGGGATGAAAAGGCCACCAGCGGTCTGGTTGACGTTGTCTTCGATCCGGCGAATGATCACCCGATCGTGTAATGGTGTAATGTTTGTAGCCATATTGGTTTACTCCTTGTTGAATTAATAAAAAAAGAACTTAAAATAACTATTGGGCTAAGGGCGCGAAATCCACCTTTTAGCACTCTAAATCTATGAGTGCTAGTATATGGATTTGGCATAACGGTGTCAAGTGTTATCGATGGTTGGCAGAAAATCTGACAATGATGTTATCAAGCTTGGCGTGACCAGATTTAACGCAAAGTCGCAAAGACCGAGAAGACGCAAAGGCTGTTGTTTATGATAAGGCAGTTTGATTGACACTCGTAAACTTACCGGTTTAGAAACTTCGCGTCTTTGCATCTTGGCGTCTTTGCGTTAATTATCTTTATTCTTATGCATATTTCTGCGATCAATATTTATCCGATCAAATCGTTAAATGGAATTAGCCTAGATTCGGCGACGGTCGAGGAGCGCGGTCTGCAATACGACCGGCGTTGGATGTTGACAACACCGGATGGGATGTTCTTTACCCAGCGAGAGTTTCCACAGATG
>JBBRQM010000090.1:0-11582 GCA_038226395.1 Pyrinomonadales bacterium | reverse complement strand
CGCAGCCGCGTAAGATTTTTCATCCTTCCCCCTTGATCAGATTGTCAGCACTTTAGTTTTGAGAATAAGTCTGTGATAAAAGTTGCCAAACGATTCAGACTTTGACCGCCTCGACGATACTGATTGGTGACGGCGTCGGGACGATCCGGGTCATTCGGAAGCCGGAGGTTGCGAGCAGCGTCTCGAATTCGACGGCTGTTCGCTCCATCCCGCCGGGCAGCATCAGCATTTCGAGATCGAGGAATTTGGCAAAATGCGGTTCGTTCGGTCCCGGGATGACAGCGTCGATTATCAACATCCGTGCATCGTCGGGCATCACGCTGCGAATATTGCCGAGGATCGTCTTACACTGATCGTCGTTCCAGTCATGGATGATGTGTTTGAGCATATAAACATCGGCCTTTACCGGTATCTCGCCCCAGAAATCACCGGTGACAAGCTCGACTCGATCCGCCGCATCGTATGACGCGAGCATTGCCGGCGCGCCTTCAAGTGCGGTAGGAACCTCAAAAAGCAAGCCTTTCATCGTTGGATATTTTTGCAGAACCGCTCCGAGCAAATGCCCAAAACCACCGGCGATGTCGGCAACAGTTCCCGCATCCGAAAAATCATACGAGGCAAGGATCGCCGGGATGGTCTGGTGCGAATAGCTCGTCATCGCGCGATTAAATATATCGCCAAGCTCACGATTTGTCTCAAAAAGCGTCTTAAAAACAGGCTCGCCATATATCTTGTCCCAATTGGTTTTGCCGGTCTGGACACTGTAAAGCAAGTCCCCATAGGCGGCCCAATGCAGTGGATCGCTCATCCATAGAGTCATAAAACGCGTGCTTTCCGACGCATCGGAGCGGAGCGTGTCGGACATCGGCGAATTTGCAAATGTCCGGTCAGGCATTTCCGTAAAAAGGCCGACGCTGGCGGTCGCTCTTAAAAGACGGTAAAGCGAATGCTCATCGGTCGCAGTGCTTGCGGCAAGCTCGGCAGTCGTCTTTGGCCCATCGGCAAGCAGATCGGCGATGCCGAGTTTTGCAACGGTATAGGTGGCGGATGAAATCAAACATCCGGAAACCAACTGCATTACCTGTGCCCCCGGCGGCGGCTCATGCCCCGGAGCGGCTCCTACATTCTGATCGGTCATTATTTATTTATCTCCTTGTATTTATTTATTGAGATTATCGCAGATCACATCTTTGCAACGCGAACCTTCATTGCATCAAATGCGGAGCTTTTCACGCGTTCATCCTTTGGCGGCATCTTGATCCAATTTGACTCCCATTTAATAGCTGTCACGCGTTGCGATGAAGGTGGGTGGCTGCCAAACAAAAGTGTAAAGAAATAATCGGAAGAATAGCTCGAACTCTTCTTTTCTTCAGCAACGTAGTGGCGAAATACGTTTTTCATTGCTTCGGGATTGTAGCCTGCTTTATACATGTAATAAAAGCCGGCCTTATCCGCCTGCAATTCGTCGTTGCGTGACCAGCCAAGCAAACTTTCGCCTATTGTGGCAAATGTATTCTTCTCATATGCGGCCAAAAGATCATGAATGTCCTTTTCAACTTCGTCAGCCGCTTTGACTTTGGTCACTCCGGTCATCCAGAAAAGCTGGCGCGTAATTGTTTTCGGCGAGTGTCCAAAAACGTCGTGGCCAATCTCGTGGCCCAGAACTGCGGCAAGCTCGTCCTCACTTTGCACGGCCTTTAGCATTCCAAGATTTATATATATCCGACCTGCGCCGATCGAAAAGGCATTTTCTTCTTCATCATCAACCACCGTAAATTGATACTGCCGCGACGGAGCGGCCGAATGCAGACCGAGATTTGCTCCCAACCTAGAGATATAGTCGCTAACTTCCTTGTCTTTGATCGGATCCAGATATCCACCGGCCATTTTCATAATTGCATCGGAGAGCCACTTTTCACCTTCCCCTTTGAAAATATTGCTTCCGGTGGTCGGTTTTGGATTGAATGGCGTTTTTGCCTTGTCGCGGGCAGTCGGTGCAGTCCAAGGCGGAAAGGTATCACGGGACTGAGTCGGTGTGACGGTCTGTGAGAACGCCGTGAATACGAAAACGAATAACAAAACACCTGTAAAAATATACTTCAACATATTATTTAAGGGATCAGCCGCGTCATTGATCTAAAACAAATGATTTCGGCACGAATTCGAGCGAGACGATTTCGCCGTCAGTTTTTGTTTTGCCGTCCGGTTTATCGGTGTAGATAAAGACGGCAGGGAACTCGATTGGCTTGATCGCACAGCCAAATTCCATTCCGTTGAGATCGGGGACATAAACGCCGATGGCGAGAGAATTTGGCCCGGACGTGCGAAGCCTGAATGTCTTGGAGGCGGTTCTGAAAATGAACGAGTAGCCTTTGTTCGAGCATTCGATCTTTTCAAGATACCCCATTTCGCGTTTTTGGCCGTTCCCTGGTTTTTTCAACCCCTCGCCAAGTGCCCGCAGCATCATCGCTCGCCGCTGGGCCTCGGCATCGGCTGATTTGAGCGGTGGCGGATCGTTTAGCGTTCCCGATTCTGTTCCGGTGTTGGCGGCAGTGCGTTTAGTCAGACTGGGCGGTTCATGAGTATCAACAAAATGAAAATTCTTATCGACAAATTCGATTGAGATTAGATCGCCGCGGGCATTGCCTTTAGGCACGGCATTCTTTTTGTATGTGATCACGGCATTAAACGCAGCGAGGCCTTGGTCACAGCCGATTTGTATCTTGTTTGCGTCTGGCGTGTAGGCTCTGAGCGAGAGGGAATCAAAATCAGAGGTCGTAACGGTAAATGTCTCGGTCGGCGTTTTGACAGTGAAGACGAGCGGTCGCGTATGACAATCGATCCGTTGGATAGAGCCGATAACATGCGTTTCGCCGTCGCCAGTCTTTCTCAAGGCACGGTTGATCGCTCGAAGGTTCATATCAGGATCGTCAATTACGAGGGTCTCGCCTTGGTGGTTAGCCTCGGCAATTTGAGCTTCGTAACGCTTGCGTTCGGCGACCTGCTGATCGTTAAACTGCTTGATACGGTTAAGGTCATTTACCACCTCGTCGGCGCGGTGCTTGGTTTCGGGGTCATCGGCGGTGGAGGCGATCTTTTGAGCGATAGCCACTGCATCGCCATACTTTTTCTGACGAGAGAGTATCTCCGCCAGCCGCAAAGCGTAACGCTGATTGCCGGGTTGATATTTCAGGGCCGTTTTGAGCATTGCGGCCGATTCGTCGAGTTGGTCGTTTGCAACCAGATTGATGTAGGCGAAAAGTTCGTAGCTCTCGGTATAGGCCGGTGCGATGGCGATGGCCTTATTAAGGGCGTCGCGCATTTTTGCGAGACTGCCCGCGTCAAATCCGCGCACAAAACCGAATTCGTCTTGTCCTTGGCGGCTTAGCAAAAAAGCATATTCGTAAAATACATGAGGATTTTTTTGATCGCCGGCCAGCGCTTTTTCGAGCACGACGCTGGCCTCGGCATACTTTCGTTGCTTTATCCTGACCATCCCAAGCGTTGTATTTGCCATGCTCGAATTGGGCTGGAGCGCGAGTGCATTTACAAGGAAAGGCTCTGCGTCGTCCGCACGGTTCGTGTGGTAAAGCAGATCGCCGAGAAAGGCGTTCGAGCCCGCTTCGTCTAACGGAGTGGCCTGCATATCGGCGTCAAACGTCAATTTATTATTAAAAGTAAAAATATTGTATTGAAAACTCCGCTTGCCGACGTATTTGGCCAGCTCCTTTTGCATATCGGCGTAGCTGATCTGAAACGCGTCCTGAAAAGCCTTTTCCGGCGGGGTGCGTTTTATCACCAGCGAGAGAAACTTGGACAAACCGGCGGATTTGCCGGTCTGTATGAGGTAATGAACCAGCGCCCAAGATTCGGCATAAAAGATGCTGCGTCCGTGACCGCCCTGATTGTGAAGCTCATAGTTGCTGATCTTAAACAACGTATCGAGCGGGATCAACTGCGACATCGAGAGCAGGTCGAGGTGGTTCTGCTGCGGCAGGCCGAGATGAACCTCCTGATCGTTTTTGATCTCAAATGTCGAATAATATTCGGCCAGCCCCTCGTTAAACCAAGTCGGAACCTCCGATTTGCCAAAGTTGGTATTGACGATAAAATGCACATACTCGTGAAAGATAGTGTTATAGGTCTCTTTTTCGTCACCGCCGACCGCAAGCGTGATGTAGTTGACGTCCTCGCCAGTTTGAAAATATCCGGCGATCCCGGTGTCTATCTTGCCGTCCGCTCGTTTCGGTTTGAAATTCTTGTAAGCACCGTCGCTCTTAAAAACGACGACGTTTGTCTCGATCGGCGAGGTTAGGTTGATTCCGGCGAAAAGCAGCCGAAACGTCTCGCGAAACTGTTCGAGCCGCGTCGCCACCTTGCGAATGTCTTTTTCCGAAGCGTTGCCGATCAACAGGAAATTCTTAGATTTGACCTGTATCCACTCGTCCTTCGCCGCCGCAGGTGCGGATGCCGTATCTGTCAGTAGCCCTTGCGCTAGCGAGGTCGTATCCTTCGCCGCGACGTTTTCGATCGCAGGGCATTGCGGAAGCCCGCACTTTAGTAAGGGCGTAACATCCGACTTGGCCGTAATGCTCCCAACGCACACCAACATCCCAACAGCAGCCGCCAGAATGTATCTGCGTGAGAATTTCATAATGTGATACGCAAAAGTTACCACAACTTCGCAAAAATGATAAGCAAAATTATTATCGTGACCAGCTTGTTTGATGCACGCAATGCAGCTGCGGGTTTGTCGCAAGACGCTGGAAAAAGAAAGGAATTTGCCCGCGAAACACGCGAAACATACGAAAAAAAGAAAGAGATCTTTTTTCGCTTATTTTGCGTGTTTCGCGGGCAAAATTACGGTGAAGATGGATCCTGACGGTTGGTTTGAGGCAAGTTCGATGCGGCCGCCGTGCGCGGTGACGATGCCGTAGCAAACTGCGAGTCCGAGGCCGGTGCCTTTGCCCGCCGGTTTTGTCGTAAAGAACGGATCAAAGACCTGTGTCGCCGCCGTTTGTTCGATACCGGTGCCGGTATCGGCGATCTCGACAGACACTTCGTTATTGCGCGAGTATGTTTGGATAGTGATTTTGCCTTCCGGGACGATATTATGCTCGTTTAGTTGAATGTTACGCCCTTGCTCACGCGCGGGCTTCTGCATTTCCTGCATCGCGTCGCGGGCGTTGAGGAAAAGATTGAGAAACACCTGCTGGAGTTGGTCTTCGTCGGCGAAAACTGGCGGCAGATCTTCGGAGGGGCGGCGTTCGATGTCGAGCGTCTGAAACGCTTTGTCAAAACTCGCGAGGCGGAGAGCGGTGTCGATGACGGCGCCGATGTCAACTTCGCCGCGAGCCTCGGGACGCGAGCGTGCGAAATCGGTCATGTCTTTCGTGACCTGGCCGATGCGTTCGATCTGGGCGGAGATGAGGTTCAAACGCTCGCGCGTTTCGTCCGAATGTCCCTCCTGTGACCGCATCATCTGCACGAGCGACGAGATGGATGCGAGCGGATTGTTTACTTCGTGAGCGACGCCGGCCGCGAGCGTGCCCATCGCGGCGAGCTTTTCGGCGCGAATGAGCTGTTCGTTGAGACGCTGCAATTCTTCGATGTCGGACGCCATCTTGCGGCTCATTTCGTTAAACGAATCGGCGAGCAGCCCGATCTCGTCGTTGCTTTTTCGCAGATCGACCTCGGTGCCGTAGCCGCCCTTTGTGACCTCGACCGCCGCGAGCGTGATCCGCTGGAGTGGACGCGAGATCGTTCTGAGCACGAGAAGCACTAGCAGCAGATTTGGGACGAGCGCCGAGATCACGCTAAAGACAAGGTAGCGTCGCCAAGCCTCGTAATCCATCCCGTTGCGAAATGCCCACCACGCGATCGGGATCTGAAAGATGAGAAAACTTGCGATCGCGACCGTGGCGATGCTGAGCGCGATCTTGTAAGTGATGGGAAAGAGGCGAAATTGATTGAGCGCCGTATGTAGCGAGAAAAGTTTGAAATTGAGGATCGCGTAGGCAAAGATCAGGACACCCGGCAGGGCGAGGATCGAGCTATATGGCAGCAGATCGTAAATGCCGAGATACGGCAGGGCGATATTCGCCAGCGTTTTGAGGATGCCGGTGATCAAAAGGCCCCATATGATCGCTCCGACCTGTTGGCCCTCTTGTGTGCCGCGATATTTGCGATACTTTTTGAAGAGAACGACGCCGCCGTAAAAGAAAACAAAGTAAACGTAAATGACAAACGCGTATGCGAGAGGCGAAAGGTCGATGACGAAGACGTTGTTCTCAAATCCGGCTTTGCTCCACAGCATCCCGAAAGCCGCCGCCGGGATGAAAACGAGACCCGGAGCAAAGAGAATTGCGGCGCGACGGCGTGGGGTTCGCGCATTCTCCGGGAAGACCCACGCAAACACGACCATCGCGAACTGCATCATCAACGCGATGATAAAACTCGCCGCCGCCCACCATCCCGCCGTCGCGTCACGAGCGTAAAAATTCCAGAAGATGAGGTCCTTTGTCGTCCAGACGGCCAAAAATGCGATGAATGCAGCGAAAGTTTGGTGAGCACGGTTTCGCGGGTTAGCCACGAAAACGTAAAACCCGAGCGTCACGAGCAGAAACAACGCGAAAAGATGCAGAACGACAAGCACAGGGCAATTCTAAGGCGTGGAGGGCTGATCGCAAAGCCGATGGAGATCGAGGCAGGAAATTAGCTCACGAAACTTGCAGGCTGAACTTTCTTTTTTTTGTGAATTTCGTATGTTTCGCGGGTAACTTCCTCAAGCATGGTGGGGTCGTTGAGCAAATCCATCAGCTCGTTGGCCAAAGCGTCGATCGCAACGGCGTTGTCATTTGCACGGGAAACCTCGGCGATCATATCGACGAACTCGTTACGGGCACAGGCTTGGTGAAACTTGATGCGTTCGCGATTGCGGCGGTCCAGGACATTGGCCGCAAGAGCGGCGTCGCTGTGGCCGCTAACGGCGAAGAGGTCCTTTGGCGGCGTTGTAGCGTTTTCCTCGGCGATCGATCTGGTCAGCCCCGTGTATCGCGTAAAAGTCTCGCGGAACTCAAATATCGCGACGGGACTTTCCGTACTGAACGCGATCTCTTCGATGCCGGACTGAATGATCGCGATCTTACGATCGAGTTGTTGCTGTCTGGCACTTTCGCCGACCAATTTCTCAACGACCAACTTCCCAGCGAAGTAAGGCCACAGCAACAAACGGGCGGCGATGCGGACAAAGTTTGGCAACGACCAACGCCGAGTCTGTGTTATAAGGTACGCACTGAATGGCGCGCCGCATGCAAAATAGACTATAATGAGATCAGAAAGTTGCATTCCGCATTTTATACGGCAATACTTGTTCCACGAATGACTGGGCATATCTTTTTTCTGCACATTTAAGTCTTTAGGCCATAAAATAAGTCGTAATCTATTTTTTGGGAACAACCCGAAACAGTTGTTCGTATTCAAATACTTGGTAAATTGCAAAAATCCGGAGAATGTTTTGCAAAATGCGAAACGAATGTTGAGCCAACCGTTCGAACGTAAACAGAAAATTACAAGGTGGGAATAGATAATGATCGAAAGAACAAAAGTTAAAATAGTTAAAAAGACGGACGTTGTTGTCCGAAAGACTGCAAAACGAAAGGCCAACACGCCGCGTGTTGCCGCTCGTGAGATGGTGTCAACCGTCACCGAATGGGTAACCGACTTTCACGAAAGAAAACGCGACGAAACCAAAGCCGCCATCGAAAATCTTTTTGGTGCGAAACCGCAGCCGACTGAGACTTAAAATCCACCCATTTATCGATCCCATCTACGCAGCCTTTTATTCGGGCTGCGTTTTACTTTTACTCCGCCCTCCACGAAATTCGATCAACATTTGCAAGACTTTACAATAGATTGCTATTCTTATTTCCGAAATCAACGTATTACGGGAGAGTATGCAGGGAAAGATCGCAATTATCACAGGTGCGAGCAGCGGTATTGGCAAAGCTGCGGCGGAGCTGTTTGCCAACAAGGGGTCAACCGTCGTCGCAGTCGGGCGCAATGAGCGCGAGATCATCTCGATGAGTAAAAAGGTCAAGTCAAAAACCGGCTCGATCAAGATTCACCTTGCGGATGTGCGGGAGATGACACAGCTTGACCGGCTTGTTTCCGAGACGGTGCAGATGTTTGGCGGGATAGATGTGCTTGTAAATGCCGCCGGCATCATCAAAACCGGAACGATCGAAGATACGACTATAGAGGATTGGGACACCGTAATGAATATAAATCTACGGTCGGTTTTTGCTCTGACGCAGCGGTGCATCCCTCATCTTGAGGCAGCCAAAGGCAATATCGTCAATGTTTCCAGCGTCGCCGGCACGCGTGCATTTCCGGGTGTTCTGGCTTATTGTGTCTCAAAGGCCGCGACCGATCAGTTGACACGCTGTTCGTCGCTCGAATTAGCTGCAAAGGGAATTCGCGTGAATGCAGTTAATCCGGGCGTTGTCGTGACTAACATTCATAAACGAGGCGGAATGAATGATGATGCTTATAAGGCGTTTTTGGAACACTCAAAGTCCACGCACCCGATCGGTCGGGTCGGTACGCCGCACGAAGTCGCCGAATTGATATATTTTCTGGCGTCGGATAAGGCCTCATGGATCACCGGAGCGACGTACGAAATTGACGGCGGACGTGCACAGACATGCGCTAGATAGACACATTATAGCCGGTTTTGTAGAGATCAGCATGAAGGTTCAATTACTTCCGAGCACATTTGACGAAAACGGCGCAGCCTCGGAACGACAACATCTGATGTCCATCATTATTGATGACTGCGTTGCAATCGACGGGGGCAGTCTGGCATTTGCATCAAGTAAAATCCAGCGTGAATGCGTCCGTGATATCGTCTTGACGCATACTCACCTGGATCACATCGCCGGCCTTCCGTTATTTATAGATGACCTGTTTGCTACTTTGACTGAGCCCGTCAGAATACATGCAACGCAGGAAATGATTGACATCCTCGAGCGGGATATTTTTAACTGGTCTATCTATCCGCGTTTTTCGGAGTTGAAGAATTCTTTTGGCGAGGTTGTTCAATATTGCGCATTTGAGCGTGGGAAGAGAATTAATGTGAAGCATCTGTCTGTGCAAAGCATTCCTGTGAATCATCAGGTTTCGGCAAACGGATATATCGTTTCGGAGGGCGAGACTTCGATCGGGATCACCGGCGATACGGCGGAAACTGAAGATATCTGGAAGGCATTTAATACTGAGCAGCATCTAAAAGCCGTTATGGTTGAGTGCGCGTTTCCAGATGATCTCGGTGAACTGGCGTCAGTTTCAAATCACCTGACCCCCCAAAGACTAGCCCTTGAACTGCAGAAGTTTCAAAGGCCGGCCTGTCCCGTATTTGTGATAAATATCAAGCCGATGTACCGAACGGCGGTCATCAATCAGTTGAGCGATCTAAATCTCCCAAACCTTACGATCCTCGATGTCGGCAAAGTCTATGAATGGTAATGCTATTTGTCAGTTTTTCCAGTGAATACGATAGGCTCAAAAGCGGCTTGACGATGTTCGCCGGCAAAATCATGAAGTGTGACGCGTCCGTTCGGAAAGACGGTTTTGATGCGAAAAGTACGCTGGTCGCGTGATTTGCCGGGCATTATCTCGGATAGAAATGTAACATTCATCTCAGGTCGGGCCCACACATCAGCAGCATTCCGCTTTGATTTTTTAAAAATACTCATAATTATTGATCCGGCTCCAGTGGCCGCTTGTATTTGGCTTTGCGCAGCGACGGTCTAATCTTTTCGTCGGGCTTTTCTGCTCCAAATTTCTGGCTCGGAGGAGCCGTAGGTTTTCGTATCGAGTCAAAGATTGGTCGATCCTCTGTCTTTTTTTTCTTTTGCCGCCTCACGTCAAGATTATAGCAGAATGTCAGGCATGTAATTCTCGGAGGGGTAAGATCAATATCAGTCGAAAGGAAAGCCGCCGAATATAATATAGTTGCAAAAGTTGCTATAGTTACAAAAGTTTTGCTGTCCAGCCCCAAACCATTGACAATTTAAACAAAAAAATTCAGTATTAGTTAACATTGGGATGTGGGTCGCGTACAAAAATGGCATTGTTTCGGCAAACGCGACTGAAAAACCGAAAATTTTGTATCCAAACCGGCAAAAACAGACTGAATTTGTCCGGACTCGTCGTCCTTTCTGGCTTCCGGCATCGAATTACTATGTATTGACGGCTGCGGTCGCCATCGGGTTTTTCTTTCTCTTTTGGGGGGCGTTGCAGGACAGTGAGATAGAAACGCCCTGGATTCCATCGGGCGTCGGGGCGAGTATCATACTTTTTGGGGCGGTAATATTGCGTGAGGTGATCCTGCGGCGGGCACGGAATCAATATTTGAAATTCGAGAGCAGGCTCGACCGAAATCTAAATAAAGCATATTCACAGATCGGCGGCAGGCAAATCAGTGAGAATCGGAATAAAAAGAAACTGACAGTCGAGAAAAATGCTTCGATCCTGCGCGAGATCAAGCAAAAATCGGATGCGGCAAATGTGCTGGCAAAATTTTCGGCGGGGCATCGCGAGGTCTTCGAATACTGCGGCGAGTATATCGCGTTGAACGAGCGGGAATTACAGACTGTCGGTCCCGGTTCGCCACGGATCGGAGCTTTGTTGAAAGGTCGCTCGTCTGCGAACGAGTATCACCGTTATCACCTGCTAAAATGGGCAGAGATCGAGACAAGGTCATTAACGAATGAGGCGAAAAACAAAACAAAGACAAATGAGCGGGTCGAGGCGTCTGAAAAAGCATTGCACGTAATCCAATCCGCCCTGGAATTTTACCCTGAGGAAGAAAGTTTATTGGAATCGCGGAATGTTTTACTGGAACTCATTGCATCGATCAAGGTATCAGGCTGGGTCGAAAAAGCTGAGCGTGCGACATTTAAAGGGGATTACAAACGTGCGATTAGTCTCTACCGCGATGCCTTATTTTATTTGAGCCGGGACAATATTTTGAGCGAAAACCGGGCGTCGGCGGAGCAGCATATTAATGCGGAAATAGAACGCATCAAATCAATTGCGAATTACGAATGATCCACTTCTCAGTAATTCATAATTCATATTTCGTATTGTTAATTCTTAATTCATAGTTCGTAATAATGATTTCCCAAAAATGTCCCAAATGCAAAGGCGGCCACATCAGACGCGGATATCGCACCACGGCGCTAATCTCAAAACTGTTTTTCAGATACAATTTGCTTTGTGAGAGCTGTAATTGGGAATTTAATGGATTTGCCGTGCCGGGAACGGTTAGCTCACGATCGTATAGCAACAAAAAGAAACGATCCAAGGCGGGCGATGGTCAGCAGAAATCATAAGATCATTGGCCAAAGCTGGCGATCAGATGCGCTTGCGGGGATCAAAAATATAATGACCGTGTTAGCAGCGCGGGCAGGATTATTTTGTATTTTCGCTCTCTGTGTCATCATCGGTGTCGTGCCCGCCAGTGCCCAGTCTCCTGAACCTCCGCAAGACATCCTTCTAAAACAGGACGAAGCCGACTT
>JBBRQM010000089.1:0-11665 GCA_038226395.1 Pyrinomonadales bacterium | reverse complement strand
TTCGCGATCATAATGTCGATATAGCCAAATTCATCGCGGAACTTCTCCGCTGCGGAGTGAACAGCTTCCGAATCGACAACGTCACACGCGAATATTCGAGCTTTTCCGCCGGCTACCTCACATCGTGCGGCCAAATCAGCCAGCAATTCCTCGCGGCGTGCGAGCAGGCCGAGTGTAGCTCCTTTTTTGGCCAATGCCAACGCCAATGCCTCGCCGATACCGCTGGAGGCACCAGTCAGAAAGACTGTTTTATTGTTCCACATCAGTATGATTATGAATCCTGCATGCGAATAACGATTTACTGAACAGTTAACTATTAACGAAATGCAGTCTAATTGTTTAAAGTGGCAAATAATTGTAAACTCTGAAGATTAGTTATCTCTAAAGAGTCTATAAATGAGGTTACAGCATATGAAAATATTTCTAAAACTCACAATCGCGCTTGTTATTGGCTTTGGCTGCGTAGCAGCTTATGGTATTGAAACCTGTACATCGGAGCCGATTAAGGCCAATCTGACCGGGACATGGACGGGTGAGAATAGCTATTCGTTCGTTTTCCGTAAGGACGCCAATGACCGGGTCTGCATTTCGATCGTGGAGCCGGACACGACGACCTATCGTGAGGTCCGCGATATCGTCGTGGTCAGCGGCGAATTAAGGCATTTCTCTTACTACACTCCATCGACGGACGGATATGTCAGTTGTGTGAACATCGTGATCAACGGCGACGAGATGCGATTTCACTGGTTCGGCTCATATAAGTTAAGACAAGGCGACAGCGCGTATTTTCGCGTGAATCCAAAAGCGAACCGATAAATTAAATCGCTGGGACAGGATACCGCCTAAAGAGCAGTGTTGTGAATCTTAACTTTGTCTAATTTTATCAAACCCACTTTCTGACGAAGAATGTTCAATAGTAGATCAACCGTGTTTAGGTGTGTCCTGAACGCTAAACAGGCGAACCGGAGCGTAAATTCATCATTGAGCATTGTAGACGAGATAAACACGCGACCGTCGGCAACTACAGCATTTAGCAAACGCTTATTGAATTCGTTGGCATCACCCGTTGCCGGTACGTATCTGTATGTAACCACCGACAATTCCGGCTCGATCTTGCTCTCAAAGCCTATCTTTTGCACCTCGGCATAGAAATACTTGGCGAGCAGTAGCTTTTCTTCGAGACAAGCTCGAAACGGGGCCACGCCGTGGAGTTTTAACGGCAGCCAGAGGCGAAGGCCTCGAAAGGGTTTGGTCAGTTCGGGCGACAGGTCGGCGGGCGATGGCTCATCAGCGGCGGCGGCGGCGTCCTGCATGTAATTAGCCATATATCGATGCGATTCATGCAGTTTTACGGCGTCTTTGACCAGAACCACGCCTAGGCCATACGGTAGAAATAGACCTTTGTGCGGGTCGATAACCAGCGAATCCGAAGTCTCAATTCCCTTTAATTTCTCCTTTCCTTCATTGGTCAAAACAAAAAATCCGCCATAGGCCGCGTCGATGTGATACCAAAGGCCGTTTGTTTTGGCGATTTCGCCAATCTCAGCGAGAGGATCAATCGCTCCCACATCGGTTGTCCCGGCGGATGCGACGATAAGAAATGGATTCAGACCGGCGGAGCGGTCTTTTTCGATCTGATCCGCCAAACCGCCCGCGATAATGCGATAACGATCATCAAGCGGCAGATGACGGACGATGCATTCGCCAAGAGCGGCGATGCGGATCGCTTTGTCGATCGAGTGATGCGCCTGTTCAGAAAGATAAATAACCGAGCGGGTCATATTCGTCGAATTTATTCCGCAGGCATCGCGGGCGGTAACGATGGCGATAAGATTAGCCAGGCTGCCGCCGGATGTCAGATTGCCCGTCGCATTTGCCGGATAGCCGACTATGCCGCTCATCCAACGGATGAGCATATTCTCCATTCGCACGGCTCCGGGGCTTGCATAAAAGATTCCCGCATAGCGATTAAAAACATCCGCCAGATAGTCGCCCAGTGCCGAATAGTAAATCCCTCCGCCGGGAATGTAGCCAAGATGCCCGCCCGATGCTGGATTGAGACCGGGTGTATCGACATTTTCCTCGATCAACGAAATAGCTTTATCAATGTCAATACCGGTTTCCGAGATAGGCGAATCAAGCAAAGCGATACCTTTGCCTTCGCTCAAATTGTAGGCGTTAAGCGAATCAACGTTATCGAGAAAGTTTTCGGAGTAGTCGATGACTCGTGAACGGACGGCTTCTCTTTCCGTGGCCGACCGCTCAAGGAGACGGGCGGTTTTTTCTAACGCTAGGAGTTCTTTTTTCATTGTGTAAATTGTGTAAGTTATGAATTGACGATCAGCACGGAGCACGTCGTTTTCTCTAACATAACGGCGATGCGTCGCCCGAAAAATACCTTGTCCGAGCCACGAGCCTTTACTCCCACGACCACCAAATTATGATGTCCTTTTACTATTTGTCTGAGAATTGCCGACTCCGGTGATTTTCGGATTTTTACCAGAGCTTTTACCGTGACGTCGGCACGTTTTCCACGCTCTCTTATATCTTTAACGAGACCTCTGCCCGCTGTTACCAATTCGTCAGGTCTTCGGAGGACATCCACCTCATCGGCCGGCGGCACCACATGCAGAGCAGTGACCTCGCCGCCGCCGGCTTTTGCCAGCGTCACTGCAATCTCAGCCGCGCGAGTGGAATAATCAGTGCCGGTTATCGGCAAAAGTATATTTAGAGATTTGGAATTATTATCCGGTAAATTATTTCCTTTTGCAATTGCAATTGACGAAACCCCGTCAAATTCCTTCAGGATGGTGGGAATCGAATCGTCTCCTTTGCCGCTCACCGAAACTTTACCGGAAAGAGCTTCGTCGACGCCTAAAAAGAGCATGTCATAGCCATTTTTTAGCTCTTTAATGATTCGTTCGGCCAGGCCCTCATCGGTTTGTTTATTGACCAGGACGGCGGGTGTTTCATCAGTTCCTATTGCTGCCACATTTTCTATATTTGTCTGAGCTCCGGTCTCGGCGGAGGATTTAACCAGATCGCCTGGTTTTTCGGTCGTCGAGGCATCAGGCAGCGTGTCCGGCTTTCCCAATTCAATTACCGTTGTCGTCACTTTTTGTGTCCCGGCAAAAAGTCCCGCAAGATGCGAGGCGAGTATTCCATTACCGCTTTGATCCGCCGCTATCAGCACACGCTCGATATTTGGAACGAATTCCTTTGCCTCGGCATCTTCGCGTTCGAGGCGTTCCCTTTCATCGCCGGTGGGTGGAATGCGTTTTAATGCCCATCGCAATAAAGGCGGGGTTACGAGCGTGGTGGCGATTGCCATGACCACGATCAATGTGAAAAGATCGCGATTTAGGACGCCAAGCGACAGGCCGATAATCGCAACAATGACCTCGGTTGATCCACGAGCGTTCATGCCTATAGCTAAAGCCATCGAAGCATTGTTTCCCATCTTACCCAACCGTCCTCCGATATAGCAGCCTATAATTTTGCCAAAGCTTGCGATTACAATTAATCCAATTGCGAGTTTTATCTGATAGAAACTGCTTAGCACCGTAAGGTCGATCTCGCGGCCGGCTACGGCAAAGAATATCGGTGCAAATAGTGCTACTATGAGGCCGCGTAACTGTTCTTCTATGTGTTTGGTCAGGATAGGCGACTGCCCGACAAGAATGCCTACTACAAAAGCACCAAGCACGGTATGCACCCCGATATAATCGGTCAGTAATGCCATTAAAAGCATTAGCAATATGATGGAGGAAATGACCGGCATCTCGATCAGCAGATTGTCGTTCGTCCAGCGGATCACAAAAGCCACGACGCGGCGGCCGATCGTAAAGCTAAAGGCCAGAAAGGCAATCGTGCCGAGAAAAGCGAATCCGGCCCCCGTGATATTAACACTGCCGCCAGATGCTATGCCGCCTATGATGGCGATTATGATCCACCCGATCGTATCGTCGAGAATTGCAGATGCCAGAATGATCTGACCAACGTTTCGCCGAAGAAATCCCACCTCCATTATCACCATCGCGACGATTTTCACCGATGAAATGGATAAAGCCGTAGCCAGAAAGAGTGATGTAACCAAGCGTCGAGAAGGATCGGGAATCATCGAATCGGGAAGGAATTCGCC
The DNA here is from genome assembly GCA_038226395.1 of Pyrinomonadales bacterium. Lineage (GTDB taxonomy): Bacteria > Acidobacteriota > Blastocatellia > Pyrinomonadales > Pyrinomonadaceae > OLB17. The sequence continues at coordinate 7,524 of JBBRQM010000089.1, read as the reverse complement.
GAGCACATAGCCGCACGCAAATGGAAGAATAATGCCTGAAACCGATGTAAAAAATGCGGTTCGGCGCATTTTGTTTACGAGCTTGAGATCGGTCTCCATTCCGGTAAGCAACAGCAGCATGAGAATACCGAGCTGCGAAATGGCGTCGATCATTTTCTTCTGGATCGCCACATCAGGAAAGACAATTTGGTAACCCGCTGGAAACAGAGTGCCGAAAACAGATGGCCCCAGAATCACGCCCGCTATAAGTTGCCCCATCACGGCGGGCTGTCCGATCCGCTGCATCAATTCTCCGAGCAGCCGTCCCAGAAACAACATCAGAACGATCTCAATAATGAAAATCGTCACCATATGCTCGGACGAGCCGCCTGACTGCGGACTTGCACCCTCAGCGAAAAGAAAAAATATGTTGGGACAGGTCATATCTTCGTGATACCAAAAATTTTACAATATCGTCAGTATGGGAAGAAAACTGATCCCATGAATAATAATTAGCAACAAATCTTACACTGAAAAACACGAACCGGATTTTTTTTGGTCCGGGTCTTTTCGTGAACGTTCGTGAAGATAATCTTTGGTTCTTAAACCTCAACGATTGTCGTCACAATTACGGGTTTTGTGCCGATTTCTTTTTGGATGAAACGTTTCAGGAAAATTCGTAAATTTTCTTTGAAAAAATTGCGGTCAACGATATGTTCCCTTTTCATATCACCGATGGCGGTGCGAATGGCAGAGCGGGCGTCAGCCGCGAAGCCGTTTGAAGTATCGACGCCAGCAACACCCTGAAATGTGATCTGCGGCTCGCCGGCGATCTCGTGCGTGGCTTTGTCGATGATTACGACCAGCGAGATCGCTCCACCGTAGGCGAGTTTCTTGCGCTCGCGCACCACGTCGTATTCGATCTCGTCGTGCGATTCTTCGTCGATAAATGTTTTGTGAAGCTCGCGTTTTTCGACGACCTTTGCGGCGAATTCATCGACCTCAAGCACGTTGCCGTTCTCGATCAGAATAATGTTGTTGTCGGTGTATCCTTCGACATGATTCTTTACAAACTCCTTGTGCCGGAACAGCATTCTGTATTCGCCGTGGATCGGAACAAGATATTTCGGGCGGGCCGTTTCGACTATTATCTTGATGTCTTCCTGCGAGGCATGGCCGGAGACGTGGACGAGGCGGCGTTTTTCCTCAATTATATTCGCTCCGCGTTTGTAAAGATGGCCGATGAGGCGGCTAATAGATTTATCGTTGCCGGGAATAATGCGTGCGGACAGCACGACAGTGTCGCCTTTCTGAATCTCCATTCCCTTGTAGGTAGAGGTCGCGAGATTCCATAACGCCGCGCGATTTTCGCCCTGAGAACCGGTTACGAGATAGCAAATCTCGTCGTCATCGAGAGCCTTTGAATCTCCGAAACTGACCATTGCGCCGAACGGGATTTTCAGCAAGCCCTGCTCTTCGGCAATCTCGACGTTTTTTTGCATCGAGCGTCCGAGAACGCAGACCTTTCGTCCGAATTCATGCGCAATGTTGAATACGATCTGGAGCCGATGCAGAGACGACGAAAACGTCGCGACAAACAGGCGGCCTTCGGTTTGCTCAAATATCTCCTCGAACGCCGGTATCACAGCCCTCTCCGATGGCGTCCGTCCCGGAACTGTTGCATTTGTCGAATCCCCAAGCAGCAGCAAAACGCCTTCGTCGCCGATTCGTGAAAGCGTTTGCAAATCATACGGCTTTCCGATCACAGGCGTGTCGTCGATCTTGTAATCGCCGGTATGTATGATCGTGCCGAGCGGCGTATGGATCGCCAGCGAGAAGCAATCGACCAGCGAATGCGATGCGTGGATAAACTCGATCCTGAAACTGCCGATCTCGATAACGTCGTTTGCCTTGACGCGGTGAATCAATACTTCGTCAAGCATTTTATGCTCTTCGAGACGTTTTTCGGCCAGAGCGATTGTAAATCGCGACGCGTAAACCGGCAGGTTGAATTTTTTTAGAATGTAGGTGAGAGCGCCGATGTGGTCTTCGTGGCCATGGGTCAGTATAATGGCGGTCAGATCGTCGCGGTACTCTTCGAGAAAGTCAAAATTCGGTATGGAAATATCTACTCCATACGGCGTCTCCTCAGGAAAACCCATCCCGGCGTCAACGACTATCATTTCGTCTGCATACCGGATACCCATGCAGTTCATCCCAAATTCGCCGATGCCGCCAAGCGGAATTATTTCAATCTTATTCATAAATGCTAGATTATAGCATTGGTTAGGTGTCTTTGATTTTTTTTGTGTTTAAGCGCTTTTAAGCGTTCCACCTTGTTCCATCCGTTCCACTGTTCCGGAACGGAACAAAATTTTTTTTTGAAACCGTTGGGGTGTGCCGCGCGTCTTTTTCCTGACAGCACGATTTGCGAGGACGAAAGATATGAACAAACAAATCTCTGACGAGCAAGTAGATCAATTCATGCGAACGCTTTTGAGCGACTCGGCATTGGACGAAAATTCGATCAACGAAATAGCCGATTCGCCAAAGCTTTGGTGGCAGATACAAAGCGACATCAACCGGCAAAAGACTTTGGTGAAAGCACCGTGGCCGCCATCTATTCTGCGGCGGATATTTCTTTGGACAACACCGGTCGCGGTAGCCGCAGCGGTGATCATCGCGATCTTTGTATTCCGTTCGGGGCAATCTGGCGATAATAATGGACTGACCGCCGAAAAGCTTGTTCCAGTAAACACGGATACCAAAACAGCTATGCCGGATGCCGGTGATAAAGGAAGTAACAGCGAGATCAACGCAGTCGAACCGTCATCTGAACGCGTAGCCGTCAAAACAAAGAGCACGTCACCGCCAAAGTCTTTCAGAGCCGTCCAGAAACAGCCTGTCTTGCCTACGACATCAACTATCGCGACATCTATCCCAAAAAAGACGAACGAGGTAAAGACCGAATTTATTGCTCTCTCGTACGCTCGTGACCCGGAAAGCGGACAGATCGTCCGAGTTAAGGTGCCGAGTTCGATGATGGTCTCGCTTGGCCTCGTCGCCAACGTCAAGAAGCCGTCGGAGCTGGTCGATGCCGAGGTTATCATCGGCGATGATGGACTGACGCGGGCAATACGCTTTATTCACTGAATTTTTTAGGAGTCTGAAATGAACAAGAAACTAATATTTGTATTTATTCTTACAGCAGTTTTTGCGTTAGCCGCATTTTCGCAGAAACCCAAGCCGGAAGGCCAGATGCGCGGCGAAGGGCCGCGACACTCTGACTGGACAAGAGGTGTCGATACAAACAAAGACGGAGGCATTGACGCGGCGGAGTTTCAGGCCGCTATCGACCGCACTTTTACCGCTCTGGACAAGAATGGAAAGGGCGTAATCGACGCTGGCGAGATGCCGCATCCGCCAAAAGGCGAAAACGGCCCGCCGCCGATGGGCCGGCCCGATGGAATGCGTCCCGGCATGCCCGGACAGCGTCCCAATGGGCCACCAAAGGACGGCCAACCCCGCGCAATAAATGGAAATGCACCGGATGACATGCCGGGACAACCGGAACATCAGGATATGCTGCCGCCGTTCTTCTTTATGGAAAAACTGCAAGCAGCGGGAACGATGACAAAGGCTGAATTTGAGCGCGCGGCTAAAGAGGTATTCACCGCAATGGATACAAATCACGACGGTGTGCTCAGCCGTGAGGAATCAAAGCCTCCACGTGGCCCGGGGGGTGGGCCCGGTAATGAAGGCCCGCCACCGCCGCCAAACGGGATGTTTATTGCCGCAGAGCTTAGATTTGGCGACAAATTAGTCGAGGGACAGCCTTTTTCAGCCGAAATTGTGATCGAGGACACACGGCGGCTTTACGACGGATCGACGGTTACCAAAAGCAGCAAAGGAGCAACTTATCGTGACGCCGCCGGCCGAACCCGTCGCGAGCAGACGCTTGAAATGGTCGGCGGTTTTGACATCGTAAATCAGGACGACAAACCACAGATGCTCGTGTTTATAAATGATTTCCCCACGAAAACCCAGTATTTCCTTGACCTGAATAATAAGGTAGCCCGAAAGCACAAGATCGATCAGGCTGGGCCGCCGCGTGACGAGCCTAAACCTCCGGGTGACGCCAAATCTGAAACCCTGGGCACAAAAATCATCGAGGGCGTCAATGTCGAGGGCACGCGGATCACATTTGAGATACCGGCCGGCCATATCGGCAACGATAAACCGATACAGGTCGTTACTGAAAACTGGTATTCGCCTGAATTACGGCTAATAGTTATGTCACGGCACATCGATCCGTTGTCGGGTGAACATGTCTTTAAGCTTGTAAACATCAAACGGAGCGAACCGTCGGCCGATCTGTTTATCGTACCGTCTGGATTTCGTGTCGAGAGCGGGCCCGAACATGCGCCTAGAAATTAATATCAAAATAGTGATTTGTTAACGCGGCTTGAAACAAAGAAAATGCTTGAAGAGGCCATAAACATCAACTTGCATACCACGACTCAATTACAGCCAATCGAGTTAGCGGAGGGAGCGCTGGATTCTGACGAGCGTCTTGTCCGGGCGACCCTTGAGGGCGATGAGCAAGCATTTACTGAGATCTTTGAACGCTATCGACGTACAGTGACTAGAGTGGTCGGCCGATTCTTTCACGACCGGTCGGAGATCGAGGAATATGTGCAGCAGAGTTTTACAAAGGCTTATTTTTCGCTCAAGTATTTTCGGGGAGGACTCGCAAATTCATTTCCGGCGTGGATCACCCGGATTGCCGTAAATGTCTGTTACGACGAGTTTCGCCGGCGGCAACGCAGGCCTGAAAAACCATTTTGCGACATGGCAGATGACGGCGACGAGTATCTTGAAAATATACGCATCGAAAATGAGTCTTACGCTGAAAGGTCCCTTGTTGCTGCGGAGCTTGCAGACAGGATATTGTCGTCACTTGACGCCAAAGACCGCATCGCGATGACGCTGGTATATTCCGATGATTATACGTTAACTGAGGCAGCCGATCTGATCGGCATTAGCACAAGCAATCTGAAATCAAGATTATTTCGATGTAGAAATCATATTAGAAGCCGGTTTGGCCATCTTTTTACATAAATAAATACGTCTGGAGGCGTTATGAGAAACCTCAAATTCGGCGTTTGCCTTGCATTCGCTCTAGCTATCACTATATTCGAACTTTACACATCCGGATTGGTTACCGGGCAGAGCGGCGGCTCAACACTTTCCGCACCTACAAATCTTGCCGCATCGGACAATATTTATAATTCAAAGGTTGGACTTTTTTGGGACACGGTACGCGGTGCCACGCTTTACCGGATCTTTAGAAATACAGTGAATAATCCGGTAACAGCGACCGACATCGGCACAACAGCATCGAACTCGTTTTTTGACGCGAGTGGGACTCCCGGCCAGACATTTTTCTACTGGGTTAGGGCAGAAAACGGCACGATCGTTAGTAATTTAAGTGCGGCCGATCAGGGGACGCGGGCCAATGCTGGTTTGTTGCCAGGCCCCGTGCCTCCCCTCGATCCGCCGCCGATCCCGCCTGGAAATCCGGTTACCGCGACAAAAGCGGCTCTCGGAAAGGCTTTATTTTGGGACGAGCAAATGTCGTCCACGCGAACGGTCGCCTGCGGCACATGTCATCACTCAAGCAACGGTGGAACAGATCCCCGATCAGTGTCGGCAACGGCAACCTCAACAAATCCGGGAGCCGACGGTATTCTTGGTACACCGGATGACGTCAGAGGTTCGGCTGGCGTTCCGTCTAATAACGCCGACGGCAGATATGTGAATATTGCGAGTTACGGCCTGAATGATCAGGTCACGGGACGGAAAACCGTTAGTTATGTCAATGCAGCTTACGCCCCACTTCTCTTTTGGGACGGTAGGGCGAGCAATGTTTTCCGCGACCCGATAACAAACGCGATCGTTTTGAATAATGGAGGCGCTTTGGAGAGTCAGGCAACCGGACCTCCGGTCGGAACCTCTGAAATGGCCCACGCGGGCCGCGACTGGAACGATGTGGCTGCAAGAATCACCACTTCGAAACCACTGGCGCTCACACCGGCTATCCCGACGCCGCTGTCGACATGGATCAACGGCCGCAATTACCCCGAACTGTTTCAGGAAGCTTTCGGAACACCTGAGGTGACACCTGCACGAATAGCGTTGGCGATCGCGACTTTTGAACGCACTTTATATAGCGACCAGACGCCGTGGGACGCGGACGCTGCGGGAATCACGCTATTGACTGCACAGGAACAGCGGGGGCGCGGCGTTTTTAATGGAAGCAATTGCGCCGTTTGCCACGCCGGCAATCTTTTTACCGATCAAACATTCCGCTACATTGGAGTGCGGCCGCAGACAGATGATACGGGACGTTTTCAACAGACTGGAAATAATGCCGATCTCGGTGCATTTCGCGTGCCGAGTTTGAGAAACGTCGAGCTGCGAGGTTCGTATTTTCATAACGGACAATTTACCACCCTCGAACAAGTTGTAGCCTTTTATAACCGTGGCGGTGACTTTAACGCTCCCAATAAGCCGACAAATCTTATTCATCCTCTGGGTCTGAATGCAAATCAACAGGCAGATCTGGTTGCGTTTCTAAAGCGGCCGTTAACCGATCCGCGAGTGGCCGCCGAAAGCGAAAGATTTGACCGGCCCATGCTCTATATGGAATCTAATCGAGTTCCGCAGATAACCGGAGCAAGCCGCGCCGGATCGGGTGGATTTACGCCTCAGATCAGGGCTAATTCGCCGCCGATCATGGGTAATACGAACTTTACGATATCGGTGAACAGCGGGTTGGGAAATGCGGCCGCGGTGCTTGTGATAGACTCCGCAGATCCTGGAGCTGGAACGACTATTCCAGCCTCGGGTTCATTCGAGCGTGTCTCTACGACAACTCAAAACACAGGAGATGGAAATGGTTGGGCCAGCCTGAGTCTGCCGATCCCTGATGATGCAACCCTCGTTGGAAAAACATTTTTTGCCCGATGGTATATTCAGGATGCTTCAGCGGCAAGTGGTTTTTCAGTGTCACAAGCAGTGAAATTCACTGTTTTTGGCCAGTCATCGGTTGCGAAAAAGGCGCCGTTTGATTTCGATGGCGACGGCAAGACTGACATATCGATATTTAGACCTGGGAGCGGGGACTGGTGGTATTTGAGGAGTAAGGATGGGGGGAACCGGGCGTTTCAGTTTGGGGCGGGGACGGATAAGATCGTGCCCGGCGACTACACCGGCGATGGCACGACGGATATTGCGTTTTATCGCAAGACGACGGGTGAGTGGTTTATTTTGAGAAGCGAAGATTTCAGCTATTACTCGTTCCCGTTTGGAGCGGCGGAGGATATTCCCGTTCCGGCGGATTACGACGGTGACGGCAAGACGGATGCGGCGGTGTTCCGGCCTTCAAACTCGACCTGGTATATCCAAAACTCGAACGGCACTCCGACGACGATCACGACGTTTGGCGTGGCGGGCGACCGGCCAGTCCCGGCGGATTACGAC
>JBBRQM010000088.1:0-11670 GCA_038226395.1 Pyrinomonadales bacterium | reverse complement strand
TTTTTCCATATCGAGACCGAGCTCTTTCATTACGCCGAGGGCCTGAACCGAAAAGGCTTCGTTAAGCTCGAAAAGATCAACGTCTTTCATGTCCCAACCGGCTTTTGCCAGCACGTTTTGAACGCCTTTGACCGGCGCCATCATTATCAATTTTGGCTCGATGCCTGATGTTGCCGAAGCTACAACGCGTCCAAGCGGCTCGATGCCTAGGCTCGCTGCATTTTCCGCCGAGGTCAAGACCAAAGCCGAGGCTCCGTCATTGACGCCGGGAGCGTTACCAGCTGTGACCGTGCCGCCGTCTTTCTTAAACGCCGGACGCAGTTTGCCGAGGGCCTCGACTGTCGTATCCGGTCGCACCGGTTCGTCATAATCCAGAATTAGTGGGTCGCCTTTCTTTTGCGGGATCTCGACCGGCATGATCTCGTCTTTGAAACGGCCAGCAGCTTGGGCTTCATGAGCCTTGCGATGTGAGTTAAACGCAAAATTGTCCTGCTCTTCGCGCGAGATCTGATATTTTTCGGCGACAATCTCGCCGGTGTTGCCCATATGCCAATTTTCAAACGGGCACCACAGGCCGTCGTGGATCATCAGATCAACCGCTGTTTGATTTCCCATTTTATAACCATCGCGAGCACCGGGCAGGGCGTAAGGAATATTTGACATTGATTCCATTCCGCCGGCAACGACATATTCGGCATCCCCAAGCTGGACGGCCTGCGATGCAAGCGCGACCGCTCGGAGACCAGAACCACAGACCATATTTATCGTCAACGCCGAAACTTCCGCCGGTAGATCGGCTTTGAGGGCAGCTTGTCTCGCCGGTGCCTGGCCGATACCGGCCTGGACAACGCATCCCATTATGACTTCGTTTATCTGATTGCCGTTGAGACCGGCTCGTTTTACCGCCTCTCTGATAGCTATTGCACCAAGATCGGGGGCAGAAAAACCCTTTAATAATCCCTGAAACTTACCTGTCGGCGTCCGCGCCGCGCTAATTATTACTGCATTTCGCATATCTGTCATGTGTATTTTCTTTTCCTCAAATCAATTATTACTATATCTTAGGATTATTGCCGTGTTGGTTCAAATTCGGCAAGTTATGCATCGTCTTATAACTTTTTCGGTATAAATGCGTAAACGATATTTGTCTAAAAGAAAATATTAGTTTAATTTTTGCTGAATAACACTCTTACTCCGTTTCAACGATAAAAGAGGCTCACAACTTATATGCTCAAATCCACAACCGACCGATTCGTCTCAAAAGCTATCCATACCTTTACCTTTGCCGCATATTTGACGACTATGATGTGCATTTGGAGCGTGTCAATAAATTCTCAAACCACTGTTACGGCGCAAAAGAAAGACGACCTTCTGAAAAACTTACAATACCGGCTGATCGGGCCGTTTCGCGGCGGCCGGGTTGGTGCCGTCGAGGGCGTTGCTAGTCAGCCGAATGTTTACTATTACGGTTCGACGGGCGGTGGCGTTTGGAAATCGACGGACAGCGGAACGAATTGGCTCAACATTTCGGACAGTTTTTTCAAGACCGGTTCGGTTGGGGCGATAGCGGTCGCCGGTTCCGATCCGAACATCATTTATGTCGGCATGGGCGAGGAAACTGTCCGCGGCAATGTGTCGAGTGGCGACGGCGTCTATAAGTCGATGGACGCGGGGAAAACATGGAAAAACATCGGTTTGGGCGACACACAGCAAATCGCTCGGATCCGGGTGAATCCTAAGGATCCAAACATCGTTTATGTCGCCGCGCTCGGGCATCTTTGGGGCAGCAACGAGCAGCGCGGCATTTTTCGCAGCAAGGACGGAGGCAAAACCTGGGAAAAGATCCTTTACCGCAACGCAGAGACAGGTGCGAGCGACCTCATACTCGACCCGACAAACCCAAATACGCTCTACGCCTCATTCTGGCAGATAAGACGTAAGCCATATCGTATGGACAGCGGCGGCGACGGCAGCGGCCTTTTCAAATCAATTGACGGCGGCGATACATGGACGGAAATTACACGTAACAAAGGCTTGCCGACGGGCGTTTTGGGCAAGATTGGCGTCACGGTTTCGCCCGTAAATACAAACCGCATTTGGGCGATCGTCGAGGCAAAAGAAGGCGGACTTTTTAGGTCCGACGACGCGGGCGATACATGGCAAAAGGTTTCGGACAACCCGAATATCAAGCAAAGGCCATGGTATTACAACCGTGTTTATGCCGATTCAGAAAGTGAAAATACAGTGTATGTGATGAACGTCCAGTTTCAAAAGTCGATTGACGGCGGGCGAACGTTTACGACTGTAGGCGAGCCGCACGGCGACAATCACGATCTCTGGATCGCTCCAAATGACGCAAAGCGAATGATAAACGGCAACGACGGCGGAGCAAACGTCAGCGTCAATGGCGGAGCGAGTTGGACGGCTCAGACGCAGCCGACGGCGCAGTTTTACCGGGTCATTACGGACAACGATTTTCCGTACAACATATATGGAGCGCAACAGGACAATTCGACCGTGCGTATCGCTTCACGCTCGGATGGCAATGCGATCACGACGGGCGATTGGTATGACGTCGGCGGCGGTGAATCGGGCTGGATCGCGCCGCTGCCAACCGATTCAAATATCGTATTCGCGGGCAGCTACGACGGCCTTTTAACTCGGGCCGATCATCGGACGGGCCAGCAGCGAAATGTCGATGTTTACCCCGATAACACAATGGGCGCCGGCGCGGATGTTATCAGATATCGTTTTCAATGGAATTATCCGATCATGTTCTCGCCGCACCGAACGGATGGGAAATACGCTCTTTACACCGCTGCCAATGTCCTGTTTCGCTCGCTTGACGAGGGGCAGTCGTGGAAAGCAATCTCGCCCGATCTGACCCGCAACGACAAAGCACGGCAAAAGTCTTCGGGTGGCCTTATTTCGCAGGACAACACGAGTATCGAATACTACGACACGATCTTTACGGTCGATGAATCGCCAGTAAAACAGGGCGTCATCTGGACCGGCAGCGATGACGGTCTCGTTCAGGTGACGCAGGACAACGGGCAAAACTGGAGCAATGTTACGCCCAAAGATATGCCCGAATGGGTTCAGATAAATCAGGTCAAGGCGTCGCCGTTTGATCCCGGAACTGCTTATTTTGCGGCAACAAACTATAAGAACGACGATCCAAAGCCCTATCTTTATAAAACCGGTGATTATGGCAAAACGTGGAGAAAGATCGTCAACGGCATCCCAGTCGATCAATTCACTCGTGTTGTCATCGAGGATCCCAACAAACAAGGATTTCTCTATGCCGGGACCGAGCGTGCCATATATTATTCGACAAATAGCGGTGAAAATTGGCAAAGTTTGCAGTTAAATCTGCCGATCGTGCCGATTACCGACCTCACCATTCAAAAACGCGACAAAGATCTCGTCGTGGCGACACAGGGACGTGCCTTTTATGTTCTGGATAATCTGCCAGTGCTGTACCAACTTGCTGAGGCTCAAAAGGCTAATGCGTTTCTCTTCAAACCCGAAGATGCTTATCGCACGGCGGGCAGAGGCGGCTTTAATCTGCCGCCGACCGCAACCGTAGGGCGCAACCCTGCAAGCGGAGCGGTTGTTAATTATTATTTTAAGGACAAGCCGTCTAAGGACGTAACCCTTGAATTTCTAGACGCAAGCGGCAAGGTTTTGCGTAAATTCGGCAAAAAGGCAGAGCCATCCGTTTCGCCCGGACTGACCTCCCCGGAGCAGCAAATTCCATTGCCCGGCGCCGATCAGCCGCTTCCCGTCGAGGCTGGGCTGAATACGTTTGTGTGGAATTATCGGCTTCCAAACGCGACGACTGTTCCAGGATTGATAATGTGGGGAGGCTCGCTTGCCGGGCCGCGTATTCCTCCAGGCAATTACCAGGTCCGGCTAAGCGTTGACGGTAAAACGGTTTCCACCGAGCCATTTACGTTAAAGGCCGATCCGCGTCTCGCGGCTACGAACGACGAGTTTGCAAAGCAATTCGATCTGATGTCGAGGATCATTGGCAAACTATCCGATACTCATAATGCGATTCTGGAGATACGCGACACGAGGACGCAGCTCGAAAACATTTCGCGTCGATTAAAGGCCCCCGATCAAAAAGACCTTATCGACAAGGCACGAGACATCGGCATAAAATTGACCGAGATCGAAGAGGCCCTCATGCAGACCAAAATAAAGAGCGGGCAGGACGCGCTGAACTATCCGATACGGCTGAATAATAAACTTGCCGCTCTCGGTGCATCTGTCGATGGTTCGGACGACGCTCCGACCACGCAGGCATATGACGTATATAATGATCTGTCCGCTCAGATAGACGTCCAACTTGCACGCCTGGCAAAAATCAAGTCGGAGGATATCGCTGATTTTAATAAGCAGTTCGCTGCGAAGGGGCTGCCGGTGATAATTCCCGGCAAATAGACAATATACGGTGGAGGGCTGCTATTCTTTATTCTTCTTTTTCGACCTTTTCCAATGCAAGCTCAAGAGCCGTACGCGGCTCTTTTTTTATGGACTTTTCGTATTCGATCCTAAAATCTTCTAAAAGCGGTAAATCCAGGAGGTCCTTTTCACGTCCTGCGGCTTTTTTGCTTGCGATAATGTCATTAATATTTGCGATATGAAAGTTTTCGAAGACGATCATTCTCTCCTCAGCCTTTTCAAAACTATCAATGCCATCAGGGGCGAAGACCAAGTCCAAATCGAACGGGTCTTCATTTATCTGAACAAAATCAATGCCAAGAAGTATCTGTTCTTTAGTTTTATCCGATAGCTGAAATCCAATCTCAGTCAACGCCAAAATCAATTTTCGGCAATTTTCTTCACTCTTTTTAGGGAATAGATCCACATCTTGAGTGGTTGATGGATAGCCGAGTAGTATCGCACCGCTTTTGCCTATAAACATGTAGTCGATCTTATGTTTTGCAAATGCCTTGGCAACTTCGCGAGCCTGTTCCGGTTGGAAGTATCCTTTATTCTGCATCTTTAATTGGCTTGACCAATTTATAGCCCAAATATCGCGGCAAATTTTCGTCGGCCCATTTACGGTAGTCGCTCATCCTCTCAAAATAACGGACAGGCTCATCATCATCGACAGGCTTATAGTTTCGGAAAAAGCCGTATTTTATTCGGCTCTCCAAACTTCGCTTTAGTTGTCTTCGACATTGTTCCCGAAAGTCGTCCATAACACTATTTTGTCACCAAATCGGGAATTTTACCACAAACGCCTTTCTATCAATCCTCGCCGATGTCTTCGGTCCATACTTCTGGAAATTTGGCGATAAAACCAGCAAGCAGATCAATACATTCACGCGAATTCATATCGACGATCTCGACTCCGTTTTCGCGCAGCCAGTCGATGCCGCCTTGGAATGTGACAGATTCGCCGAAGATGACCGTTCCGATGCCGAATTGCCGCACTAGACCGCTGCAATACCAGCATGGGGCGAGGGTCGTGACCATTATCATGTCTCGGTAGCTGCGTTGGCGGCCAGCCTTGCGAAAGGCGTCGGTCTCGCCGTGTATTGACGGGTCATTTTCCTGCACGCGGCGGTTATGCCCTCGTCCGAGCAGATTTCCCTCGCCGTCAAATAGCGCCGCGCCGATCGGGATACCGCCTTCCGAGAGGCCGATCCGGGCTTCTTCGATAGCAATATCGAGCATTGCCTGCTTGTCGAGATTTGATTTCATATCCAAATGATTTTATAAGCAAATGGGATCGTATGCTAATCTCGTCATTATGTCGCAGAATTTTCATCCGGGGGATTTTCTTGTTTTCCAGCTCGAAGCGGGCTTTGCTTTACTGCGTTTGCTCGAAATAGACGAAACAGGGGGCGAAAAGGTCTGGCATCTCGCGGCGTATGGTGACTTTTTTCTCGATGTTGAGACTGCCGAAAAGGCCTCGACTGATGCTACGGGTCTGAGAATCAACAATCCGCACCTCGCTCTTACCAATCGTGCGTTTGAGAGTACACAGGTCGCCCGTATTGCCAATAGCCCGCTTACGGACGACGAATTAATGCCTTTAAATATCTGGAGAGACGTTGAGCATCGTGAGATCTCGGATCGTTCCGTTAGATTAATGCTTGGTCTGAGGTAAAGAAGGATGGCAAATCTATATTCTCAATAGCTCAGTTTAGTTTGCGGCGCTTTAGTTCGGTAGCAATCAAATCCAATTCCCTGCTTACCTGGCCGGCGGCAGACGAATTTTCATTCGCGCGGCGTATTAGATAGGGAATGGCGTCCGCAACCGGGCCATAAGGCACGTATTTCGAGACATTGTAACCGTTTTTTGCCAGCACATACGATATATTATCGCCCATTCCGTAGAGCTGAGAGTAGAAGATATTTGGATGATTTGGCGCGACGCCCATTTCGTGCATTAATTCTGCAAGCCGCTGGCTGCTTATCTCGTTATGAGTCGCGGCAACAAACGCCATATCCTTAAAATGCCGCATGCAATACTCTATTGCGGCGTTGTAATCGGCATCGGTTGCGGCTTTATCGTCGTGGATCGGCGACGGATAGCCCTTTTCCGTCGCACGTTCGCGTTCTTTTTCCATATAGGCCCCGCGAACGAGTTTGACGGCAAGGATGTATCCCTCATTTTTGGCTTGTCGCCGCGCGTTTTTCAGGTATTGCAGCCTGTCGGTGCGGTACATCTGCAGCGTATTAAAAACGATAGCCGTCTCGCGGTTAAAGCGTTCCATCATATCGACGGCAAGCCGGTCAATGGCGTCCTGTATCCACGAATCCTCGGCGTCGATAAACACAGGCTGGCCCTGTTGATATGCATATTCGCAAATCTCGCTCACGCGGGTATATATACGCTCGCATTTTGCCTGGCTTTTGGCGTCAAGTTTTTTCTTTTTGCTAAGCCTCTCAAGCGTCCCGAGCGGGGCGATACCGGTGACCTTAAACACGGCAAACGGGATATTGGGATCGTCCTTGGCGCGTTGGATTGTGCGGATAATCTCGTCTTTTGTATTGTCAAAATCGGCTTCGGTCGATTTGCCCTCGACCGAATAATCGAGGATCGTCCCGATACGGGATCCGCCGAGCGTTTCGACGGTCGGTTCACACTCGTCAATTGTCTCGCCGCCGCAGAATTGCTCGAATATGGTGGCTTTTATCAACCCCTCTACCGGCAAGCCAAGCGATAATGCAAACCTCGCCACGGTTGAACCGACGGCGTTTAAAAATGGAGAATTCAGCATTCTAAATAACCGGTATTTCTCTTTTAACTGTGAATTGGATTTATCCGCAAAGGCCGTAGCGGTGTCCTGGAAATCGAGTCGAAAATCGCTCATAAAGACGGGATAATATCACATTAGCCACAGAGTCCACAGAACAAATGAGACACTGACGCACAGCCGGAAATTGAAAGTGTAGGCAAATTGCCTTATTATTCTTGTTGTATCTCAGTGTTCTCTGTGCCCTCTGTGGCAAATTTTCTTATGGCTAAAGGACTTCCAAAAAGATCGGAAAACTATTCCGAGTGGTATAACGAGATCGTCAAACGAGCTGATCTGGCCGAGAACTCGGCTATTCGCGGCTGTATGGTCATAAAGCCGTATGGCTTTGCGATCTGGGAAAAGATGCAGCGGGCATTAGACGATATGTTTAAGGCTACGGGGCATCAGAACGCATACTTCCCTCTTTTTGTGCCAAAATCTTTCCTCGAAAAAGAAGAGGAGCATGCCGAGGGTTTTGCAAAGGAATGTGCCGTCGTCACGCATTATCGTCTCAAAACTGATCCGAACGGCGGATTGATGGTCGATCCGAATGCCAAGCTCGAAGAAGAATTGATAATCCGCCCAACATCCGAAACCGTGATTTGGAATACATACAAAAACTGGATTCAATCGTGGCGCGACCTGCCGCTGCTGATAAATCAATGGTGCAATATCGTCCGTTGGGAAATGCGGACACGCCTTTTTTTGCGTACCACCGAATTCCTCTGGCAGGAAGGCCATACTGCACATGAAACCGAACAGGAAGCTGTCGAAGAGACCGAACGGATGCTTGGCGTTTACGCGACCTTTGCCGAGGAATGGATCGGCCTTCCAGTGCTGAAGGGCCTGAAGTCGGCAAACGAACGCTTTGCCGGCGCCGTCGAGACCTATTGTATCGAAGGACTGATGCAGGACGGTAAAGCTCTCCAATGCGGCACATCGCATTTTTTGGGGCAAAATTTTTCGCGGTCGTTCGACGTTAAATTTGTTAATAAGGAGAACCAGCAGGAGTATCCCTGGGCGACTAGCTGGGGCGTTTCGACGCGTTTGATGGGTGCACTCATAATGGCCCACTCTGACGATCAGGGCCTCGTTCTGCCGCCAAAACTCGCTCCGATCCAGGTTGTCATCGTCCCGATCTACAAAACGCCGGAAGATCTTGCGACGATCTCTGCGGCGGTTACACCAATCGTTGAGAAATTAACAGCAACTGGTGTTTCGGTCAAATACGACGATAATGACAACGAACGCCCGGGCTCGAAATTTGCCGAGTATGAACTTCGCGGAGTTCCCATTCGTCTTGGGCTCGGAATGCGCGATCTTGAGAACGGCACCGTCGAAGTTGCCCGCCGCGATACCCTTACAAAGGATTCACACTCTCTCAATGGGATCGAGGAACACATAGTGGCACTCCTCGATGTAATACAGGCCAACATTTACCAGAAAGCTTTGGCTTTCCGTGAGGAAAATACGTTCAAGGTTGATAGTTGGGACGATTTCAAGGTTCAAATCGAAAAAGGCGGCTTTATCCTAGCCCACTGGGACGGCACCGGCGAAACTGAAGAAAAGATCAAAGCCGAAACCAAAGCTACCATCCGCTGCATTCCACTTGACGGCGACAAAGAAGCCGGAAAATGCGTGTATTCAGGCGCGCCATCGAATAAGCTGGTTGTGTTTGCACGGGCCTACTAGCTCTCAGAATAATTTACTCCCGATCTTTGCCTCGACAAGTGGCGTGATGATTGTAGCTTCGCCGCTGTCGGCTTTTGGGAACTGGACGCCGAGGCAAAGGAATTCGGATAAAACACCGCCTATCTCGCGTGGTTCGAAGTTAAGGACGCCCAGGATCTGCTTGCCTGTCAGTTCATCCGCAGTATGCTGTGTAAACCTGCCGACCGATGTGCGAATGCCGAATTTTCCAAAGTCAGCCTTGATCATATACGCCGGTTTGGGGGCGTCAGATGCTAGCTCAACCGACATGATAAGGCCGACGCGGATGTCGAGTTTATCGAAGGTATCTTCTTTTGAAACGGTTGGTTTTGTTTCGGATGCCATAAGCAAACATATTCAAATTTGAAATTTCATAGAGCATTATCTCAAAATTTTACATTTGAGAAAAACGTTCGGGGTTTAGACTTTTTAGCTGATTTTAACGTCTAAGTTATTGAGTGCGAATGATGTTCGCGCCGGTTGTGGTTTTTGGGTTATTATTCTCGTGCAAAAGCGGCGGTAACACGAGTGGATGTTGAAAAGCAAGACGGATGAGCAGCTTGTCGAACTGGCAATTTCAGAGGACTCTGAAGCCTTCGGCGAAATCGTTAGAAGGTGGGAGCGGAAAATTTTCGCTCTCTGCTTTGGTATGCTCGGTCGCGAGGATGATGCCCGCGATGCTTGTCAAGAGGCGTTTATTGCGGCATACCGCAATTTGGGAAACTTTCGCGGCGAAGCAAAAGTCTCGTCATGGCTGCACCGCATAGCGGTCAACCAGTGTTTGACAACCAAACGCCGTCAAAAGACGCGGGCTGAAGACTTTCTCGATGACGAGAATGGCGAAGAGGAGCGAACATTTGTCGCATCCCCCCATCTTTCGCCTGCGAAAACGACTGAGCAGGCGGAACGGATGACGCTGGTCAGACAGGCGGTAGGGGCTTTGCCCTCAGATTTGCGCCAGGTGATAGTGATGAAGGAATTTGAGGACATGACGTTTCAGGAAATATCCGAAACCCTCGAATTGCCGCTCAGCACGGTCAAAAGCAGGCTTTACACGGCATTAAAGCAGTTGAGAATGAGATTGGAACGGACACCGGTCGAGGTTATTTGACCGGCAAATGGTGAAGAAAATGTTAAATAACGGTAACAAACATAAGTGCGGTTTTTCCGACGAGATAGTTTCGTATATCTACGACGAGACGGGCGAGTCGGAACGCAAGATTTTCGAGACGCATCTGGTTGATTGCACTGGGTGCACGGACGAGTTCGCGGCTATCTCGAACGCTCGTTTTTCCGTGTTTGAATGGCATAAAGAGGAGTTTGCTCACCTGCCGACGCCGGAGATCGTTATTCCATATGCGCCGAAACAAAGGATCGTCGAGGAAATCTCATCTGGTGGGTTTTTGGCGGGGCTTCGCGGATTGTTATCCCTTGCGAATTTCCCCATGGCCGTTGCCGCCGCATTGGTCGTTTGTGTTGGGGTCGGTTTTTTGGCGATGAACTATTCTGGCGGTCAGCAAAATATCGCAAATAATGTCAACGATCGATCCATTCCGCCGGTTGAGCCTCGGGCTTCGATTCCGCCGGTTGTTTCTACAGAACCTGCTCAAAGGGCACCTGAGCCCGTCGCTATTAAAGCGCTAAAGAACGGCAAGGTGAATCGTGAAAATCAACCGGGGAACGGCACCCTAGCTAATAATCGCCAGCCGAGGACGGAGAGATTGATAAAGGTTCAAGAGCGGAAACTCGGCAGCGATATGGCCACCGATCATATTCCGGCTGTACAGGTTCGCAAGACGGTATTGAGCTCTGATGCCGAGAACGATGACCGCTCATTGAGGCTTTCCGATCTGTTTGACGAAGACGGCGGAGGCTTATAGTCACGCGGAGCAAGATAATGAAAGCTAATAATTTTTTTAAGATATTTCTGCTTTTAGCAATATCTTTTACATTTGCCTCGGTCATGACAGCGCAGGACAATAAACCGCTTGGTGCTCAAGCTGACGGGCAAAAGCCTACGGCGACCCCTGACCCGCGTGCCAATGCCCTCGGACAGCTCGGCCTTTCACCGGAGCAGAGACAGGAAATTCGCCGTATTAATATCGAGAGAAAACCGCGTATGGAAGAGGCGCAGAGGCGGCTCCGCGAGGCTAATCGCGCGCTCGATGAGGCAATCTATGCCGATCAGGTCAATGAGGCGGACGTGCAGATGCGGTTGAAAGAGCATCATGCGGCTCAGGCCGAAGTTGCGAGAATCCGGTTTACGAACGAGTTGGCCGTAAGAAAGGTTCTGACCCCGGAGCAATTGCAGCGGTTTCGCATGGCACGTCAAAATTTTGAACAGGCACTGGAACAAGAACGCAATAAGAATCAAAATAAAGCCAACGGGCAGAATCAAAAAAAGGCCGACGGTTTAACCCCGCGACAGGAACGGCGACAGCTTATCCGGCAGGGCCAGTTTCCCCAACGGCCAAACTCTAATCCCAATAAAGTCAGGCCAAACGCTAACCCCAACAAAGTGCCGCAGAAACCATAGAGACTCGCGATAGATAATTTTCACTATTTTTGGCCGTGCTATTTTTAGTGTGCGGCCTTTTTTGCGTTTGCTGTTTTTGCAGTGCGCGTTGTAATCTTTAGCCGAAATGGTTTGCACATTCTGCCCTCGACGATGAATCCTTTTACTAAATTCTTATTCGAG
>JBBRQM010000087.1:0-11808 GCA_038226395.1 Pyrinomonadales bacterium | reverse complement strand
TTTAGACGCTGGTTTACTCATTTTCTATTCACAAAATAGCGGTGAACAACGTTGACAGAAAACAAAAGGCCGGCGGAATCGTCTCCTATCGGCCTTAATAATGAATAATTATTTTTTGATTAATTAGGGTTGACGGTGACATACGTCACCTGGCCGCGTCGTGAGACGAGCAGGGCGACGGGTTTATTGCCTGCCGCATCAAGCGCCGTTTTGACCTCTGCCACTGTATTTACAGGCTTACGGTTGATCTGAAGAATGACATCTCCGCGGGCGATTCCGGCGTCAGCCGCCGCCCCGCTCTGATCGACATCGGTCACGACCAAACCCTCAGAATCTGAATCGAGATTAAGTTGCTTGGCTAGCTGCGGCGTCATCGGCTGTAGGCTCAAACCGAGTTTGTCGCTCTGATTTTGCGGGCTTATTCCGTTCTTATCGTCGTCCTGTCCATTGCCGGTCTTTTTCGCAGTTGTTGTGTCAAATTCGTCAAGGGTTGCCGATAACTCAGTTTCTTTGCCTTCGCGGTTTATCGTGAGCTTGATGGCGGTTCCGGGCAGCGTTCCGGCTACTTTATTGCGGAGAACATTGCTGTCGTCGAGCTTTTCGCCATTGATCGCGGTGATGATGTCGCGGCGTTTGACACCGGCCTTATCGGCCGCGCTTCCGGGTTTGACATTGCTGACGAGAACTCCGGACTTCTCCTTTAGATCCAAGGCTTTTGCGGCGTCGTCGGTGACATTTTGAATATTTACGCCGAGCATACCGCGATGGACCTTGCCATCCTTTAGAAGCTGCTCCATTACGGATTTAGCCATATTTGACGGTATCGAAAATCCGATGCCGATACTGCCGCCGTTTGAGCCGCCGGATGAAAGTATCTGCGAATTGATACCGACCAATTCGCCGTTCAGATTTACCAGCGCGCCGCCGGAATTGCCGCGATTTATCGGTGCGTCTGTCTGTAGAAAATCCTCGAAACTTTGTCCGTCGCTGAGCCCTGTTCTTCGGCCCTTTGCGGAGATAATGCCCGCCGTTACCGTCTGGCCAATTCCGAGCGGATTGCCAATGGCAAGCACGATGTCGCCGACACGAACGTTATCAGAGTTGCCAAGGGTCAGAAATGGCAATCCCGAAGCCTCAATTTTCAGCAAAGCAAGATCGCTCGGCTGGTCTGAGCCGACAACTTTTGCGTCATACGATTTATTATCGCTCATAAGGACAGTAATCTTTTCAGCGCCGTCAACAACGTGAAAATTTGTCAATATTGTGCCGTCAGAGTTAACGATGACGCCCGAGCCGAGGCCACGTTCGATTTGTGGGCGCTGATTCTGATTTTGGTTCGGAATACCAAATTGGCGAAAAAAATCCTGACCAAACGGGGTTTGCTGGACCTGCGACACTTTCTCCTTATGCTCTGCGGTGATGCGAATGACCGCTGGCGAAGTTTTTTCAACAACATCGGCGTATGAGGTGCGCATTCCGTCAACAACAACCGGAGCCGCTGGCGTCTGAGGCTGAGCGATGGCAGGGGCACCATCACCGCCTAGACCGGTTTTGCATGCGCTTATAAAAACAACTGCGGATATAAAAAAAACGATCAAAATCTTTCTGTAAAACATCTAACGACTCTCCAAAAATTGCATGAATTAGAACAATGCCGAACTTTGTGAACGGTATAATAATATCAATCCTTTTACGATAAAAAAAGAGTGTAGGTTCGCTAAAAATACTAGTGTTAGAACAAAAAAAATTATCCGAGCGCTGTCCGGGAGTCATTGCGAAAGATGTATGAAAGCGATTTATATACGAGTTTTGCACATAAAAAAGCAGGTGAATCGTAGTTTTCGAAGTATGAGTATTCCACAAGATCCATTCCGACAACTGTTTTCTTTTCAGCGAGTTTACGTATAAGAGTTAAAGTTTCATACCAACCCAATCCACCCGGCTCCGGAGTGCCGGTGGTCGGAACAATACTCGGATCAAGCCCGTCGATATCAATCGTCAAATAAACATTGTCAGTCAGTGAGTCAATAGCCTCATCTATCCAGTCAGTCCGGCCAACAATATCGCGGGCCCAAAAAATGCGCGTTGGAAGCCCGTCTTTCAGCGATCTGGCTTCGTCGCCAGAGATCGAGCGAATCCCGACTTGCACGGATGGAATCCGCATATCCTTGACAACCCGGGCCATGATCGAAGCATGAGAGTGCGGCGTTCCGTCGTATGTATCGCGAAGATCGGCGTGAGCATCGATCTGTAGAACGCTCAAATTATCATATTTTTCATTATGAGCCTGAATTATTGGTGCAGAAACAGAATGTTCGCCTCCCAACATGCAGATGAATTTATTGAGAGTGAGCAGCTTTTTCGCATAGCCGTAGAGATCGGCCATCATTGCGTCAGGAGTTTCGCGGGAGGTGAATTCGGGCAGAGTGTGGATGCCGACCTTGTAAACCTCGGCTTCCGTTTCCTCCTCATAAAGCTCCATGTTTCGCGAGGCATCGACAATCGCCATCGCCCCCGCACCTGTCCCTGTACCGTAACTGACGGTTCCCTCATACGAGACGGGCAGGATGAGAATACTGGCAGAATCGAGAGTAGAGTATTTCCCCTCATCGATCCCGCCAAAATTCAAGGGTAATATTGATGATGCGCTCATCGTTTTTAGTTCCTGGTTCAGAGTCAGAGTTCAGGGTTAACAAAACTCGGAACGTTGAACTTTGAACTGTTTTCTATGGCACTTCAATATTCATTTCGCGTCCGGAAAAGCTGAAGTTTGGCCGCTTGCGGCCCTTCATAAATTTAGCCGCAGTTTGTGAGAGCGCCGTTATGATCATCGGAAGAGCGATCGACGGATCGGCGGGCACATATGCGGTGATGGCACCACGCAATAATTTACCAAAAACTGAAGTGTGGTTACCGCCATACGACGGTGTGCGGATATCCAGCGGAGCAGTATCCGTTGCGATCGAGATCGCATATTTATGGCCTCGCGGGGTTGTTCGCGTAATGTATGACGACATCTCGGCTATGTTAACCATATTCTGACTGTTCATGCTGCCAAGCGTTATAATCGCCGAATTACGCGTTTTTTGGGCGATCGTCATCATCTCCATCGTGTCTTGCGTCCCGTCGAAAGAGATACTGATCTTCTTTTCAAACTTTGCCCTGGCAATGCCGAGCGAAAGCTCGGAACTGATCAAATCCGGGCAAAACACGGGTATCCGCGCTTTGAACGAGGATGTCAGGATTCCGTCCTCGTGCGCAATTTCCGACAGCTCGCGGCCCAATAGATGCAGAAATTCACGTATCGAATACGAACGGCTCAATTCGAGCTGATTGATCACGCTGCCGATCCATTCATCGGCTTCCTGATATTCTTCGCGGTTTGCCAGCACGTCGCCGAGCCGCATTATATCCGAACCTTCGAGTTCCTCGTCGTTCATGCTTGGATGAGCCTGATAATGATTGCGTCCGAGTATTTCGTGTATATCGTGATAAAGCACCGAACCGGACATTACAATCACGTCCACAAAACGATTCTTTATCACATAGGCGATCAGCCGCCTCATTCCCGACGTGATCAAATTGCCTGAGCCGCAGAGATAGATCGTCGAATTATCGTCGAGCATATCCAGCCATATCCGATGAGCCTCGGCCAATTGTTTCGCGCCGAAACCGGCCCCTTCCATTTTTTCCAGCAGTCCCGCGACCGAGCGATCACGATCGATCGGAACCGGCCTCGTCGGAACCGTTAAAAATTTCGAAGCCTTTGTTTTCTTTTGAGCTACCATAGTTTTTTTCACCAATTTCTACTTAATTTGGGTGAAAAGTGAAAGAGTGAAAATATGAAAAAATCAGAAATCAGCATAAAATAAAGACCCTATTCAACTTTTTCACTTTTCACATTTTTACTTTTCCCCTTTGTCCCCATTCGGGGTTAAATACGTATAACTTTCAACCTGATCTTCGTAAAACTCTATAACCTTGCTGCCCTCTGTATTCGAGAGGCGGCCTTCTTTTACTCTTTGGAGGACGCTGCGGCGAAATGTGTCATGCAAATGAACGGCGTCAAACCGCACGGCTGAAACTGCGTCGCCGAGCGTCGCGCCGTAAATTACCTTTTTAATAATATAGCCGTCTTCGCCGATAAAAATATGAGCTTCGTGCGGGACGCCAAAAAGATTATGGTTATTTCCCATAACTTCCTGATAAGCCCCGACGAGCATCATGGCCAGGTAATAAGACTCCCCCTTTACGAGCTTATGCAATTCCAAAACGGACTTAACGTCATGCAGATCGACGAATTTATCCACAACACCATCGGAATCGCAGGTTATATCACATAGCGTAGCATATTCCGTGGGCTTTTTGTTGAGTTTATGTATCGGGATGATCGGAAAAAGTTGTTCGAGCGCCCAATTGTCCGGCATCGAGCGGAAAACAGAGAAATTTGCAAGATATTTGGCACACATCAACTGTCGCAGCTCATCAAATTCCTCGGCAACATACTTTTTCATTTGCGCAAATCCATCGGCTTTTTCGCATATGTCCCAAAACAGTACCTCGCCCTTGCCCTTTGCCTCGAGCGATATCAATCCAAGGTTGAACATCGTAAAGAGCTCATCACGGTTCTCAAGCGCGTCGTGGTAATATTCGCGGTAGTTTTTGGCATTGATCGTCTCGCGAAGGTCATGCAATTCATGAATGATTTGCGGATCATCGACCTCGAGTTTCAATGGCGTGATACTTTCAACGACCGTCTCTATCTCATCCTGAATATTTGTAACTAAAATTGCGTGATACGCCGACAGGTAACGCCCTGATTCCTGAATGATCGTAGGATGCGGCACATTCTCATCGTCGCAAACCGTTTTGATCATATAAATCACATCGTTTGCGAATTCGCGGGCGTTGTAATTTGCCGAGGACTCAAACGAAGTCCGCGAGCCGTCATAATCGACCGCCATGCCGCCGCCGACGTCGAGATATTCGATCGGGATTTTCATCTTGACGATCTTGGCGTATGTCCGAGCAGCCTCTTTCATCGCATTTTTAATACGCTTTATATCGGTCAATTGAGAGCCGATATGGAAATGAAGCAGCCGAAGCATGTCGATGCGCCCAGCTTCCTGAAGCCGCCGGATAACCTCAAGAATCTCGGTCGTTGTCAGGCCAAATTTCGCTGCTTCGCCGCCGCTCTTTTCCCATTTGCCTGAACCTTTCGAGTAAAGTTTGACACGGACACCGATCATCGGCAGGTCTGCGTCAGGATTTTCGGCTGAAATGTTTTCGGCAATAGTGAGAGTGTGATCAAGTTCGCTGAGTTTTTCGATCACTATTACGACATTCTTGCCGGCCGACGCTCCAGCAAATGCAAGCTGGATAAAATCGCGATCCTTAAATCCGTTCAAAACAAGCAGGCTGTCGGCTGATTGTTCCAGGCCGAGAGCGGCGTAAAGCTCGGCTTTTGAGCCCGCTTCGAGACCGAAATTGTATCGCGACCCTTCGCGTAGATATTCCTCAATGACGGCGCGGTTTTGATTGACTTTCATCGGAAAGACGCATAGATGGCCACCCTTGTAATCAAATTCCTTTATAGATTTGCGGAATGCGGTTTGGAGTTTGCGGATCTGGCCGAAGATGAGTTGTGGAAATCGAAGCAGTACAGGAGTGTTGATGCCGCGTTTTCTGAGGTCGTCGATGATCTCCTTGACGTCGGCAGTGAGATTTTCATTTTCGGGGGCACGAACGATCAGGTTACCCTTGCGATTGACACCAAAATAATCGGCGCCCCAATTGTCGATGCCGTATTTTTCGATTGTCTCGTCGATGATCGCGCTCAATTCGTATTGCCCCATCCGGCTCCTCGGACATCCCCGGATAAATGATAAAAATGTATAGCTTAATAAAAATCTAACAAAAAACAAACACTATGAATACTAAATTTTTTTCATTTGCATATGATTCATCCATTTATGGCAAAGATTTGTGGCATAAACCTTGCCTAAAAGATACGCGGGCAGGATGTGAAATTTGCTGAAACAGCCAAAATATGCCCAATATAAAGAAATTCTGATCGATCGACAGCCGGAAATGCCGTAACTTGTCAAAAATGGGTGCCATAAATTGTCACAAGTGCTGGCCGGCGATGAAAGTTTAGAGGTGAATCGGATGAAAAATAGAAACGAGCGTGGATTTTCTATTATTGAACTTTTAATTGTTTGTGTAGTCATAGGTGTAATCGTTGCGATTGCGATTCCTGCATTACAAAAGGCGTATAGAGTTGCCGAAAATGGCAATACCTATGCTACGTTGCGAACTATTGCTTCTACAGAAGCGGGTTTTTACTCACAGAATAATCGTTACGGTCGTCTTAGTGAAATTAATAACATTCTTGGCGGCTCCATTGGCACACCATCTGGCACAGATATCAATCGTGGTAAATATGTTCTGACAATGACGCCAGCCACGCCGACCGACGTAGAACTCAAGGACGGTTATAAGATCACGGCTACTCGTAGTATCGCCAGCGAAGGCGTGATATATATTTACATAGTCAATCAAGCTGGAATCGATCCTCCAGTTTCGTTCTGAATCTGACATCAAATATTCAAAACCCATCCTAAACTATCCAGCCCCGAATAGGTAATAAATGATGAACGTTTTCGAAGACCTCGTTGTCGAACTGCAAGCAGAAAATCTACTTGAAAGCACCGTCATCGACGGCGAACAATGGCAAAACGGCCATGCCTCAACAGAAAAGTCAGAAAGTCAGATCGAAGATATGATCGAGCCGGCGTCCCCACGGCACGCCGAAACGATCGTTGAAACTAATCAGAAAATGACGGACTTCCCGTTGGAAGACGACCCTTGTCAAAATAATGAGCCAAATAAACTGTCCGCCGAAGTTTGGGAAGATAAGCCGGTCCCAATGCGGCTAAAGCAGAAGAATAGTAGTGAATTTTTCAAAAAGCGTGCAGTCGACGAGGTTGCGAGCCTCCAGATGGTCGAACATATTTTGACCGGCGTCGAGCGCGAATATCAAAAGATCGTCCCCAAATCTTTTGATGATTTTAATGCAAAACGCGCGCTTCATTCATTCCTGCAGGTCGCCGAAGAAATAAATTCCGAGGAACATGCCAAGGCTGAGTTTGCCTTACTGCATGAAACCGAGTCGTGGTGCACGGCACTTTCCGAGCGTGACCGCAATATCCCCGTGTCGAGCGTACGTCAATATATAGAGAATTCGTCACCAACACTCAGTTCCCAGGCGATGCTCGCTATAGCCCGTTTTTACCGCAATTTGCCGTATTCCGAAAATGTCCGCGGCAAGTTTGATTTTGTGATAACGCGTCTTTTCTCACGTCCAGCGCCGCGCGAGATGCGTCAAATGCTATTTGATCGCGAACAGATGCTCGGCCATGTCAAAACGCTTTACGCCGATTGGTCGAGCGTTTCGCTTTACTCGGCTGATGAGTCCGACGACTCTAATGTGATGCTGACGGCCCTGAGTTTTGAGGAGCTATGTCAGGAGGCTGAAAGCACTGCATGTTTTGACCAGCTTTTGGAGAATGATTTCTTTGTTCGTCTGAGGCTTTTCAAAGAGAGCGTCGCCGAATTGTTTTACGCGCCCGAAGTGACGATAGCGGCTATCGAGTGCAATGTTCGCGTTGGCAACGCATATGTTAATCTGATCGACCGCGAACGTGCAAAGATGGATGAACAGAGCATCCAGGCGAAATACTCCGAAATCAACGATCTGGAAGTGTCGAATGCCGCCAGCCGCACTCTGGATCTGGTGGACATACTGCGTGCAAAGGCCAATAATCACAACCCCGGGATCGAGATGCCTGACGAGCAGGAGAGCGCGATCGCTGGCGAAGAGATGTCTCCGCAACCTCTGGTCAACGGCCGGAATGTACAGCCAATACAAGAGGTATCGGCAACCACAAAGTCTAGGAATTGGCCGCCTTTTGTCGAGCGCATGATCGACAATGCCCGCAATATCAACCGGTGGTTCCTTGCTTCTGTCTTGGTGCTCATCGCGGGATCGGTCGGTGTCTATATATGGGCAAATTTCGTCATAGCAGATCCCGTCGCTACAGCCGGCGTCAGAAAAGTCGAGATCGAAGGCACGATCTTTAAAGATCACATCAAAACAGTCCGCATCAGCGGCGACACATTTTACGGTCTTCTCGCCTCGTCGTGGGACTTGCTGCCAAAAGAAAAGCGGCTCGAATATCTACAAAAAGTGTATGCTGCCGCTCGTGAACAGAGCTGCACGCAGGTCGATCTGATCGGCAAAGATGGCAAATCGGCGGCCTATGCATCCCCAACTCGCATTGAAGTAGTAATGCCTTAGTTGTGCAATCAGTGTTGCCCGCGGAACTGACGGTTCCTATTGGCTACTGAACGTTGAGAGTCAGGATGATCTGGAGGCGGCGGTTTTTGGCACGGCCCACGGCGGTTGTGTTTGGGGCGAGTGGCAGGCTGGCGCCAAAGCCTTTGGCGACAATGCGGCCCTCTTCGATGCCGGATGACGAGAACTTGGACGCGACGATAAACGAGCGGCGTTGGGTCACGGTCTGGATTTGGTCGGGCGTGCCGGAGTTGTCGGTGTGAGCTTCGACCGAAATACGGTAGTCGGGATTATCTGCGAGTATCCCGGCGAGCGATGTGAGTTTAGCGTCTGACCGCAGTGCGAGCGTCTCGGAACGCGGGCCGGCCCAGAGCGTTTCGGGCAGCGTGAGGACTATGCCGCGATCGGTTTTTGCCACCGTGCCATAAGCCTTTAACGACGCGATCATATCCGCCTCGGCAGTCTTTAGTTTTGTCGCTTTAGCATCCTTATCGCTCTGATCCTGAATAGCCTTTTTCTCATTTTCGAGGGTAGCGAGCTTTGCATTGGCGGTCTCGGTCTCGGCCTTTGAGCGTCCCAGTTCCTCGCTCAACCGCTGGTTTTCTGCTCGTAAATCTTTAAGCTGATTCGAAAAATTTAGCGCGTCGCGCTCGGCCAGCTCGCGGTTGCGTGTTTCGCGGGCGAGCTCATCTTTGATCGAATTGATCTGATCCTGAGCGGCGCCAAATTTATTCTCCGCTTCGCGTATTTCGGCGTCAGTACGTGTCTTTTCGTTGCGAGCTTCGCGGGCCTGACGGTGGATCGCGGCTGTCACCTCGGCCCTATGGCCCGCGCCAATTGATTTGCGTGCGGCGATATCGATTACGTCTTTGGGGCGGTCCGCGTTCCATGCGTCTTCGGCATTATGCAAAAGCGTTTCGGCTTCTGCGAGTTCGGCGGGAGCGTCGCGGTCGGCACCGGCGTATTTTGCCAGCGCCACGGCCTGCATAGCTTCCAGAATGGTCTGTGGTGTTTTAGCATAATCCGTCTCGGCTATCTCAGGCGTGCGAGGATCGCGAAAATAGTCGCTCGAATTGCCAAAATATTGTATCGCCGCCGTCGTCGAGATGCGTTTACCATTCTCGGCCGTTGGGTACAGGTTCTCAAGCATTATCTCCTGACTTGGACGCGAGACTAGGAAATGCGGCTCGGCAGTGATGATCAATGCGAACGTCTGCAATGGAGTCGTCACCATGATCTTTGAATCGATAAACCCGAAACCGCTGCGCTTGATCTCGCCAAGATTATCCATCTGGCCATCGGGCGAGATCGCCCACAGCACATACGTTGCATATCCGGCACCAAGCTCAAACGGGCGCGGCATCTTTTCGACCGAAAGCTCGATCCGCGTGCCGCTGCGGCCATTGCGTTTGACACGAGCCTCGCCCTTCATACGTGGAAAACGCGTCGTTCCGCGAAAAGGGACAACAATGGTCTCGTCAAGCGGATATGTGACCGCCGTAGTCTTGCGCGGAACGTCCACCTGTGAAAACGCGGGAACCGCAATCACAAGAAAGAAAAATATAAAAAGATAAGCTTTTGCAGGTATTGGATTTTTCATGGTTTTTGCCTCGAAATACAGCTCTCTTGAAAAGATGCCATAATCTATTTGCAAGTTGCAAATATAGCTCTTTTGGACATACCGCGTCATTGTAAAGTATATTCAAACTTTTGCCGAAATAATGAATGATTTAAAGCGACTGTTAAAATACGTCAGACCACACTGGGTTAGCTTCTCGCTTGCTATCTGGGCCATGGTTTTTGCCGCCCTTTTCGAGACCGCGACCGGTGCGTTGCTCGTCCCTATTTATAACCAGTTCGTCCCAACGCCCGGCATCAAATCCAAAACACTCTTTGACCTGAGCGCTCTGATTCCGCTAAACGATTGGTATCGTGCGTGGCTGGTGATCTCCGGCCTTCTAATTGCGTTTACCGTCCTAAAGGGTATTGCCGAATACTTTTCGTCATACATAATGGCAAAGATCGGCCAAGCATCGATCCTCAAGCTGCGTGAAGAACTTTACGACCATTTGTTAAAACAGTCAACGGCTTTCTTTGAGCGGCAGCGGACAAATTTTCTGGTTTCGCGGCTTGTTGTCAGCTGCTCGGCGATCGAACTGGCGGTGTCGTCAAACCTTCGCGACGTGCTGCGCGAATCGTTCATGCTGGTTTTCTTTTTCAGCGCCGCGTTTTATTACAGTTGGCGGCTGATGCTCGGGGCAATTGTTATCGGCCCGATCATCGCAGTGCTTACTTCATGGTTTGGCAAACGTTTGCGAAAGCTGGCCGACGAATCACTCGAGGGCAATAAAGATCTCAGTGATACTGCCCAGGAAACCCTCTCAAATCAGGTCATCGTCAAGGCCTATTCGGCGGAAAAACGCGAGAGTGCCAGGTTTATCGACGTGGCAAAACGGATCGCCCGCGCAAACCTTCGGGCCGCGCGGATATCCGCCACTTCACCGCCGACAATAGAGTTTATTGGGATGATAATGTTCTCAGGACTTTTCTATTTTGGTCTGCGTGAGATCAACGCCGATAGAATGGCGCCATCGCAGTTTTTTGCATTTTTATTCTTTCTTTTTAGAAGTTATGACCCGATGCGAAAGATTTCACGTCAGCACAACGAGATTACAAAGGCATTTGCGGCGGCCAGAGACGTCTGGAATATCCTGGACATCAACGAAACCCTTCCCGAAAAGCGAGATGCGATGGATCTGTCCCCGCTGCACCGTGAGCTACGGCTAAATAATGTTTCGTTCAATTACCGGAACAATAAAAAGAAGATCCTGCGAAATATCGATCTGACAGTCGCAAAAGGCACGATGGTCGCCCTAGTCGGTGAAAGCGGCGGTGGCAAATCGAGCCTTATCAAACTTGTTCAGCGGCTCTACGATCCGACGGAGGGCGAGATACTCTGGGACGGCACGGATCTACGCGATGCCAATATCCTGAGCCTCAAAAAACAACTTGCGCTTGTCACGCAGGAGACTGTGCTTTTTAACGAAACCGTCAGGCAAAATATCTCTTACGGACGACCCGCAGCCACATTCGACGAGATTAAGGAGGCCGCTCGCGTTGCATACGCAGATGAATTTATCATGCAGCTTCCAAACCAGTATGAGACGCTGGTCGGCGAACGCGGTATGCTACTCTCCGGCGGTCAGCGCCAACGCATTGCCATTGCCCGCGCTGTCCTTGTAAATGCTCCTCTCCTGATTCTCGACGAGGCGACATCCTCACTCGATACCGAAAGCGAGGCGCTCGTCCAGAAAGCTCTGGCCAATCTGATCCAAAATCGAACCTCGATTGTGATCGCCCACCGGCTCTCGACCGTTAGGCAGGCAGACAGGATCGTGGTTGTGAAAAATGGAAAGATCGTTGAGACCGGGACTCACGATGAACTGCTATCA
>JBBRQM010000086.1:0-12006 GCA_038226395.1 Pyrinomonadales bacterium | reverse complement strand
CTAGTCGTTAGACGTCATCGGTTTGACGTGCTGAACCACGAAATTTTCCACAATTATAAAGTCATGGTTTGCGACTAAGGACGAAAGCGACTGACAAGCTGACAACAAGAAAACCGCGCAATTAGAAAAGGGTCATGACTAGCAAAAGGTAAAATTGCCAGTGATTTTCAATAGGACTTTATAGAGGTCCTGGTTACGATAATTGAATCTAAACTCGCACTCTTTGAGATGCGCGTGACCGGTATTCTTTGACAGGCCGCGAAATTTGACAAGCCTGACTTTGGCGAGGCCCCAGAAGCCTTCAAGTCGTAGATATGGTTGGTGGCGACAGCGAATTCATCCTTAACGGCTTAGTTTTCCGCAAAGCCTTATATCTTTAGCAAAACAGTTATCTAAAAAGTTATCTAAGACTCGATGTTACCGTATGTTATCGTATGTTACAGATTTGGGGGTCCACAAAAGGGTAATCGGGCTAAAAGCAGACGTTTTTTAGAGTCAACGTCTGACTTTTGTTATCCTATGTTATCGTATGTTCCAAAGGGACTTAGGCTGTTAACCGAAGGGTTGTAAGTTCGAGTCTTACCTGCGGAGCCAATAAATACGGGCATTTCACAAATTTGTGAGATGCCCTTTCTGTTTATGTCCCCCAAAATGTCCCCCACGAAGGTAATTTCACGTTAAAAAAAGGACATTATGAACAGCGCCGATGACGAATTCCGGGACTTGACTGCTTCTTCTAAATTGTCGCCAATGTTTGAAGTTTAACGAGTCGATTGCGGTCATTAGCTTTCTGTCCTGCAAATAAACTTCTTCATCAAAGAGCCGTTTAGTCTAGCTCAATACAGCCTGTAAACCGTGCTAAACACGCCGGATTTACGAATATACAGGCGTATCCTGGCTTATAAATCGCTCGTAGAAGCCGTATAGCGTGAGAAATAGCCTCTCTGGTCGAATCTGTGGGATTAAGTGTTGTGGCAAGATCAGGAAGTGTGATTTTTCATGCTTCCTTTTTTTTATCTCCCATAAACACAGGGCGTCTGTTACCGCTTACGTTCATTAAGAGCTGTTGAGACATCCGTTACAAACAGGGTTATTGTCCCCGATCAGTTTGTACGAGCCGCGCCACCCACTCTAACGGATAGATCGGCCCACACTCTCGTTCTCTCGTTATTTGTAAAGGCTTAGAACCCAGGATGGAAGATTCCCTGTGTGGGTTTCTATCTAACACGGGACATCATTAGATAAAATTTCAAAAAATTTGATTATTTTTTCAAGACTTTGAAAGTTGACAATGGTTTAACTTCACATTTAACTGCGGCCCCTGACTTCCTTGTGTGTTGCTTCTAGTTGTTGAAGAGACCAATGCAAATGCGGTCCATAGATTTCAATTGTTGGTTGCCATGATATGCCTTTACGGATAAGAGGCATGTCTAAGAGTCGCGACCGCTAGCTTTGAAATGATAGGTAAAATTTCATGACAAATTTATTTCTGAAGATCGCATTCTCCATCCTGTGTCTGAACGCGGGTACACTTTCTATCGCGGCACAAACATGCAATTTTAGTCAAAATAAGATCGACCAGACAAAGGTTAGTTCGGCAACAGTCAACACTTATAATTTGCAGCGCAGAATGTTTGATGTGGAGGAATTTTGGTATTAATAAATTTTGGATAGACTTAACAAATTATCCAAAGAGCATCGTAAATTATAATGATTGAGGCAAGTTTATTAAAAATGCTTGGATTTTGTTCGCCAGGCGATGCCAGACGCTTGCGACGGGCATCGCAATCGGGGCAATTGTCACAAATTTTTGTACCGCAGTGTATACATTGTAAAGCACCAGCACCTAAGAGAAGCTCTGAACTATTTTTATGCTCCGCATAAAATGTCAATTAGAAATTCCATATGAAAATAAATAGAAATCCATTCCTGCAAATTTGGGCATTTTTGCTAGCCCCTGCCGATGAAAAACCTCGAAAGATATGCTCCATGATCGTTACAACTTTGCTCGTGGTTAGCCTTTTACACCCGGCATATGCAAAGACAAGAGGAAAGTCCGTCATTGCGTTTACTCACATTAGCGTGATTCCAATGGACAGTGAAAGAGTCATAGCGAACCAAACTGTGGTCATAACAGACGGATTCATCACCTCCATGGGCGATTCGGACAAGATGGCAATCCCTCGGAATGCAACCCGAATTCGGGGAGATGGCAAATATCTGATGCCTGGACTTGTCGATTCGCATGTTCATTTACACTCGACAACCGAAATGCCCCTATATTTGGTCAATGGCGTGACAACGGTTTTTGATCTTAATGGGCGACCGGCGACGCTGAGCTGGAAAAGAAAAATTGCGGCGGGGCAAATCCTGGATGCTCCAACCATCTTTTCAACGGGACCCAAATTTGATCGGGTTCGAACTCCTGCAGAGGCGGCGCGTGAAGTCGAAGAGCAATGGAGTGCTGGATATGACGGCGTCAAGATTTATCCGCAAGTTTCCAAAGAAGAGTTCCCTTCTTTGATAGCGGCGGCTAACAGTAAGGGCATGATAATTGTAGGACACATTGCTCGACGAGTCGGCTTTGAGAAAACGGTTCAAAGTGGACAATCGATCGCTCATGTAGAGGAATACCTATATACTTTTTTCAACTTTCCCAAGACCGACGATCTTTTCGAGGACAACATTGAACTTGATGAGACCCAAATCCCGAAAGTGGTCGAGGAAACCCGAGCGTCAGGGGTTTCGGTTATTGCCACTTTGGTCACATATGATCATATCGTTCAACAGGCTACGGATCCAAAGAATTATCTACGACATCCCGAGCTGAACTACATAGCTCCGTATCTACGGGACAAAATGGAGCCTGCACGTAATGTTTACTTCAATGGATTTTCAGCGGAGGAAAAGGCGACATTGCCTGATAATCTAGCCTTTCAGAAGAAGCTCGTTAAATCTCTCAATGCGGCAGGGGTACCGATTATTGCCGGGACCGATTCGTTGGGGGTTGGACCGGTTGCGGGCTTTTCACTACACGAGGAGTTGAGAAATTTCGTTTCGCTCGGCATGACGCCTTACGAGGCGCTAAAGACAGCCACCACAAATTCTGCTGCATTTTTGAAAAGCACTGATAATTTTGGCACGGTTGCGATAGGGAAACGGGCTGATTTATTGCTCTTGAATGCCAATCCGCTGAGCGACATTCACAGCTCGTCAAACATATCGGGGGTTATGATCCGGGGCCGTTGGATCGCCGAGCCTCAGCTAAAACGATTGCTTGATCGAGTGCCGGCCGCATATTTAAACGAAGAGCGACGGGTCGAATCCGATCTAAAGGACCGGCCGGCAGGGGCAGTAAAATATCTGAGTGAAAACGACCCGTTTGGAGGTCTGACCGGATGGGTCTTAAAGGAGCGGGTGTTAAAGACAAAAGTGCAGGAGGTCGATCGGGTTTTATCAAAACTCAGGAACTCATTTCCTGAATCGGGACTTATCCGTGAGGACACCCTCAATAGTCTGGGATATGGCCTTGCGAGAATGTCAGACAAAGCGAGAGCACTTGAGGTCTTCAAACTGAACTCGACACTTTATCCGAAGTCAGTAAACGTTTGGGACAGCCTCGGTGAGATGTACGAAAGCTCGGGAAACAATCCGGCTGCCATAGAAAGCTACCTTCGAGGTCTACAACTCGACCCATCGAATAAGCGGCTTCTTGCGAAATTAAGGAAGTTGGAAGTCAAGAAAATCAGATTCCGCTAAATTCGCTCGAAGGATTTATTCGGCAAATTATCGGCTGGCGAGAATTCATTCGCGGTGTTTATGAAGTTGCGGGTTCACGCGAAAGAACGATGAATTTCTGGCAATTCAAACGCAAAATTCCCGCAAGTTTTTGGACCGGAATGACCGGCATTGAGCCGATTGATATGACGATCAAAAAGGTTCTCGAAACGGGCTATTGTCATCACATCGAACGACTTATGGTAATCGGAAATTTTATGTTGCTGTGCGAATTCGATCCTGATGAAGTTTATCGCTGGTTTATGGAGCTCGTTATTGACGCTTACGACTGGGTAATGGTTACTAATGTTTACTGGATGAGCCAATTCGCCGATGGCGGACTGATGGCAACCAAACCGTATATCAGCGGCAGCAATTATTTGTCCAAAATGGGA
Organism: Pyrinomonadales bacterium; assembly: GCA_038226395.1. Classification (GTDB taxonomy): domain Bacteria; phylum Acidobacteriota; class Blastocatellia; order Pyrinomonadales; family Pyrinomonadaceae; genus OLB17. The sequence goes on along the minus strand of JBBRQM010000086.1, from coordinate 7,834 downwards.
GATTTTGCGAAGGGCGATTGGCAACCGATCTGGGACGGGCTTTTTTGGCGTTTCATGGACGTGCATCGAGATTTTTTTCTCAAAAATCCGCGACTTGGGTTGTTGGTCAGAACGTTTGATAAAATGGCGAACGAGAAGAGGTTTTCGCATATCGAAACGGCGGAGAATTATTTGGACAGTTTGGGGTAACTAAGCACTTTTCGGAAAATATGATTACGATAATCGGAGCGGGAATTGCTGGTTTGACCTGCGCAAAATATTTGAAAGACAGAGGCATTGAAGCCTTAGTTTTGGAAGCATCGGATGGCGTTGGCGGTCGTGTGCGGACCGATGAATTCGACGGTTTTAAGATGGACCGAGGTTTTCAGGTTCTTTTGACTTCATATCCCGAAACCCAAAAGCTGTTGAACTATAAAGACTTAAACTTCAAGAAGTTGCCGTCGGGAGCGAGAATCCGCATCGGCTACGATTTTTTTGTGATGCCGAATCCGCTTAAAAATATCTTGACCGCACCGCAGGCACTTTTTTCGCCCGTTGGCGGGATTTTCGACAAACTAAAAATTTTGCGACTCAATGCAGAAATGCGTAACGCTGACGAGCCAACCGTAAGATCTGAAGAAACAACGATTGAGTTTCTGAAAAACTTCGGCTATTCGGAAACTATGATCAGCCGTTTTTTCATCCCGTTTTTCGGCGGAGTTTTTTTGGAAAAAGACCTGGCAACAAGCGCGAGTCTTTTCAAATTTTTGTTTGGTATGTTTTCCAAAGGCGATATCGTTGTTCCCGAAAACGGAATGCAGGAAATCCCGGACCAGATCGCCAAGCATTTATCCAGCGATCAAATACGCCTAAATGATCCCGTTCGAAGGATCGAAGGCACAACGATCTATCTCGAAAATAACCAGACGTTCAAAGCCGCAAAGATCGTCCTGGCAACCGAGGCCGGAACTTCGGCAAGGCTGTTCGGCGAAGTATCGAACATCGACTTTAACGGTACGACCTGTTTGTACTTTGAAAGCGATTCGCCGCTCAATTTTGACGACGAACCATATTTGATAATCAATTCAAACACGGATGAAATAATTAATCATATTCTGCCGATCTCGGATGTTTCGCCAAATTACGCACCTGAAAACAAGACTTTGATTTCGGTTAGTATTATTGGAAATAAAGAGGTTAAAACGGAGGAAGTGCAAACGGAATTAGCGAAATGGTTTGGAACTGACAAAGTTTGGCGGCATCTGAAAACTTATAAAATCCCGAATGCTTTACCGCGATTTTTCAAAGATTCGGCAACGGAAACAAACCTTAAAATTAGCGAAACTCTTTACCGTTGCGGTGATTACACGGCGTATCCTTCCCTTAATGCAGCGATGAAAACCGGGCGTCAAGTGGCGGAAATATTGACTGAATCGTAATTATCAAACGAGAATGTGCTGGTGCGGCGAGACTGTTGACATCGTTTCTAAAAAATCTGTTGGAGAGCGTTCTACGGCTGCCGCGGACACCAAGTACGGCCCTTACCGACGAGCCATAAACGCGAAAGTTACAGTTCGGGGTTCAGTTTCAACTTTGTTCCTGATCGTACGATGGTTTGGGGTTAGATTGGAATTTATACAAGTTCCTTTTGCAAGAGTTCTCGCCGCTGCGGCGGGTGCCGAGTCATACAGTTTGAAATTGATGCGTTTTTCAGGCAAATAATTCTTCCGGCAGATTGAGAAGATGTCCCATTTCGTCGCGCTTTGTTTTCAAATATCGGGTCAGACTCTGGTGATATTCAATCGAAAGAGGCACGCGGTCAACAATCTCTAATCCCTGATTTCTCAACGCGAGAATTTTTTCAGGATTGTTCGACATCAAACGAACGCAATTGAGACCTAGGTCAAGTAGAATCTCAGCACACTGCTCATAGTGGCGTAAATCAACTTCCAGACCCAATCGCTCGTTGGCTTCAATTGTATCCGCTCCCTCGTCCTGTAATGCATAAGCGCGAATTTTATTGATGATGCCGATGCCGCGTCCTTCCTGCTGCTGATAGACAATCGCGCCGCAGCCTTCGTCGGCGATCAGCTTCATCGCGGCTTCGAGCTGCTGCCCGCAATCGCATTTGATCGAACCGAAAACGTCTCCGGTTAAACATTGCGAATGAATGCGCACAAGTGTTGGACTTTGGGGCCTAAAAGTACCCCGCGCGAGTACGACAAACTCTTCATCCGAATCAAGCGAGCGGTATCCGATAATCCGAAACTCGCCGAATTTGGTCGGCAACTTTGCCTCCGCTACACGCTCGATGGTTTTACTTGATTGATATCGTTCATCACCGACACCGCGAAATCGTGATTCCAAATGAGGTATTGAGCCAACGGAGAGGTTATTCACATTTACAATCATTTTATTGGCTGCTTTATTGATTCGGACGTGGTAGGACTCGTTTTATGATCAGCGCCCATTTCATGAATCGTATAGCCGAACGATGCGTAACAAACCGCGGAGCTAACGAGTAATCCGATTACAAGTATGAGGATTGTCATCATATCTGCCTGCCTTGGGCGCTGGTCTTAAAGAACAGACCAAAGCCAAGAATCGAAGGGACCCATAGTCCGACGAAAATTCCGGCGTCTTTATTTTCCGCGCCAAACACGCCGAACCATAGAGAAACTGAAAATAAAAAAGAAACGAAGGCTGCAATTAAAATTATGTAATCTGGTTTACGAAACATAAATAAACTCCTTTAACGAAATGTAAATAATGGGCAGGATCACGATAGAAATCCTGAAATTATGTCTTTTCCTGGCCCTTTTTCATTCTGTGCGGTCACGCTTGCCATAGTAGTTTGTTTGGCCAACCGAAGAGGTTTTAATCAATCGACGCAAAGCAATCTCGGCAATCCGTTTTTTTTCGCTTAATTGATTGCTGCTGGAGTGCTCACAGTGCCGCCAAATATCAATAAAAATTTCTTCTGTTGCTGCTTCAGCTTTTTGGCGCGAAGTGGTGAGCTTTCTGGCTAATCCCCAGATGAAATTACCGTAGGCATCAATGCAGTCTTTAATGGCGGCTTTATCCTTTTCAACGATCCTTCGCAGGAGGGCCGAGCTTTCCACTTTTTTAATGCTTTGCGATGCTAAGTTAGTCATTAAATCACCTTACGAATCCTCTCATTGACCTATTTTCGCTCGACTAAAGAATGTGCGGTTTGTGCGAATTCAATACTATAGAAGATATTTATAAGAGTCAAGGAGATTTCAATCTTTTTTTGATAAGATTTTATTTATGTGTTAATACTGACATTGTTTAGGTCCTTTAAATTGAAAATACAGTGTGCGGTTTGAGCGGTATACGTGTTATTGTTTCGTAGACGCGATAATCTCTTCCAGCTTTTGGTACTTGGGGAAACGTGGTGATATACACGAATTAAAATGGCGAACATAAAAGGCTTCACCACAATAGAGGTTGCCCGGTTATGCCGCGTCAGCGACGCGACCGTTAAACGTTGGGAGGAAGCCGGACTTTTAAAATCTGAACGGACGAGCGGAGGGCATCGGCGTTTTCGCGCCGAAGAAGTAGCGCGTTTCCAGCGCGATCAGGGTCTAGGGCTGAAGCAAAGTCACGGGGACGAATCCGTCACAAAGACGACGAACCGCACCCGCGATAAAAAAGTCGATTCGGATTCAGATTTTCTCCTGTCGTTGATTGACGGAGGCGAAGAGGCAGCAACAAACTTTTTTATTACGGCGCATTTGGAAGGCAGGCCGTTGACGGAAATCATTGATCGTTTGATTTGTCCGGCAATGCACGAAATCGGCGAATTATGGTATCGAGAGGAGATCAGCGTTGCCCAGGAGCATCTCGCAACTCGGACCGTCGTCTCTGCTATATACAAACTCAGAAACGTACTATCGATTCCCGAAATGAAAGGCGCCTTGGCAGTATGTTGCGCGATGGAAGGCGATCCTCATGAACTGCCGACGCTTCTGGCGCAAATAGCCGTTGAAAACGAAGGCGTTGACGTCATAAATTTTGGCGCGGCCACCCCGCTCTATTGTTTGGCTGATGAGATCGTCCGATATTTGCCAAATTTTGTCTGCATTTCTGCGGCGGTAATAAATGATCTCGAACGACTGTCGCGGGATTATAGAGATTTCAGGGAAAAAATAGCTAAACTAGGAATCCCTATTCTGCTCGGCGGAAGAGTTTTTGAAGACGAGCATATTCGCAACCGTTTCAGGAGCGACTTTTACCCTCGTAATTTCACTGATGTTGCAGAGTTCGCGCGTAATCGTTTCCATCGTGCTTTGCGTTCTTAACCGTTATTTTCACGAACACAGTCTCGTATGCTACTGGTATATTTCCTCGAATTTCGACTTAGATCGACCCTAAGATATGGACACATCAAACAGAAACGCTAAATCTCTGGTCGCCGGTTTGCAAAAGTGTAAAGAGATAACTCGTAGGTACGGCACGAGTTTCTATTTTGCGACGCAGTTTTTTCCGCGTGAGACGCGTGATGGCATCTATGCGATCTATGCGTTTGCCCGCATTCCGGACGAGATCGTTGACGATCCGGAAAAGACCAGCAAAGACGAGACAATCGCAAAGCTAAAGGCGTGGCGGCAGAAATGGCTCGACGCGATGAATTATGGCGGCAGCGACGATGAAGTAATGAACGCGATCGTCCATACTTTTCGCAAATATAAGATACCGGTCGATGTTGGCGAGGCTTTTTTGAAGTCGATGTTCATGGACGAGGAGCGGGAGACCTACGAGACCTACGCCGAACTCGAAGATTACATGTACGGCTCGGCCGGCGTGATCGGACTGATGGTCACACGGATAGTCGGGTTTTCGTCAGAAGCGGCGTTTCCGCATGCGATCAAGCTTGGGTATGCGTTTCAACTCACCAATTTTCTGCGTGACATCCGCGAGGACTACGAGGAGCTAGGCCGCGTCTATATGCCGCAGGACGAGATGAAAAGGTTTGGGCTCACGAACAGTGACGTTTCGCGGCGGGTTTACGACGAGAGGTTCATTGCGTTTATGAAGTTTCAGATCGCACGCAATCGCGACGTTTATAAGGAAGCCCTGGCTGGCATTCCTATGCTCGCGTGGCGTGGGCGGCTGGCCGTGCGGATCTCATACGTGCTTTATAAAGCGATCCTCCGGGAAGTCGAGCGCGCAAACTATAATATTTACAACGGCCGCGTGCGGACGAATTTTGGGCAGAAATTGTGGTTGTCGGTAAAGGCCCTCGCGGGCGTGTATGACTAAAAAAGTGATTATTATCGGAGCGGGGATCGGCGGTCTTGGAGCCGCCGGTCTTTTTGCTAAAAAGGGCTACGATGTCACTGTGCTCGAAAAGAACGCGAATCTCGGCGGCCGGGCGAATATCTTTGAACACGCGGGATTCAAATTCGACATGGGGCCGTCGTGGTATCTCGCTCCCGACATTTTCGAACATTATTTCAACCTCGTCGGCGAACGCGTCGAGGATCATCTCGATCTGGTAAAACTCGGGCCGTCGTACCGCATTTTCTTTCGCAATAATGGCGATTCGATGGATATTAACTCAAATATCGACATCGACACCGCGACATTTGAGGCGATCGAGCCCGGTGCGGGCGGCATGCTGCGGGCGTATTTGAAGCAGTCGAAATATCAGTATGAAGTGGCGACGCAGAGCTTCTTGTTCAAGAATTACGATCGCATTTGGGATTTTTTTAACAAACGCGTGATGACCGAGGGACAAAAGCTGTCGGTCTTCTCGACGATGCACAAATTCGTCACGAAATTCTTCAAGTCCAAAAAGCTGCAGCAGGTGATGGAGTACACGATGGTTTTCCTCGGCACGTCACCGTACGAGGCACCGGCTCTATACAATCTGATGTCGCACATGGATTTTAACCAGGGCGTGTTTTATCCGCAGGGGGGGTTTTACGAGCTGATAAACGCTCTCGCCAATATTTGCCGTAAGAATGGAGCTGCATTAAGGACGGACACGGCGGTCGAAAAGATCTTGGTCAAGGATGGAAAGGCGGTCGGAGTTCGTGTCGAAGGTGGCGAAGAGATTTCGGCGGACATGGTCATTTCGAATGCGGATATGTGGTTTACCGAGACAAACCTGCTCGAAGATCGCGAACAGACTTATCCCGAAAAATACTGGCAAAAACGCGTGATGGCTCCGTCGGCATTTATTATATATCTCGGCGTCGGCGAAAAGCTGCCGAGCCTCGTTCACCACAATCTTTTATTCTCGGAAGACTGGCGAAAGAATTTTGATGATATATATAAGGACCCGTGCCTGCCCGATGAGCCATCGTTATATGTATGTGCCCCGAGCGTTACGGACCCGAGCGTAGCCCATGTGGGCAAGGAGAATTTGTTTGTGCTGGTGCCGATCGCGTCCGATCTGTCGTTTACCGAAGCACAAAAAGAGGTTTACGCCGACCGCGTTTTGGCGTTGATGGAAACGGAGATGGGCTTGCCGGGGCTTCGCGAAAAGATCGAATACAAGCGTATCTACACGGTTGATAATTTTTCGGTTGATTACAACGCGTTCAAGGGATCGGCCTTGGGATTGGCCCACACGCTGCGGCAGACGGCAATATTTCGCCCAAAGAACAAGTCGAAAAAGGTCGAGAATCTTTTTTATGTTGGTGCGGGAACGAATCCCGGCATCGGCACCCAAATCTGTCTGATCAGCGCTGAATTAGCTTATAAACGCGTTCACAATATTACGACCGCGGAACCGCTTGAGACGCTTTAGAACAATTTGTCTAATGCGATCTGCCAGAAAATGATAGAGCCGCTGAGGACGTTGACAAGCGGAAAATAGCGGTAGAGCTTGAATATCCGCCCGGTTTGTACGGAGCGGGTCGAAGCTATCATTAAGATAAGGTAAATGGAACCGAGAGAAAGGCTGACGAAACCTAGATATTCGGATGAGATCGCAGCGGCGGTGGCATAGAGGAGCGCACAAAATGCGAGCGTGAAATAAGGCCCGAGAACTGTTGCGATGGTTTTCAGTCCCGCATTGCGGTCGGCCTCGATGTCGGGAATTGCCGAATACGCGTGCATAGCGGCAGTCCAGAGACCTGCGGCGATCAATAATTGGACCGGCGGAAAGCCGGCGGAAAGTAATTGGTAGCCGAAAACGCCGGGAAATACATATAAGATGTTAAATGCCGAATCGAGAAATGGAATTGTCTTCGCACGGATCGGCGGTGACGAGTAAAAAACCGAAAAGAACAGAAATGCAGCGAGAGATATCCAAGTCGCAGGTACAAACACCAAAGCAGCGGCGATAAACGGCAGATTGAAAACCGCGATCCAGATCGCGAGCGAACGATGACGGCTGCGGTCGACTAGCGTTTCGTATTCGCCCTTTTTTTCGTTTAGCTTGTCGGTTTCGTAGTCAAAAATATCGTTAACGCCGTAGATCAGTAAGTTGGCGGGAAAGAGAAAATAGATTGCGAAAAGCACGGTTCGCCAGTCTATCACGTCGTTTCGCGTAGCCGCACCCGCGATCAGTCCGACAATGTACGGGCCGAAAATGTAGAACCAAAACCGCGGCCGGCTGACCTTTATTAAAAATCTGAAATTGGGCATAAACAGTAAATGATAGTATGGCGATTCGGGCCGTGCCCGTCTATATCTCAATGCGGGTGATCAGCAAACAAAACTTAATTCTCACGATCGTTGTCCTTTTAATACTGGCGACGATGGCATTTTTCATGGCGAATGTCGTGATACCGAGCGACGCCCATTTCGTCTCCGGCATCAACGTCATCCTGTTTTCGATCCCGGTTTTCTGGGCGTCGGTGATGTGGCTAGGACGACG
>JBBRQM010000085.1:0-12152 GCA_038226395.1 Pyrinomonadales bacterium | reverse complement strand
CGCGACATCGGCCGCGTGCGACTGAAAAGTCTTCAGTGCCTCGGGTGTTTTGATCTTTAGCGGCTGAAAGACGGGTAGGCCGTGTGCGACGGCAAAATCCTTGACGGGTGATGCATGGATCTTGTTGCCGCGTCCCGCCGGCCGGTCGGGCTGGGTCTAGACCGCGACGACCGGATAACCTTCGCCGATCAGCCGCCCCAGCGACGGAACCGCTGCCTGCGGCGTGCCCATAAAAACGATCTTCAACATTCAGTAAATCAAAGCCAAAATAAAAAGTGCCAAGCCAATAAATCAACTTAACACTTAGAGCAAACAATTAAAAATTATAAAGAACACGCTCGAAAACACGCCTGAGAAGTGTTTTGATCGACCGCTCTTACGTGGGCAGAACAAGAAGAGCTTTCCTCGAGTCTAACTCGAATGTGTGAATGGATACAGAATGCCGTCGCAACAGATCTTCGATGGTTTGAACTCTACAATTACCTACGCGTAACCAAACGACCTTTGGCGGATATCCGAAAAGCAAACTCCGCTGCTGAAAATCGGCATCCTTCGTCGCGATCACCAGGCCATTCACTTTGGCGTATTCCCAAATATCAATGTCCCCCGATTCTTTCAATCCTGCTTCGCGGACGTGTTGGCTTTCAGGATAAAGGTCGGCTAATTTCGTTGGCAATCGCCATGACAGGTTTTGGTCAAACAGCAATTTCATATTGCGGCAAAAGCGCGAGGCGGCGTTCACGATCCGCCGCAAACGCTAAACAAGCGAGAATATCGTCCCGCGTCAAATCGGGGAAATCATCGAGAATTTCCTGCTCGGTCATTCCCGACGCTAAATATTCCAAAACGTCCTGAACGGTCATTCGCAAGCCTCTGATGCACGGTTTACCGCTTCGCTTGCCCGGTTCGATAGTAATGATGTCTCGATAGTCCATAACGTAGATAATAACAATAAACCCTTGAGTTACAAACAAAAATACTTGGCCCGCTGCCACCGCGCATTGCGGGTTCATCTCGGTGCGGATGTACCCGCCGGCCTCAAAAACTAGAGGAGATGAGCTGAACGCCGCGTCCATTTCGGTGAGGACGTTTACGCCGAAAGCTAGTTAGGCTTAATTAGCGTTTGTATTTCTTTACCCAGAGCTACCGCTTCATTACAAATGTCTAGGAGTTCTTCGAGCATTTTCTCTATCGCAGCCGCGTTTGAGTTTTGATATTTTCCGCTAGCTATTTCCTGAAAATCCTCAATAGCCGCAAAAGTTAGCGTGTAAAATGAGACAATCTTCTCAGGTAGCGGTGCGAGCAAAACGCCGAGCTTTCCAACATTTTGATCGTAGACATTGAAATATTTCAAAGTGACAGCGAAAGACATGAGATTTGTGCGTCCCGTTGTCTTGATTTCCTGTAGATTTGCTTCGACTCCTTGAATATACTGTCGCTTTTCTGTGATCTCAAGCAGAGCGCTGATTTCTCCATAAAATGCTGAGGCAAGGTTCTTTCGATCAGCATCTCTTTGAAATTTTTGAACTAAATAACTTCCAGTTAGACCACCAAGAAATGTTAGCAATCCGCCAACCAATGTCGAAATGAGCGGCAAGTAAATGCTACTTTGAGACGTAGCCGCAATATTTTCATCGAATAGAAACATTTAACCTATTAATTGGAATCTGAATCGCAGCATAATATTGCAATTCTAGTATATTTTCAACGGGCACCTCCATCTTGCTGTTATTACTAATTTCCTTTCACGGATCCCGTGCACCAAACAGTTTTCCGTACAAACCTTTACCGAGTTTCGCTGCAATCCAATATGGCGCTATCCACAAAATCAAGCCAAAAGTTCCTGCAATAACAAAAAGAATAATCCCTTCAACAGAATCAAATCCTCCCTCGATCTGGCTATTATTTGGATCGCTCGGATCATAAACAACCGTGATGTTCAATGATTTTGGCGGTGATCTTAAGACGCCTATCCCAGAATAGGACTGTCCGTTGAGCTTATAGGAGTAGGCTACGTCATAAAACGTGCCGAGACGCAGCTTGTAAGTGGTTGCACTATTGACAAGATAACCATCAGTTTTCAGACCGTTTGCAAGTCGATAACGGGATGCGCCCCAAATCACCGAGACGTAAATGAAATAAACCGAAACGCAGGCGAGCAAAAAATAAAAAATAGTCCAGCCGGTATGATGATAAATAAGTTCTCTTATCCGTTGTCTTCGACCCAACTTTTCGGCGATCCTTATTTCGCTCTCTAGTTCTTCATCGGTTTTATTCAAATCCAATCGCATCGTTTGTCCCTTGCATTTTCCCTACGGTGTTGGTGGTGTTGGCGTGTGGCGCGGGGCGCGGGCGATGTGGCTGGCGGTATGCCAGGCGGCCATGGCTCCGGTGTCGTTGCCAAAGCGGTTTTTGACCATTGGCTCTATGGTGCGTTTTATGCCCCTGTAACACAATCTGTCTCCGTCGTTCATATTTTCCTCTACACCGCTTTGTGGATATTTACACTGCTCCACGCGATATTTACATTACCTCATTGCGATTTGCACAGGCGGTTCTGACAACGATTAAAATGCGCAGTGGTAATTTGAGCCTTCGAATACGCGTGTCCACTTACTGCCGGTGCGTTTATAGGCATTAAAGCCCGCACCCTCGAACGACTGGACGTAGGTGAATATCTCGGCCGTGCCGTTGGCGTCGTAGTCGAAAGCGTCGAGCAGCACCTCGTTATAGACGCCTTCGTCGATCATCTTGATCTCGGCGCCGCCCATCAGCCCGGCCTGATCGACCGACTTATATTCGTGATAGCCAAAGCTGATTTTGCCATTCGCGCCCTTGTCGGCGATGAAGAAGAGCAGCCCGCGTGTGCCTTTGTCGATCTCAATCCAGTACGAGCCGACGAACTCCGGTTTGCCGTCGTGATCGACATCGAGAGAGGTCAGGTTTTGATAATGAAGCACCTTTGGCGTCAGCTTTTGCTTTAGATATTCGGCACGGACAAGCGCTTCGATCTCGGTCTTTTCCGCAGGCGTCGGTTTGTGGCGGACACCGGCATTTTTGCTGCTCACCACCGCGTTTGTCGCGAGGCCCATTACAAAGCCCTTGAGGACGGCTTTTGTCGAGTGGGTCGTCGCATCGCCGACGTTTTTCCCGCATTCGGACTTTGGATTGGAGCTTTTCGCGGTCACGGTGCCCGCATTTACGCCGCCAAATATTAATTTATATACCGTGCCGGGCCGGTAATATGTCCGGTCAAATGCGGAAACAATCGATTCCTCATCGCTGCCGTTAGCCGGCGGCTCTAGCTTGCCCTTATTAATGTAAGCGATCGGTTCAAGCGTTTTACCGTCGCTCAAAACGGCAAATATGATGCGTTTTGCAGGCTTTGCCTTTTGACCGTAAGAAAACGAAGCCGAAAGGGTAAGAAAAACGACCGACAGTAAAACAAATATTTTTTGTTTCATATTAATTTGATCCTTGTTCCACTTGATGTAAATTTGAATGGCGTTATATTTTTTGTGTAACTGATTTTCCCTGCATAAATTGCAGGAGATATTCACGGCCGCCGGCCTTGGAATCTGTGCCGCTCATATTAAATCCACCGAACGGATGGACGCCGACCAGAGCGCCGGTGCATTTGCGGTTGAGATAGAGATTGCCAACGTGAAAATCACGCCGCGCCTGTTCCAGCCTTTCTTCTGATGCGGAATAAACCGCACCCGTTAGCCCAAATTCCGTGTCGTTCGCGATCTCGATAGCGTGATCGAAATCCCGGGCTTTTATGACCGCCAGAACAGGCGCGAATATCTCTTCCTGCTCGATCGTCGCTCCCGGTGCCACGTTGTCGATAATAGTGGGTTCTATGAAAAAGCCGGTTTCTGCGTTTCCTGTGCCTCCTGTCAAAACCGTTCCGCCCTCGGCCTTGCCCTTTTCTATATAACTCATCGTCGTATCAAACGAGCGCTGATTAATCACCGCCGCAACATTAGTATCGCCTTCGTCGGGCTGGCCGATTTTCAGTTTATTCGTCAGTTCGACCACTTTCTGCATTAGCTCGTCATGCACCTTTTCATCGACGATCAGCCGTGAACATGCGGAACATTTCTGTCCCTGATAACTAAATGCCGCCGCCACGACCCCGCTCGCAACCGCGTCGAGATCCGCCGCATCGTCCGCGACAACGATCGCGTCTTTACCACCCATTTCCGCGACAACGCGTTTGATCCAGATCTGTCCTGTGCGCGCTTTTGCCGCTTCCTCGTTAATGTGAAGCCCGACGCTTTTGGATCCGGTGAATGAAATGAACCGCGTTTTTGGGTTCGTCACCATCGCCTCGCCTGTTTTTGCACTTCCGCTGATAAAATTGACAACGCCGGCGGGAAGCCCTGCTTGCTCGACGATCTCCATAAATTTGGCGGCAATTGTCGGCGAATCCGACGACGGTTTGAGCACAACCGTGTTGCCGGCAACGACCGACGCCATCGTCATTCCGGCCATGATCGCGAGCGGAAAATTCCATGGCGGTATAACTGCGCCAACGCCAAGCGGAATATATTCAAAACGGTTTTTTTCGCCCGGAAACGGCGTTACCGGCTGTTCACTGGCCCAACGAAGCATTTCGCGGCCATAAAACTCGCAAAAATCTATCGCCTCGGCAGTGTCGCCATCGGCCTCAGCCCAAGTTTTTGAGACCTCGAAAACCATCCATGCGGAAAGCTCGTGCTTTCGCCGCCGCATTATGTCAGCGATCTTAAAAAGATATTCAGCTCGTGCCGCCGGATCGACATTTCGCCATGTTTTGAAGGCATCCCCAGCCACGGTGATCGCTCGCTCAACCAGAGATGTGTCAGTATCTCCTTCGGAGAAAACACCTACTATCTCGTCCTTTTTGGCAGGATTGAAGCTCTGAAACTTGTTTTCGAGAGCGATCTTTTCACCGCCGATCGTTATCGGATATTCGCGGCCCAATTCGCCTCTGACTTTTTCGATAGCCTCACGCATCGCCGCCGCATTTTCCGGCCTGGAATAGTCAGTAAAAGGCTCGTTCCTAAATTCGTCCAATGTTTTTTGTGTTTGCATGATAATAACTCTAACTCAAGCTGCCTGAAGAGCGGTTCTGGTAGGCGTGGGCAGATCTTTCCCATCTTGTTCAAATATCTCCACCCATTTATCAACTACTTCAAGTAACTCATCAAAAACCGTTTTTGGATCGTCACCATGAACCCCGCCATAAAACATATCGGGGTACATACCGATAAAGCATTCGTCCTCATCGCTCCAATAAACGATCTTTTCATATTGATCCGCGATACTTCTCATTTTGCCTTTATCAGTGGCATTTAGTACGTATACCCGTAATATACATTAAGTGCATTATTGCCTGCTCCAAAATTTCCAAAACTATACCCGGCGAGGATAAATTGCCGCTTTGTGATGGCATAATTTACTCCAGCGGTAGCATATCCAAATCGGTTTCTTCCCGAAAACCAATCGCCCACGAAGCTAAACTTCTTAAATAGCGGCTGTTCGAGGCCAAGCATCGCCCCAGTTCTTGTGCCAAAACCACTGCCTCCGCCAATAACACTATATATACCGGAAGTGACCCTCGATCCTTTCAGTTGGGGGATCGTCTTGCTGACATTAGTATAGAGCATTACGGAAGAATGGGAGCCTATTTGCCTCTGAAGCGGGACAAACGCCAATGCGCCGGCAGAGACGGCTACGCCATGTGCCTCGTTGTTATACAGTTTACGTTTTACGCTGAACTGCACCTCGCCGAAAGGCTCCGCAATACTGGTGGTGTAAAACACATTAACTCCGATCTCGGTTTTGTGATCGAGGCCATAAACGTTCCGCACGCCATAACTCCTAAACCCGCCCCGGTTATAGGGACCCGGCTTCGTAATAAAATCTCCTTCGACGTAGAAGGATTGTTTGGGCAGAGTATCGGTCGAAGGTATGTTGAAAATCGTCATTTGAGCGGGAACCGACGAAGTCAGGGTAGATGTAATTATCAAAAACAAGCCTGCGCGAATAAGGAACTGATAGTGTTTTAACATAGTAATTCACTCCTTTTCGGCACTCAGGTTTTTAGTCGATCCGGCAAGTATGATACGAGGCTGATACCATACAAAGATCGAAACTATTTCTTCAATTTCGAATCAATAATAAACTATTTACAGAGAAAACTAAATGCCCGTGGGCGGGACATTTGTCATCACCTATTCTTATTTCTGCGAATCTCACGACGCTCCCATTCGTCCAGCAGTTCGGGGAAAACAGGTGGGCCTTCGGCCTGCCACGCGACTACGAATCTGGGATTTTGTGTATCGCTCGAATATTTTACATAGCTCAAAATAAGCACCCAACCTTCGCTGAGATATTTATTGAGCTCACCGCTGGAACCGAGTTCCGCCGTTAGTTTTGTTTCCTGGATATTCACGCTTAGTTCCACTTCCCTGTTTTTTGTAATGTTTTGATCTTTCGCTTGGCTAACTCACGCTTTAACGGCGTCATCCGGTCGAGAAATACGATACCGTCGCAGTGATCCGTTTCGTGTAAAATGCAACGCGCGGCCAGATCGCTGACATCAAGCTCAAATTCATCGCCTTTGACATCGCGAGCACGAGCGATCACCCGCATTTCGCGTTTTACAACCTGAAAAAGCCCCGGAAACGAGAGACAGCCTTCGTCCCCGATTTGTTCGCCCTCGATATGGACAATCTCCGGATTTATCAACACGTGCCGCTCCCGTTCACGGTCTTCACCGCCGACGTCCATAACGAAAAGCCGCTTTGACAACCTGACCTGCGGAGCCGCGAGGCCAACGCCACCGGCCTTTTCCATCGTCTCAAACATATTCGAGACCAAAGTCTCAAGTTTGCCGTTAAATTCATCTTCGGCAACGGGTTCTCCGACGTTGAGCAATATCGGATCAGGGTAATGAATAATATCTAACAACGCCATAAGATTATTCAACTACGATCTTCCCTTTTTCCTGATTTGCCCAATCGCATAATGCTTTTATGTCGCTATCGCTCAGCACGGATGACCGATGTATCCACAAATATGATGGCAAAGGCATCTCACGCGATGTTACCTGTTCGCATATCCCATCCAGCCTATTAGCTTTCTTCTGTGCCGAATAAGTGTTGAAAAGGCTGAAATTCATTTTCTGTTTGCCGCCGTCCATGTGATTCTTCAAAAACCACCCAACCGGTTGAACATTAGAATACCACGGATAGATCGTCGCGTGAGAGTGACAATCATTGCACGAGCGGCCCAATATTAACGATATGTCGGGCGGCACGACCACCGCCGATTCGAGCGTCTCAGCCCGCACTATCGGCGGTTGGCTCTTGTCTATCTGAAAAAATTGAATTGCTGCAAAACCAGCTATCAGGATAACCCCGACTATTGTTATTATCTTCTTCATCCGTGCAAACTGTCGTTTGTATATTTAGCAATGCTACTATAAAAGTATTAGAATTACGACGTTATGAGTGAACGAAAGATACGAGTATTGATCGCAAAGCCGGGGCTTGACGGGCACGATCGCGGTGCCAAGGTCATCGCCCGTGCTTTGCGCGACGCCGGGATGGAGGTCATATACACCGGCCTGCGGCAGACGCCCGAGATGATCGCGACCGCCGCCTTGCAGGAGGACGTTGACGCCGTCGGCATCTCGATCCTCAGCGGGGCTCATAAAACGCTCTGCCCGCGGATCGTCGGCCTTATGCGCGAGAACGGCATGGAAGACACGCTCGTCGTCGTCGGCGGCATCGTCCCAAACGACGACATCGCCGAACTAAAGGCCAACGGCATCTCCGAGGTCTTTCTGCCCGGCACGTCAACGCAGGACATTATCGATTTTCTTCGCGCGAATGTCCGTCGGCAGTAACACGATTCGGTAGGGAGTGTGTTCTTTCCGTTGCGACCGCAGAAGCACACTCCCTACCGGTCGTGTTTCCGCCTTCTTGCGGGCTGAGGAAGTGTTATACTTTAATTGCTAAATTTAAGGGGGATTTTATGAAAAAACTAGTTACAATTATGTTTGCGGTTATCCTGGGCCTCTCCGGCCTGATTGCGGTGTCGGCGGCTCCGCAGGATGAGACGGTACAAAAGGTCAAGCACACGACCAAACGCGTCTCGCGCAACACTTACCATCACGGACGCCGGGTCGTCCGCAACACCAACCACCACGGGCGCAGGGTCGTGAGAAATACAAACCATCATGGACGAAGGATCACAAAAAACGTCTGGCACCATGGAAAGCACGTCGGTAAACGCACCGGCGATATCACCAAACATACCGTCCACAAGGTCGTGAACTAAAAGGTCAGAACCGGGAGCAATAGCGACTGGGTAAACTAAAAAGGCTTCGCTCATCGCGAGGCCTTTTCACTTGTCACTCGTCCATTTTACCGCCGATGATGGCGGCGAACGTGGCGAATGCGGCGGTGTCGGCGTACCCGCCGGTAATAACCGGGGCGATACCTTCCATGGTGAAGATAAGCATACTGTTTCTCGCCACTGGTCTGGGCGGGCGACGCCTTTAAGGTACCCTCAGCCGCATTGCTCCGGGCCGGTAAAAACATAACCACCGACACCCACAACATAAATAGAACAAACATTCTCTTAGTCATATTGCCTCCTGCATTTTATTAACCTTAATCAAATATATCTACGGAACTCGAACGAAAGCATAATACCACATACGGGCAGAAACGCGGGCCGCAGGGAGTGTGCTTCTTTTCTTTGCGGCTCTGCCGCCTCGCCGAGCGGAAAAACTATGCTTTTCCGAAAGGCCCCCTAAATTACTTGCGGCTCTGCCGCCGGTGCGAGGCGCAGCCTCCTGAAATAGTGGGGAACGTTTCGGTGAATCATAGATTCACCGCTCGGCAAAGCGGCAAGCCGCGCGAGTATGTGATTAAATCGTCGTTGATAGCATCCCATTATGGGATACTATCAACGACGTAAATTTAAGGATATTGCATTATGGACAGACGAGACATGCTGACGATGTTTGGTGGATTGGCTCTCGGCGGGTTGCTGCCTGCGGCTATTGGCGGTCAGACGTCGATGGATCCGCAAAAATAAGTTCCGTGGCTTATAAACGAGGAAGAGCTTAAGACGACCATCATCTTTCCCGCTGGAAAGAAAACAAAGAAAAATATTAAAACTAATCGGCTTAATTTTTTTAACGCCAGGGACGAAAAGTTAATTAAGATGGCGGAGGCGGTCTATCCTATAGAATGGGTTAATTCCGAAATGGAAAACGGGAAGCCACTATGGTATTCGAAGGGTAATCGAAAACTACCCTACAATGTTACTTCGCGAGCTGTAAATTATTATTTTGACCTTGTGTTCGACTGGAGAGGCACCCTGTACGCATAACGTTGAAGTCAGTCGATCCCTAGCGGTCAGAAATGAAAAAACGAAAAAGGGCAACGAAATGGTAGGGCCGGACTCAGTTACTATCGTAACGCTTGATTTGTATTACGGCTATGTCTGCGGACCCATGTGCTGTGGTGGTTTTAATCGTAGGAAAATGGTGATCTTCAATGAGAGCGGTGAAATTGTTTCTCTTTACATGCCTACGTTTGGCGAAATCATGTGCTGAGTCCTTATTTTTGTGCTAGCCGCCATCAAACTCGAGACTCTGACAATTCCCGCTTCCTTGATTTCTGCTTCAGTCACCTCCTTTGACCCCACGCCGCATTTCGTTTCTAATTAGTTGTATATGAAAGAAAGGGTGAGAGTCGCGGGCGGACAGGGTTTTTGGGGTGATCTGCTGACCGCTCCAGTCGATCAGGTACGCAAAGGCCCGATTGATTACCTGATGCTCGATTACCTCGCCGAGGTGACGATGTCGATCCTGCAAAAGCAGCGTGCCCGCGACCCGATGGCCGGGTTTGCTAGGGATTTTATCGCCCTGATGCTCGAGATACTGCCGGATTGCGTCGCAAATGACATCAAGGTGATGTCAAACGCCGGCGGCGTCAACGTTACGGGCTGTGCCGAAGGCGTTCGCGACGCGGCACGCGAACTCGGCCTCGCGGGCAAGGTCAAGATCGGCGTCGTCACCGGCGATGATTGTTTAGATAAGCTCGACGACTGGATCGCTCAAGGGGTCGCGATCAACAGCATGGACACCGGCGAACCGCTTGCCGCGATCCGCGACCGCGTTCAGTCCGCCAACGTCTATCTCGGCGCCGCGCCTCTTGTCGAGGCGCTTGGGAAAGGCGCGAATGTCGTCGTCGGCGGCCGTCTGACCGACACGGGGCTGACGCTCGCTCCGCTGATGCATGAATTTGGCTGGCGGTTTGACGATTGGGATCGCATCTCCGCCGGGACGATCGCCGGGCACATTATCGAGTGCGGGGCCCAGTCGAGCGGCGGCAACTGCCAGTACGACTGGCTATCGATCCCCGACATGGCGAACATCGGTTTCCCGATTGTCGAAGCGACGGCGAATGGCGAGTTTGTCGTCACCAAGCATTCCGGCACAGGAGGTCGCGTCAGCATTCAATCCGTCAAGGAACAGCTTCTCTACGAGATGGGCGACCCGCACGAGTACATCACCCCCGATGTCGTCGCCGACTTTGCGTCGATCCAGCTTGCGGCCGACGGCGAGAACCGCGTCCGCGTTTTCGGCATCACCGGCCACCCAGAGACCGACTTTTACAAAGTCTCCATAGCCTACGCCGACGGCTGGAAATCCGTCGGCACGCTCGTCTATGCCTGGCCCGACGCCCTCGAAAAAGCCCAAGCTGCCGACAAGATCCTCCGCGAACGGCTCGACAGACTGGGGCTGAAGTTCGACGTGATATTGACGGAGTTCGTCGGCGTAAACGCCACACACGGCCATCTCGCCGGCGTCCCGGGCGGAAACGCGAGTGTGAACGAGCGTTCAGAACGCGACATTCCCGAGGTCCAGCTACGCATCGGCGTCCGCGGCCAAAACAAATCCGACGTCGAACGCTTTACCAAAGAGATCGCCCCGCTCATCCTCACCGGCCCGCCCGCCGTCACAGGCTTCGCCGGCGGCCGCCCAAAGGTCGAAGAGATCATGGCCTACTTCCCCGCTCTGATCCCAAAATCTTTGATAAAGACAACCGTCAACATCGTCGAGGCGTAATGTCAGAACCGCCTGCGTAAGTGGGCAGTCAGAAAGCATAGACTCCGAGTCCTTTTCGATGTAAAATCTGCTTTATGAAAAACGAATACACGGCAGTCGTAAAACAGGACGGTGATTGGTGGATCGGTTGGATCGAAGAAGTTCCGGGCGTTAATTGTCAAGAAGCCACTCGCAAAGAGCTTCTGGAAACCTTGCGCGTCACCCTTGCCGAAGCACTCGAATTCAATCGCGAAGATGCTCGTAGAATGGCCGGCGTCGGTTTCGAAGAAGCTCTCATCGCCGCATGAAGCTCCGCGACCTAATCAAACATCTCCGCGATCATGGCTGTGAACTACTACGCGAGGGAGCCCGCCATTCTTGGTGGGTCAATGTCGAACAGAATCGACGCACAGCCGTTCCAAGACATCGCGAGGTTAATGACAATCTAATACTCAAGATATGCAAGGACCTAGGCATACCAAAACCATAGCCGGCGGCCACCCCAAAGTCGAAGAGATCATGGCCTACTTCCCGGCGTTGATACCGAAAAAATTAATTCGAACGAATGTTGATATAGTAGAAGCCTAGATGCGCGATTACAAATACACAACCTATTTCGAGAACGAGGTATTGTGAAAGCGTCCCTTTTTGCAGAAAGTATGGTGTATATTTTTTGTAATTGAGGATCCTATGCGTGCAGAGGTGCAAGATGACGACCGCGTGAGATTTTGGGGAGAAGTAGAAGAGTATGGTGGCGCGTCCTTCGTGTTGTGACATTAGCGGACAGAGTAACGATCCACAACGCATTTCCGGACAGCAATTTTAAATTATGAAAATCAATTATTATCCCGACACCGATTCGCTTTACATCGACCTTTCGCACAAGACCATCGTCGAGAGCCGCGAAGTCTCCGACGGAGTCGTACTCGATTACGATGAATCGGGAAACCTTGTCGGCGTAGATATCGACCACGCGAGCGCAAAACTCGACATGCGCGAGATCGTCCTCGGCCATCTACCTCTTGAAACTACT
>JBBRQM010000084.1:0-12343 GCA_038226395.1 Pyrinomonadales bacterium | reverse complement strand
CTTGTCGTTATGCTTGGCGAGCTTAAACTTGCTAAAGGCCAGCGCGACTTCGTCCTCGCGGCAAACGAGATAGTCAAGCGCTTTCCCGATTGCCGCTTTATCATCGCCGGAGTCGATATCTCGATGGATAAAAAATTTCGCCGCGAACTGCGGCGCCTGGGCCGTGTGCTGGGTCTTGACGAAAATATCTTGTGGCTCGGCTGGCTCGATGACATCGATCCTCTGCTCGATGCGGCCGACATTTTTGTTTCGCCGTCGCATGAGGCCGGCTTTGGCCGCTCGATACTCGCCGCGATGGCCGCCGGCTGCGCTTGTGTAGCGGCCGAAACCGCCGTGAGCCGCGAGCTTCTGCAAAATGATGATCTGCTCACTCCTGTCAAAGACCCTTTAACGCTGGCGATGCGAATTTGCAGTCTTCTGGGTGATAAGCAAAAGCGCGGCGCGGTCGTCCAACAATTGCGTGCATCGGTCAGAGAGAATTATGGCATCGAAAAAATGGCCGATGCGACCGAGGCCGTTTACCTGAAAGTTTTGAGCTATTGACCGACTTCGATGCTTGCCGTAAACCAAAGAAACGGTTTATCCTGATTTTATCTATATGCGAAATCTATGTTTGATCCTCCTTGCGGCTTTTGTCCTGTCCATAAATCTAAGTGCGCAACCACCCGAAAAACTTGCTCAAAGTTGGGAAAAAGAGCATGTTTCTACCCTTTTTCCGTCTGACGTCCGCCACGCTGATCTTAAAAAATACCTTGAGCAATTAAAAAAACTTGGCCTCAGGGTCGATGAGGTTGGCCGCAGCTATGCAAATCGCGAGATCTACCAGGTCGAGTGGGGAACGGGGCCGCTAAAGATTTTTTTATGGTCGCAGATGCATGGCGACGAGCCGACCGCGACCTCGGCGCTTATCGATATGTTTGCTTTTCTTCAAAAAAACCGCGATAAGGACTGGGTCAAACAGATCGCAAGCACCATGACGATTCGCGGCGTCCCGATGCTCAATCCCGACGGCCAGGAGTTTTACCAACGGCGCAATCTACAGGGAATCGATATCAATCGCGATGCGCTCGATCTGAAAACGCCCGAGGCCCGTTTGCTCAAAAAGCTTCGCGACGACTGGTCGCCCGCGATCGGATTTAATCTTCATAACCAAAATGCCTTGACCGTTGCCGGCGGCGGGCGCAATCAGGCGGCGATTACCTTTCTGGTTGTTTACGGCGATGCGGCAAAAACCACGAATGACGGTCAGGAACGCAATAAACGTATTACAGCTGCGATGGTTGCCGCGATGCAAAAATTCGTGCCCGGTCACATCTCACGCTACAATGACGAATGGACTCCGACCGCGTTCGGCGATAATTTTTCGGCCTGGGGGACGCCGACTATCCTCGTCGAGACCGGCGCGCTCTACGGTTATGACGAGATGTTTCTCACAAAATTGAATTTCGTCGCCTTTATGACTGCAATCGAATCGCTCGCGACCGGCAGCGAAAAAACTCAGGACACAGAGCCGTATCTGACATTGCCCAATAACGTTTCCGGCTCTCTCGTAAATTTCATTTTTCGCGGAGCCAATATTGTTAAAAGCGGCCCGCCGGCGACCTTTTACACAGGCGATATTGCGGCAGTGACTGAGCGCCGACGGGCTGGTCTGGCTAATTCGACTCTTATCCGCAACATCGGCGACCTTGGCGGAATGGTCGGTCTCGAGGAATACGACGCGAGCGGCTTTAACGTCGTCCAGCGTTTTGGCCTGTTAAAGCCAGGCCAATTGACCGAATTATTCTTTTATCGCAAGGATCGCACCGTTGACTGGTCGTCACCCGATCTCGAAAAACAATTCCCGCCCGACGCCGTTTTTTCGACTGGCAAATGGGTCAAGGGCGAAAAGGTGGTCCCGAAAAAATAGGTGGTTATTTATGGTTTTTCATGATGTTCTTATCTTTGTGTTCTCTGTGATCCCTTTGCGCCTTTGTGATAATGGATTTTAAACACAAAGATCACAAAGTAAAATCAAACATACCCACTACCGAAATAGCGGCTTATTAATTTATTGTGTTAACGCTGTTAAAGATTAAAAATATCGCGCTGATCGATCATCTCGAGATCCAATTTGGCTCGGGGCTCAATCTGCTCACCGGCGAGACCGGCTCGGGCAAATCGATCATCGTCGACAGCCTCGGCTCGCTCACCGGCGAGCGCCTATCAAATGACATGATCAAGCAGGGGCGTGAATCTGCGGTGATCGAGGGCCTTTTTTCCGTGCCCGATACACCGGAGCTAAAAGCGATCTTTGACGAGAGCGGCATCGATCCGGGCGACGGTGAGCTTATAATTCGCCGTGAGCTTTCGCTTACAGGCAAAAATCGCATTTTTATTAACGACCAGATCGTAACACAAAATTTGCTCAAAAAAATAGGCCCTTTTCTTGTCGGCATCCACGGTCAGGGCGAGCAGGATACGCTCTATGACACACGGACACATCTCGAAATGCTCGACAACTATGCGGGTAATGCCGGGCTACGCGAATCCACGGCGAGAGCCTATCACGAATGGTCATCAACCCGGGCCGCTCTGGCCGAGCTGAAACATGACGAGGCCGAAAAACTCCAGCTTCTCGACATCCTGCGTTTTCAGATAAATGAGATAAAAAATGCCGGTCCCCTAGCCGGCGAGGACACTCTGTTAGACGAGGAAAAAGTGCGTTTGAACAACGTCGAAAAGCTCTCCGCCCTCAGCGAGGATGCGTATTCTCTGCTTTACGACAATGAGGAATCGACTGTCGCTACTCTCGAAAAAGCTGCGCGAAAGGTCGACGAATTGGCCGAGTTTGAGTCGAGCTTGCGCGAATACATTGACGGCCTGCGGTCGGCTCAGGCGGTGATCGGCGATCTCGCGATCACCGTGCGGGATTTTCGCGGCCGGCTCGAATTTTCCCCCGCGAGGCTCGACGAGATCGAAAACCGGCTTGCCCAGCTTTCTGCTTTGAAACGCAAATATGGCGGATCGCTGGAATCTGTAGCCGCGCATTTGTCAGACGCCGAAAAACGGCTTGAAAATATCGAAACTGCCGAGTTTCGCGAAGAGAAGCTGCAAAAACAGCTTGCCGATCTCCGTGAAGTTTACACCGCCGCCGCCTTAAAACTCAGCGCCGAGCACATACGCTCCGCACGCAAATTCGAAAAACAAATCGAGCAAAACCTGGAAGCCGTCGCCCTTGAAAAAGCAAAATTTGAGGTGCGGATTGAGTCGCGAGGCCATGAAGATACTGCATTTACTGCTGACGGGTTTGACCGCGCGGAATTTTATTTTTCCGCAAATTCGGGCGAGTCGCCAAAGCCTCTCGCCAAAGTCGCATCCGGCGGCGAAGCCTCGCGTCTTATGCTCGTTCTCAAAACTACGGCCAAAGAGCACACGGGCGAAAGGGCATCGGTTTTTGACGAGATCGATATAGGTATTGGTGGCCGCGTTGCCGAGGCCGTCGGTCGTAAATTGAAGGATCTGGCCGCCATGCAGCAAGTGCTCTGCGTCACGCATCAGCCGCAGATCGCATCCTTAGCCGACTGGCATTTTGTTGTCGAAAAGCAAATGTCCGCCGGCGCGACGACTATTACTGTCCGCGAACTCAACGCCGTCGAGCAGATCGAGGAGATCGCCCGGATGCTCGCCGGCGAACAAATCACCGAAGCGGCCCGCGAAAATGCAAGAGCGATGCTCGGCGCCGCAAATTATGGCCGCGAAAAGGTACAAAAGGCGCAAAAATAGAACCAAAACTTGCGTATTTTGTACCCTTTCCCGGCTAATTAGTTTTCAAATGTATGTCATCTGATATTCTAGCCCGTGTTATTCGCGGCGAAACTATCGAATCAATCCATCGCGGTCATTTGATCGTGATCGATGGCGAAGGCAATACGGTCGCCTCCCTCGGCGATCCGTCGACCGTTACATTTTTTCGCTCGGCGTCGAAACCATTTCAGGCTATTCCTTTTCTCACCAGCGGGGCGGCCGATGCTTTTTTGTTTACCGACGATGAGATTGCGATGTCGGTCGCTTCGCATTCGGGCGAGAAAATGCACGTCGAGCGGGTCGTAAAGATGCTCGCCAAGATCGGCCTCGGCGAGAGCAATCTGAGATGCGGAGTTCATGCGCCTTTTTACGCTACAGAGGCCGAACGCATAATCCGCGATGGCGAAGCTCCGACGCAGCTTCACAACAATTGCAGCGGCAAACATGCGGCAATGCTCGCGCTGGCAAAGCATATCGGCGCCGATATCGAGACCTACGAGCTGCCGGAAAGCCGCGTCCAAAAACGCATTCTGAGATGCGTTTCGGACTTTACCGGCATACCTGAGGACGAGATCTCTATCGGCATCGACGGCTGCGCCGCTCCAAACTTTGCAGTGTCCGTAGCGGCAATGGCAAAGAGTTTTGTTAACCTAATTGCTCCGTCGCGATTCCCGGACGTAACGCAAAACGCCTGTTCGCGGATCGTCTCGGCAATGATGAAATATCCCGAACTAATCGGCGGCACCGACCGTCTCGACACGATAATGATGCAGGCGGCGCCCGGTCGGATCATTTCAAAGGTCGGCGCCGACGGCGTCTGGCTCTGCGGCGTCCTGCCGTCCGAAAAATGGCCGACCGGCCTCGGAATCGCTCTCAAGATCGAGGACGGCGACGACAACCGTGCCCGCCCCGTAGTAGCAGTCGAGATATTGCATCAACTGGGAATTTTAGAAATAGACGATCTTCCCGACCTATCGCCCATCCCGATCAAAAATCGGCGTGATTTCCTGGTTGGAAGGATTGAAGCAGTAATGCAACTAGAGTCAGTAGTCTAATAAGATGGATATAACGGAATTAATTAATATCTCGGATTACGAACGCGAGGCACGGGCCAGGATCCCGGAATCATTCTTCGGTTATTACGCCGGTGGCGCATGTGATGAGATCACCCTGCGGGACAATGTCACTGCGTACAGCCGTATCAAGCTGAGGCCGAGGGTGCTGGTAGATGTCAGCAATCGCTTGTTTGATACGACGATCATGGGTTGCCCCACTGCCGCGCCGATCATCATTGCGCCGACGGCAATGGCAAAGCTGGCCCACCCTGACGGCGAAGTGGCGATTGCCTGGGCAGCCAAAAACACAGGTATTATTCAGTGTCTGAGCACCTTATCCACTTGCTCGATCGAAGAGGTGGCGGCGGTGGAAACGGCGAAGTGGTTCCAGTTATACGTTTACAAGGATCGGCAGATCACCGAAGGTCTCGTGGAGCGAGCCGCCGCCGCAGGTTTCCGGGCGCTTGTTTTAACCGTCGATCTACCCGTGCTGGGCGTCCGCGAGAATATTATGCGAACCGGGCTGCAGTTACCCCCCGGCGTGACAATGAAAAACTTTGAGGGGCTTCACAACACTGAGGCGGCGGCGATCCAGTCTTATATAAACGAGCAAATTGACCCGTCGCTTAGTTGGGACGACATGAAATGGCTGATCTCGATCACGAAATTGCCGGTCTGGGTCAAAGGAATTTTGCGTGGGGATGATGCCAGGCGGGCGCTTGATTGCGGGGTCGCGGGCGTGATCGTCTCCAATCACGGGGGCCGGCAGTTGGACACTGCGATCACGGGCATAGAAGCATTGCCGGAGGTCGTGGCTGCCGTAGGTTCCCACGTTGAAGTTCTGGTCGATGGCGGTGTCCGGCGCGGCACCGATGTTTTGAAAGCGCTTGCCTTGGGAGCACGCGCCGTCCTGGTCGGGCGTCCCGTTCTGTGGGGACTAGCGGTTGCGGGCCAAGAGGGTGTTGAGCAGGTCTTAGACATCCTGAAACGCGAGATCGACAACGCCATGGCGCTTTGCGGCTGTCCATCGTTAGCAGATATCGGGCCGGACCTCATTGCCAATTAACCGGTTATTCATCGAACGACTCTCACGATCTGTCGTCGATGCCGATCAAAAACCGGCGCGGTGACGTTAGTAGTGCTCAGTCGACCAAATCCACCTTTGGCTGGGATCTAACATATACCTCGATTCTTGAAAAAAATGATATTGGTCCAAAGGATTGGATAAGAAATTGGCTTGTTACATATCATCAATCCCCTGCAAAGGACTGGATAACAAAATGGCAAGGCGAACCTATTATCTCTTCAATATTGATCGAGTATCCGGCCTTTCATGCCGGCGAGCGCAGTACTGTATGGCTCGTCCGAACAAATTCTCAAGCATATTATTGGGAGTCCGTTCAATCTGATTGGTATTCTGTCGAGAAGATTGCTGAACACACTCATAAGAAGGAAATAAAGCCAAATGCTTACGACGCTCTCTTTAAGATTGCGTCTTCCTGGGAACAGGCGAAACCAATGAATGCTAAGGATACACCTGCAGACATCCTTCCTGGATATATCGGTTTTCTTAGCTTTTACGACAATGGCACGTCACGAGAGATGCTTCTAACGTTTCCTGATTTTGTCCGTCTTGATACAAAAGAAGGTGAAAAGGACAAGCGGGGTAGGCTAATGTGCGCGCTATCACCCATTATCTTAGAAAAAGAAATTGATGAGATACCGCAGTGCAAAAATCCTTAATTCTGAATGTTACTGCACGGTTCCTTCGGTATAATCCTTCTTCTTCGGGCTTCGCCCTCATGCAAGCAGAGATGCTTTCGCTCCAGTCAATACACGGTCCAGCCAAAGATTGGTCAGCTTTTCCTGAATGCTGTTCGCCCGCAGGCGTTCGTTGAGGTTTTTGAAATCGACAAAATCGAGATGCTGGTCCTGGTTAAAGCATGAAAAGACCCAGAATTCCTCGCCGGTGTGCGGGTTGACATGGCGTTGCAGGCACTGTGCGCAGACCTCTTTCATCATGCATTGCATGGGCGAATTGATCGAACCAATGGCCGTATGTTTTTCGTTTAAGTATGGCTTTAGAGTTGTATGCCTTGCCTCTCGGACTCCGTTCATCATCCGGTCAGAGCCGATGGCGATGATGCGGTCAACATCTTGCAGATCAATAGTTTGCGTCCCCAAACGCCCCTCGGCGTAGGCGATCATCGCCTGAACAATATTCCCGCGAAAATGTGCGTCCGAGGGACGATGCGGCATAATCTCGTCGCCAAAATCCGTCGCCCAGACGATCTGATCGGTGGCGTTTTCGATCTCCTCGCGTTTGAAAAGATCACCACCGTTTTTGTAACCGGCAAAGTAAACGACTTTGTTATTATTCGCACGCAAAGCTCTCGCTATCGAAAACAAAACCGCGTTGCCAAGACCGCCGCCGGCGAGCAAAACCGTCTCGTTTTCAGTGATCTCGGTCGGCGAGCCGGTCGGTCCCATAACGAGAACTTCCTCGCCTTCTTTTAGCAGTGAGCAGAGCCGCGACGATGTTCCCATCTCAAGCACGATCATTGAGAGCAAACCTTTTTCTTCGTCAACCCACGCGCCGGTCAAAGCAAGGCCCTCCATCATCAGCCGCACTCCATCGATGACCGGTGCCGAAGTCTCAAAATTTTGCAGACGGTAAAACTGTCCCGGCTCAAATTTTCTCGCCTGTAGCTGGGCCTTGACGATCACATCGACGATAGTCGGTGTCAGGCGATCAACTTTGACGACATAAGCTCTCAATTGCTCGTCGAGGGTTGCTTCGAGATTGTCAAAGATCGCATCCCGCTCAGTTTGTGGCAACGTCCCGCGTGTCGCAAGCTCATCGGCAAAAAGTTCGACGACGCGTTCGTAGCCAAACTTCGCCGACGCCATTGCCTTGACGACGTTTCCGGCATATTTCGGGTGATTGTCGCCGTAATAGCTGATAAATTTGCCATCCGATTCGTAACTCGTGAAGAACCCGGTCTCGCCTTTTGCCGTCTCGACGACGTGGAGTTTGCCGTCACCGCTGCGCTCGACTTTGAACGGCTGGAAAAACTGCCGCCACTCGTCCATTTTGAAGGTGCCGGGTTTTTCTTTTTCATAAATGACGTTTGGCGAGGTGCCGGCCGCGACGCAGACCGTGTGAGCAGGAAACTCGTGCATCTCGCCGCTGTTTTCAAATTTTCCGGTCTCCGCGACGTAATTCAGACGCTCGAATATGAGCGCCCGGACCGCATTATATTCATCCGGAACGGCCTCGGCGGGGTTCATGCATTCGATAAAATCGATGCCTTCTTCGAGCGCCTTTTGCACTTCTTCGTGATTGAGCCGGTATGCGGGAGAATCCTGCAAACGCTTGCGGTAAATAAGTGAAACGCCGCCCCATCCACGCACGAGCGGCACAAAATTCGGCTCTTCACCGGTTGCCGCCGCCCGCGCACGTTCTGTGCGGATCTCACGCCCATGTTCCAGAAATTCCTGCAAAACGCGGATCTCTTCCTCGTCAAAATTCTCGACGACCGTATCTTCGCCAAATTCGGTCACTACCTGTTCATATTTCGCGAGCATTTTCTCGACCTGCACAGGGTAATACGCAAACAGCTCGGTTGCCGTATCGATGCCGGTCAAGCCGCCGCCTATAACCACAGCCGGCAGACGGACTTGTAAATTAGACAGCGTATCCTTTTTGAATGCACCGGTTAGCTGCAACGCCATCAGAAAATCGGACGCTTGGCGGATGCCGCGAATGAGGTTGTTTTTCATCGGCACGATCGTCGGCCGACCCGCTCCGGTAGCGATCGCGATATGGTCAAAACCAAAATTCCACGCGTCTTCGATCGTCACCGTTCCGCCAAATCTGATCCCACCGTATGCTCGAAACCGCTTTCGCCGCGTCAGCATCAACTGCACCATCGTCAGAAAATTCTTGTCCCAACGGACTGTGATGCCATATTCAGAAACACCGCCAAAACCGGACAAAATACGCTCGTCCAAGTCCTCGGTGATCTCACTGATATCCTTGATCGGCTTTGGGCATTCCTTTCCGTGGTTTCCCGTCCAGTCGTTGGGTAGCAGCTCGATCTTGAGACCGTCAATTCCAACGACGCCAAAACCTTCGTTCAAAAGGTAGTGCGCGAGCGTGTAACCGGCCGGGCCGAGACCGACGATCATCACGTTTTTGCCGTTGTAGGGCAGTGAATATGGGCTTTTTGCGTTTAGCGGATTCCAACGGGTCAGCAGGCTGTAGATCTCAAAACCGTATGGCAGGTCGAGTACGTCTGTCAGCGTCGCGGTCTCGGCGAGTGGTATGTTAACAGGCTCCTGTTTCTGAAAAATGCAGCCCTTCATGCAGTCATTACAGATGCGATGCCCGGTTCCGGCGCACATTGGGTTGTCGATGATTACCAGCGCCAGCGAACCGATCGAATCGCCCTGCTTTTTTAGCAGATGCATCTCCGAGATCTTTTCGTCTAGCGGGCAGCCCTCGAGCTTGATGCCGAGTGGATTGCGTTTTACCTCTCCGGATGGCTCATGCAGACCGGTCGAGCATGAATCTTTTTCCCGCTCGTGACAGATGAGGCAGTAGTCAATCTCAAACAGAGCGTCGCGCATCGTGCCGCGCTCATCCGTCAGCTTAAATCCATCGCGGTGGCGCAACTCTGCCTCGGCTCCGCGCATGATGTTTGGCACTTCCGGTTCGGGATGAATGAGATGGACGAGATTTTGGTAATCGAGGCCGTGCGGCGTTTTAAAACTGTACCACATTTTTGTTTTGTTGAAAAAAGCCGCAGCCGCCCATGCTTCGACGATGCGCAGAGCGGCACGAACTACGAGCAGGTCGCCCGTCGCATCTTCCTCCTCGATGATAAACTGTGAATATAGCCGGCCAAACGCCGCATCTTTTAGCTTTTCATAAGCTGCGTTAACGCGTTCTACAGTTTCTTTTACTGATGCGCTCGCATCGCCGTCGCCCGAGAGAGTTTCGTCGGCGTCCATAAGGCGGCAAGTCATCTCGGCGATTGAGAGTTCCTCGTCGTGCACCAAAGTCTCGTCAAAGGCTGCATTTCGCAGCTCGATCACCGCGATCCATAGCTCGCCCTCGTTGAGCAGCGCCAGTCTGTCGGCCTTGTATTTTTTTATAGCCCGGCGCTGGACAAAAAACTTGAATTTCCAGACCGGGTTTTGGAAGAGGATATTTTGTTCCAATTCCGAACGGTCATCATTGATCTTAAACAGCCGCGCAATAAAATCCGACAGATACGGCGCCGCGTCGGTCAGTATTTTTGACTCGACCTTTCGCTCGTATCCGACGCCGCCAGACGCGATATATTTCGTCAACGCGGAATGCAAAATATTATCGTGAGGCTTAATTTCTGAGTAAAAAAGATCAGCCAGATCTTTCAGCCTCGACGCGTCAAAAAGATCCTGGAATCGAAATCCCTCGATGCCGAGTTCCATGTTGTATTGCGATCCGTCGTGGCCATTTTCGGAAAATACCGTCATAATTAGTCTTTATCACCCATTATTTCCTGATAATGGCAAATGATTAATATATCATTGGCCCCATTGCCCGCACAAAGACGGAATGGCCGCTCAAGTCAGGTTTTGAGGGTATCAAAGCGCTAAAATTGAACAATGTACCCAACAAATTAATGAAAATTTGGCCTGAATATGTTATAAAACAAGTTCGTCCCGGAAAATTAGGATATGCAAGGGGACCGGGATTTATATAAGGGTATGGAAAACGATCAGCGGCTGACGCCTTTACCAGCTACAAAAGATTTACAGCTCGGACATGAATACGTTGGTTATTCGGTCGGGTATGACGACGAAACTCTCCAGGGCAAACGCTCACTACGGCAATATTTCAACATAATATACAAGCGTTTGCCGATTATTCTCGCAATCACGATACTTGTAACGGCCGCCGTTGCTTTTTATTCATATCGCCAGCCGTCGATTTATCTGGCCCAAACCGAGATAATCGTCGAACCGCCCAAACCCGAAGTTACAAAAAAAGACTCGGTCAACATCAATTTTGGGTATGACCAGAATTACCTTAATACTCAGCTTCAACTGCTTAAAAATCAGGATTTAATGAAACGCGTCGTTATTGCTCTCGGGCTCGAGCGAGATGCAACTCTGATGGGTGAGCAAAACCGCGGACTCCTCGCATCTCTAAAATCCCTTTTTTCCGGATCAAAAAAAGTTGAAAACTCAGAGAATTCCTTGCCGGTCGTGAGCGATTCGTCGCCAGATTCGAACAAAAGCGGCCAGGAGCAATTGACGCCTGAGGAAAATTCACGTGCCGACCTTTATGCAGCGAATATTCAGAGCGGCCTTCAGGTTGATCCCGTCGAACACACAAATATAGTCAATATCAGCATAACCAATCCTAACCCAGTCCTTGCGGCACGCGTTGCCGACAAAGTCGCGGAGCTCTTCAAAAAAGAGGATGCCGAACGCGCCACTCAAGGAGCAGAGCTGGCATATGAGGATCTTAAGAAATCGATTGAAGATCTAAAAGCGACGATTGCCAAAGATGAAAATGAACAGATCGAGGCAATGCGCTCGAGCAACCTGCCGCTCCAGGATAAAGGCAGCGATCTTAGAGCAAATAATCTCCAGGGCCTGCTGACGCAGTGGCGCGAAGCTCAAAACGAGACCGGCAAGCTCCAGGGAATGTACACCGCCGCGCTCAGCGCCGGTGAAAAGGGCGATATTCTCTCAGTAGTAGGCGACAACAAAGCCATACAGGACGCCCGCAGCCAGAATCTGAAACGCCAGGCCGACCTTGAAAAGCGAATCGAAGACATCGACCGCAAGATCAATGAAGCACAGGAAAAGAAGCAATCTCTCCTGGCAAAATACACCCCCCAATATAAAGACGTCAAAACAGAGGAGGCCCGGATCAGGGAACTTGAGGCTCAAAAGATAAGAGTTAACAAGGAGGTTTCCGAAAAGATCACCTCCGAGGGCACTAAGCTCGAAAAGAATGCCGAACGCGAGGTCCTCGCCAGTCTTAAATCACAGCTTGCCTCAGCCCAGCAGCGTGAGGCTCGCCAACTGGCTCTTTACGACAAGGCTGCCGGTAAGGCAAATGTCGAGGGACAGGCCGAGACAAAACTCACCGGCCTCAAACGCGAGATCGAATCCAACCGGAGTCTGCTCGATACGTATATTCAACGTCAAAAAGAGCAGGAACTCGCTCTTTCGACCGAGCGCCCCAATAACATAACGATCCATAACAAAGCGATCACGCCTACCTCGCCGATCGGCCCTCAGAGAGCGCGAAACATACTCGTCGCACTTATACTTTCGTTGGGAGCGGGTATCGGCCTTGCGTTCTTGATGGATTATCTTGACGATTCCGTGAGAACGTCTGACGACGTCAGCCGGCATCTCGGCCTGCCGACATTGGCATTAATACCACATCACAATTTTACCGATAAGCGCCTGCTGAATCTTGCGGCAAAAAATGG
>JBBRQM010000083.1:0-12360 GCA_038226395.1 Pyrinomonadales bacterium | reverse complement strand
CTCGGTAGCCCTAGATACGTCGTCTCGAACATCGGTCGTTCTGACAAAGATCATCTTTCGCAAATTTCTCGGCTTTGAGCCGATGTGGATTGATGCTCGGCCCAATATTGATGCAATGCTGTCTGGTGCGGATTGCGCTCTGCTGATCGGCGACCCCGCTCTCTTGATTGGGGACACAACGGGCGGAAACGCTACTGTAAAGGAGCGTGCATTTAACTCAGAAGGCACGCTCGTTCACACTCGCGTTCCCGCCCGATACCGCACATTCGATTTGGCCGAACTCTGGCATCAATACACGGGCCTCGGTTTTGTCTTTGCAATGTGGATGACCCGCCAGGATAAATGCGAGATCGCTTTTGCCGCCGCCCGCGATGAAGGCCTCGCACATCTCGACGAGATCACCGCCAATTACGAAACAGACATACGTCTGGGCCGCGACGAAATGAGGAAATACCTCTCGCAAAACATCTCGTATTCGATCGACGAATCGATGCGTCAGGGTATGGAACTGTATTTCAAGCTGGCCGAAAAAAACGGCTTGATCGGCGAAAATAAACCGCTCGTCTTTATCTAAGCTCAAAACATTGGCCTTTTTAGCTCTTCGTAAAGTTTTTTGTCTATGATTTTGCCCTCGTTTTCCTTTAGGTGGTCAACGATTAACAATGCCTGATGGATACGCATATCGATGTCTTTTGGCTTTGCCAGCAGATAAAGGATCGACCGTTGCTTTCCCTCGGTTAAAGCGTGAAACATACGGTCGCCGTCGGGGTCTTGTTTGAGTACTTCTTCAAATTCCTCGGGCATTGGCAGGCCGTATTTGCTCTCGTCCTTTTCGAGGGTGACTTTTACTGTGTCGCCGGCCGTAAGGCCGACGCGCTTCTTTTGGTTAACGATGATGTAAAACAGATCGCCCCACGGCATCAGGGCGCATTGAAAACTCTCGCCGTCGTTGATTTTGCAAACAACCCGCCGAAATTTGCCCTCAAAGCCAAATTTATCTACAAGGTCCTTAGTCACCAACAAAAAGTGCCAGCCCGAACCTGTGGTCGATTTAACAAGCTCTGTCTTAAAAACGATCTGTTTTTGCGATCTCGCCATTTGTCCAGTATTAGGATCCGCGCAAATCCGCGTTAGAATCTTACTTTAGTCCCCGATTTTGTTAAAATTATACAGAAGTCACGTAATGGAAACATCTATCCAGCCAATTTTGGACAAAGCCCTCGACGGCGAGAGACTAACCGCCGAGGATGCAACCGCGCTTCTCGAATCAAAAGATTTTGTCCGCATTGGCCTCGCGGCTGACGAGATACGCCAGCGGAAGAATCCCGGCAACATCGTAACCTACATAATCGACCGCAACATCAATTACACCAATGTTTGCAACGTCGTCTGCACATTCTGTGCGTTTTATCGAAGGCCGGGAAAGCCCGACACATATGTTCATTCGATCGAAGAGATATGCAAACGCATCGACGAAACAATAGCTCTCGGCGGCACAGGCGTGCTGATGCAGGGCGGTCTGCACCCGGATTTTAATATCGAGTGGTATGAGAATTTGCTCTCGACTCTCCACGCAAAATACCCTAAATTTCAGCTTCACTGCTTTTCACCACCCGAGATACACAACATCTCGCTGATCTCAAAGCTCGATTACGTGACGATAATGCAGCGTTTGAAAGATGCTGGCCTAAACTCAATGCCCGGCGGCGGCGGCGAGATTCTCGACGACGAGGTGCGTGCCCGTGTCTCAACCAAATGCAACACACAGGAATGGCTCGACGTGATGCGGGCCGTACACAAGGTTGGATTGATCTCGACGGCGACGATGATGTTCGGCATCGGTGACCGCATCGAACACCGCGTCCGGCATCTGCAGCGTGTCCGCGATGTTCAGGACGAAACCGGCGGATTCACCGCATTTATTCCGTGGACATTCCAACGCGAAAACACCGCATTGGGACGCAAGATCAAAGAAGAACCGACGGGCATCGACTACCTGCAAATGCTTGCTGTTTCGCGGTTGTTTCTCGACAACATCCAGCACATCCAAGCCTCCTGGCTCACCCAAGGCCTAAAACTCGGCCAGACTTCTTTACGTTTCGGAGCCGACGACATGGGCTCCATCATGATCGAAGAAAACGTAGTCTCCGCTGCCGGCGCACACGTCGAGGCAAACGAACGCGACCTAAGATACCAGATCCGCGAAGCCGGTTTCACCCCCCAACAGCGTGACATCTTGTATAACTACATTAACCGAGAGGGCATCGACGACATCGACATTAGCGATTCGGTGAAACTAAAACAACTGAGCGTGGCATTTGCTGATTGAATTTGTAATGAGAAACACGCCACGGATCCCAATCCAAGGTTCTATCGCATACCAATAATTTAAAAGATGGAAGAGATGAAGACAGTTAATATTTTCAAGCGATACAAGCAAGAGGAAAATGCTTTTACTAACGGGCTTATTTCGATTCTGTCCTTGTCCACTCTTGACAATGAGCCTTTGGTGGATAACTTCTTTCGTGATGTTCTCAACTTTCCAGTTTTTGGCGACACCAAAGAGCGAAAATTCTATGTTTTGTCGAATACCGATGGAACGGCGGATGCGGGAATAAGAGGTGCCGATGGCTGTATCTGGTTCGAGACTAAGATCTTTTCCGGAACGCTTCGTGAGGATCAGGTAAACTCCCATCTCTTAAAACTCAGCCAGCAGCCTGAGAGTTTGCGACGTCTAGTGCTCCTAACCCCGGATGATTCTCAGAGTCTGTACATAAAGAAGTTTTGTTCTGATAAGAAAGAAATTGTTCATATTGAATGGCGAAAGGTATACAGGTTTCTCAAAGAGTTTTCTCGTGAAAAGGAAGGGATATTACCCGAGATCATAAAGCAGTTTCTTACCCAGATTAGCCGCATGGTTTTCGAGCGAGATATTGCGGGAATCATCCAAAAGATAAACTTCGGCCATGAATCTGAGGTTTTCGCCGACAAATACTTAGATGAAATGAAAAACGGTGTCTGGGATGAATGGCGAACACCCAGATTTTACAAAGAACTTGACGGGACTGGGCGCAAACTCTTGCTCTATGACAGGACGAGAAAAGCGATAACCGTCGAGATCGAAATCGCAAAGGTAGTAGGCCCTGACGAAGTAGACGAATCAAAGGCCTACCCGTGGAGCAATCAATTCGAAAAAGAAAGTATAAGCATTCTCAATAAACCGATCCAATTGAAACAAATTCGTTTGGTTCCCGGTTTTGAAAATTTTGGTGTTCATAGAAAGGACAGAAGTCCCTACCGTAATATCACTCGCGAACAGTATCAAGCCTTAAAAATAGATGAGCAGACAGGAGATGATAATTGAACTAGAAATCAATGAATTCACTTTTCTTGTCAACTTGTCAAGAAAACATGTTATCATTTCCTTATGAAAAGCCTACCCGTCGGAGAATTCAAAGCGCAGTTTTCGGAAGTGCTTGAAAAGGTGCAGCAGGGCGAGAGCTTTGGCATCCTTTATGGTAAGAGTAAAAAGCTCGTTGCCGAGATCAACCCGCCAAAAAAACAAGAGAAGAAGAAAAAACGGAAGATCGGCATAATGAACGGAAAAATCAAGATCGTTTTCGCCGACAACTTCAAAATGACCGATGAGGAACTACTTGATCTTCGCGGATGAGATACCTTCTCGACACGCATACTTTTCTTTGGGCGTACGGCCAATCGGATCGCCTTCCGAAGCTAATCAGGACGGTGATCGAGAATACTTCGGCTGAAGTGTTTGTTAGTGCCGTTACGTTTTGGGAGATAGGGATCAAGCTTCGCGCACAAAGACTCAATGTCGGAGGCAAGACGGCTATCGATCTGATCGACGAGGCTCAAAATATGGGATTTTTCATTATCCATCTCGGAGCTGAGGAAGCTGCGTCACAGCAAAATTTATCCGAGGACACTCACTTCGATCCTTTCGACCGGATGTTGATCTGGCAGGCGATCTCGCGGAAGATGACACTCATAAGCGGTGACCGCGAGTTTGAACGATTCAAAACCGACGGGCTGAGGCTTTTGTGGAAATAATCCAGCCGCAATGCCAAACTGAAAGGTATCGCGGAAAGCCAGTAACAAATGCGGCTCTGGACATTGCACCCTAAATATCTCGATCCGCAGGGTCTTGTGGCGCTGTGGCGTGAGGCTTTGCTTGCCCGGGCCGTTTTACGCGGCGAAACGCGCGGATACAAAAATCATCCGCAGCTTGAACGGTTTCGGTTGCATCAAGATCCTCGATCCGCAATTGATAGTTATCTTACCGGAGTACTCGAAGAATCATTGTCGCGCGGCTACTCGTTCGACCGGAATAAGATCGTGCCTACGCATGATATTACGCAGATTGCGGCTACATCGGAACAGGTTAAATTTGAATGGCGGCATCTGCTTGGCAAGTTGTCGTCGCGCAGCCCGTCGATCTATGAACGTTGGCAGAACTTGACAGATCCAGAGACGCACCCTTTATTTCAAGTCATTCCGGGCGAGATCGAGCCATGGGAGCGGGGACATCATAGCAGAAAATAGTCAGTCGCCCCGTACTCCTCCGCAAACAAAAATATCAACTATTACCCAACTTTTACATTTCCCGTCTCACCGAACTGTTACCCTAAGAAAGTAGTATTTTAATGTTCTAATAAATTTTTAATGCAAAACGTCCTCGAGTTCGAAAGCAAGCGCACCGGTATCAACTGGAAAAATGTCACGATAATTGCGTCATTTCACCTTTTGGCGATTGCGGCTTTATTTACCTTTAGCTGGCAAAATGTCGCCGCGCTCATCATCGGCAATTGGCTCGTCGGAAGCCTTGGTGTTGGGCTTGGCTGGCATCGTCTATTGACCCATCGCGGTTTTAAGGCGCCCAAATGGCTCGAATATACATTGTCCACGCTCGCGACGATGTCGATTCAGGATTCGCCGGACAAATGGGTGGCAACGCATCGTATTCACCACGCGTTTACCGAGACGGACAAAGATCCGCATTCGACCAAATCAGGTTTCTGGTGGGCACAGATGGTCTGGATCGTTTGGGGAACGGCGCAGGATCACGATGCCGCCACGCTCAAAAAGTATGTTCCAGATCTGTTGAAAGATAAGTGGCATGTGCTGATCGCGCGGTTCTATTATGTCCCGATCATTATTTCCGCCTTTGTTTTATTTGCGATCGGTGGTTGGACAATGGTCATTTGGGGTGTTTTTGCCCGCGTCGTCGTCGGTTGGCACACGACCTGGTTTGTGAATTCGCTATCTCATATTTACGGTTCGCGGCCGTTTGATACCGGTGACGATTCGACCAATAACTGGTTTGTTGCCCTGCTAACGTTTGGCGAAGGCTGGCACAATAACCACCATATGTCGCCGACCTCGGCGCGTCACGGGTTGCGATGGTATCAGTTTGATATGAACTGGATCGCGATCCGCATACTCGAAAAAATTGGCCTTGCGACCGACATCCGTGTTTTTGACGAGCAAAAACCTCAGATTGAATTGAAACGAGCTGCATAAAGTATTAGTATTCGCCTAAAAGGGAGGCGAATATGACGACAAACCCGACAAACTACGCCGAATTTTGGGAATTTTATGTTTCGGAGCACAGCCTGCCGCTCACCCGCATTTTGCATTTTGTCGGTACGTCATTAGGCATTACACTTGCCGTATTTTTTTTAGTTCGCGGGCAGTGGTATTTCTTTCCTATTTTCTTTGTCGTTGGATATGCCTTTGCCTGGTTCGCGCATTTTGTCATTGAAAAGAATAAACCCGCCAGTTTTCGTTTTCCGTTCTGGTCATTTATCAGCGATTTCAAAATGATGTGGTATATGGTGACCGGGCGAATGGGCGCCGAGGTGTTGCGAGTTTCAGGACAAGAATTCACCACAGAGGCACAGAGAACACAAAGTTAAGATAAGATGAATATCTTACTTTTTTGGTTTCATCTCTGTGTCCTCCGTGTCTCTGTGGTGAATAGTCTCTTATTATATGGATAGCGATTTTGTAAATCCAAATGCGCTGAATTCGACCATCGAGTTTCTGACGGCAATGGTTACGCCGGCATTGCTGATCTCGGCGACGGGTTCGCTCGTGCTCTCGACCTCGACGCGGCTGGGTCGGGTGGTTGATCGCGTCCGCCAGCTTGAGGTGCGGCTCGGCGAGCTGATCTATGATGCGGATCGCGATGAAATACCTCTTTATGATGAGCGGGTTGAGGTGATCGTCGATCTATTGGACAAGGTGACGAGCCGTTCGCGCATTCTGCAAAAGGCGATGAGCGCCTTTTATTACGGCCTCGGAGCGTTTATTTTGACCAGCGTGACGATAGCCATCGCGGCGTTTTTGACAAAAATCCACCTTTTCCAAATACTGCCGATCGTGATCGGGATTGCCGGCATAATGGCACTGTTTTACGGTAGTTTACTGATGCTGCGCGAGACGCGGATGGCGACGGCCAGCGTTAATGCCGAGATGGATTTTACATGGGCATTGGCCCGCAAAGTGGCGCCTGTCGAAATCACCAATAAATATTCCCGAAAGGGAAAGAATAAAGGCATGGCGACGGCTAAAATAAAGGCAAAAAGTGGACGCAAAATACCTGACACTCTTAGCGGAGAATAAGCTGGAATACGAATAGGCGTCGCATTGCTAACGGCCGGATTTTACGGACGCTAAAATGCCCTTTAAGGATATTCGGGATTTCAAGTGACCACATCTATGTTCTATATATTTGGCGGGTTACCCGGAACAGGAAAATCAACGCTTTCCCTGGCGCATGCCCGTCATTGCAACGCATTCTATATTCGGATCGATACAATTGAACAGGCAGTTCGAAATTCTGGCATGACCTGGGATGGATCCGTCGGTTATTCCGTTGGATACGGTTTGGCACTGGACAACCTTCGCCTGGGAAATTCCGTTGTTGCAGATTCGGTTAACCCTCTCAGTATCACCCGCGATGCTTGGATAGATGTTGCGCGACAGGCAAGGGTGCCTTATGTTGAAATAGAGATTACCTGTTCTGATATGGATGAGCATCGCCGGCGTATCGAGTCCCGCGAGACGGATGTTGCGGGATTAAAGTTGCCGGACTGGAAGGGCGTAGTGGATCGTGAGTACGAAGTTTGGGGTTCGGAACACGTAGTGCTTGACACCGCGGGCCGGACAGTCGATGAATCCATCTCAGACCTTCTCGGGCTTTTTCCGGCCGAGCGATAAGGACGTTCTCAAAGCAATTCGCGGTGCCGGTGCAAAATAACCACGTTCTCTGTGGTAAAATCAAGCTATGGCATTATTTGGAAGCGATAAATTTAAATGTGCAAAATGTGGACAGAGCAACGAGCCGCTAGGCTACGCGCCCGTGCCGACCGAACTTGGACAGCAGATTGGCTCTGAAATGTGCAAGGACTGTTGGAAAGAGTGGCAGGAAAAGCAAAAACAGCTCATCAACCACTTTGGCCTTGACGTTTCAAACCCCGATTCGCACCAGTTTCTCTTTGATAATATGAAGATATTCTTCTACAACGAGGGCGTCGAGCTAGCTCAAATCGACACGTCGAAAGAGGGCAGCGTCAACTGGTAAGAATTTTTTGCCGCAGATTTTCGCAGATGTCGCAGATAATAAGGAGATTTCCTGTTATCTGTGTCATCTGCGTTTATCTGCGGCTAATTCTTTGCTTGGATCTGAATCAGTGCTTCTCAAACTTCAACGCAGGCGAATTCATGCAATAACGCAAACCGGTCGGTTTTGGGCCGTCGTTAAATACGTGTCCAAGATGCGAGCGGCAGCGGGCGCATAGGACCTCGGTTCGCGCCATGCCAAAGGCCGAGTCCGTCTTTTCGATCATGTTCTTTTTATTTACCGGCTCATAAAAACTCGGCCAACCGGTTCCCGACTCGAATTTTGTTTTTGAGCTAAACAGTTTTAGATGGCAGGCGGCGCAGTAATAATCTCCGTCGTCGTGATTGCTGGCATATTCGCCCGAAAAGGGTCGCTCGGTTCCGGCTTCGCGGAGGATGTTGTATTGGGCCGGTGTCAATTGCTGCTTCCATTCGGCCTCCGTCTTAACGACCTCGACACCGTCATATACATCGTCCGATGCATTAGCGGTTTCGGTC
Source organism: Pyrinomonadales bacterium (assembly GCA_038226395.1). GTDB lineage: Bacteria > Acidobacteriota > Blastocatellia > Pyrinomonadales > Pyrinomonadaceae > OLB17. Next base: position 4,218 of record JBBRQM010000083.1, on the reverse strand, counting down.
CCACCCTCTGCAAGAAGTGTCTGGATCACCCTTTCTTGCATGTCATATGCACCTTCGCCGACATGTGTGTAGCGGATGCGGCCTGCCTTGTCCAGGATAATAATTGTCGGCCAGGCATTAACCTTAAATGCATTCCAATTAGCATTATTGTAATCAGTCAAAACGGGGTAATCGATCCCGCGCTGCTTGACCGCCCGACTTAAATTATCAAAATCTTTTTCCGGCTCGGTCTCGGGGGTTTCGATGCCGACGATAGTCAGGCCTTTCTTGCGGAATTTAGCATCGTAGCCCTTTAATGCCGGCAAGGTATTGATGCAGTTGTAACAACCAAATGTCCAAAAATCCAACAGCACGACGCGGCCCCGCAGATTTTCGGTCTTGAGCGGTTCGCTGTTGATCCATTTACCATCTACCAATGCCGGAGCAGGCTTGGCTTTCGCCGCCGAGATCAGCACGTCGGTCGCATCCGGCGCCGCATTTTCGTCCGCCGCGAGGGAGACGAAAGTGGGATCATTAGATTGGTTGGGATTCAAAACCGGAACAGTTGTAAGCGATCCTGATGACGCAAAACGGGCGCAGCCAATTGCAGTCGCAATAAAAGCTGCAACCAAAACGGCGGAAACGGCGAATATAAATTTGTATTTCATGATATTTATTAAATTGTATCAAAAGCTGATTGTATTACCCTCAATATCTAATTCGACGGTAGTATAAGGTTGGATGCAGGCAAATATGAAAAAACAACTGGAAAACAAGCATCCGCTCGCCGTGAGATGGCTGCACTGGATAAATTTTCCGCTTCTGGCGATGATGATCTGGAGCGGGATATTGATCTATTGGGCAAATCCTGTCTTTGGAATACGCATCTTTGGCCACGAACTCTTCAAGTTTTTTCCGGCATGGTTTAACGAAACGCTTGGCATCCCATTCCGCCTCGCCGAAGGGATTTCGCTCCATTTCTTTTTTATGTGGCTCTTCGCCGTTAATGGCGTGATCTACATAATTTACACGATAGTTTCGGGCGAATGGCGTGCGATCCTTCCAGTTCCGGGCTCATTAAAACGTGCGCCGCTTGTCGCTCTGCACGACGCGCACATCGTCAAAAAATTGCCGCCTCAGGGGAAATATAACGACGCTCAACGGATAGCTTACACGAGCATTATACTAATGGGCGCCGGGTCGATCGTCACCGGCCTCGCGATCTATAAGCCGTTACAACTTTCATGGCTTACCTCACTGCTCGGTGGTTACGAATGGGCCCGGTGGGAGCATTTTTGGCTGATGATTATGTTTGTGCTCTTTTTTGTGGTGCATGTTATACAAGTCGCACTCGCAGGCTGGGCCAATTTTCGCTCGATGATCACCGGCTACGACATCGTTGACGCCGCCGAAACAAAACCAGAGCCGACAGCGACAGAGGAGGCAGCAGCATGAGCGAAGATAAAAAAGTTTTGCTGGAAAAGGTTCGCGAGTTTGAGGCTGGGATAGGTCAGACGGTTGATTCGTTTCCTGACGATGCAAATAACACGGCCTCAGTTTTGAAGGAATACCGCTATTTGAGCGAGCCGCTTTCTGCCGAAGATGCCAAATGGAAAATGTTTGCCCGCTCACGTCGCGGATTTCTCGTCGGAGGAGTGGCAGCCATCGCTGGCATACTTGGCTGGCGGTGGATGCCGGATGAAACAAAGAACCGCCTCCTGCGAAGAACATTTGAATTTAACGAAAAGCTGAGTCAAACATTTTTCTCTCAGAATGAACTTGCCCCCGAATTTCCGCGCGAGATGGCCAGCGAAAGGGTCAACGGCATGATTGGTTTGGAAAATGAATTGGATACCAAAACCTGGCAGCTCCAAGTGACTGGTCTGCAAAATCCTCAGCAGTTTTCGCAGTATTCCGCGGGTATTACTTTTCCCGGCGACAATGCGCCGCGAAGTTTGGACACTCCGCCCGTGCCGGATGTTCCGGTTCCGGGACTGATTTATTCTTTGGACGACATCAAATCTCTGCCGCGTGTCGAGATGACGACCGAATTTAAATGTATTGAGGGCTGGAGCGTCATCGTAAATTGGACGGGTGCGAGATTTTCGGATTTTGCCGCTCAGTTTTTCCCTGATCTTATCAGAGGTCAAACACCAAATTTGCACAATCTGCCTGAAAACTTGACGAAGTACGTCTCGCTCGTCACGCCTGACCGCAGCTATTATGTCGGTTGGGATATGCAGAGCATTTTGCACCCGCAAACCTTGCTCGCCTACGAAATGAACGGCAAACCGCTAACACCCGAGCACGGGGCTCCTTTGCGTCTGATTACGACCACAAAATACGGCATTAAGCAATTAAAACGCATAGGCCGCATCGAATTTACTAACGAGCGTCCAAGGGATTATTGGGCCGAAAGCGATTACGATTGGTACTCCGGCCACTAGTTGACTGCCGTCAATTTGCTGGAGCGATTGATTTTGCCATGATACATGACCGGCTCGAAGTCATAAACGAAGAATTTTACGCCGATAGAATAACTCCGGCACAGCTTGATGCACTGCTCGCCGACGCATGGCGGCACTTTGGCACTCATTTTTTTCGATACAATCTTGGCGTCTATGAAAACGAAATACGCCGCGTGATACCGTTGCGAGTTCGTCTGGCCGATTTCAAATTTTCAAAAAGCCAACGCCGCGTTTTGCGACGGAACGATGACCTCGATATTGAAATGCGCCCCATCGAGATCAGCCAGGAGACGCACGACCTGTTTGAGCAGCACAAGCGGCGGTTTACGAGCGGCGTTCCAAATACTATCTACGATTTTCTCTCACGCGATCCTGCAAACGCCCCGACGACTGGGCTGGAAATTCGCGTCACACGCGAGGGCCATCTGCTCGCCGCCAGCTTTTTCGACATCGGCGAAACGTCGATCTCAAGCATCTACGCCATCTTTGACCCTGATGAGACTACACGCAGCCTCGGTATTTTTTCAATGCTAAAAGAGATCGAGTTTGCCTTGGAGAGAGGCAAGGAGTTTTACTACCACGGCTACGCTTACGAAGGCGAATCGTATTACGATTACAAAAAACGGTTCTCAGGGTTGGAGGCGTATGATTGGAAGGGAAATTGGGAAAGATTTTCACCACAAAGACACGAAGGACACAAAGATAAATGACAATAGTTACCCTTATTAGCAATAACATTCGCTTATTTGGGCGAACACGCCTTTTGGTCTCCATCCTTTGTGCTCTTTGTGCCTTTGTGGTGAATCTCCCCGCGCAGGAATTTAAGACCGTAAAAGACGGCATCGAGTACGCCGAGGTGACAAAAGAGATCAGCGGCATCAAGGTCAATATGAATCTCCTGCGCCTCGATCTGACAAAGGTCCGCCTCGATGTAGTCCACGCCAAGGACGCCGCCATCGGCACCGAAAAAACGTCATCCATCGCCACGCGGCATGGAGCATTCGCAGCAATAAATGCGGGATTTTTTAGGCTGGATACGAGTTTGTTCGCCGGAGATAGTGCAGGCGTATTGATTATAGACCATAAGCTACTCAGTGAAAGCTTAAACAATCGAATTTCTTTAGAAATCAACAACAAACCAAAACGAACGGAAACTGCTATTGAGCATCTTAATGTGCGAGTGGCATTGTATAATGGCAAACACTTGATCTCGACAATGCCAAGATTGAACTGTGAAAGAAAACCTGGAGATATCGTTATTTACACGCCCGAATTCGGAGCAACTACCCTCACCAATTCCGACGGCGACGAGATCATCGTTCGTAATCCACGTGATGAAAAAAAATCGATAGTTGAATACCAAACATCCGCGGGCAATTCCGCGATCCCCAAGAACGGCTTCGTCATTTCTCTTACTGGTTCGGTAGGGACGGAAGTGGAATCATCCGCGCACCGCTGTTGCAAAGCTCAAGGACGGCAAGTTTCTGATGATAACAGTCGATGGCCGGACGGAATCGAGCGGCGGGATCGGTTTGCAGGACCTGGCGGAGTATCTGCTGAGCCTCGGCGCGACCGACGCGATGAATCTCGATGGCGGCGGCTCGACGACGATGTTTCTCGATGGCAAGGTCGTCAATCATCCGTCGGACAAGGAGGGCGAGCGAAAGGTTGGTGATGCGATCTTGGTGACACTGCGAAAGCCCAAGAAATGAGAGAACCACCCCGTCGGCGAAACGCCGCCACCCCTCCTTCGTAAGGAGGGGAGCTTTTT
>JBBRQM010000082.1:0-12385 GCA_038226395.1 Pyrinomonadales bacterium | reverse complement strand
TGAGTTATAAAAAGGCGGCTGCAAGATTCCGGCCGGAAATGTGATGTCGTTATTGGTTGATGAGTATGACGCATTGACCGTCGGCGGCGTAAAGCCCCAACGCGTTTTGTCAGTCGACTTGCCGATATCGGCGACGTTTCGAGCCGTCTGAAACGCCCGGGCACGGATCTCGTTTCCGGCGTAAGACGACCGGTCAATCGTCAAGCCTTTGTAGCCGCGGGGATGCTTGTTATAGCCGATCTTTCGTTTATATCCGTCGAGCTTGGCAATGGCCTTGACCTTTGTCTCGGCGCTCATCCATGTCAGACCGTTGATGTGGCTCCGCATCGCCGTAAAAAGATTTGTGATCATCTGATCCATGCGGGCCTCGGCCTCGGGTGTAAATTTGAGCTTGATATATTCAGCTCCGAGGGCCTCGCCGAGCGTGCCGTCGGTCGATGCGACACAGCGTTTCCAGCGTGGCTGTTGTTCCTTGGTTCCCGAAAGAACCTTGCCGTAGAAGTTAAAGCTCTCGTCATCGAACGCTTTTGGCAGAGATCCCGCTACAGTACCGCCTCTTGGAGTAGCACCCGTTGAGTTGTTTAATATCATCCAGCGGAGATATGGTTTCCAACTATCGACCGGGGTATCGGCAAGCATCGTATTCACTTCTTTAAAAAAGCCCGGCTGACCGAAATCGATCTCCGTAACGGGCGGCATACCGCGTGTTTTCATATAATCCGTTAGCGAGAAATTGGGGATTATTGCTTGAGCGGCCGTGACGCTGATCTTGTTGTAATTCTTATCCGGATCGCGAAGATCGGCGGGTGAGGTACTAGCTTTAGCAAGACGCATTTGGATGTCCATCACGACCTTAGCATCGGCGGCTGCGACCGTTGGCGTTTCGCCGAGCAGTTTGAACATATTCGTCACATAATTGACAAACCTGCCGCGGATCTCGACGGATTTCGCATCATCCTTGACATAGTAATCACGATTTGCCATCGTCAGCCCACCTTGGTTCGCATTGACAATAACCATGTTGCTGTCTTTTGCATCCGCACCGCCGCTAATGCGAAACAGGACCGGAACGCCTAAATTATGCATATACGCGATCTGTGTCTTAAGATCCCCGATCGTTTTGATCGCCGAGATCCGTTTAAAATATGGCTCCAGCGACGAAGTGCCGGCCTTTTCGATCGCGGCCTCGTCCATGCATGACGCATAAAAATCGCCGATCAGCCGTATAGTGCTCCCGGCGGGAGCCTTTTCCTTGACGGCTTTATCTAGAATTTCGTGCAGCAGATCGCGGTTGTTTTCGGCCAGAATGCTGAAACTGCCCCAACGCGACTGCGACGGCGGGATCTCGGTATTTTTAACCCAAGTCCCATTGGCAAACTGAAAAAAATCGTCGCAGGCGTCCGCCGAGCGGTCCATGCGAGTCGTGTCAAAACCGCTGCTCTGTGCCAATGCTCCACCCCAAAGCGAGAACATGACCGCAAGAGTCGCTACCAATCTAAAAATTCTAATATTCATTCTTTGCTACTAGCTCCTAAAAAAGTTTCTTGATCTATACGTGTTAGATGCTAAAAAGTTTATGCCGCGCCTAACAATTTCACAAAACCGGTACAAACTTATCCGCCACCCGCTGACGCAGTTCCGTTGCCAGAATTTTGCGGTCGATATTGAGTACTGGTTGCTCGCCAAAGGTGATGGTCGCCGTGTATTGGCGCACCTTAAACAGCCGCCAGATATGGGCGAAAAAACCGGTGTCATCCCACCAACTGACGGCTGTGCTCGCGGGTATCTCGCCGTCGGCGGTGCTGTAGCTGATCGCCGCATACGATACAGGCAGGTCGATCCGTGCCGCAAACTCAAAAAAAGACGAATTAAACGGCAGCACCTCATCGCCTCGGGTGCTGGTCCCCTCAGGAAAGACGGTCACGCCCTCGCCCGCGTCGAGCCGCTCAATGATCTCCTCGCCGGCACGCGGGATGTCACGCCGGTTTTCGCGGTTGATAAAAATGGTGCCGATGTCCCGCACGATCCGGCCAACCAGAAACCACTGCCGTATCTCGGCTTTTGCAACAAAGACGCTTTTGACCACCGCCCGCAGAGCCGGTATATCGACATAGCTGAGGTGATTTGTAACGAGGAAAAACGGCGGCTCAGGCGGCGTGCCGATCACCACGATCCGCATCTTTGAGATACGGTTAAAGCTGCGTATCCATCGGCCGAACGTGACTTGCCGCCAAGCGACCTTATCGCGCTTAAAAACACGGCAAATGAGAAATAATCCATATATGCCAAAAGTAGCAAAGGCGAACAGGGTCAGTCTGAATACGGCTCGAAAATAGATCATTTTTATCGGCGCGAGAGCGGGTCGTCTTCGGTTTTCGTAAAAATTGTATCGCAGGAATCAGAATCGGCAAAAGTCGTGGATGTCCGCGTCTTAATTCTTGTGATAGAGTTCCGCGATCTTGTCCTTCAACTCCGCCGGGAAGCATATGCGGTGAATACGGTAGCCTTCCTGAAGCCCGCGCACGGCCGAGCTGACCGATGAGATCTCGCGGATCGCGGGCCGCGAAAAGCCTTCTTCGACAAATATCAGATTTTTGGGGTCGGAAACATCCTTTGAATAGAAAGAATACGGCACATTTCCCGCCTTGTCCTCGACAAAGTAATACTCCGTATCAAAACCCGCACCCGCCACCATCCGGCGCGCATCGGCGACAAATCCGGGCCGCTCGGCCTCGGGCATATCGAGATCGAACGCTTTGAACAAACGCCTGTTCAGAAATCTTTTCGCCAGATCCGCGAGCGTCGGATCGTCCTCGTGCTGCCAGCGTTTTATGCTGTGCATCACATCGGTGTCGTCTAGCTCGAGGTGTTCGGCGAGAGTGAGTTTTTCACCCGCAAGTACCCGCTCCATCGGCGTTCCAGCCGCGCACCAAACCGATGAGCCGTTCTGAAACAAAGAAAATGCACGCCGCAACAGCATTCGTAAGACCACCTCTGCGGATCGCAATGTCCGGTGAAAATAGACCTGCCGATACATATAATAGCGAGCCTGCAAATAGTCCTCGACTGCATATATACCGGGCGCCGATACATATAAATGATCGTCCGCTTCGTTGATCTCGATTGATTTTACGATCCACTCTAGATCGTAGATGCCGTACTTTGCACCCGTCATCAGACTGTCTCGAAGCAGATAATCCATCCTGTCAACATCGAGCTGCGACGAGACAAGCTGGGCAAGCGCACGCGGGCGAAAATCGCCGCGAATGATCGCCGCGACGTTTAGAGGCAATTCTGCGGAGTGTGCTTTCAGCAGCCGTCCAACCTCGGTTTCGCTGCTCAAAATTGCGTCGATAGTGAATTGTTCGTGATGAAAATCGAGTATCGATTCGATAACGTGCGAAAACGGCCCGTGACCGATGTCGTGGAGCAAAGCCGCGACTCGAACAGCGGTTTGAGCCTCGTCAGTAATAGTGTAACTGCGTCGGAGCTTGGCGATCATCCTGGCGGCAAGGTGGAAAGCACCAAGCGAATGTGTAAAACGTGAATGTTCGGCCGATTGATATGCAAAATACGCGAGGCCAAGCTGGCGGATGCGTCGAAGGCGTTGAAATTCCGGCGTGTCGATCAGAGAAACGAGCAAACGCCCCTCGCCCGTGTCGGTATTGACGCGGATGATATTATGAACCGAATCGCGATATATCCTTTCCGTCAAACGTGCTCCAAAATTCGCCTAAGTGAAGATAGCATTGCGCTTTATCGCGGCTTAAATTTCCAGATTGGCCGTTCGGGTCAGGAATTGATCAAATGCCCCATTTTTTCTTTCTTAGTTTTCATGTAATGGGCGGCCGGTTCGAATGATTCGACCTCGATCGGAATGCGTTCGACTATCCTCAAGCCAGCACGCGTCAATGCGGCTAGTTTTTCCGGGTTGTTTGAGATGACACGGACTTTGCATAGCCCGAGGTCAAAGAGTATCTCGGCGCATTGCTGGTAGTCGCGGGCGTCAACCGCAAAGCCAAGCTCCTCGTTTGCCTCGACCGTATCCGCTCCCTCGTCCTGTAGCGCATATGCCCGGATCTTGTTGATGATGCCTATGCCGCGACCCTCCTGCTGTTGATAAACGATGGCTCCGCGCCCCTCCTTTTCGATCATTTCCATTGTCTTTTGCAACTGAGGGCCGCAATCACATTTTATTGAGCCAAAAACGTCACCGGTCAGACATTGCGAATGGATGCGGACGAGGGTCGGGATCTCGCCGTTCATTTCACCCTTGTAGAGTAAGACAAATTCCTCATCGCTGGTTAAGCTTCGGTAACCCGCGATCATAAAATCACCCACGCTTGTCGGCAGCTTTGCCGTCGCGACGCGTTCAACGCTGATCGCGCGACTCGCCCAAGGGCAATCGCTGTCAGTTTCTATTTGGATCGGATTCTCAAGCATCAATACACCTATAACTATGATTATACTCCCGTCCGGGTCAAAATCGAAGAATAGATTTTCAATGCAAAGACGCTAAGACCTCAGCCCGCAAATCCCGATTCGATCTCGCGCATCGGCGGGATGTCGGCAGTGACGTGGAGTTTTTCGTCGGAATATTGCAGTTGGTAGAGCCGCCAATAGAGACCGCGGAGTCCGAGAAGATAGTTGTGCGTGCCCATTTCGCGTAGCTCTCCGTGATGGAGCACGATGATGCGATCGCATTTTTGGATGGTCGAGAGGCGATGGGCGACGACCAGCGACGTGCGCCCCGCCATCACGCGTTCGACGGCGCGCTGGATGAGCTGTTCAGTCTCGGTATCGATCGAGCTGGTCGCTTCGTCGAGGATCAGGATCGTCGGGTCAAACGCCAGAGCCCGGGCAAATGAGATCAACTGCTTTTGCCCGACCGAGAGGCCGGCTCCGCGTTCACGGACCTCGGATTCGTATGTGCCGCCGATCTTTTGAATAAATTCGTCAGCACGGACCTCTTTTGCCGCCCATTCGACACGTTCGCGGTTGATCTCGTCATTGCCCAGCCGGATGTTGTTCTCGATCGAGCCGCTAAATAGAAATACATCCTGCAGCACGACCGCAAAGATCGACCGCAGATCGTGCAAATCCCAGTCGCGTACATCCACGCCATCGAGCAAGATCTTGCCTTTTTGCACGTCGTAGAACCGCATTATCAAATTGGTCACTGTCGTTTTGCCAGAACCGGTATGGCCGACGAGGGCGATGCTCTCACCGAGATCGACAGTGAACGACACGTCTTTTAGCACCCAATCCTCGCCCTTGTAGGCAAACCAGACGTTTTGAAATTCGATCTTGCCGACCGCCTTTCCCGTCTTTTTTGGTTTTTCAGGACTAGTAATTTCTATATCGCGGTCGAGCAAAATAAATATCCGGTGCGCCGCGACGATCGCCGCCTGGAGGACGTTAAATTTATCCGAAAGATCGCGGATCGGTTGAAAAAGCTGGAGCGAATACTGGATGAACGAAGCCAGAACACCGACCGTTAAACCAGCGCCGACGGCCGAAAAACCGCTGATCGTTTCGTAACCGAATGCAAATATGACGACCGCGATCCCAACAGCGCCGATAAAATCGACCATCGGATAAAATATCGCATAATAAAAGATCGTCTCGATGTTAGCGTTGCGGTAATCGTCATTGATCTCGGCAAAACGCCGCTGAGCCTTACCCTCAGCGTTAAAAAGCTGGACGGTTTGTGCACCTGAGATGTATTCCTGCAAAAATGCGTTGAGCTTGGCGTTTCGGGTACGCACACGGTCAAAGCCGTTGCGGGCGTGTTTGCGAAACCAGTTTGTCGCCGTGAAAAGCAGCGGCACGGTCACGAGCGAAACGACCGCCAGCTTCCAATTCAGAGCGAACATCCATGCCAAATACGCAAAAATGACGACCAGATCGCCCAGCACATCTATAACGCCGGATGTGAAAAGCTCGTTAAGCGCATCGACATCCGACGTCAGCCTCGTCATTATCCGGCCGACTGGATAGCGGTCAAAATACGCGACCTCCTGCCGCTGGAGCTTTGTAAAAAGCTCGGTCCGCAGGTCAAACATCACCCGCTGGCCGACATTATTGAGCAGTATCTCCTGCACATATGAGAAGATAAAACGAAAGAGGAATACCCCAAAAAACGCGAGAACAAGGAGCCAGAGCCCGTCCACTTGCCTAGGCGTGATGTAATCGTCTACGGCCAGTTTTGTAAAATAAGGCTGCGTGCTGATGAGGATGTTAGTGAGAAGTGTCAGCAGGAGAGCGGCTGACGCCAGCTTCCAGTATGGCCGCAGATATCGCAGCAGCCTTCTGGCAACGTGGAGATCGTATTTTGTCCCGATCTCGTCTTCCTCGTGGTATTTTTGGACCTCGTCTGACATCGTTGAAGTTAGATTTTAGATTTTGGATCGGGTATTAGCAATTTGCTATCTCTAACATTCAGGATTGCAAATCCGAAATCCAAAATCTAAACTCGAAATTCAAATGAATCGTTTTCTCACGGACAACAAAGACAACTGGCAGCGGCTCGAGGATCTGCTCTCGATGCAGGTGGGGCGGGGCTTGCGCGGGCTTTCACGCCTGGAGGTGCGGGAATTTGGCGAGCTTTACCGCCGTGCCGCCGCCGATCTCGCTATTGCCCGGGCCGAGACGCGCGACCCCAAGCTGATCAACTATCTCAACAGCCTCGTCATCCGCGCCCACGGCAAAATTTACCGTGCCGAGAGCCAGGGCGTCTCGCTCTTAGGCAAGTTTTTTGCCAAGGAACTGCCGCAGACATTTCGCCGGAATTGGCGTTACATGGCGATCGCGATCGGCATTTTTGTAGTATTCGCATTGTTCGGGTTTGCTGCTACCTGGCACGATATAAGTTTCCTGCAGTTTGTTCAACTTGAGGGCATCGACGAGTCTATACGAACCGGTAATCAATGGTGGCTTCGAGCGAACAAAGCGAATCAAATTGCTGCCAGCAGTATTCTTACAAACAATATTACAGTTATGTTCCGTGTTTTTGCTCTGGGCGCGCTTCTGGGGATCGGAGCTTTTTACGATCTAGCCTTCGAGGGCTCTCGACTTGGAAGCATATTTGGCGCCTGTTATACACTCAATCCGCCGTTCGGTAATTTGCTCGCAACTTTCGTCGTTGGTCATGGTGTGATCGAGCTGTCTTGTATTTGCTTCTGCGGCGGAGCCGGGATGATGATCGGTTACGCAATGATAAATCCCGGCGATTTGACTCGTGCCCAAGCGTTAAAAAAGAAAGGAATCGAGGCCGCACGGGTCGTCATCGGATGTGCTTGTTTTTTGGTCGTTGCGGGTACAATCGAAGGCTTTCTCTCGCCCGCTGACTTACCAGCCGTGGTGAAGATCGCAACCGGCCTCGGCACCGGGATCGCGATGTATTCGTATTTGTTTTTCGCCGGGCGAAAACGGGCTGAACCGGACAAGGCCGCTGCCGATGCAGCTTAGCGTTTTATGTCCTTACTTTTTATCCAGCGTAAAACGCAGGTAATTGTGGGTCTGCGGGTCGGTCAGCGTCAGAAGGCCCTTCCTAACCCTGACCTCGCTCGCACCTGTTAGTGTGTCATAAAAACGAATGCTCAAATTGTGGCGACGAATCGTCGCAGGCCATCATCGTCGATATGATGTCCGAGATCTTTAGCTTGTCGTCTTTTACTGCGTATTCACCGCCGTATGTGTTACAGCCCGATTTGCCGCCAAGCTTTCCTTCGGCATGGATGTTCAGTGTGATGTCCATCCCCGGGAGCGGAGGGGCAACATTACCGGCAAAACTGTAAGTAACGAGCCGCCATTTGCCTTCGGGCAGCGACTGCGCCGGCGACAAAACCGCGAATGATGCTATCAATAAAAAAATCAATAAAAATTTCGTTTTTAACATTATTATTCCCTCAAAAATATTAGTTTATGCGCAAAAGTATTACGCCTTGTTTCATTAAAAGAACGAAGCCAGTCGGGAATCTTGCGGTTATTTAGAGAAGTTGAACTTGGAGATTTTGTCCAGACGCACGTTAAACGCTGCAAACGCGGCCATTTGCATACCGGCTGCATCGCCGGTAGTGAGAAAAACATCGCCGCCGCTTTTTGACAAACGAAACCGCTTGATCCGGTCAACCAGGCCGTCTGCTGGATCGATAAATGCAGTTTTTGGCGAGACAACGTCTTTCATCACCGGGATTATCGCCGGATAATGCGTACAGGCGAGCAGGATGTGCGAGCAATTTTTGAGCGGAGCGAGAATGCTCTTGCACTCTGCGCGGAGCTTCGCGGAAGAGACATCGCCGGATTCGATCAGGCCCGAAAGCGGCTGGGCGATGCGTTGTTTCACAGAGAGTTTTTGTACAGCAAACGCTTTTCGATAAACGCCTGAAAGCACAGTCCGACGACCGCCGATCAGGCCGAGGCGATTTGGTTTGAGTTTGACGGTCGATTCGACCGCGTTTTCGATCACGCCTTCGACGGCGATGCCGTGATTGTCTAAAAATGCAATCGCCGTGCTCGCTGCGTTACAGCCGATAACGAGATGCGTGACGCCGCGCGTTTTGAGGAATCGAATCACCGTATTGAGCCGCGAGACAATTTCGGGGCGCGTCATTTTGCCATAAGGTGTGACGCCTGTGTCCGAAAAATATGTGATCGGTACATCGCCGATCCGCTGCTTGATCAGCTTATAGATACTGACGCCGCCGATGCCCCAATCGATGATGCCTAGTCGATTCATAGAGAAAGAGGTTGCCCGCGAATTACGCGAAAAGACGCGAATAAAGAATCTCACCGAACAGTAACCTCTTATTCGTGTTCATTCGTGTTATTCGCGGGCAAAATTCTTACGGATAACTTAACTTAACCTCGACGCCCCGCTCGACCGGGCCACTGTCAAAGGCGACGATTCGCGAGTTCCACGCCATGTTGAGTGTGACCATTTTCTGGCCCGGGAAACGGCTTTCGAGATACCATTTCATCTCGTGCTCTGAACGGATCGGGTTAAATTCGACCATTTTTTTCCAGTCGGGATGAGAGACGAGTTTTTGGAGAGCGGCATTAAATACGGCATTCGATCTCTGGCCGCGCATTGTCCGTAGTTTGTCCGTGAGCAAACGCGGGTACTCGCTGATAGCGACCGGAACCGTAACCATATCAATGATCAGGAACTTACCCCCGGGCTTCATCACGCGTTTGATCTCCTTCAAAAGCGGGTCCCAATCCAAGTAGCGGAAAGACATCAAGGACGTTACAACATCGAATGAAGCATCCCCAAACGGCAGTACGGGGCCTTTGATAATCTCAAATTTCAAATTTGAAATTTCAGAATTTTTCTTTCTAGCTCGCTCGATGATCCCTGCTGATTCATCAACGCCAATGCCCGATGCGGTGCGGTCGCTCAATGCATTTAACAGCGCGCCGTTTCCGCAGCCGATGTCGAGCATTGTAAATTTGCCATCGGGCAGATGCTCGCCCAGCCACCGCCACTCGTCCTTGCGGACTCGAATATCGACAAACGCCGCGTCGTAAAGTTCGGCAACGTGATCATATGACGTGTCGCCGTCCGGCGGCGCTGGGGTGAATGATTTCATCTCCTCAGCGGGCATCAGTCCCACGCGTTTTTGCACCGAAGCCAAAACGCCGTGTGATTTACGCCCCTTGCAGCCGATGGTGTAGAGTTTTCCGTCTGCCCGGTCACCGGCTGAAACGTATTTTTCCTTGCTCCGCGAAAATGTCGTGTACCAAAAAAATCCGTGCGCCTTGACGTTGAATGTACGTGCGAAAAATGGCGCGAACCAACGCGCCGAGCGACAGCAGAGAAAATACGCGGACGCATCCTCGGCAAACGGTATCTCCATCTGTTCCCATTCGTAGGGCGAAAATTGCTCTGGAAACGCGACTGTGCCAAACATCGGCCCATACATACCCGAATGCCCGACGAAGTGAAATCCGCTGATAGTTTTACCGGCCCGAGCGATCTCGTTGATAGTCTGCAAAACGTCACGCTTGCTCTCAACGGCTCGTGTGATGATCTCACCCGCAAAACCATTCTCACGCTTTTCAGCCGCGAGCGTCTCGGCCACGACCGGGAACTGATGCCCGCCGAGGCGATATTTGGTTGTGTAGATTATGAGTAATACGCTGGTTGTCGGCATAGGGAAATACTATTTTTCAAGTGAGAATGACGAAAAGAATTTTGATACGTCGGCCGTATTCGGTTCGACGCCTTTCATCACAACACCCAGTCCGTACATCCTTCCTCTTATATAGTAAATATGCCAGCTGTAAAAAATTTCGGTGTCTTTTGAAGTCGACGCGTTTGAAGTGGTCGAGAACTCGCGTCCCGGATATGTTGAGAACGAGATCTCTTTTTCACCAGCGGCCGTCATTTGCGAATCTCTGAGGATCCCGTCCCGGAATTGGTCGAGGAGGGCTTTTACGGTCGTTGTGACGGGATAATCCGCGTACGAAACGACATATCCGGTGCTCACGTTAAGGCACGTATTATATATCTGTTTTGTGACGGATGTTCCCGACTTGAGATCATCCGATGTTTCCTGCGGGTTACATGGAATCCTAACGCTAAATTTACCGGTTGCGGAATTGAACGTTTTCCATGGATCGCCCGTTTGAGCAAGGGCTGCGGCACAGAACAAAAGAGCATGGAAAATTAAGATTAGCGATTTATTGATCATTCCCGGAAAACCTCCAATGTTTAATTGATATTGTGAATATAACTATACATGCACACCGTGTGTAATTTCTTCATTGCGGTGCACCTTGTCCATATAGCTTTTTGCAGCGTCGGATTGGAAAAGCTCGCGTTCCTCTTCGTGATCGGTCACAGGTTCGAGCGCTAGATCCATATATTCAAATCGGGTCGGATCGCGTCGCACCCTCATGTAGATAAGCCGCATTCTCGTGTAAAAAACGCCCCATTTTAATTGCTTTGCGATGGTTTCAAACGCATATTTCGGATAGAAAACGAGCGGATTTTCGAGCGGCAGACCGGGACGGCGCGTCCGGCGTGCCTTCAGCCGCACGATACCGCCTTCGAGCGGATGGATATTTTCGATCTCGACGCACCCCTTAAACCAGGTCAGGAAAAACAGCATCTTGCCCGGACTCGTACCGGTCGCAAATGCACGCCTAAGAATCGTTTCGACGTGTTTGTCCGAGTAATAGGTCTTCCATGCGAGAGCGTATGTTTCTTCCCAATTTTCTTTCGACATCTTGGGATGAGCGGTCGTAATATGCGTAACATCGTATTTGTTGAGATCGGAGTCCATCGCGATCCCCGTCTCGTGCAGTTTTTTGTGATCCTCCGAACCCGGCAGCGGTGTCAGGCAAAAGAATTCGAGGAGGTCAATCGGCAGTTCATTCTGAATGATCCCGATGTCATGCAAAATACTCGCCTGCGTATCATTGGGAAATCCGAGAATATATCCGCAGCAGATCACCACGCCAGCCTTTTTCCAGGCGATCAGCATCTTGCGATATTCGGATATCTTATTTTGCTGTTTTTTTGCACCGATAAGAGTTTCGGGATTGATATTTTCGAGACCAATAAAGACGCGTTTTACGCCCGCCCTGGCGGATTTTTCGATAAAATTCGGTAGCTGGTGACACAGCGTATCCACCTGGATGCTGAATTTTATTGCGAGTTTTTCGTCCTCACGCAGATAAATGAGACGATCCAAAATTGCCTCCCAATCTTTGTTCCGGGCAAAATTGTCGTCGGTGATAAAAAACGAGTGCAGCCCCTCGGCGACATTGGCTCTCACGATCTGCTCGATGTCGTCGGGCGAGCGGCGGCGCGATTTACGCCCTTGAACATTGATTATCGTGCAAAAGGAGCACGCATACGGACAGCCGCGACCGGCGTCAAAGCTGGTCGTTGCACCCACGGTTAGCCTGACCCTGCCGGCGGGCAGCATGGGCGTTGCCACGCCCTCGATATTGGGCAGGTCGTCCATGAAATTGTAAAGAGGCTGAAGTTGTCCGTCCCACGCATCACGAAGCACCTGACCGAGGCGTCCCTCCGCCTCGCCGGCAAATAGGGAGATGCCCATTTCCTCGGCTCGGCGAACATCAGGGTCACGCTCTTTGAGCATGGCGATGGTGCCGGAAACATGAAAGCCGCCGACCGCGACCTTGATGCCGCGCGCGAGCAAAGGTGTGGCAATATCGAGCGCGCGGGGAAACTGATTTGACTGGACGCCGACCAGCATCACCATTCCGCCATCGGCATCCTCGATGAGCGAAGCGATCTGCTCTATATGAATCCGGCTGTTTGTTTCATCGTAAGCGTGAATGTCGATCTCAACGTCCGGCCCGAGGATTTTTTGCTCGGAGCATTCTTTGGCGAGTCCATATAAAACGG
>JBBRQM010000081.1:0-12463 GCA_038226395.1 Pyrinomonadales bacterium | reverse complement strand
TCATATGGCAACTAAAAGTACAGTTTTCTATTCTAAATTTTGTCGGATAAAGCAAGAGGTGCGGATTTGCGGCCCTTACAATTTCCCCGATAAGTCACAATTTGATATAATATATTCGACTGAGTTACTCTCCTTATACGTGTAAGCTTGGTCACCAAAAGAGGAATAATGATCAAGAAGTTTTTATATGCATTTGTAACGTCGTTCGCAGTAGTTTTTATTTTAGCAGCAGCCAGTTTTTCCCAGACATCACCAAGTAAAGATTTTTCAGGGATAAAAATCTCAAATTTCGGAAAGATGGATGACCGCTTTTATCGCGGGGCCCAGCCGAAAAAGGGTGATTTTGCCACTCTCAAAGCTCTCGGCATAAATACAATCATCGACCTGACCGAGAATTCAAATGAGCAATCTGCGGTCGAGGCCCAGGGAATGAAATATGTAAACATTCCTATCGTTGACAAGAGCTATCCGACGGACGAAAACGTTGCCGCTTTTCTCAAAACTATAGATGACAAGGACACAGGCGTCTTTTATGTCCATTGCGCCGGCGGACGGCACCGCACAGGCGATATGGGTGCTCTCTACCGTTTTACAAAATACGGCTGGAGTTTTGACCAGGCCTTCAAGGAAATGGAGAATTATGATTTTTACACCTCCGGCGGACACCAGAAAGCGAAAGATTTTGTCGTTGACTATGCAGCGAAAATAGTTACCCAAAAGACAACCAATGCTGTCGCCAAAAAGACGACCGAGCAGTAAAATTTCTTAATAGTAAAAGTCTGAGAGAAAGAGCGGGTGGCGAAGGCCGCTCTTTTTTATTGGAAAATATCCGATGCGCTCTTTGATTTTACCCACTGGATTCCCTCAGTATTTTCCGGGTCGGCATCCAGTATCCGGTCGCTCAGCTTGTCGGTCGTCAGATAAATCGGCAGATTGAGGTAATAAGTGATCGAGCCGGCTGGTCTTGGTCGGCTGGAACTATCTCTCTAACCTCGGCGTCGATCTTCAGTTTTAGAAAGATTTTTTTCAAAACATCCTGTGTTCTGTCGGGGGATCTCGTTTTGACGGTTAATTCCATTGAACGAACTGAGTGGGACGATTCTCTGAATTCGAGCAGCCACAGGAGGCCGAGTGCAAACAAACAAAGAGCAATGCCGAGGTCCCAACGGCCAACGCCGGCCGCTAAACCGAGAGCCAGGCTGATCAGAAGGACAGTGATCTCCTTGGGGTCGCGGATGTTTGTTCGAAAACGCACCAGCGACGCCGCAGCAAAAATAGCAAAGGCGCGCGCCGTATTATCGCCTACAACCAGCATCAACGCCGCTGCAACGGTCGCAAGCAGAATCTGTGTTTGCGATACAAACAGGCTCCGCCGAAAGAGCGGAACATTTTTACGCGGCCGAAAGGCCAGGATCCCCGACAGAATGACGGCCAGCAGCAGCCGTAGAAAGATCTCAAGAGCTCCGATGAATGGGGATTTGGCTGCATTTGGCGCGGGGTCCGAAAAGATCGAAATAAGAGAAAAGGGTTTTTCGTCCGCCGGGGCGGTGTCGGGTTGCTCAAACGGCTGGACATTCGATTGCGTGGGCGAAGGCACCGGCGAATTTGACCTTCCGTATTTGCCCTGTGCAAAAACCGCGGTCGTCGAAACAACGATCACGCCCGCAAGAATGAGATTTAAAACCGGTTTCCAAACTCGGTGTTTCATTTCTTTATCGCAAAGTTATTCTCGTCGACCACCCGGTTAAGCTGATTGATCCGCTTCTCTACCGCCGATGTCAGCACATCGACGTCATGAGACGAGTAATTGGCGGCTCGAAATGCATCTCTGATCTGTTTGTCGCTGAGTTGTGACAATAAATCGGCCAGCCAACGAGCGTCTGCGATAGTCATGTTTTTTAGGATGCGGCCGCGGTTTTTGCCGTTAAAAACTACGCTGAGACGGCCTTTTCCGGCATCTTTTATAAATTGTGCATGGCTGTAATCCAGAGGCTTATTACGGCTGCGGCCGATCCGCCAAAAGAGCGGCAGAGAACTGCTGCCCATTTTTCCGAATGTCGCGCCGAGATCGCTGACCACATATTCGCGCTCATCCCCATTTTTGAGAATGACATTATTGATGGCTTTCGTGTCCCAATTATTTAGAAAAGCCATCATCAGTTTCAGACCCTGCATCTGTCTTGTCTTTTCGAAAGGCGTGTATCCCCATTCCCATTCTTCCCCCTTTTTGACGCCCTCAGGCCTCCCCTTAAGCCGGACATTTGTAAATGTGCCCTTTCCGGGAATGGTAAGCGTGGGAACAAGATAATTGACCTCAGTTTTATAACCTATTGCCCAAAGAAAACGGAGGGCAGCGGTTTCCGACTGGGATTCATCGCCTATCTTTGCTGTCCATTTTCTACCCGCACCGTCCGTTATTTCGTACTTTTTGGAGTGGCCGCCCTTTTTGTCGGCGATAAATGTAATGCGGCTTAGATCCGGCATCATCTCTGTCCCGCCAGGTCCAAGAAATAGATCCTGCTTACGAATATCTACCTGTTCCCAGAGAACCGCTTTCTCGCCATTGATCGTGTGCTTCGATTTTTTTTGAGCTGTTAATCCCGAAACCAGGAGAATAATAAATAAGATTCCCAAAGCCGATCGGTATATCCGATTTGATGCAATCATCGTTTAACCCCCTTTCACTATTTATATTAAGACCTACGTTAGTTCGCCGCGGTCGCCAGATCCAACGCCCTTATTCGACTCTTGACGCTCCCGACCAGAAGGGTAGTATCCGCGTCAGAATAATTTGCCGCCCGAAATGCGTCCTCGATCTGCTTGTCCGTCAATTGAACGAGCAGGTCGGCAAGCCACCGGCCATCCGCTCTCGTAATGTCGTCAAGGATGTTGGTATTCTTGCCCTTAAACGCAAACTGAATCTTTCCGCTTTTCACATTTTTGATAAAATCAGACTCGGCATATTGCTCGGGCATATCGCGGCTGCGACCGATGCGCCAAAACAGAGGCAGGGCTATGCCGCCGGTCTTTCCAAAGCTCACGCCGAGATCGCTAATGACATATTGACGCTGGTCGCCTTCCTTGAGAATGACGTTATTTATTTCCTTCATGTCCCAATTGTTGAGAAACGACATCATGATTTTCAGACCCTGAAATTCCTTTGTGCCTTTAAACGGATTATTATCCCACTGCCAGTTACCCTGTCGGTCGACATCATCGGGTCTGGCCTCGAGCCTGACATTTTTAAAGGTTCCCTTGCCGGGAATCATCAGTTCAGGCACCAGATAATTGATCTCGGTTTTATAGCCGAGTGCCGCGAGAAGCCGCACCGCAGCCGTTTCCGATTGAGATTCGTCTCCAATTTTTGCCACCCATTTTTTCCCGGCTGCGTCCTTAATCTTGAATTTCTGTGAATGGCCGCCAGTTTCTTCGCTGACCAATGTAATCGAGCTAATATCCGGCGTCATATCTTTACCGCCAGGGCCCAGAAAGAGGTCTTGTTGGGCTACGTCTACTTTTTCCCACATAATGGGCGTTCCAGACGTGTCGGCTGACTTTTCTTTTTTCTGGGCGTGGGTGCCGTAAGTAATTAAAAAGGAGAGCATCAGAACACTGGCTATCCTTGAATATCGTAAAAACATTAAATTTACCCCCATGTATCTATCAAGCATTTGGTGAGGAGTGAAACGGCACTATATTTGCTAAGTCTTGGAAAGACATTTGACTGCTGAAATCGTCCTCTCCTGCTCCTGCCACGACGCGTCTGTAACTGCCATCGGGCGTGAGTTCTCGCGCTTTAATATTGTCTTTCAAATAGGCGTTTAGAAATTCGTCTTTCAGGTAGCGGCGCAAATCGGGATCATTGACCGGGGCGAGCACCTCGATGCGGCGATCCAGATTTCGCGGCATCCAGTCGGAACTGCCTGTGAAAACCTCAGGGCTGCCGCCATTTTCAAAATAATAAACGCGGCTATGCTCAAGCAACCGTCCAATAATGCTGCGGACCCGAATATTCTCGGAGAGACCCGGAACACCCGGTCGTAGCGTACAGATGCCCCGTATTATAAGGTCGATCTTGACGCCCGCCTGAGACGCCCGGTAAAGTGCATTTACTATTTCTGCATCGGCCAGTCTATTCATTTTTGCGACGATTCCTGCCGGACGGCCGTTTTGCTGATGAATAATCTCGCGATCAATCAACTCCATCATCTTTTCACGCAGATAAACCGGGGCAACGATAAGGCTCTTAAATTTCTCTCTCTGCGAATAAACAGTCAGATAATTGAACAGCTCGGTCGCATCCTCGCCGATCTCTTTGTTTACCGTCAATAGTCCCAAATCAGTATAAAAGGCCGAAGTCTCAGGGTTGTAATTGCCAGTTGCGAGATGAACGTAACGAACCAGATCATCGCCCTCGCGGCGTATGATAAGCGTGGCTTTGCAATGTGTTTTTAGCCCCAAAAGGCCGTAAACGACATGGACTCCGGCGAGCTCGAGCCGCTTTGCCCATTCGATATTATTCTCTTCGTCGAAACGGGCCTTGATCTCGATCAACACGGTCACCGCCTTGCCCCGCTCGCTTGCCTCGATGAGAAGCGGAGCGATCGGCGATTCGGCTCCGATGCGATAGAGACACATTTTGATCGCCAAAACATCCGGATCCTCAGCTGCTTGTTTAATAAAATCGGTCACGATCGAGTAAGGCATGTATGGATGATGGAGCAGCACATCCCGTTCGCGGATCTGATCAAATGTGGATACGGTTGCATCAAAATCTTGAGGAACAACAGGCCGCAGTGGGCGGTCCTTGAGATCTGGGCGGTTAATTTTGCATAATTCTGCGAGTGCCGCAGGGTCCATCGGGCTGTCGACCGGATAAACATCCTCAGGTTCTATCTCCAGCGACGTTGCCAGATACTCGGCCATGTCCTGTGGCATCTGCTTTGACACTTCTAGACGAACGACATTGCCAAATCGCAGGAGCTTTAGATTTTCCTCCATCGTTCCGAGCAGATCTTCTGTTTCAGCCTCGCGAAGATCCATGTCGGCGTCACGCGTAATCCTAAATAAATGACATGACTCGGGCGAAGCCTCAGGCACCAAATGTCTGATGTTTGCAACTATAAGATCCTCGATATACACAAAGACACACGAATCCTCGCCGACCGGAACCAGACGTGGAGCAAATGGCGGAATCTTTACCCGGACAAAAAAATCTTCGCCGATGTTCTCGAATGCCCGTGCAACACGGCGATTTAATTTAGGCCTGACCGTCAATCCAAGATTGATGCTGCCTCCTGAGATATATGGAAAAGGATGTGTCGGATCGACGGCCTGCGGCGTTATTAGTGGATATATGCTTGTTATAAAATACTCGTCCAGATCGCTTCGTTCCCGATCGCCAAGCGACGAGTATGGGACGACAGCTATGCCAGTTTCGGCCAGAGCAGGGAGAATATCATTGCAAAGACACTGCATTTGCAGCTCGATCATTTCAGAAACGAGGACCCTGATCTCGGCCAACAATGCCGGAGTCGAAAGACCGTCTTGGGGTCCCTCGATCTCGTGACTCAGTCTCTCTTTCAAACCCGAAACGCGAACCATGAAAAACTCGTCAAGATTTGAGGACAATATCGAAATAAATTTTAAGCGTTCGAGCAGAGGATTTCGTTCATCGAAAGCTTCGTCGAGTACACGTCGAAAGAATTCAATCAGACTGAGATCCCTGTTAATGAAACTCGGCTGTGCGATATCACCACCGGGTTCATGAGATGAAACCGTTACGGGGAAATCACGCTTTTCTTGCTGCAAATTACTCAACATTTCGTTTACATGACCCTATATTATTACCTGAACTAAGATACGACCGGGGCGTATCGGGTTGCAAGTATTTACTCACTTACACCAGAAAAAGACTGTAAGGAAGGTTACAGAGGGAACTACTGAAATTACAGGATTGAAACGTAGAGGCTCTGAGAGCGAAAGGCGGAAACACGACCCTTAGGTAGTGATCTTCTATTTGCCGGATGCGGCATTCGCGATAGTTTCGCGGAGGACTTTGGCCGAGGTCGTAGCGGGTTCGAGTTCGAGTTCCTCGACATTGCCATAAACTTTCTTGCCAAAAACGCCGTTCCAGGGCGGAATTACGACGGTCACGTTGCCAAAAGCCTTAGCCTGGCAGGCGAGGCGGAGGAACGGTTTTTCATCCTCGGGCTGATTGTAGCCGAAAATCTTCATCGCACGCCGCTCTAGCCGTCTTACTTCGGAAAGCTTTTCCTGGCCGCCGAGCACGCCGACCCAGCATGTGCCGCAGCTTGCAGAGAGACATTCGACCGGCACGACGCCTTCCCAGCACCGTTCGTCCTGCTCTTTCCAGTTTCTCGATTGGTCACGGGCCGATGCCGCCGCGATCGCCTGGTCGTTCATAATGTCAAACTTACCCGCGAGCCGGCCATTTGTGTATTTGACCGAGAATTTTTTATCGACGGTTTTTAGGAACCCAAATATCCCCTGCGAATCATCTTTTTCCCTCTCGGCGATGACCGCATTTGGCGATTTGGACATTATCCCCGACGGTTTTTCGATCTCAACGGACGCGGCCTTAAATGCATCAATCCCTACCTGATCGAGCATTGCGAGGCCAATTGCGGCCATCGCATTGACCATTTGACGCTCGATCTTTAGCTTTTCGGCGACGAGCATTCCAATTGCTTTGATTTCCTCGACCAGTGTCGGCGTTTCGTTAGTGAAAACTACCGATTCGGCCTCGATGGCTGCTTTGATCGTTTTCCAGTATCGGTGTCCATAGAGAAAATGATGAGAGGTATCTATCTGACCGGCAAGTTCGAAATCGCCCAGTAGGGCAAATCCACGCAGAGTTTCCTCGCGATCTTCGGCCTCGTTGATGTAACGCGCCAGATCCACCGGATAAAAGCGGAACCAGATTTGCACCGCGTTGCGGTCAACTTCGTGGATACACGGCAGCAGTTCCTCAACCGCCGCTAACCACTCCTGACCGCTGAATTTGCCAAGATACGTCTCCAAATTTGTCGATGTCATAAAATTATCTTAATACTACTGTGTTTTAATCGCTTTGCCTTTGAAAACCCCCAATAATAACAAAACTAAGGTAAACGTCCAACCGATGGCGGCAACTATGTATGAGATTTTTGTACGTGGCGGCTCGGTGAAGGTGACTTCGATCTCGCATGCTTCAGCCGGGGCATGGACGAGGAGGGTTCCGTCCGGTGCTTGTGAAGTTGTCGTTGTTTTTTGGGTGTCGAGTATAGTGGCCTGCCATAAAGGGTAATAATAGCTGCGAAGACGGATCTGAGCCGCATTACCGGCGACGAGGGAAAAGCGACGGTTGTTTGATTGCCATGTGGTAATAGTGACTTGTCTGTTAGACGCGTCGATCTGGCCTGCTAATGGCTGCAAATCCTTTAATTCACTTGCACCTTTTGGGAGCCAGTCGTTAAAGCTTTGGGCACCGCGAATTTCTTGAATACGCTGTGAAAAATCATTGCGAGAGATAAACGTGCTGTCGATCACCAAATCTTTTATCGTAAAAAACAATGCCACCGCAAAGATCAGGTATACAGGCAAGTGAACAGCCCGGAATTGTTTTTGTCGTAAGCGGTCGCGCCATATCTGGATCGAAAGTGCGATTACCGGACAGATGACGACCGATGTGACCGCCAGCCAGCGATAAGGAAATTGTATGTCCTTTAGCTTTGGAATGACGGCCCATAGCGGACGGCTGAGATCGGTTGTCATGAAAACCGATAACGATGCAATCAATATGGCGTTTCGTAACCTGCGAAGTGGTTTTTCGGAATCCGGTGCTAAATATCTGTCAAGCAAATTGTCCTCTCTTCTAGTCGTAAACAGGCGACGCAAAATAATCACAGTTGGCAGAAACAGGCCAATCGTTAGAGCCGCGACAAATCCGCCGAAGTATGTGTTCAGATTAGACGATGAAAACGGCGAAAAGATGAAGTTATTGCGGTAATCATAATAAGCGGACTGAAGCTTTTCGCCAGCCTGTATCCAACTGAGTTCGCTTAGCACTTTCACCCAGAACCACGAACTCAAAACGCTTCCGAGTAAAATCCCAAAAGCCGCGTAAACGAGTGCTTTTTTATTAAGTTTCCAATCGGTCGAGAGCAGGGCAAAGATCCCAAGAGCGAGCGAACCGATGATTGTTGTTGGCAAATGTGTCGTAACAATAAGCGCAAAAGTGACTGCTAAACCCGAGATGTTGGACACCGTAATATAAACATCCCCTGCTTTATTCGCGGTAATTCTCTCGACAAACATAAACGCGAACGGCAAAAACGCGGTCGCGGCAAATTCAGCAAGAAGCGAGGCCTGATAAAATTGGGTCAAATGATAAGGGAGGACCGCGAACAGCAAAGCGGCACAAACTGAGACGGGGGTCGAAAGGTTTTGTCGAGACCAATAATAGACGCCGACAGCCCCGATTATTGAAAAAAGTGTAAAAACGGCAAGTGTTGCAATATACCAGTCGCCTGTCATCCAGCGAAAAAACGAGAGTAAATAATACAAAAACGGCGGGTAAAACCTGAATCTTGCATCGCCAAATCCAAAGTTTGACTCGGCCAGCCATCCCGGAGCGAGGTTCCCGTGGCTGATCTCGTCATAAAAAGGCATCACAAAGCGAAAATGGTTATCCATATCGGCCCCTGCCGGCATGCCCCAGATAAAGGCTGGAACCATCGCCAAAAACCCGCATCCCACAACTAATAAAATTGCGAAGCGGCTGTTCGATAAGAAGTTTGTTGGAAGAAGACTGTTTTTCAACTGTAAAGGTCGCCGGCAGCCAATCAATGATTGCAATGCAAGCCAATCGAAATATTACCATATCGGATCGGGGGCGATATTATTTGAGTTATATTTATTGTCGCAGAGCCGACGCTATAGACGACCTGACATATCGACTGTTCCATTAATTTTTTCTCAAAAAAGCCCCACTACCGCTTGACACCTAAGCCCCAAATTCATAATATCTAAAGTTTCGGACTTTACTGTCTGACGCGCCAAGCGGTTCCTTAAGGGGCTTGTGAGGCTGATATTTGAGAGTTGAAACATGGATTGTAGCGTAAGTTGGAACGAACCAACGTTTCTGGCAAAATTGAAACATACCTTAATTATATGCCACGCCACAGCAAAGTTTCGATTCTCAGGGTTTAATTTATTTAGTTTAACTAAGCAAGCTTATAGCTGCTTGAGCTAACTGCCGGATTTATTCGGCAAGAGTCAGGTAAGAGTTTACTTTTGCCTTTTAAATAGACGTAGAGGATATAGAATGCCGACGATCAACCAATTAGTTCGCAAGGGACGCCAGAGAGTCAAATACAAGACGGCTAGCCCTGCATTGCAGGCCAATCCGCAGAAGCGCGGTGTATGCACTCGTGTTTACACCTCGACACCCAAAAAGCCTAATTCGGCGCTTCGCAAGGTCGCCCGTGTGCGTCTTACCAATCAGATCGAAGTTACTACATATATTCCCGGTATCGGGCATAACTTGCAGGAACACTCGATCGTGTTGATTCGCGGCGGAAGAGTCAAGGATCTGCCAGGTGTTCGTTATCACGTCATCCGCGGAACGCTGGATGCCTCAGGCGTCGCGAACCGCAACCAGTCGCGTTCTAAATACGGTGCAAAACGGCCGAAGGGAGCGAAATAAGTATGCCAAGACGTAGAGTTGCAGGAAAGAGAGAAGTTTTGCCGGATCCGATCTATAACAGCATCGGTGTGACCAAATTTATCAACGGCTTGATGTGGGCTGGTAAAAAAAGTATCGCCGAACAGATCTTTTATGGTGCGATGACAAAAATGGGCGAAAAAACAGGTGAGGAGCCGCTAAAGGTCTTTAAGGCCGCGCTCGACAGCGTTGCCCCTCAGCTTGAAGTTAAATCGCGGCGTATCGGCGGTGCGACCTATCAGGTCCCGCTTGAGGTCAGCCGTGACCGGCGAAATACGTTGGCGATCCGCTGGATCGTGACAAATGCCCGCGGCCGCAGCGAAAAAACGATGGAGGATCGTCTGGTCGGCGAACTGCTCGATTCGGCAAACGGACGCGGCGGAGCGATGAAGAAAAAGGACGATGTCCAACGCATGGCGGAGGCCAATAAGGCTTTTGCGCATTACAGATTTTAGTTAAATGGCACAGATCAGTTTAGATAAATTTAGAAACATCGGCATCATGGCCCATATCGACGCGGGTAAGACCACGGCGACGGAGCGCATTTTGTATTACACCGGTGTTTCGCACAAGATCGGCGAGGTTCACGAGGGAACAGCAACGATGGACTGGATGGAGCAGGAACAGGAGCGCGGCATTACTATTACGTCGGCCGCGACGACCTGTTTCTGGACGCGTAATAACATAGAGTATCGCATTAATATTATCGATACACCGGGACACGTTGACTTCACGATGGAAGTTGAGCGGTCCCTTCGAGTTTTGGACGGTGCTGTCTGCGTTTTTGACGGCGTTGCCGGTGTCGAGCCGCAATCCGAAACGGTTTGGCGTCAGGCCGACAAGTACGGCGTGCCGCGTATCTGCTTTATCAATAAGCTGGATCGTTCAGGCGCCTCGTTCGACCGCTCGTTTGACTCGATCCTCAAACGCCTCGGTGCAAACGCCGTCGCTATGCAGATCCCGATCGGTTTAGAAGAGCACTTCACGGGCGTGGTCGATCTGATCACAATGAAGGCTTTCGTTTGGAACAACGAAGAAAAGGGAGCGAAATACGACATTCTCGACATTCCCCCTGATCTCGTCGAAGCCGCAAAGGCAGAACGCGAAAAGCTCGTCGAAGCAGTTTCTGCCATTGATGACGATCTGATGATGAAATACCTCGAGGGCGAGGAAATTTCTGAAGATGAGATCCGCGTTGCGATGCGAAAGGGAACGCTGGCGATGAAGATCGTGCCGGTATTTACCGGTTCTGCGTTTAAGAATAAAGGGGTTCAGACGCTGCTTGACGCTGTGGTTGATTTTCTTCCAAGCCCGCTCGATATTCCCGCCATCGAAGGCGAAAATCCGAAAACCAACGAAATTGAAAGCCGTCCCCCGGACGCGAAAGCTCCGTTCTCAGGCTTGGTTTTCAAGCTTATGGCTGATAAGCACCTTGGCCAATTAGCTTTTGTGCGTATATATTCGGGAACGATCAATTCAGGTTCGTATGTCACGAACACTATCAAAGATTCTAAAGAACGTGTTGGCCGTCTGATGCTCATGCACGCCAATAAGCGTGAAGACGTCGAATCGGCAAGCGCTGGCGAAATCGTTGCTATTGGCGGTATGAAAAATACCACCACCGGCGACACGATCTCTGACGAGTCAAAACCGATCATTCTCGAATCGATGGATTTTCCGGAACCTGTTGTGCGTGTCGCGGTTGAGCCAAAAACCCGTCAGGACCAGGACAAGATGGGCATCGCCCTAAATCGACTTGCCCAGGAAGACCCGAGTTTTCAGGTTTCGACCGATCACGAAACGGGTCAGACGATCATTGCCGGTATGGGCGAGCTTCACCTCGAAATTATTGTCGACCGCATGAAACGCGAATTTGGCGTTGAGGCAAATGTCGGCAAGCCGCAAGTCGCTTACCGTGAAACGATCACGGCATCCGCACCGGGTAAAGAAATCTATAAGAAGCAATCGGGTGGTCGTGGTAAATTTGGGCACGTCGAGCTTGAGATCGAGCCGGCTCCGGGCGAGGGTTTTGTCTTTGAGGACAAGATCACCGGCGGTTCGATACCGCGACAGTTTATCAAGCCGACCATGGAAGGCATTCGCGATGCAATGGGCCGCGGATATTTGGCCGGTTATGAGCTCGTGGACATCAAGGTCAGGCTTCTTTTTGGTTCGTATCACGAAGTCGATTCCGACGAAATTTCATTCAAACTAGCTGGCTCATTCGCGTTTCAGGATGCGGTGAAAAAAGCCAAGCCGGTTCTGCTCGAACCGATCATGCGTATCGAGGTTGTTACACCTGAGGAATACATGGGTGCGGTCAACGGCGATCTCAACCGCCGTCGCGGCCAGATCGACAAGATGGAGCCGCGTCCGGGTAATGTTTCGATCGTGACGGCATTCGTGCCGCTTTCGGAAATGTTTGGGTATACCACGGATTTAAGAAGTTCGACGCAGGGACGGGCAACTTCGAGCATGCATTTCGAACGTTATGCCGAGGCACCGCGAAACGTTGCCGAGGAAGTTATTGCAAAGATCAAGGGGACGGGGACAAGTTCGGGCAGCTAGGAAACTTATTACTTTTCAGGAGAAGCTATGAGCAAGGAAAAATTCGATCGCAGCAAGCCGCATGTGAATATTGGGACGATTGGACACGTTGATCACGGCAAGACGACATTGACGGCGGCTATTACAAAGGTAATGTCCAAGCATAACGCGAAGATGACGTTTCGGTCG
>JBBRQM010000080.1:0-13616 GCA_038226395.1 Pyrinomonadales bacterium | reverse complement strand
TGAGCGGATGTGTTGGTGGGACTTGGAGGTGTTTGTTCGGTTTGAGGTTGAGGGGTGGTTGTGTCATTCGGCTCAACCGTATCGTTGAAAACTTCAACGGAACGAGCGATTCGATCACGGCGATTCGAGAAGGTGCAAGACGCATCGCCAGAGTGACGTTCCACATCCGCTCTGGGGCCGCAGCCGGCGAATCGAAGGTCACCTTCGACAACTCGGTGGTCAAGGGTCTCTCGGCCGATTCAAACGGACAGATCCTCGGCACGACGTTCGACCAGAACGGGAGGATCGTTATTCCAGCTTCGGCGGGCGTTACGGTTTCGGGCCGTGTCACAACCCCGGACGGCCGCGGCGTGAGAAACGCCACGGTCACTATCGTCGACCGCAGCGGTTTCGCACGAACGGTGACAACCAGTTCGTTCGGCTACTACACGTTCGACGACATCACAACGGGTGGCATCTACACGATCGGCGTCGCCTCACGGAAATACCGCTTCGCGTCCCGCACCCTGCAGGTCGCCGACAACCTGACGGATGTGGACTTTGTCGGATTGGAATAACTTCGCGTATCATCACCTAAACCTGAAGGCGGGCTTGGCCCGCCCTCTTTGCCTGTTCTATCGCAACGCAAAATCAACTTTTACCTCATAATGCCCTAGAGTCTCCTAGTCCGATTTTACCCCGGCAAAATGTCAAAAGTGAGCTTGATCGTTTGATTATTCGATTGAATCAGGCCATTGGTCTGTTAGACTGTAAGTGTGGTAGCAAAGCATTCCGATGACCGTGCTTTATTCATAACTGGAAATTCAATACGCAAATAATTCTTAAGTCGATGATCATTGCGATTGTTGTTTCCGGCTTAACCGTGAACTTGTCTGCTCAGGACGAAAAAACTCAAACCGAACTGGCGTCAAAAACCGCAAAGATTGCAACCATAACTTCGACCGACAAAGCCCTAAAAAAGACGATCGACGCCCACGATCTTAAATCCGCGACCGCACTGATCGATAAAACCGGTTCGGTCCAGGGCACTATCGCGAAACTATTTACTCTGAAAGGCGGCTCACTTGTGATATTCAACTTTGACCGCGAATTTAAAACTGCAATTACAGCCATCGTCAAGCGGGCGAATTTCGACAAGTTCCCGGATTTGGCCAAGCTTGAGGTTAAGCATGTGCTCATAACCGGCAAGTTTATAGATTTTCGCGGCGCACCTGAGATCGAATTAATATCGCCAGAGCAGATCAAGATCATCTAATAGAGTGTCGCTGTGATACCCCGCTTTGGTAATCCAGTCTCATCCTGCTCGGCATCGGAACGGCCTGGCCGAGACGAGAAAAGCCGCCCGAAGGCGGCTCATCCCGAACTTTTCTCCAAAGATCGAACTCAACTGATCGTGGATCTCTCAGCTTCACCGATGAACACTTTCTTTGACAATTCGCATAATTAAGAATATGCTCGTCCGGAATCGAGCAAGCTCACCTCTTTTTTCAGCTTTTTTGGAATTCTCCGAACTATCTGACTTACACAGCCGACTGTTGAAGGAGTTCTCAGATGAAAACACGTTGCTTGGCCTTGTTAATTGTCGCTTTGCTGGGAATCATCTTGACGGCGGAACATGTTAACGCTCAAGGCCCACTCTTTAAAGTCGGCGACCGTGTAGAAATTAATCTCGTTCCCGGCCCCGATCCGACGCGGGGCGTCTGGAAAAAGGGCACGGTAACCGGGGTGTGGCCGGCCCAGAATGTCAATGCTTATGTCGTCCAACTCGATCCGCCCCCTGGCCAAGTTCCTCAAGAAATGACGATACCGATCCCCAGATCCGACCCTGAGGGATATATCCGCTCCTTTGGCGGTGCCGCTCCGGTTATCCAAACCGACAAGCTGCTCGTCGATGATAACGGAACGGTGCTCGCCGACCGCGAGCTTATGGATTGCGACAAACTCAAGCGAAACGGGAGAAACGGCGCGCCGCCGCCGGTCGAATTGGCAAAGAGTTTGATCCGCTGTCTTTATGAAAAGCCTTCCCAGCCGGGAATGGACGGTGCGACAACGATGGATATTAGCTCCATCACGATCGGAGCGCCGCATCGCTGGATAGTTTACCTGGACATCGGGCAGGGCACACCGAACACGCTCGTCTATCCAGTCCAGGTAAAGTGGACGATGAAGACATTCTATCGCCGGACAAATACGCTGACGACAGACAAAGAGGGCCCCTTTACATGCTTCGCCGACGCAACAAATCTGTGGCAATGTGGAAGCTCCACCGGAACTCACAAGGACGGAAAGATCCAGCAGATTTTGGTGAAAAATTAACCACTATCTTTGCCGCCATGCCGAGTATTGAATAATGTTCGGAAAGGGTCTCGCCCAAAGGCAGGGCCTTTTTCTTGCTCTGAATATCGGTTAGTGTTACGGTTTGCGGTGAAATCTTGACGCAATCCCATGAAAACTCTTTACTAATATCTTTTTTCCAGATATAAGGTGTTATCTGGAATATTTCCAGACAATGCACCAAGTTGGGTTCCCTATGCATTGTTACTAGAGCAAAACTGCGAGAATAATTTAACCCGAAAAGGAGAAACAGGATGACAAAACAGACCCGTCAACACTGGCAGTCGTTGTTGCTGGCTTTAATGGCAACAATATTCTTAATCGCCTTGTCTAGCTTGGCGTTCGCGCAAGCGGATACCGGCGCGAAATTTGCCGCGCGTGACCCGCATGTTTGCAAAGACAGGACTCAGCCCAAAACCGGCGCATTGTCCATTCAGCAAGCAAAGGACTATTTCATTTGCGATTCCGAGCATGCGCTCGATGACGTGTATTTCCTCGTCGAAGATGTAACGGTTCAAGTCGGGCCGGGGCGACCTTATAATCCGGGCGAAGACTTTAACTTCCCGAACATCAACGTCAAGTACCCGGTCTATCCAATTCGCGGCAGTTTCATGAAATACACCTGTGGCAGCATTTATCTCGATAAATCAAATCTAAGGAAGAACTGCTCTACTTACGACGAGCCGCAAGCGAAGGGGGCTTGTTATAAAGATATGTTCGGTGACTGGCACTGCGGTATGGCTGACGCTACGACGGGCCATGATGTGGCGACGAACGTCGCGCCTCCGGGCGGACCTATACAACCGAACAAGCCCGCCGACAAGAAGACCCCGCCAAAGGATCAGCCTAAGAACGGAGAGCAAGCGGGAAAGAATAGAAAGGAAGATCAAAAGAACGCAGCCGACCAAAACGCGGGCGACTACCCGAAGCCGGATTTTTCTGACATCAGCGATTATTACGAGTTAGTCAAATACTCGTATGACCCCTCTGGTTGGCTAATGCTTACCGTTAAACTAAAAAAAGATACAAGTCCAGTGACAAGCAATTTCAGCGTTCACTTCCTTGACGAAGACGGGGCGGAAATCGCCGTCGGCTCAAACACTCACGGCGAACCCGCTTTGGGAGGATGGGGGCACGCCGGGAATGTCATACAAACAAAAGTTGCCGTACCTTATGGAAGGGATTTGTCGAAAGTCAAAAAAGTAGTTTTCCGCCCATAGGTGAACTGATCTCACGGACAGCCACCTTAGAAATATCCTGTTGATTGTGGACTTGGTTGTCATCCACTTCGTGATAACCAAGCGTCGGCAGCCCAACGAGTCATTCGACGTGAGGGTAAAACAGCGACTTTCGATTTGGCATTGTCTTTTTAACTCGGAGTTGCGTGTAATTGGTTTCGCGCCACGTCAATTCGAATCGCGGTCAGATTGTCTGCAAAGTAGACATTAACTGTAGGATCTGATTCCTCGGAAAACGGGCAGTAGTGTTCGGAATTGGCGCGTTAGAAACACGAAAAAACTGTATGGCGTCCCCGTTTGGCATATAGTCAGACCGCCACAGCGGCGTTCGCTGTGCTCAAGAGGAGAGCAATAATGAAACAAACGAACAAGATTGGCGCGCTGTTACTACTCTTTTTGTTCATGGGGATAAAAATGGCTCTCATGGCTACAAGATCGGGCGTTACGTCGGTGATGCCTCAAATGCCTCGTCTAAGGGCAGGGTGATATTTGATATAACCACAGTTGGCTCGAAAAAGGGTGAAACCACGGCTCACTTTAGCGCGTCCGGCGGACTGTATGGTGAAGCTGACTTGACGTACACACGACGTTGCCGACGCTCCTCATGTAAACGTTTGTGATTATTTAGCGGCCCGTGACTAAGGTTTTTGTGCGTCCTGAAAAGCGATCGCTCGGCATTCAGTCTGCATTTACTACATTTTGTGGTACTTGGTCGAGCCACTACCCGTTACTCTTCTAAGAATAATCTTTCTCGTACCCATCCCTTTTATTGATTCATCCTTTCCATTAGCGAATCCGTGTTTTCACCTACCCAAATGGGCGGGAAAGGAAGTAACGAATTCGAGTATTATGATAGTGTTACGGTACAAACCGGGACGTTAAGGAGCACTAAATTGGATCAACAAACGGACACAACAATAAAAACATCGGACACGGTGATAAGAGCGGTCATTGTCGAAGATCAAAAAGATCTTCGTGAGGGTTTAGCAACCTTGATCAATTTCACGCCCGGTTTTGAATGCTCCGGTGCATTTCGCTCAATGGAAGAGGCTCTGTCACGGATCAAATTTGATCAACCCGACATCGTTTTGAGCGATATTGGACTCCCTGGAATGACAGGAATTGAGGGGATCGCGATACTAAAAGAAAAGTTCCCCGAACTGATAACTCTCGTACTGTCCGTATATGACGACGACGAGCGTATTTTTGATGCGTTGTGTGCCGGAGCATGCGGATACTTACTCAAACATACCGAACCTGCTGACTTGCTAAAGTCCATCCGCGAAGCAGTTACGGGCGGCGCACCGATGTCACCCGAGGTCGCCAGCCGTGTGATCAAATTGTTTCGCGATGTCCGTCCCCCGGAAAAGGTAGATTACGACCTGACCCCGCACGAATTGCGTCTGTTAAAGCTCCTCGTCGAAGGTTATAACTACGTCACTGCGGCCGAGGAGCTAAAGATCTCGTACAATACCATCAAGTTTCACGTCCGCAATATCTACGACAAATTGCAAGTACATTCAAAATCGGCCGCCGTCGCGATCGCAATGCGTGACCGGCTCGTAAAATAACCAACAAAACAAACTGATACCGCTTCGCCCGCGGTAGAGCAAACGGCTCTTCGCGGGTATTTTTGTCTCTCCCCTCCCTTTTCGCGATCCCCGTTAAAAATATTCCTACCAAATGGGCGGGGCGGCGAACTGCACTTTGGATCTATTCTCGTTACATCAAGGCAGACTTGATTCAGATTCAGAGAATTTTGGAGATAAGAATAGATGTTACAAGACAAATTAAACAGCGAGCCAAACACGGAAACGCATGACATCACGATCATTCGCAGACAAAGACGTCAATTTTCAGTCTATTGCCGCGAATGCTGCAAAGATGTCTCGACGTTTACGACCCAGCAGATGAAGAGCTGGTTTCAAGCCATCAACAACGGAACATTCCCAATGGCTGAGGTAGGTCAGGATTCACCCGTCTGTCCGAAAGCAGGTAAGTAAAGAAATTTTACGCAATTTTATTAGATCAACGGGGCAGCCGGGATAAAAAAGGAGTCAACAATGAAGAATATTAAACATAGAGTTAGCACAATAGCAATTTTGCTTGTAGCGGTCATCGGAGTATTTGCCGCTCAAGCATCAGCAAAGGCAATCAACGGTTACTATGTCGGAGACGACGGCGCCGCATATTTTGTCACACAGGTGGACGATAAAATTTACTGGGTATGTGAAACAAATAATGGTGAATTTGCGAACGTCATGTCCGGCATAATAAACGGCACAAAGATCGTCGCACGTTGGTGGGATATCCCAAAAGGAAAAACCATGAGCAGCGGCGACATCATTTTAGATGTCAAGGATGGGGGGAATTCTTTGACAAAAATCTCATCAAGTTCACCGTATAAAGTGAAAACCATAACGGTCGCACCGCCAGACCTTAATGTCGGCGGACTTCGTGTCTCGTATGAAGCGCAAAGGCTTGCCTTTCTTCGCAGCAAACCTGAAGGGTTTCGAGGTTCGCCAGAAAACATTTCAGGAATTTGGACAGGCGAGGATTTTGCGACATATTACGTCCGTGAAATGCCGAATGGCGAAGTCGTCTGGTTCGCCGAAAATAATTTCTGGGGCGATCCGGGCGGCGAAATCAGACCTCCATTTGCCAGAGTTTTTATCGGCAAAAAAGCGGACAATTCGATCAGCGGGAGGTATGTTGATGTCGCCAAAGGTGTCGAGAGTGGAAATGCCCCAATCACTGTGCAGATAGTCAATCAGCAGTTAATTGACTTTTACGCGCAAGCTGGATTCAGTAAATTTAAGATAACGAGAAGCCTACCGAATAGTTTGCGTGGTTACGCCGATCTTCACACGCACCCAATGGTCAATCTCGGTTTTGGCGGCAAGTTGATTCATGGCGGAGTTGACGTCGGTTCGCTTTTACCTGCTGATTCTGATTGCAACCACAACGTTCGAGCCAAATCTATAGCCCAAGCCCTTGGCAATGACAAATCGACTCACGGTGGTCCCGGACTAGAGAATCCATGCGGCGACCTTTTTCGAGAAGCATTCCACTTAGTTTTTCAAACGGCGAATGAAGGAGCTCTTGTAACTACTGACAATGCCAAAGGTTATCCCAGTTTTGCAAATTATCCCAAATGGAACGACATCTCGCACCAAAAAATGTGGATCGACTGGATTCGCCGCTCATACGATGGGGGGCAGCGAGTGATGGTCGCCCTGGCGGTAAACAATGCCACGCTCGCGGCTGCCGTCTCGGGACCGGGCGATGGTCCGAATGACGATGCTAATTCAGCGGATCTCCAGATCAAAGAAATGAAGGACTTGGTAGCCCGACATCCAGATTTTATGGAGGTTGCCTTCTCCGCCGCAGATATTCGGCGTATCGTCGCCGCCAATAAAATGGCTGTCGTAATTGGCATCGAGGTTGATAATATTGGCAACCTTAACAAATTTGCAGTGCAACCCGTGCCGCAATCAGTTATAACCGCTGAAATAAAGCGTCTCCACGACGAAGGTGTCCGGTATATATTTCCCGTCCATGTTCTGGACAATGCATTTGGACATACGGCGGTTTATCAGGACCTGTTCAACTACTCAAACAAACGCGAGGAAGGACATTTCTGGGATCTGCAATGTGCCGACAAAGGTGAGGGGATCACTTATAAATTCTCAACGATTCTGGGTAACGACGTGGCGTCAAAAGCCGTCAAGGGAATGCTTTCCGCTCTATCAGGAGTGAAGGTTTCTTTGGATCTCAATGCCCCTGCCCCGCCAAACTGTTCTGGACACAAGAACAAATTTGGTCTAACGCCCGAAGGTCATTTTGCGATCAAGCAAATGATGAAGCTCGGAATGCTGGTCGATGTTGACCATATGTCGGAAAAGGGAGTTTATGAAACACTTGCCGATGCCGAACAGGTTCCCGGTGGTTATCCACTTGTATCGGGACATAATAATATTCGTCCCGCACAAGGGAACGAAAATACTCGAACCTCTGACCAACTTGAACGGATAGGTAAATTAGGCGGAATGTTCGGTTTAGGCTCCGACGGTGTTTTGGCAAATGACTGGGCCGCACGATATGTCATCGCCGATGATTGGATTCGCGGCGGAAGCGGCAAAGGATCACAAATGATCATCGACGGACATGTCGCATTTGGCACCGATCTTGATGGATTAGTAAAAGGTCCGCCGCCGCGTTCGGGAAGTGCGATCTATAAAAATGGCTTCTTTCCGAGTCAAACAGGCGACAAGATTTGGGATTACCGGAAGGATGGGGTTGCCCACTACGGAATGCTCGCTGATTTTCGTGAAGACATTCGAACCGTACCCACAAACGGCGAACGTGTTTATTCCAGCATGATGAAAAATGCGGAAATGTTTGCCGAGATGTGGGAAAAGGCCGAAAAGGAGTCGAAATTCGTCAAGTAATTCTTTCGAGCGGCGGTCGCAGCGATCTTTTACCCGCCGAGGCCGCCGCTATTTTAATGACCCGCGAAACGCTTCGAATGGTTTCGCACATTAAAAAAATAGATCAGGAGATAAATACAATGAAAAGAACAATAATTACAACGATCACTATTCTAATTGCAGCATTTGCGGCATTTGGACAGGAGTCCCAACCGCAGCCAGCTGCGCCCCAAACTGTACCAGTAGGCCAATTCGAGGCTAAAAAAGAAGGCGTTATCCGCATTGGCGTGGTGACAATAAAGACACAGATCAAGCAGGACGTCGGAGGGCAAGACATGGCAGAGGTGATCCGTACACGTTGGTACAGCTATCTGAGCGGTCCGACGATCGAACTGATACCGATTGCGGCCCGCATACCGTCGCAGGTCAACATCGAGGCCGGACAAAAGCAATGCGACTACATTCTTTATTCAGCCGTTACGCAAAAGACGAAAAGCAGTCTTTTCAGCGTCTTTATTAAGACAGCCGTTCCCGTACTTGCATCGGCAGTACCGGTCGGCGTGGGCAATACAGCGGCAGCCTCGGCTGCACAATCAATGAGAGAGTCGGTTCAGGAAGGAGCAAAAAATGCCGCGAAAAATCTTGCTAACGAATCCGCCTCAAAAATTAAGGCCCACGACGAAGTGACGCTCGAATTTAGCTTCGTTAAGGTCAACGCCGAGGGCGCGCCGGTCATTATTCGTTTGAAAGCAACCGCAAAAAACGACGGCGATGACATCTTTTCACCACTTATCGAAAAGGCAGCAGAACAGATCGCAGAAACCACTTTCAAAGGCTGATGCATAACGCCTTTATCACAGGATCGATCTAAATATATCGGTCCTAACCATATTACGTTTAGAAAACAGGAGACACCATGAAAAATATAGTATCGAAAAAAACACTCATTAACTTTATAGCACTGCTGAGCCTCAGCTGCATGACCGCAATGACAGCGATGGCTGGAACCACACCCGACAGGGCCAGCGCATTCCAACTTGATCCCGACGAACGCAATTACGTCATGGATACATTCACGATTGGTGACCAATCGATGGAAGTACTTGTAACAAAGGTCGCGTCGGGCCCGTACTTGGCATTTAAAGAATACTGGCGCACCAATCAAGGAATGCTGGGGGCGATCTCCGTAGCGACGAGCGGAACCCAAATGACGCTCTCAGGCGTCTCCCACTTAGGTGCGGCCCCCTCAGGTTTTGCCTCCGCGATGCGGATGCAGGCCACTGTAACCTGGGGCACATCATCGGCTCCGTCAGGCCAGACATGGGTTTACAACGACCCCGCTACGAACAAGTATATTTGTATCAAGTTCAACCTTTCCGGCACGCCCGGCGATTATACTGTCAGTTCGATCACATGGTACCTGGCAGCCGCAACCGCTCCGCGTGCAGGCACGTACGTTTTTCACGACGGAACTAAATACCCGCTCACGTATGCAAACGCCCCCGATTTACCGACCGGCTTTTCATGGTACGCCGTCACGGTCAATCCAGGTACATGATCGCTGCCGTCGCCTAAATGAAAGGGCGGTCGTTCAAATCTACCCGACATCACCAATATTTTCAATAACTTACAGGCACCGTCGAGGTGCCTGTTTTGCTGTTCCATACAAATTTCCATAAAGAGGCTAGCTAGGTCTTAATGGACGTGATTGTATATTCCGATTGGATAATCGTATTTGCGGAGGGTTGCATTGATGATGAATGAAGAAACGAAGGAAATATTTATTTCGCGAAGGGTTATACGAAATGATTTGGGGTAGATTGTTCCTTGTTCAGCGTGACAAAACTGTACAAAAGCCGAATAATCACTCAACACCTTATCGTACGCCGACGAAAAGTACAAAATGCAATTGAAAACGACAACAAAGATCAAGTATGTCGCCTGTTTGATCTTGTGGGCCGCGTTTGCTTTTCTAGCTGCTAGCGCCGATACCTTACCCCTTAAAACATACACCTCAGCTGACGGTCTCGGAAGCAGTTACGTGTCGCATGAGATGCTCGATTCGCGCGGCTTTTTGTGGTTCTGCACACGAGATGGCCTAAGCCGCTTTGACGGCGCGCGTTTTGTGACCTATCAAGTTGGAGATCGATCCGGCCCACCGGGAATTGAGAGTATTTTAGAAACAAGTGCCGGAATCTATTGGATCACTACGACGGTAGGGGTCTATCGGTACGATCCGAACGCACCGGTCCCGGAAAGTATTTCAAAGGCGGAGCGGCCTACATTGAACGCGCAGTTTATAAACGAATCGCGGGGGCAGCTTTTCGAAGATAGTACCGGTAAGCTCTGGATAGGCGGCGATGACCTCTATCGTGTGGAAGACAGTGGCGGAACGGTAACCTTTTCAAAAAGCCCATTAAATTTACCACAAATCCCGAATATAAACTTTGGCATAATATCCATGTGCGAGGGGCGGGACGGCAGCCTGTGGCTTATTACCAATTGGGGACTGGTGCGTCGCCTCCAGGATGGCCGGGAGATTTTCTACACGAATGAAACACCTCACACAGACACGTTTAGCTCTGTGATCGCAGACCGCGAAGGTAGGATCTGGATCGGGCGGACAGTGGGAGTTTCTGTTATTAAACCGGAATCGCCGCAAGATCTTGATGCGGTTCCACTGACCGTTCGAAATCTTGATGCCTCAGAGAAATTACAAGCTCATTCTGACGTACAAGTACTCTTACCCGAAAAGTCCGGCGAAATATTCAAATACGCGGAACTGTCAGGTTTCCCATACGGCAAGTATTTGTATGAAACGGAAGACGGCCATATCTGGATCTCGACCGCCGATAGCATCATCGAATTTGACGGTCAGAGATTTTCGGTACATACCTCAGGCAAAGGATTGCTAAAAGGGGTCGGACAGATAGTTGAGGATAGCAGCAACAATCTGTGGATAGCCCTCACCACGGGACTGATCCGTTTCGAACGTCATGGATTTACGTCATACGACGTTTCAGACGGTCTAAACACGTCGTCGATCGTCGCTGCGAACGAAACGTATGATGGGAAAGTCTATGCAGCTACAGCAAATTTTTTTCTCAGTGAATTTGAAAAAATCGGAGTTAATACCATCCGTCCTCCATTTCCTGCGGACGCTGGAACCCTGTGGATGGCGACTTCAATTTACCAGGATAGCAAAGGCGAATGGTGGTGCCTGACCAACGAACATCTTTATCATTTTGCCGCGCAATCCGATTTCAAAAACCTTGCGCATGCACCGCCGTTAGCGATCTATGATAGCAAAAACGGGTTGGATGGAAACCAGATGTTCCGTATTTTTGAGGATTCCGATAAAAATATCTGGGTCAGCACCCGCGAGCCTAATTCCGAAAACAGCAGCCTCGCTCGATGGGATCGAGCGACGCAAAAGTTTTACATATTTTCCGAAACAGACGGATTTCCGAGGGGAAAATCAATTACGTCGATGATCCAGGACGGAAAAGGTAATACCTGGTTCGGTGCGTATGAAGGGGGAATATTTTATTACTCAGGAGGACACTTTTCGACGATGGAGAACCCGGGTTTATCGAACGGCATCATCACGGCCATGCTCCTCGATAAACGCGGCAGTTTATGGATAGCATCGGCTCTGGACGGTCTTACGCGCGTTGACGATCCGGCGTCGGAGCGATCTGGTTTGGAGCATTTTACGATCCAAAATGGCCTATCAAGTAACAATATTCGCTCTCTGGCCGCAGACAATTTTGGCAATATTTATGCCGGAACAGCCAGGGGCATCGATCGGCTTGCTCTCGATTCGGCCCGGATCAGGCACTATTCCGTAAGCGACGGTTTGGCCGGAGATTTTGTCAACGCGGCTTTCAAGGACAGTCGGGGTGCTTTGTGGTTTGGGACTCCAAACGGATTTTCACGCATGATACCCGAACCGGACAAGGAATCTACGGCACCTCCGATCTTATTAGGCGGGATCAGCGTTGCCGGTGAAAAACGTCCCGTTCCGGAGCTAGGAAGTACCGAGATATCCGGACTGGATCTCTCATACACTCAAAACAATTTGCAGATTGATTACTTTGGGATCGATTTTGCCCCAGGCGAATCGTTGCGATACCAATATATGCTCGAAGGCGCGGACAATGATTGGAACGCTCCCATCGATCAGCGGTCAGTGACCTACGCAAATCTTGTTTCGGGCAATTACCGCTTTCTCGTCCGTGCCATAAATGCGGACGGTGTCATAAGCAAACAGCCGGCAATGGTTACTTTTAAGATCACGCCGCCATTTTGGCGCAGATGGTGGTTTATTGTTTTAATGGCGCTGTTTGCGGGGGCCGCCATTTTTGCCGTGGTTCGCTCACGCGAGACCAAAAGAAGGCAGGTTGAAGCGGCACGCGAAGAGCGCTTGTCTGAGCTTCAGCGGGTTCGCACTAGGATCGCTACCGATCTTCATGATGATATAGGCTCCAGCCTGACGCAGATCGCCGTTTTGTCTGAGGTAGCACGAGGACAGGCATCAGCGTCGGACGATAGTAGCACACAAATTCCGCTCGAACGCATAAAGATCGTTTCGAAGGACCTCGTCGCCGCCATGAGCGACGTAGTCTGGGCCATTAATCCGAATAAGGATTTTCTACATGATCTGGTGCAGAGAATGCGGCGATTTGCCTCGGACCTGTTGACCGGGAAAGGAATCAAATTCGAATTTCACACGCCGGAGGACGAAAACAATCTGTCGCTCGGTGCAAACATCCGCCGCGAGGTACTTGCGA
The DNA here is from genome assembly GCA_038226395.1 of Pyrinomonadales bacterium. Lineage (GTDB taxonomy): Bacteria > Acidobacteriota > Blastocatellia > Pyrinomonadales > Pyrinomonadaceae > OLB17. Next base: position 821 of record JBBRQM010000080.1, on the reverse strand, counting down.
TCTTTAAAGAGGCGGTCAACAACCTCGTCAAATACTCCGAATGTTCGCGAGCTGTGATCGATTTTCGGATCGAAAACAATTTGCTGGTCCTGAAAATAAATGACGATGGCAAAGGATTTGATGCGGAGCATATCCTGAGTAGCGACTTTTCGCCCGAACAGGGAGGGAACGGCTTAGTTAATATTCGCCGAAGGGTGAAAGACCTGGGAGGAACATGCGAGATCGTGTCAGAGATTGGCACGGGTACGACAATAACCCTAATGATCCCGATCTGATCACGACGGGTGTGTTGCCAGCCGCGTGATCAAATTATTTCGCGATGTCCGCCCCCCGTCCAGGTTTTTCCCGAACGGTGACAACCAGTTCGTTTGGCTATTACACCTTCGACGACATCTCGGCCGGTGCACAATACACGATTGCAAACTACGCATTAGGCGAAAATTTGATGACCCAAAAACGTTTCGCCGAGGCCGAGCCGCTTTTGACCGAGAGCTACAATGATCTGCGAAACTCACAAGGCGAAGAAAATCCGCGTACATTGCTTGCCAAGAGCTGATTGGACAAGCTCTACGAAGCGAAAAGTAACAGTGACGGCTTTAGCCGTTAACTTTGCGGGAACGCTCGCACTTTGGTTTGCTGCACCGGGCCTTAACGCTTAAACGCGTGACTCCCACCGCTACCTATCTCATTCGAGTCCGAAAAAAACCGGGAGCGTAAGATTACCATTGACTTGAATAGTTTGTGTGCCAAAGCGGAAAAGCCTCGGCAATTATTCGTCGAAACAAACCGCTTTCGCGAGAAGGGCCTCTACCGCAATTGGG
>JBBRQM010000079.1:0-14051 GCA_038226395.1 Pyrinomonadales bacterium | reverse complement strand
CCAGAATGTATTGCGGCGATGCCGCCCGTGAGATTTTGGTATTTGACGCCGGAAAAGCCGGTCTCCTCCATCAACGCAGCAAGGCGCTTTTGGTTGGGGAATTTTGATACCGAATCGGGCAGATATTCATAGGCGCCGCGTGAGCCGCTGACAATGCCGCCTATGCGAGGCAATATGCGGTCGAAATAAAACCTGTAAGCTTGGCGAAAACCCGGCAGGACGGGGTGTGAGCACTCAAGGACGACAAGCCGGCCGTCGGGTTTTAGTACGCGGTGCAATTCGATCAGCCCATTGTGAAAATTTGGCAAATTGCGAAGCCCAAATGCTATAGTAACGGCGTCAAAACTGTAATCGGCAAACGAGAGATTCATTGCATCGGCCTCAAGATAAGGAATTCGTGCATTCGCGGCTAATGTTTTTTTCTGAGCCACGCTTAGCATCGGCCGGCAAAAATCTGTGCCGATTATTTGAGCTTTTGCGTTTTTGTTGAGTTCAAGCGACAAATCGCCCGTTCCGCAGGCAACATCGAGAACTACAGCATCCTTGCGATCCAATACATCGCGGAGTTCATTAGCAACGATCCGCCGCCAGCGTTTGTCGATATTTAGCGAGAGGACGTGATTGAGCAGATCGTAACGCCCGGCGATGCGGGAAAACATCTCGCGGACAGCCTGTTCGTGTGCGGCCTCTTTTGCAGTGAGTTCGTTTTGCACGTGCTACTTAGCCGAAAAAGGAGCAGTTACCATAACAGTAACGGTCGGGGATTTGCGAAGCCGCCCGACGAGAGCGTTAACGTCGGAAAGTGTTAGGTCGTTTAACTTACGCAATTCATCCGCAACCGATTTGAGCTTAAATGTGTCCAGATCAAGCCACAGATCAGAAAGCCCGGACGGGGTTTGAATTTTTTGGTAATAATCAGAGACAACCTTTGTCTTTGCCTGGTCGAAATCTGATTGTGTTGCGTCAGGATACGTAACCCCTCCGTCTTTGTCCATAAGCAGAGTAATGCATCGCGAATTACTTGGGATTTCCTCCCTCCTTTGGCTCGTCATTGCTGTTAAATACATGCCGCGCAAAAGAAAAGCTTGATAAGAATCCTTGCCATTTAACGATTCGTTGCTAAAACAATATCGTCCTTGCCAACTACCTCTTAGGATCTGCATCGCAAAGTAATCTTTATCACCGCGGGCGGGAGCGATTTGAGCAGTTGTGGAGTATACCTTTTCGATGCCAGGCATTTCTATCTTGAGGACATTCGTATCCGGCGGATCCGGCTGTTTGAATGTCGCGGGCACTAACTTGTCCGATTTTAGCCACGGGCCGAAGTAGCGGCGGATGGCGCGAAGGGCAAGTGGGCGGTCAAATTTGCCGGTGATGGCGATGGTTGCGTTGTCGGCGGTGAGAAAACGCTTTTTGGCGTCGAGCAGATCGGGAAATTCGATCTTTTGCAACGATTCGACGGTTCCCATTTCCGGCCGGCCGTAGGGAAACGTGCCAAAAAGCCGTTTTGCGACTGCGCGGTCGGCGACGTATGCCGGATCGGCTTCGAGCGTTTTTACTTTTGCGAGCAGTGCGTTTCGCAGTTTTGTTGTTATGTCTTTGTCGATTGCCGGGTTCGAGACCGCGTTCGCGAGTGTTTCGAGCACGGGCAAAAGCGCGTCCGCCTTAGCTGTCGCGTCAATCTCGATATAATCATAGTTCGATTTGATCTCCAGGCTTCCCGAAAGATCCTCCCTAAAATAATCTCGGGTCGCATCGTTTGGAAAGATATTTTCGGCCAGCAGACGCATCACGCCCTCGCGGCCCTGCGGGTCGAACGCCGAGCCGCTGTGGATGCGTATCTTGACCGTTATTTTGTCGCCAGCCGCGGTGTTCCAAACCAGAACTTTTAGCCCATTCAATAGTTTTTCCTGATAAGGTTCCTGGAGGGTCTGTGCATTGGCGGCAGAGGCCGTAAAAGCAAACAACAACGGGACAGCGATAAGGCTGGCTCGCATATATAAGATCAATTTTTTCATTTTGGAATAGACTAACCTGGTCTTTCGTACGCCTAATTAGTTGCACGGTTTTGATTTTGTGTTGCCGGATACATCAATTAACAATGCCGCCCGAGGCGCAAATGAAAATTTTAGATGTCTTCAGACATCTCGTCAAACCGTTGAGGCATCTATCAAAAATGAATAGTTCCGCATTTTGTATTTTCGCGGAAAACCGTTGAAAAGGGCTTAACATCTGGAAAAAACGCGATATAATCATATTATCACTATGTCGCTCCGGTTTTCGGATGAATATTTTGAGAGGGTGAAATGATGGGAAAAATAGTTAAGCATTGTGGTTCGTGCGATGAGAGTTTCGCCGAAAAATTTACATTTTGTCCCGATTGCGGCGCTGCGCTGCAATCTTATGAATTAAATCCGCTTGCCGCCGAGACCCCGCCCGTGCCCGATGTGGCTACTGCGCCGCCAATGTTGGTTGCTGAGGCCGCCCAACCGGTCGAAACACCAGAGGTAGTGGCAGAAGCGGCACCGGCGTCCTACGCCGCAGAGACTGTCGAGATGCCCGCCGCTGAGGTTGCTGAGACCTTCGCGGCTCCGGCTCCAGTTGTGGAAGCCGCAAAGACGGCGGAAGAACCGGTAACAGAAGAGATAAAAACCAAAGCTGCCGCTGCGTCATCGCCCGCACCCGTATTTTTTCAGCCAACGACTCTCGACGCCGATAAAAAACCGGTCTCGCTTGAGGCCGAACATGATGCTTATGTAGCCGACGGCGGATTTTACGTAACGGTTATCGAGGAAAAAAATGTCAAGCAGCGTAACACTCTACTGCTGGGTACGCTGTGCGCAGTTTTTATTTTCTCGATGTCGATGGTCGTGGTCAGTATTTACAGCAAGGATCTCGACATAGGATCGATCAACGACAATATGTTTACTGCCATGTTGGTTGACGATGTTCCGGTGCCTGAAGAGGACGCCCATATTCCTAAACTTAAGAAAGACGCCGGCGGTGGCGGTGGTGGCGGCGGTAATAACGACCCTAACCCTGCATCGCAGGGAGAAAGGGCTCCGATGCGGACTGACCCGCAATTTGCCCCCTCGGTTTCTATGGATCGACTCACTAACCCGACAATCCCTATTCAGATGGCTATCAAAGGGCCTATCAACGAATATAAGATTAATGTCGATAAATATGGTGTCCGGCTTGGTGGGGATAACCCCTCCGACGGGCCGGGTTCCAACGGTGGTCAGGGTGGTGGAAGAAACGGTGGACAAGGCAACAACGATGGCCCCGGTAATGGATTGGGTAATAACGGCGGTATCGGTGGTCCCGGAAACGGCGGGGTGGGTCCTGGGGGCGATGGCCCAGGTGGTGGAGGTGAACGCCCGCCACCGCCTCATGTCGGCGTAACCCAGGGAATCAAGATCATTTCAAAACCACGTCCCGGTTACACTGACGCAGCGAGACAGGCGAATATTCAGGGAACTGTCATTCTTCGCGTTACGTTCCTCGCATCGGGACAGGTTGGCGGTATCTCGCCGGTCAAGGGGCTTGGCAGTGGTCTTACCGAACAGGCAATTGCAGCCGCCCGACGAATCTCGTTTGAGCCGGCAAAAAACAATGGCGTGGCACAGTCGGTTACAAAACAGATCGAATACACATTCTCGATCTACTAAATATCAAACTCAACTTAATAAAAAAGAGGCCATTTTCAAGCCTCTTTTTTGCGTCCGATGCAGAGAATCGGTTATATGGTTCCGTCTGAGGATACTGAATCTTCGTCCAATTCATACCGGTTCTCATCCCGTTTTTCCATCTTGCTTGTAAAATCGAGTGGCTCACTGTCCTCAAAATTTATGCCCATCGCATGAGCATTTGCCTCGACGTCCGATTGATCGGGTGTCGGATTATGCCCAAATACCGATTCCGAGCCGGTGGTATTGACCTCTTCCCATTGGGCGTCAATATCTCCGCCCGAATCCGCCGGTGACGAATCGGTGTTTTCATTCAAACGCTCGATCAGTTCGTCCGGATCACTGGGTGCGTCTTCGATCTCGTCGAGACGCTCTTCGTTGATGTCGGCATCTGACTCCTGATTCTCGTAGGATTCCTCATTCTCATTAATGCTCATTTTTATTTCCCCTTGTATTTGATTTTCTAAGCAGATCGGCCCTTGTTTGCAAGCTAGATAAATACGACCGATTGTGACGATGGTATCTCAAACCGCTTGCGGCAGCGGATATTTTTGCACATCAGCTGATCGTCAACCCGCACCATATAATCGCGTGATTTGGCGATTTGAGCGCGATCTTGTTCATTGATATTGCGTGGCGACTGTTTGCGTTTTGTGCGTTTTAGCCAACGAACATCGTAATCATGGCGCTCGCGGCAATTTGGGCACGAAAAACTCGCCGTCTTGGTCTCCTGCCTCTCTTCAAAAATATCGCGCTCGTTCATAAAAGTATTGTAGCCGATTGGCTACCGCAGGTCACGCAAATAATTAAAGCTGAAAATGCCCGTATCGTGGCCGTCGGAGAAGTGGAAATTTAAGGCATACCGCCCGACGATCGAGATGTGCGTGAAAGAGAGATCGTCCGCGATCTTTTTGTCGTCGAGTATCTTTTGTCCTGTCCACTCGTTTACACAGCTCGCACAGGGGCATGAGCGCCGCAATTGCGGAGCATCATAGGTCGATTCGCTGTCGTCCGACCATTTGATAGAGATGGAGCGGTCTGATTCTTCGATTATTTGCGTGGGTTCGATCATGCTGCAAGTGCGACGGCAAAAGTGGAATCATCGTTATGCTTCGGAAAAACCTTGCGGTAAGCGACGAGGTTTGCGGCGGTGATGATCGGGATCATTAAATATAGGCCGATGCAGAATGCCATTTCACCGAGCAGCGCGAGGCCAAAATTGACTGCGATCATACCGCCGACTCCGCCAAGATTCTTCAAAACAGCCCGCGCGCTCAGTTTCATCGAATCCCAACTCGACAAATGCCGGTCAACGATCAGTGGAAAACAAAATATCAACAGCGAATGAATACAGACCATGATAATAGCGACGATGATATCAACAATAAATCCGACCGCAAACGTGCCAAGGATTGCTCTTTCATTGGCTTTGTTGCCCATTACGGCGGTGGTAATGATAGGCAAATAGATCGTAACAAACATTATGATCGTCCATACGACGATCGGGACAACGATAGCGAGGGTTACAAACAGGCTCGGCCAAAAGAATTTAAAACCGAGCCACAGATCTTCAAAAGCGACGCGCCCGCTGTCAATTTTTTTTAGATAACACGTAAAAATCCCGCAAATCATCGCACCGATCAGAACATAGAACGAAATACCGCCGATCATCGCCCCGACCAGCGAGACGGCGAACAATATCCAATATTCGTCCTTTATCAGCTCCCAGGCTTCGCGGACACATTCTACCGGTTTGATAACACCTGTGCGGAATTCGGTATTTTTCATTGGTTATTCGGTGCCGTAGATTCTGCTTAAATAATCCGAAACCATTCTATCACTCGAAAACTGAGGCGTCAGCGTGACAAGCGAATTACGCATCCGTGCTATCCATCCGCTTGGCAGTCCGTCGGCGTCGAGCGAATAATATGCCGGAATGACTTGTGTTTCGAGTGTCGCATAGAGTGCCTCGGCATCCGCCCTGTCCATCTCGTTATCAGTTTCGTCCACGTCGAGATCGCCTATCGCGAAACCGTTTTCCCCGTTGTAACCCTCGATCCACCAGCCGTCGAGCACAGAAAAATTTAGCACGCCATTCATCGCAGCTTTCATTCCGCTCGTCCCGCTTGCCTCGTGCGGCCGACGAGGGACGTTCATCCATACATCGACCCCGGAGACAAGATAACGGGCGACTTCCTGATCGTAATCCTCGATAAAAACAGCACGATGCTGCCAATTAGAATCGTGATTTATGCTCATCAGTTCCTGCAAAATGGTCTTTGCCGTGCGGTCTTGCGGATGAGCCTTGCCCGCGAAGACAAATTGAATCGGCCGCTCGACGTCATCAACCATTTTTAGCAGGCGTTCGATGTCTGAAAACAGCAGATCCCAGCGTTTGTAGGCCGCGACGCGGCGAGCAAAACCGATAGTCAGCACATCAGGCGAAAAGAGCCGCTGCGTATCTTCGTGCTCGTTGATTGTGTCGGTCGAGCCTGTGTTTTTTGACCGCGTCCGGTCCCTGATAAAGGCGATTAGCAGATTCTTTAAAGTCTGATGAGTATTCCATATCTCATTGTCAGACAAGGAGTTAACCGCCGTCGTCCAGTGCTCACCGTCGCGGACGATCTCGTGCCAATTTTCGCCGATATTACGCTCGTAAAGCGTCTGAAACGCCGGTGCGATCCACGTCAGGGCATGAACTCCGTTTGTTACAGACGTAATCGGCACCGAGCCGGGATCATCCAGACCCGGAAACATCTTGAGCCACAGGCCACGCGAAACCTCGCCGTGTTTTGCACTGACGCCGTTGGCCGAGCGGCACATACGAATCGCAAGCGGCGTCATGCCGAAAAACTCAGCGTCGTCGGCGAGATCGGCTCGGCCGAGATCCAGAAACTCGCCGTTTGTAAGTTTTAAAGAATCGATAAACTCGCTGCTAAAACATTCGCTAATAATTTTAGGATCAAAGGAATCGTTACCAGCCGCCACCGGCGTATGCGTCGTAAAAACACATTTTTGGCGGACAGCTTCGGCGGCATCCGTAAACGAAGCCTCACTGTTATTATCGAGATATTCGCGGGCGAGTTCGAGCGTAGAAAATGCGGCGTGTCCCTCATTTAGATGAAAAACCGACGGATCGACACCGAGTTTTCTTAGCAGCCTCACGCCGCCGATGCCGAGCACCTTTTCCTGCACTATGCGCGTTTCGGTGTCGCCGCCGTAGAGATGACCAGTGATTAGGCGGTCAACATGGGTGTTTTGCGGCACATTGGTATCAAGCAAATAGAGCGAAATGCGTCCAACGCGAGCGAGCCATGCCTGTGCGACCACTTCGCGGCCGCGAATATGGACTGAGACGGTGAGTCTGGAGTCTTGAGTCTTAAGTCTTGAGTCGTATGCCAAAGAGTTTTCGGCTCCAGACTCCAGACTTGGAACTCCAGACTCAAATACCGGTGTCAGGGCGAGTTCCGATTCAAAAACGTCGTTGTAAGATTCCTCTTGCCAACCGTCGTGACGGATCTCTTGCCGAAAAAAACCGTAGCGGTAAAGCAGGCCGACCGCCGTCAGCGGTAGATTGAGATCGCTCGCGGATTTTAGATGATCGCCAGCCAGTATGCCGAGACCGCCTGAATAATTAGGCAGGGAATTATGCACGCCGTATTCGGCGCAGAAATATGCGATGTTGGTCGTTGATTGTTCGTTGTTCGTTGCTGCGGACAGATACCCTTGTAAACGCTCGATGAATTGCCTTACACGCCCGACATAGCCTGCATCGGCGGCCTTTTGCCAAAGTCGCAGTTCTTTAACCGTTTTCAGTAAAAGTCGCGGATTTTGCTCGCATTTATCCCACAGCTCCGGGTCGAGTTCGCGAAAAAGCGCTGTTCCCTCGGGCTGCCAAGACCAGTAGAAATTGGCGGAGATAGATTCGAGAGATTTGAGATTTTCCGGTAGGTCTCGGTTTAGTTCAAAATCGGTTCTGAATACTGTTTCGGTTTGTTGGGTTACTGCTTCTGTGGCGATATCGGTCGAGGCCTCCGTCATAATGCGTTGAAAGTATCCATCGAATATAAACGATGCGGGGCGGCGGAGCAACTTCTCGCTTGCTTATGATCGGGGCTTCTGCAATTGAAACTCATTTCGGGTATAATCGGAAATTTCGCGGAGATTAAAAAACTACATGAAACTAGATATTATCCCTGTTAAATGGACAGATGAAGGCGTGGCTATGCTCGACCAGCGGCTGCTTCCGACCGAGGAAAAGTGGCTGATGCTCAAGACCTACGACGAGGTTGCCGCCGGCATCAAAGACATGGTCGTTCGCGGAGCACCGGCAATCGGGGTATCGGCGGCGTATGGTATTGCTCTTGGGGCGAAAGGTTTTGTCGGGACGAGCGTTGCCGATCTCGAAGACGAACTCGAATTTATCAGCGACGTTCTGGGCAAAACTCGGCCGACGGCGGTCAACCTTTTCTGGGCAATCGACCGCATGAACCGCATTTTTCAGAAAGCCAAATCTGAAGGGAAGTCGGTCAGCGAGATCAAACAGATTTTGCTTGACGACGCCAAGGCCATCCACGAAGAAGACATCGAATCGCAGCGGCTCATCGCCCAATTTGGCGGCGAGTTGTTAGATGACAATTCGACTGTTTTGACGCATTGTAACGCCGGAGCACTAGCAACCGGCGGCGTCTGGGGAACGGCTCTTGGCGTGATTCGCGGAGCGGTCGATCAGGGCAAAACGATCTCGGTCATCGCCGACGAAACGCGGCCTTATCTGCAAGGCGCACGCCTGACCGCATGGGAACTAATGCAGGACGACATCCCGGTCACGCTCATCACCGACAATATGAGCGGCCACATCATGAAAAAAGGCTCTGTCCAGGCCGTCGTCGTCGGCAGCGACCGCATCGCAGCCAATGGCGATGTCGCCAACAAGATCGGCACATACATGGTCGCCGTCCTCGCCCGCCGCCACAACATCCCGTTCTACGTCGCCGCCCCTCTCTCAACCGTCGATCTAAACTGCCCAACCGGCGACGACATCCCCATAGAGGAACGCGATATACGCGAAGTCACGCATATGAAAGACATCCAACTCGCCCCGGATGACACTCTCGTCAGCAACTACGCCTTCGACGTAACGCCAAACGACCTCGTGACCGCCATTATCACCGAAAAAGGTGTCGCGAGAGCACCGTATACCGAGAGTTTGCGGAAGCAGTTTGAAAACTAACGGAGCTACCGTACTCTCACAGCCTCATCGAGGGTAAGGAGTTCAATTTGAAAAGGCGCTTTTAGACAACAGTCCGAATAGGGTTTATTTCTAAAAATACCGATTAACACACCATCTACCTGTCCACCACCCGATGTTGGACGCAACTCTCGTAGTCGCTTTTGCACCCCCTCGCTCTTGCGACTAACCATTACAACTGCCGAATCACTAGGGCAGCCATCATGGGCAAGCCAGCTACCCTCTAGCCCATTTACGATAAAGCCTCTAAAACTCACCAGCCGGCCGTCATATTGGCCAGGGTTGGCGACTAGGTCGCATACGGAAGAGATCGAGAGGGTTTCCCCAGAACTATTAGAATCGATTTGTGTCAGATCTGCTTTCATCCATCCAGAGTTCTTAAAGTAATAAATCCTTCGATTTGGTTTGAGATCGACCTTTAGCGGATCGTCGATTGAGATGCCGTAGCTGCCGCGGCAGAGCGGCTCGCGCCAGTCGTTGCCGTTGCGGAGGTAGGTTTTGATCTTTTCCTCGTCGGCTCCCATTTGAAATGCCATTGGCACGGCTTCGTCAACCGGGAAGTCATTGAACCACGCATCGCCGGTACACCAAGATGCAAGCGAGGTCATCGTCAGCGGCGTTGCGGGCGGCAGTTGTTTTTTCAATTCCACCATCATCGAGCGGTAAAAAGCCCGCTCCGAAACGACCGCGTCAAAATCGATCTGAACTGCCTTTACATCCGGCAGATCGAGCGTGTTTTTTATCAACGTCGCCGTTTTTTGAACCATCTCAGGCGAGAATGCCGGACGTTTTGTCCCGTCTTTGTTGGTTTCGATACGCGTGACGGCGATTATATAAGTTCCGGGCGGGACGTTGAGAGGCTGACGGCGTGGTTTTGGCGTTATGCCGTCTTTTTCCAGAAATATGGTCTGCGCGAGAAACGCAACGCCGAAATCTTTGGGGTCTAGGAAACGCAGGTCTTCCGGCCGCTCCCATGCCCAGAGGATCTTCGGCGGCATGGAATTAGAGAGATTTGGATTGACCTGATTCTTCGGATAGCAGCAGATCTGGAGCAGGCCGGCGAGAATGAAGATTGTGACACGTATTTTCACATTGCTAGTTTAACTTATTAGCTGCCAGCGGCTAGCAGCTATTCCAAACGCTCCCGTGGTGACTTCTAAATACTTATTCTGATATAATCCGAGATTACTGAATAGTCATTCATTTTGAGGATGGTTTACGCCCTTACTAACGTGCGGGCTTCTGCAATTTATGATCGAACGCGAACAGATCGAGATGGATGTGGTGTTTGTCGGGGCGGGCCCGGCTTGCCTTGCGGCTGCACTGCATTTGAAAAGCGAGATTAAAAAGCACGACGAGCTGGTCGAAAAGGGTATTAAACATGCCGAAAAGATAGGCGATCTTGAGATCGCGATTGTCGAAAAAGGCTCGTTTGTCGGCGCTCATATTTTGTCGGGAGCGGTAATGGACCCGATCGCGATTCGCGAATTGATGCCTGATTTTCTGGCGCAGGGCTGTCCGGTCGATTCGGTGGTGACGGATGACGCCGTGTGGTATCTGACCGAGAAACGCCGCTTCGTCGCGCCGATCACGCCGCCGCCGCTAAAAAACAAGGGCAAATATATCGTCAGTCTGAGCAGGATATGCGAATGGCTTGGCGAAAAATGTGAGGAGGCCGGGATCAATATTTTCCCTGAGTTTCCGGCGGCCGAGGTTTTGTATGACGAAAACGATGTCGTGATTGGCATTCGCACCGGCGACAAAGGCATCGACAAAGAGGGAAATCGCAAGCCAAATTTCGAGTCCGGCGTCGATCTGCTGGCAAAAATCACTGTTCTTGGCGAAGGCTCGCGCGGATCGCTGGCGAAACAATTGATCGCGCGTCTCGGCCTCGATCAGGGCAAAGAAGCTCAGGTTTTTTCGCTCGGCGTCAAAGAATTATGGGAGGTACCGGAAGGGAATTTTCCCGAGGGCAAGGTCGTCCATACGCTTGGATTTCCCTCTGATGCAAGGACTTACGGCGGCGGCTGGATCTACGGACTTAAGGACAACGTCATTAGCATCGGTTATGTGACCGGGCTTGATTACGAAGACCCGATGATCGACCCTCATGCCGAATTTCAGAAATTCAAGACCCATCCGAAGGTCGCCGAGATTCTCGCTGGCGGTAAGATGATCAAATACGGTGCCAAATCGATAAACTCCGGTGGCTATTACACAATGCCGAAACTTTACGCGGACGGCGTGCTGCTCGTCGGCGACTCGGCATCGTTTCTCAATGGCCAGAGGATCAAGGGCATTCACACCGCGATGAAGAGCGGAATGCTCGCCGCCGAAACGATCGTTGGGGCATTTGAGCATAAAGATTTTTCGTCAAAAACCCTGCGACATTATGACGAAAAGGTCAATCTCAGTTGGATCTACGACGAGCTTCATGCGGTACGTAATTTTCACGGAGCATTCCAGAAAGGCCGTTGGTCAGGGTTGATAAATACTGGTTTGCAATTTCTCACAAAGGGCCTGGCGTGGGGGTTTATGCCAAAGGAGCATCACGTCGCCGGTCACGAGCGAATGAAGAAGATCGAGGAGGGGACGCGTGGACCCAGTGACGCGGCGATTGGGCCATCAGATCATTTGAAACTGGATCGTTACGCCGGTGTGCCGTTTGATAAGACATTGACTTTCGACAAAGTTACCGATGTTTTTCACGCGGGCGTCGCTCACGACGAAGATCAGCCGTCACATCTGCATGTGCTCGATACAGAGATCTGTGCGACCCGCTGCGCTGAGGAATATGGCAACCCGTGCCAGCGGTTTTGTCCGGCAGCAGTTTATGAAATGGAAGAAAATACAGGGTCGAGTCGAAAAGAGCTAAAGGTCAATTTTTCTAACTGCATACATTGCAAGGCATGTGATGCCACCGATCCGTATCAGATCATCAATTGGGTCACGCCAGAGGGCGGCGGACCTAATTATAAGGGGATGTAATCGTAAAAAGCCGCCCCCGAGGACGGCTTTTTCTCAATTTGGCAGTTATTTTACGACTCGGATTCTTCCTCTTTACCGTTTTGATCCGTAAAACGGAAATTTACCTTTCGGTCCTCAAATTCTTTCATCGCGATACGGGTCGGTTTGGTCTTGCGAATATCCATATCGACGCGGGCGATAGCGCCACGTTGAAGCTGTTTGCTGCGCTGGGCTGCGAGGATAATCATTCGATATTTTGAATCGATTTCCGGCGGATCGATGATCTCTTCTGCTTCGGTTTCTTCGGTTTCGTCTACGACTTCGGCGGTTTCATCAACCATAATTCGGCTATTCTCCTTCAAACTGATGCTTGGATGCATCGAAACTATCAAGAATACCCTGTATGGTCACCGTTTGTCTATCCAGCCGCTGTCGTTCGGCGACGATTATCGAGGCGATCTGCCGCGACGCGGCGTAAACGTCTTCGTTTACGATGACATATTTGAATTTGGAATACTGCTCCACCTCGTTAAAAGAGTTTTTTAATCGAGTCTTTAATTCTGCTTGATCTTCAGTCGCCCTAGCGGTCAGCCTGGCCGCTAGCACAACAAAGGACGGCGGCAGGATAAAGATGCTCACACTCGTATCATCGAGCCTTTCCATTATCTGTATCGCCCCCTGAACATCGACCTCGACGATCATATCCTTGCCGGTGCGAAAGACCTTTTCGCTCTCGGCGATCGAGGTTCCATAGAGATTTCCGTGCACCTCGGCAAATTCCAGAAAATCGCCCCCATTGATCCGTCGTTGAAAATCCTCCTTTGTCACAAAAAAATACTCACGGCCGTTTTCCTCGCCGAAACGCTGTGGGCGCGTAGTATGCGACACCGAATAGCCAAGATCGGGCAGCATTTCACGCACTTCTTTAATTAGAGTGCCTTTGCCGCCGCCGGACGGGGAACTGATGATTATTAAGTTTCCTCTCACTTTATAAGTTGTTCGTCGTTCGTGGCGTTTCTCCAAACAACCAGCCACGAACAACGAACGAATAACTATTCAACATTCTGAACCTGTTCGCGGATTTTCTCAATCTCGCTTTTTATTGCCAGTGCATTTTCTTTGACTATCATATTGTTCGATTTCGAGGTGATCGTGTTTGCCTCACGATTTAGCTCCTGAGTCAGAAAATCGAGCCGTTTGCCGACATCTTTTGCCTCATCCATAATTGCTCGAAAATGCTCGATGTGCGCCCGCAGCCGTGCAATCTCCTCCGAGATGTCGGCGCGGTCGGCGATGTATGCGATCTCCTGAACAAGCCTCGATTGGTCGATCTCGATCTGCGAATCTGCTCTCGACAGCATCTCACCAATTCGTTTTGTCAGGCGGTCACGGTATTCGTCGGCGACATTGGCAGATTCGCTTTCGATTGCCGGCATACGGCTTTCGATCTCGGCGAGATGCGATTCAAGCTCATCTTTGAGCATTCGGCCTTCGTTCTCCCTCATTTTTTCCAGATCGTTAAGCGCTGTCGTCAAGGCTATTTCGAGATTGACGGCAAACTCCGGGCCTGAATCCTCGCTCTTTTGCATTACGACATTGGGCAGACGGGCAATCACATTCAGATCGGGTTCGCCCGCAAGCTCAAATTCATCCTGCATCTCCTTCATAGCCTTCAAAAAACCGGCGATCATCGGCCGATTGAGTTCGTAATTTATATCTTTTGTCTTGTCATAAGTTAGATTTACGTCTACGCGACCGCGTGCGAGTCGGCCACTGATAATGCGTTTAATATCGGACTCCATTTTTTGCATCTCGCCCGAGAGCCGGAGATTTACATCCAGAAAACGATTATTCACCGTTTTTAATTCGACAACGATTGAGAAATTTTTTTCATTGACCGCACCACGGCCAAAGCCTGTCATTGATTTCATAATTACATTTTATTACGCGCCCTCTTTGTCTTCAAATTGCATCTCGTAGAGCATTTTATACTGTCCGCCTTGTGATAGCAGTTCATCGTGAGTCCCGGTCTCAACGATCTTTCCATTTTTCACAACCACGATCCTGTCTGCCTGCCTAACGGTCGAGAGCCGGTGGGCGATCACAATCGAGGTTCGATTTTGGATCAGATTGGCCAGAGCTTT
>JBBRQM010000078.1:0-14126 GCA_038226395.1 Pyrinomonadales bacterium | reverse complement strand
TAATGTTTTGTTATATTATTAAATCTATGAATTTCGAACTATCCGAGGAGCAGCGGCAGATAAAATACAGCATCCGCGAATTTGCCGAGAGCGAGATCAAACCGCATGTTATGGAATGGGACGAGTCGCAGCATTTTCCCGATGAATTGCGTCCGAAACTCGCCGAATTGGGGCTGATGGGCATTTTGTTTCCCGAAAAATACGGCGGCGCAGGGCTCGGTTATATCGAATACGCGACGATCATCGAGGAACTCGGTCGCGTATGCGGCTCGGTGGGTTTGTCGGTCGCCGCTCATAATTCACTTTGTTCTAATCACATTTATACGTTCGGTTCCGAGGAGCAAAAACAGAAGTATCTGGTGCCGCTTGCCACGGGTCAGAGCTTCGGAGCATGGGGATTGACCGAATCGCAGGCCGGTTCGGACGCCTCCGGAACCCGAACGACCGCGATCCGATCGAACGGCGGTTGGAAAGTCAACGGTTCAAAAAATTTCATCACTCACGCCATCGCCTGTAAAACCTTGGTCGCCGTCGCTGTTACGGATAAATCGAAAGGCAATCGGGGCATTTCGGCGTTTATCTTCGACAAATCAATGCCCGGTTTTCGCAGCGACAAAAAAGAAAACAAGGTCGGAATGCGTGCGTCCGAAACTTCTTCGGTCGTTTTTGAGGATTGCTGTGTGCCGGTCGAAAATCGGCTTGGCAACGAGGGCGAGGGCTTTATGCAAGCAATGAAGGTGCTCGATGGAGGGCGAATATCCATAGCCGCCCTGTCGGTTGGCATCGCCCAAGGCGCCTATGAAGCGGCCGTCAAATATGCAAAAGAACGCCACCAGTTCGACAGACCTATCGCTGATTTTCAGGCGATCCAATTTAAGCTGGCCGATATGGCAACACAGATTGAGTGTTCGCGTCTGTTAACGCTTCAAGCTGCGGCGACAAAAGATGCCGGTAAGCAGGTAACCCAAAAGTCAGCAATGGCCAAGCTTTTTGCATCGGAAACTGCCGTTCGCGTTTCCGAAGAATCAGTCCAGATCCACGGCGGCTACGGTTATACAAAAGATTATCCGGCGGAAAAATACTGGCGCGATTCAAAACTCTGCACCATCGGCGAAGGCACCTCCGAAATCCAGCGTCTCGTTATCGCAAAAAACCTCTTGAAATCGATGTAGCGAAATATCATAATCTGTGTGAAACAAATTTCACATTATTCCATGTTTCATGTTGCGTTTATGAAACACATTGTTATAATGGTATTCCAATTTCGTAAATCAAAAACAGGAGAAAAATTATGAGTTCAAGTACAGCAATGAGTTCCGGCCGTATCGCAACGGCCTTTTTGGTAGAGTTGGATAATGAGGCAAAGGTTACACGCACCTGCCTCGAACGCGTTCCTGCAGAAAAATTTGACTGGAAACCGCATGAAAAGTCGATGACGATGGGCCGGCTTGCGTCCCATTGTGCCGAGATGTTTGGTTGGACAAAAGAGACGCTGAAGCAGGATGTTCTGGATTTTGCGACGGCCGATTTCAAGCCGTTCGAGCCTAAATCGAATGAGGAACTGCTTGCTTTTTTTGATGAGCACATCGCCGTGGCCAAACGCGTTTTGGGGGAAACTCCGGACGAAACATTTATGACCGACTGGACGATGCGAAACGGCGAGAAGGTTTATTTTACAGGGCCAAAGGTCGCCGTCATGCGCTCATTTGTGATGAACCACATCATCCACCATCGCGGCCAGCTTTCCGTGTATCTGCGGCTCAACGACATTCCGGTGCCATCGATCTATGGGCCATCAGCGGACGAAGGTGAGATGTAGATCAAATGTAAAAAGTCAAAATGGCGAGCTTGACGGCTCGCCATTTTTTGTTTTCGTCCGAATCAATGCGAAAATATGATTTCAATGCCGTGGCAATGGAAAATTCTGAATTAATAGAAAGATTATTTAACGGTGAGGCTCGGGCGATCGCGCGCGCGATCACAAAAATCGAAAGCGGAGCCGACGGCTCGGCGGAAATGATGAAGGCGGTGTATTCGCAAACCGGAAAAGCGGTAGTCATCGGCATCACAGGCTCGCCCGGTGCCGGGAAATCGTCGCTGGTCGATAAACTTGCCCTGCATTACAAAAACGGCGGCGAAAAGATCGGGATAATTTGCGTCGATCCGTCGAGTCCGTTTTCGGGTGGTGCTATACTCGGCGACCGCATCCGGATGGCGACGCTTGGGATGGAAAAAGGCGTTTTTATCCGCTCGATGGCGACTCGCGGCAATCTTGGCGGCCTGTCGCGTGCAACGGTGGATGCAGTGGCGATTTTGGACGCGGCAGGGTTTGATAAAGTGATCGTCGAGACGGTTGGTGTCGGCCAGGATGAGGTCGAGATCGTCAAAACGGCGGATGTTTCGGTGGTCGTGCTTGTGCCAGGAATGGGTGACGACATACAAGCGATAAAGGCCGGGATCATGGAGATCGGCGATGTTTTTGTTATAAATAAGGCCGACCGCGAGGGCGTTTTGCGAACTCAGAAGGAGCTTGAAGCACTGCTCGGCCTCGCTCATCGCCCCGATATGTGGAATCCGCCGATCATAAAGACCATCGCAACGGAAAGCAAAGGCATCGAAGATCTTTCAAAAGCGATTGACGGATATCGTACTTTTCAAAAGGAAGGGGCCGGAAATAAGGCTCGTCAACAGTCAATCGCACGCTGGCGTTTGCTCGAACTTTTGCAGGAGCGATTATTGTCCGATCTGCTGAGCAGAAACGGCATCAGTGAAAAACTGGATAAACTGGCTTTGGAGATCGCCGAAAAGAAAAACGATCCATATTCTGCTATTGAGAAATTATTGCAGAAGCTCACATCTGAGTAAGGGCTAACTAACAAATCCGTATGAAAATCAACCACTTGGGCATTGCAACTAAAGGCATCGACGAAGCTCTCAAATTTTGGGGCAACGCTCTCGGCCTCGAAAATGTTCACACGGAGATCGTCGAGGATCAAAAGGTTCGCGTGGCGATGCTCCCCATAGGCGAAAGTCGGATCGAATTGCTCGAACCAATGAGCGAGGATTCGCCAATCAGTAAATTCCTCGAAAAACGCGGAGGCGGGATACATCATATTGCGGTCGAGGTTGATGACATCGCGGCGACGCTCGCAAAACTCAAATCTAAAGGAATTCAGCTTATCGACGAAACGCCGCGCATCGGTGCCGAGGGCTGTTTGGTCGCATTTGTCCATCCGGCGGGGTCCGGCGGCGTCCTGCTCGAACTCGTCCAGACTACGAACTAACTGTTTTCGTTAGTTTAATTCCATGACCTTTGATACTATATCCGTTTGGCATTTATTAGAATTTGTGTAAGTGAGGACTCGACAATTGAGTAATTTAACAAAAGGTTTGATTTTGGTGGGTGTGATTTTGGCGATCGGCATCGGCCTGGTCGTATGGAAAAAGAAGGTAGGCGGTCAGAGTTCGGAGTCGTTTAATTCGATTAGCAGACACGAGATCGAAATGCTTCTCGCAGATGCGGCAAAGACCAACCCCATGATCCTAAAAAAGCTGGCCGAGGATCCCGAATCAAAAAAACAGCAGATTGAGAATCTGAAGCAGTTGCTCGCCTTTGCCAGCCAGGCGCAAAAAGATGGGCTTGCCAACGAACCCACTAACAAGCAGGAACTCGATAATATTAAAGCTGAGATAATAGCTGTTAATTACGATCGCGAGATAAATAAGGACAAAGGGCCGCTGCCGCCTTTCGGATTTATCACTGCCGATGCGGTCAAGGCATATTGGGGCGAAGACTCGCAGCCCCCGGCTGAAAAAGGCTGGTTCGACAACCTAAAAGAAAAGATCGGTCTGGGCGGAACTGTGGAATCGAGAACTCACGAGGCTGAATTCAATGAGTTTCTCGACACCAAAATCTCATTGCTCAAAGAAAGCAATCCTGAGATGAA
Source organism: Pyrinomonadales bacterium (assembly GCA_038226395.1). Classification (GTDB taxonomy): domain Bacteria; phylum Acidobacteriota; class Blastocatellia; order Pyrinomonadales; family Pyrinomonadaceae; genus OLB17. The sequence goes on along the minus strand of JBBRQM010000078.1, from coordinate 10,179 downwards.
AGACCGCGCGATCAGCGATGAGGAAAAAACGCAGGCTCGCGATATATTCGCCAAGATCCGCATTTACCGCAAGGAATTTGAGCAAAAGGCCCGAGCGGGTGAGCTGTCGCAGGATTTTATTGACAAAACTTATCTACAGGTCAAGCTTCAGGAGGCTCAATTTCTGGCGCGGATTTATTCCGACAAGATCGCCGATAAAACAAAAATCACCGATGATGACGTTGCAAAATACCTCTCCGATCATCCCGAGCTTAATCCGACTGAAAAACGGGCCAAGGCACAGGATATTTTGAACCGCGCAAAAAACGGCGAGGATTTTGCCGCACTTGCTAATCAATACTCGGATGATCCAGGTAACAAGGATCCAAAAACCGGCGAATTGAAAGGTGGCTTTTACCCCGATAATCCGAAAGGCCGGATGATGCCGGCATTTGAGGCAGCCGCGCTTGCACTCGAACCAGGACAGGTCGCCCCTGATCTGGTCGAAACCGATTACGGATTTCATATTATTAAATTGGAACGAAAACTGGGTCCTGGCACAAATAAGAATCAAAAAACGGGAAAGGGGCCGGACAATTCAAACAGCGGTACAGGTACGCCAACCGGAGACACATACGACGTTCGTCATATCCTGATCTCAACTCAGTATAAAGATCCGTCCAAACCCGGTGCACGTGAAATGCCCATAAAGGAATACGTCAAAAGCAAGCTCGAGGAGGATAAGGAAAAGAAACTGGTCGACGACATAATTGCCGCGAATAACGTGCAAGTTCCCAATGATTTTACCATTCCCGAGGTAACCGACGAGCAGCTCCAGCAGATGAAGCAAAAACAACAAATGCAACAGATGCAGCAAATGCAGCAGGGAATGCCGCCGGGAGCACAGCCGGATGCGCCTGGAGCAAAGCCGCCGCCGCCCGTAAAAAAACCGGACGCGAAGAAGAAATAAATCAAAATCGTGACTCGTGAATCGAAAGGAGCTTATTTCGACTCACGATTCACGATTTACCATTCACGATGAATTTAGGTGATTATCGCATCGAGATCATTCCCGATTGCATATTCAGATTGGACGGAGGGGCAATGTTCGGTGTCGTACCTCGTGTTCTTTGGGAGCGGGTTTGCCCGCCCGATGAGCTTAATCGCATCAAGCTCAATATGAATTGCCTTTTCGTCGAAACACTTGATCAAAAGATTCTGATCGAAACCGGGATCGGCGAAAAATGGTCCGAAAAAGAAACGTCTATTTACGGTATCTATCGCGAAAAACCGTTCGCTCAGTCGCTGTTTGAAATTACCGGATGTAAACCTAAAGACATTACGATAGTCGTCAATACACATCTCCATTTCGACCACGCGGGCGGGAACACGATTTTCAGTGACACAGAGACGCAGGGACACGGCGACGCGGAGACAAATCAGCAATCCGCAATCCCAATTCCGCAATTCAGGAACGCCCGTTATTTTGTCTCAAAAAGCGAGTTTGATGCGGCCGAGAATCCGCACGAACGAGACCGTGCAAGTTATTTACCTGAAAATTGGCGGCCGTTAATGGCTTCGGGGCAGCTTGAGCTAAAACCGGATGCATACGAAGTTGTTGACGGATTACACATTGAACAGGTTCGCGGACATTCCGAGACAATGCAAACTGTCAAACTGACACGCGGCGGTGAGACGATTTACGGCTTTTACGACATGATCCCAACCCGCCATCATCTGCCTCTGCCGTGGATAATGAGCTACGACCTTTTCCCGACAGAGACTCTTGAGTTCAAAAAACGCATCCTGCCGCAGGCCGTCGAGAAAAACTGGATCTGCCATTTTTATCATGATACCGAAATGCCGCTTTGTCGACTTTCTGTGAGTAACGATAAAGTCATTGCTAGTAAATTAAAACACTAATGGAACAAGTAAACATCGGAATAATTGGCGGCAGCGGTTTGTACCAGATGCCGGAATTGGAGAATATGCGTGAAGTGCCGGTGGACACGCCATTCGGCAAGCCTTCGGATGCTTTTATCGTTGGCGAATTGGATGGTGTAAAGGTCGCTTTTTTGCCGAGGCACGGACGTGGGCATAAATTGACGCCGAGCGAGCTTCCCTTTCGAGCGAACATCTACGCGATGAAGCGGCTCGGCATCGAATATATTTTGTCGGTGTCGGCGGTTGGATCGCTACAGGAAAAATATGCTCCGACCGATTTTGTCATTCCCGATCAATTTTTTGACAGGACGAGGGCACGAGCAAAGGAATCGACTTTTTTTGGCGAGGGCATCGTCGGCCACATAACATTCGCACATCCGGTTTGCAGCGAGCTTGGCGACATTCTCGAAGCTTCCTGCAATGATGTCGGTGTCAAGACACATCGCGGCGGCACGTATATTTGTATGGAAGGCCCCGCGTTCTCGACCAAAGCCGAGTCGAATGTCTATCGTGGGTGGGGAATGGACATTATCGGCATGACCAACTTGCAGGAAGCCAAGCTCGCACGAGAAGCCGAGATCGCCTACGCCACGCTCGCCCTCGTCACCGATTACGATTGCTGGTATGAGGGCCACGACGACGTAACGGCCGATATGGTCATCGAATATCTGAACAAAAACGTCCGCAACGCCCAACTAGTACTAAAAGACGCAGTAAAACGAGTCGCCGTCAAGACGACGCCGAATCAATACGCAAATGCGACAAAAAACGCGATCTTCACCGCCCCGGAAAATTGGCCGGCAGAAACAGCAAAAAAACTTGATGCGATTATCGGAAAATACGCCGCGAAATAAATGCAGACGCCTGCATGTAAACAAGGGCGTAACACGCAACGCGGAAAACTTTTTAGTTCTGTAAGGCATCTGTATTTAATTATGAAAAGAAAATTTCAATCTATATTTTTTGCTCTCGTCGTATTTTCAATTTTCGGCGGTTCGGCGTATGCCCAGCGCAATGTCACACCGGCCATTGACCGCGATCCTGTAATGGAGCAGGACGCTAAACACAATCTTGATGTTGCTGAGCAATATTTCAAATTAAAGAAAGCATATAAATCAGTCATTATGCGCTTTGAGGAAACCTATGCAGCATATCCCGATTTTTCCAAGATTGACGAATTTCTCTATATCGCCGGCATGAGCAGTTATTACCTGTCCGAAAATAAGGGAAAACAGAAGGTTGATCTCAAACTGCAAAAGGAAAAAGATAAATTCACACCCGCCAAACTAAAAGATGATGCCATGATATATCTAACGATGATTGTCAATAAATATCCCCAGAGCCAATACAAAGCCGAGGCTGAAAAGACGATCAAGCTGCTTCAGACGGCAAAGTAATACCCCTCAAGTCCATATACTAGGATTTAAGTCTCTTTTGCGCCTATAAAATCGCAAAAATCCGTCGTGGCGTGTAAAATAGAAGTTAGTAATTCTATCTTCGGAGATCCTTTTTTAAAATGTCTTTAACAGTAGTTGGTTCGGTTGCGTTTGATGCGTTGGAAACGCCGTTTGGCAAGCGTGATCGTGTACTTGGCGGTGCGGCGACACACTTTGGGTTGTCAGCTAGCTTTTTCACTAAGGTCAACGCGGTCGGCGTGGTCGGCGGTGATTTTGGGCAAGAGGAATGGGACGTTTTTAAGCGTCATAATATCAATACGGACGACATCGAGGTCGTGCCCGATGGCAAGACATTTTTCTGGAGCGGGCGTTACGATTACGACATGGGCACGGCCCACACCCTCGACACGCAGCTGAATGTATTCGAGATATTCGACCCGAAGCTCTCGGATAATTCCAAGTCCGCAAAGCTTTTATTCCTCGCAAACATCCTGCCGATGCTCCAGAAACAGGTTCGCGAGCAGATGCCGGACGCCGAATTTGTGGCGATGGACACCATGAATTTTTGGATCTCATCGATGAAGGACGCACTCATTGAGACGATCAAGGTCGTCGATTGCATCATAATCAACGACGCCGAGGCTCGGCAGCTGACAGACGAGCCGAACATCCATAAAGCCGCTAAAATAATAATGGACTTTGGCCTTAAAGCCGTTGTCATAAAACGCGGCGAATATGGCGCGACCTTGTTTACAAAAGACGGCTATTTCGCCGTGCCGGCGTATCCGCTTGAGAGCGTTTTTGACCCAACCGGCGCAGGCGACACATTTGCCGGCGGATTTATGGGCTATCTTGCCGCACAACAAGAGATCACCGACGGCACTTTAAGGCGGGCGATGATCTACGGCTCGGTGATGGCGTCATTCAACGTTGAAAAATTTGGCACCGAGCGAGTTGATGCTTTGGATTATCCAGAGATTAATGAGCGTTTTAAGGCGTTCAAGCGCATGACGCATTTTGACGATATTCCATTCGAACTGGTCTCGACCGCCGGGTAAATTGTCCAATCTCTCTGTTGATGGAAAAGAAAAGCGACAACCCGCTCGCCCGCTTTGAGCGGCGAAAGATAAACTATCCGATGTTAATCGCAGACATCGCTCTGTTTGGCCTGCTCGTTGCGGGCGTCGTTTTGGGAGTGCGGTCGCAGGATTGGATGGCGGCCGGCTTGTTTTTGACCGCGGCCGGTGTTTTCGTAATTTTGATTCTGCTGCTTATTGCAAACAGCCGCCGACTCGCCGCCGTCGATGACCGTAAATTTATCCGCTGGGACGCCGCGATGCCCGAGATACAGCGGCAAAACGTCAATGTCGAGGTCCGGGAGCTCGCCCGGCTGCTCAATGTCGGCAGCGACCAGCTTGCCGACCTGCTTTCGGCCTATATCGTTGCCGAAGATCTTGCACTACGGCAGATACAGCAGGAAGAAAATCTGCCTCTTATGCGGCACGTCAGCATCGGAAAAACGACGTTTGATGCCATTTTGGTCGAGCAGGATCTAATCACGTGTATCGAAGTCGCGTTCCTCGTCGTACCCGACGTTCGGCAGGAAAAGATTGAATCAATGCTCAATAAAATAACGCAGGCCAAGAAAAATCTGGCCGAAATGAAGAGCCGCTTGCGGCTGCGCCTGATGTTCGTGCTTGTTACTCAGTTGACATCGGACGAAGAGGAGCATCTTCGAGGAATGCTGGTTACGCGCCGGTTTTCTGACACTCCCGTCGATATAGACATCCGCCTGCTCGATTTCGAAATGCTGCAAAAGGTTTATGTTAGTGAGTAAAAACGGCCTTTGGCTTTAGGTCTTTGGTCTTCGAAGGCCAAAACCCAAGACCAAAGACCGAAATCAGAGTATAATAGGTCAAAAACCAATGTTAGAGAATAAAGTAGGAATGATATTTGGCGTTGCGAACAAGCGTTCGATCGCCTGGGCGTGTGCCTCGGCATGTGGCAATCACGGGGCAAAAATGGCGTTTACCTATCAGGCCGAGCGTCTGAAAGAGAACGTCGAGGAACTCGCCGGGACGCTCGATGATTCGCTCGTCGTGCCGTGCGACGTGTCAAATCAGTCCGAGGTAGATGCGGCTTTCGACGCTGTGGGCAAAAAATACGGCAGACTCGATTTTCTGATCCATTCGATCGCGTTTGCCCCGCGCGAGGCTCTCGAAGGCGAGTTTGTAGCGACGACGCGTGACGCTTTTCGCACGGCGCTTGAGATCAGCGCGTTTTCGCTGACACAGGTCGCTCTTGCCGCATCGCCACTGATGACAGACGGCGGCAGCATTGTCACGATGAGCTATTACGGGGCTGAAAAGGTCGTAATGAATTACAACGTGATGGGAGTCGCCAAGGCCGCGCTTGAAGCCTCGACGCGATATTTAGCCGCCGATCTAGGCAAAAATAACATCCGCGTCAACGCGATCAGTGCCGGGCCGATCAATACCCTCTCGGCACGCGGCGTGCGCGGCATGAGTACGCTGCTCGCGTATGTTGGCGAGCGTTCACCCCTAAAACGTAACGTTCAGGCAAGTGAGGTCGGCAACACCGCGCTATTCCTCGTCAGCGATCTCGCCAGCGGCATCACCGGCGAAACGATCTACGTCGATTGCGGCTATAACATAATGGGAATCTAACGAATGACGAATTTCGAATGCAGAATCTAAAAATTTTCCATTCTATATTCGACATTCGGAATTCATCATTTGAAAGAAATGGCATCTACAAAAGAAAACAAATCAAAAACCGACGGCAAGAAAAAACTGCCGCTTCCAACGACAGTCGCCGAGGCAAAAAAGCGTGAAGAAGAACCAGGCTATTGGCATCTGACCGACGACGAAGTATTGCTACGCTCGCCTGAGCCGCAGGACGACTATAAGACGTCAGACTCGTGGCGTGTTTTTCGCATAATGGGCGAATTCGTCAACGGATTTGACCATTTGGGGACGATCACACGCGGCGTTTCGATCTTTGGGTCGGCGCGTTCGCATGAGAGCGATCCGATGTACATAGCGGCCCGCGAGACCGCACGATTGCTGGGCAAAGCCGGTTTTGAGATCATCACCGGCGGCGGCCCGGGTATTATGGAAGCCTCAAACCGGGGTGCTCACGACGCCGGGGCCGTTTCGGTCGGCTGCAATATTGAGCTGCCTTTCGAACAAGTTGCAAACCCCTATCTGACCAAATCGCTGTCGTTCAAATACTTCTTTGTCCGCAAGACGATGTTTATCAAATACAGCAATGCCTATGTCATTTTCCCTGGCGGTTTTGGGACGATGGACGAGCTTTTTGAGGCATTAACCCTGATCCAGACGCGTAAAATACGCAATTTTCCGGTCGTGCTTTTCGGGTCGCAATACTGGCGGGGCCTGCTCCAATGGCTGACCTCGACGATGCTCAACGAAAAGATGATCAACGCCGAAGACCTAGGCCTCATCCACCTCACCGACTCGCCCAAGGATGCGGTCGACTTTATTGTCAAGACCTGCAATGCGGGGATAGATAACGAAAAAAAGTGAATAGTTAAAAACTAAAAGTGAAAAGTTTATGAATGAGATTGTTCTCTTTTAGTTTTTCACTTTCCTTTCTCAGCCAAGTAGTTCCTTCATCCAGGAAAGATAGCGGTAAGAGACTTTTTCCGCATTAATGGCGACGATCTCAGGCACTTCGTAACTGTGATTCGCGACGATAAACTCGCGTAATTCCTCGTACTTTTCGGACAAGGTCTTAATCAACAGCAGGTGCTCCTGCTCCTTTTGCGTCTTACCTTCCCAAATATAGACCGACTTTATTTGCGGCAATATCTGCACACATGCGGCGAGCCGTGCATTGACGATCTTCTCCGCCAGAACTTCAGCTTCGTCCGCGCTTAAGATAGAGGTCATAATGATCAGCATGAGAAAAAGTATAGCTTAAAGCGCGCAAAACGCGTGGTTTTTGCGAAATCGACGCGTATCGAATTGACAATAAGCTTGGAATTTCGTGTCGTTGCGACTCAATGCTTAATTTTGGCCGCTATGAACTCATGCGAATTTATGAATTTCTGAAAAATGTGTTGCATACTTAATACATACAATCATATGTGTTACGCTTAGATCTTGCCTTATGAAAAGGAACTGGGCAGAATTTGAATCGTCACCGCCGCCACGTTCTGGCCGGCGGCTTTATGTATCGCTCAATGGGAAAGGGATCATCTGCATCAACCGGCGGACCTACCAGGCATTGGGCGAGCCCGAGGCCGTCTCGATTCTGTATGACATCGATAACCTTTCGATCGGTCTCCGCCCGTGCAGCCTGATAATGCCAAACGCTTTTCCTATCGCTCAACGGGGCACGTCAGGCACACGCGTAATTTGGGCAATGTCATTTACAAAAGCCCTTCACATACTACCTACCGGGACGATCCGCTTCCTGAAGCCCGAGATCGAGAACGGCGTGCTTATCCTCGATCTAAACCACACCGCCCGCACAACCCAAACCTCGCGCAAGGGGTGGCGGAAAAGGCGGACGTAAGGAGTGATTAGTAGCAATGAGTTAAAAAAAAGTTGACATGTTGTATAGCCTGACTATACACTCAACTAGATGATCAAGAGCTTCCGGCATCGCGGCATTGAGCAGTTCTTTAAAAATGGTTCGAAAGCCGGCATTCAGCCGAAACACGCCGAGAAGCTGCGACGGCAGCTTTTTGCCCTCGATAATGCGATGCAGCCTCAGGATATGAATGCTCCGGGCTGGCGTTTACATTCTTTGCGAGGTGAACTTTCCGCCCACTGGTCGATAGATGTTAGCGGCAATTGGCGTCTGACGTTCAAATTTGAAGGCAACGATGCTATTTTGATCGACTACCAGGATTATCACTGAGGTTTTATTATGCGAATGTTCGATCCGCCCCATCCGGGCACAGTATTAAAGGATTATTTGGGCAGCGTGTCGGTTACAGTTGCAGCCGCCCATCTTGGGGTCACGCGGGCCACCCTTTCCCGTATCCTGAACGGCGCGGCGGGAATCTCGGCTGAGATGGCCCTGCGTCTCTCCGACGCCCTCGGCACAAGCCCCGAGTTGTGGATAGGTATGCAGGCGCAATACGACCTGTGGCAAGCGTCGAAAAAGGGGCATCAAAAACTAGAACGCCTCTTAGCCGCTTAGCCGTGGCGTGGTAGCAAGTATTCGACCATTTGGAGCCAATGCTGTCAATAGCCAGCAGATGAGACGGGAGAGGGCATTCGCGGTGACGAGATAACCTACAAAGGCGGTAGGCGATCATGTCTTGGTGTTTGAGCGAATCCATGCAGCGAGGGCGGTTTCGGACAACGAACCATCGGCGAGGCTTAAAATGGTGAGATATTTATTCTGCTGTGTGGCAAGGAGGTCAGCGCCATTGAGGACGATAAATGTCCGCATTGCGACAAGAGCGGTGCGTTTATTACCATCGACGAACGGGTGGTTTTTTGCGATTCCAAAGGCATAAGCGGCGTCGAGAGCGGCGAGGTCAGCGTCAGTCCCGTACACATGTATGTTTTGTGGCCGTGCGAGCGCCGATTCGAGCAGACCGAGATCGCGAACACCGGCAGATCCGCCGTGTTCAGCAATCTGTCGGGCATGCATCGCGAGTACCTCTCTGGAAGTTAGCCAACGCATTATTCAGCCAGCCTTCGCAATACATCGCGATCTTCGCGCATTATGCGTTCAGCGACATCCATCGTCTCCGCAAACTCCTTGTCATAAGCGGACAGCTCAATGCCGTTCGATGTCTCCAGGGCGTAGAGAGTATCGCCCTTTTTAACACGAAGCCGTTCGAGAATCTCGCGAGGCAGTACAACCCCAACCGAATTCCCAATAGTAGTAATCTTTAGCGAATTTGACATATACACATTATAACAGATGTTATAATGCAGTGCAACAGATTTTTGTATCAACAGGCCGTGGCAGCAGAACCCGGTCGCTACCGATCACGGTACTGACAGATCATTTTTTTGCCATCAGTTCTGCGTATTGGCCGCTCTCGACCCATTCGAGGATCTCGGCGACGCGCCAGACGGGGAAGGGGTGCGAGAGACCGGCGTTCATGATGTCGGCCCAGAATTTGTCGAGCTTATTGGTGTCGTAATTTTTCTTGAATTCGCGTCCCTGTTCGAGGAAAAGTTCGTAATCGATCTTTGAGGCAAACGTGCCACCGGCGAGTTTCATCATTGTCCGGCCGATGACGTTGGCGTCCTGCGTTACGAGCAGAGCAGCCCGGTCGCAGGAAAGTTCGGCGCGTCGTGCCCATGCGAGCAGAGCACTAGAGATACCCGCCGAGACGATAAATTTGATGATCTCTGAACCCGGGATAAGCCGTGCGACCGAGACATTTGCGAGCGCCTCCATCAGACGGGCGGCGGTTAAATAGAGGACATGTTCGGCGTGGATATGGCCGACCTCGTGGGCGATGACGGCGAGCGTTTCCTCGTCATTAAGGCGTTCGATCAGAGCCGAGTGGAGCACGATTATCGGCTTTTCGACGCCACCAGTGAAAGCATTAACCAGCGGATTTTGCTGGATAAACAGATCGGGCATATCGACGCCGAGCGTTGTGCAGGCGATCTGTAATTTGGCGTGCAGATCGGGACACTGTTTTGGCGTGACCTTGACCGCGCTTGCCATAAACGAGACGCGAATAGCCGATTCGCCGGTCCATGCGAGCAGCTTCTTTAGAGCGGTGTCGACGCCGGGGATCGCTTTCAGCGTCGCCAGTGCCTTGCTGTCGGCCGGGTGAACGTATTCGTGCTTGCCGAGATCGGCAAACTTTTTGTGCGGCTCGTTCGAAAGC
>JBBRQM010000077.1:0-14578 GCA_038226395.1 Pyrinomonadales bacterium | reverse complement strand
TTCTTGCTTTAAAGCTACCCGTGCGCTATGCTCGTCAGCATAAACAGGTGAGGCAGTCAAATCACCTAACTCGCGCTTTGACAACACTTTAGCATTTTGTTAATCTCAGCGCTGCTGGCAGACCAGCGATTTAAAATAGAAAGCGAGGAATCCAGACTTGAGAATTGAGCCCCTCACATGGATTCCTCGCCGGATGTCTATCCGATTTTCTATTTGCATCTTAACACAGGGCTCAAGCGAAATCAAATTCGCCATGAGGTAAATATGGCCAGTATATTAGGATCGGGAGTTCACGCACCGTATATCTCGCTGCCCGAGGCCGTCAGTGTCCTTGAGGAATGTTACGACAAATCGGGTGATGAGTTCTCTTTAGATTTATTTTCGGCGGCAATAAAAAATTCAACGTCATCGAGCAGTTTTGCTAAAAAATTAGCCGCTTGTCGAAATTATGGTTTGGTGAATATTGAGGGCAACACTATAAGTTTAACCGTGTTCTCTCAGAGAATATTCCGTCCGCGATCATCGAAAGAGCGGAAAGCAACGCTGAAAGAAGCATTCCTTTCAGTTGATTACTTTCGCCGTGTATATGAGAGATTTTTAGGGAAAATTCTTCCGCAAGAAGAATACCTCGCCAACACGTTCTCTGATTTTGTGCCGAAGGATGCGGCGCCAAGATGGGCAAAGCGTTTTATGGAGTCCGCCCTATATGCTGGCTTGATATTAGAACGAGCCGACGGCAAATTACAGGTGCTTGATAGCGCTGAAACCGGCAAAGATAAGCCTGTAGCCCATGTTGAAGGAGGGCCGGATGAGATCAAAGAAGAGTTCTTGGCCGGAAAGCCGCAACCGACAACGGGCGTTCAGCAAACGCATTTGCAGATGTTGATAGAACTTCTTGATGCTAAAGAGATGGGGGACACGGAACAGGCGGCCGTCTGGACGCTCATTCAATATGTAAAAAGGCGTGAAGCAGGACTGCCTTTAAAAGGTATTGAGTAATTGACAAGTTTTGTCGTAAAAGGCAAAACGGCTTGCCGTGGTTAAGACAGCAAGCCAATTCTGTAGAAAGGGGGTGATGACGTTGATAATTTTCGTGATTATCATCATCCCGCCTTAGCCGTGAGGCTATAGGTTGTAATAGCCCGGAGCTTCTTTTGAGGCTCCGGCATTTCAAAGCGAGCGTGGCGGAATTAGCATACGCGCCGACTCAGGAGGTCGGTGGTCGCAAGACCATGCAGGAGCATACCCTGCCGCTCGCATTTTAGTATAGCCAGAAAGGACGGCGGGAGCAAGAAATATGAATGGATCTAAACAAACACACTGTTTTACTTTGAGGTTTGATGGCCTGTCCAACAAACTCATAACCCCGGTTCACGTTTCCGTCCCCTTTGATCCGGCCAATCCCCCCGATCCGTTACCGATGATGCAGCAAGTCAATGCTTTGTGGGATACTGGGGCGACACATACTGCGATTTCCGCCGGGGTAGTTAAAAAGTTAGCTCTAACATCAGTAGCTACGGGCATCGTCACTCATGCCGACGGCACAAGTGCATCTGATCGCCACATCATAAATTTAGGCTTACCGAATAAGCTCCTTGTTGCAGGGGTTTATGTGAATGAACTGAAACTTGGGCCTGAGTTTGATGTGCTTATCGGGATGGACATTATCTCACAGGGCGATCTTGCTCTGACGCACGTCGGCGGTAAAACTCTGTTTTCCTTTCGGATTCCTTCTATTGAAAGTGTGGACTTTGTGCAGAGAGTGCAAAACCAAAAAACGTTGACCCGGCCAAGTATGGGGGCCAACGAGCCATGTTATTGCGGTTCAGGAAAAAAGTTCAAAAAATGCCATCGGAACGCGTAAGCGTTACGCAAGAACGCCGATTGTTGAAATGGTCGCAGTAAAAGCCTCAGCCCCTGGTGCACAAGGTTGGAGCATAATCTTTCCCAAGTTACCATCATCAGAAGTCTTCAAATAGGCCGCTAGCGGAGTGTCGTAAACAGCTAGGACTTCATTGTCTTTAATTGCCAAGATTTTGCCATTGTGTTTTTTTACCAATGCTTGTTGGTTCTTAATAAAATACTGAAGTTCTTTCTCAAACATGATTGCTCCCTTTTTCACAAATAGTTTGATGTTATCAAACCACAATTTGGATGCCTCTTACTCACAGGCGCAACATTGTTGCGCCCCTCTATTTTATCACCTACTTGCGGTAAGTCAATAATTATCATTTACGGCGGTCATCGTGTCAAGCTGCTTTCTTATTCGTAGGCATCGAATACTGCAACCGCTTTCCACCGACAATCGCAATAGCCTCAAGTGTTCGATCACTATCGGACACCTTGCGATGATTCCAACGAAAATCAAATTCTGCCAAGTAACGGTGAAGATGCTTTTTACTCCAATGGTGATACGTTCCCATGACACCACGTTTTAAGAGAGCGTGAACGCTTTCTGCGGTGTTTACGTGAGCAATGCCGCGTACATATTCATTGGCCGAATGGTTGACGCTCTCATGCCCTAAAAGCATGTGCTTTGCACCTTTATAGACAGGTGCTTCGTCGGACATAAGAAAAGCATTATTAGGCGATATGCACTCACGCAACACTCTCTTGATGTTGACGGCTGTTACATGCTCCATGTGATGCGTCTTAACACGACCGCCACGCTCGACAAGGGTAACCACCGGAGCCTGATCGTGCGAACCGCTACCTGCGATGCGACGTTTACGCTCTTTAGGGTGCATATTCTTACTCTTACCACCGATATAGGTTTCGTCTGCCTCGACCGTGCCAGTCAATTTAGATCGCATAGGTTCTTGGCTCATGCCGTAACGGATTCTGTGCGTCATGAACCACGCGGTTTTGTATGTGAGTTCTAATTCGCGTGATAACTGTAAAGCCGAGATGCCTTTCTTGCTTGAGCAAATCTTATGGATAGCCATAAGCCATTTACCAAGCGGTATGCGCGAACCCTCAAAGATCGTGCCAACTGTTACGGTAAATTGCTTACGGCATGTTGCACACTTCCATAAGCCTTTGCGTCCGGCTGTTTTGGATTCAGTTTTCGGGATCAGACGATAAACATCCATTGATTCGCATTGCGGACACTCTGCACCATCCGACCATCGCAGTTGCTCTAATTTCGTTCTTGCTTTATCATCATCACCATATAACTGTGACAACTCGGTTAACGTTAATTTTTCTGTCATTTGAATTACCCTCTATGGATAAGGTAACAAAAGGATTTGGGTTTGTCAAGTATATAATTCCCGAACGCTCGATTGGTTTTTTTTAATTCGAAAAACCCTCGGGCTTTTGTTTTCTAAATTCAACACATACATAAGGAGAAATGTTATGAAAAGGATCAGTCTATTCATTTTGACGGCCATCGCCGCCGTTGTATTTACTGCGTGCGGCCCCGCCGCCAACACCGGGACCAATAACATAATAGCCTCTAACACAAACACCAATACGGCCAAACCGACAGCCGCCGCACCGACGGCCGATGTGCTTATGGCGATGGACCAGCAGGCAAACGAGGCCTATATCAAAGGTGACTCAAAATTCTTTGAGGGCATGTTGAGCGACAAGTTCGTCATGTACGAACAGGGTCAAAGGATGGACAAGGCCTCCGTTGTCAAGATGATCGCGAGCGGCAAATGCGAGGTCAAGGATGGCTGGAAGCTCGAAAAGCCTGAAATGGCAAAGATCGACGGCGACACCTACGTGCTCACCTACACGGGAACATTTGACGGCACCTGCCCGGGACCGGACGGCAAGCAGACGAAGATGCCAAGTCCGATCCGTGCCGCATCCGTGTGGGTACGCAGCGGTGACAAATGGCTCGCGGCATTTCATGGCGAAAATCCGATCATCGATCCTACGAATGCGCCCAAGGCCGACGCAAAACCGCCCGCAAAACCCGCAGACAAAAAGCCCGAGCCCAAGAAGGATGACGCCAAGAAGGGTGACAAGTCGGCGGCCAATTCAAATACGGCTGCTAACACGGCTGCGCCGGCAAAGGCGACGCCCGATCCAAACACCAACGCATTGGTCGAGGCCGAGAAATCAGGTTGGAAAGCCTGGATGGCCAAGGACGCCAAAAAGCTGGATGAGTTCACCGCCAAAAGCGCGTCGGTCGTCGGCGCTGAGGGTGCATGGTTTGGCAACCGCGCCGATGCGATCAAATACTGGGCCGAAATGCCCTGCGAAAACGTCAAGGCCGTCACCGTCACCGACGGATTTGCCTCAGCCCTCTCGCCGACCGTCGAGATGCTCACATTCAAGGGCACCGCCGACGGTACCTGTTATGGCCAAAAGAATGCCTCAAACCACGGTATGGATATTTATATAAAAGAGGGCGATGCGTGGAAACTCGCGTTCGGCTTTAGCTACCCGTCGTAAACCGCCGCGCGGGTATATCTATATAAAAAACTTAAGGGAACCGGATCTGCCCGGTTCCCTTTTTTTATTGCTGAAATTGCGTAACGATCAGATCAGTGCCATCGGTCGAAACCGAGATCGTCCCACGTTCGCCCGTTGTGACCACAGTCACGCCGGCAGCTTTCCAGTGCTCAATAATAGGCATTCTGCCTAATGCGTCAAGTTATGAGTTTGATTAATTCGCAGGTTTTTCTATAATCCATGCGCATAGGTTTTTATTTAATCATGAATGAAGGGAAACAAATTGGACCTTATACGTTGATTCGAAAGCTTGGACGAGGCGGTTTTGGTGAAGTTTGGCTAGCGGAGCGGCGTACCAAGTTTGTAACGACAAAGGTCGCTGTCAAACTCCCGCTTGATGAGCAAATCGACCACGAAACGATCAAGCAGGAAGCGACGCTTTGGGAACAGGCGAGCGGGCATCCGAACATTTTGCCGATCATCGATGCTGACGAATATGACGGGCAAGTCGTTATCGTCAGCGAATTTGCACCCGACGGCTCGCTCGATGAGTGGCTCAAGACACACGGTAAAATGCCGGTCGAACAGGCGGTCGAGACGACCATCAAAATCCTCGACGGTCTGGAGTTTTTGCATTCGCGCAAAATCATTCACCGCGATCTGAAACCCGCCAACATTTTGCTACAAGGCAATACGCCACGTCTGGCGGATTTTGGCATTTCACGAGCCTTGCGGACGACCGCTTCAAGCCAGAGCACCAATGTTTCGGGCACTTTTGCCTATATGTCGCCGGAGGGATTTGACGGCAAGCGGAGCGTACAAACCGATGTCTGGTCAGTTGGCGTAAATCTGTATCAACTTTTGACGGGCGGATTGCCGTATCCGCAGAAAGAACCGTCCGCGTTGATCGCAGCAATAATGATGCGCGAATTCGAGGCTTTGCCAATCTCTATTCCACAAGATGTGAAGGACGTCGTTGCTAATGCTTTAGCCAAATCACCGGCAGATCGTTACAAAACGGCAACTGAAATGAGAGAAGATTTGCAAAAGATTTTGCATAACGTTTCTTATTCACCAATAGCCTTGAGGAAAATCTTAACCCGTTCGAAAGTCCCCAAAAATATCGCCGCTCTCCCAACGACGGAATACGAAACTGAAAAAGCAAGGCATACTCCGGAAAATGAAACTGTTGCGCGAGACAAAACCATGCCACTTTCGCACGTGGAACTTGTTTCCCGCGCTAAAGATTCAGTTGTTACTCAATTAAAGAACAGCGAGTCAGTGGTTACTAAATCGACAGCGCTGAAAGGGCGAGATGAAACGGAACTTTTGCCGACAAATCTTCGACCGATTGCAGACCGGGGTACTACTAAAACGAGGAAAAGTATTCTTCTTCAGACTATTGGTGGCGGAACGTTTGTTGTGTTGGTCTTCGTTATTCTTATTGCCTTCTATATGAATAGGGCGATTGACACGACTGCGAACGCAAATTTAAAAGTTGTAAACAAAACCGCTGGTGCTAGTGGCGAGACCAATACATCGGGTACCGCACCGGCCAAGGATGCTCTTCTGGTAATGGACAAGCAGGCCAACGAAGCTTACCTCAAAGGTGACGGGAAATTCTTCGAAGGCTTCCTGAGCGATAAATTCGTTATGTACGAAATGGGACAGCGAATGGATAAGGCGGCTGTCACGAAAATGATCGCCGGCAACAAGTGCGACGTCAAGGAAGGCTGGAAGCTCGAAGATCCGCAAATGGCGAAGATCGATGTGAATACTTACGTCATCAGCTACAAGGGTACGTTCGACGGCAGTTGCACCGGCCCCGACGGCAAATCGATGAAAATGCCCAGCCCGATCCGTGCGGCCACTGTTTACGCGCGCAATGGGGACAAATGGCAGTCTGTGTTCCATGGCGAGAACGCTATCGTCGATCCGAAGGCCCCGCCGCTAACCAAGAAGGAAGCATCGAAAAAAAAGGGTGATAAGGCTGCGGCAAAGCCCGCTGACGCCAACACCGACGCCCTGCTCAAGGCCGAGATCGCCGGATGGGAAGCGTGGAAAGCCAAGGACGCCAAGAAATTTGATGAGATCACATCGACAAATCTTGCGCTCGTCGACCCGATGGGCGGATGGACCAGCGGCAAGGCAAATGTCATCAAGCTCTGGACCGAAACGATGAAGTGCGAGGGTATCACTAAGGTCAGCGTTACGGATGGGTTCGCGTCGGCATTGTCGCCGACTGTCGAGATACTGACGAACAAAGGCACAGCCGACGGCACCTGCGACGGCCAGAAAAACGGCTCGCTATGGGGCACGGCGTTCTACGTTAAGGAAGGCGATGCGTGGAAGCTGGCGTTCCTGTTCGAATCACCAGCGATGTAATTCGTTGATGATCCCCGTAAATCTGAGGAGCCGTCCGCGGCTCCTCTTTTTTATTGATCTGAAATAAATCTGGTGATCGCAAGATCACGCCCGTCCGTCGATACCGAGATCGTCCCCCTTTCGCCGGTCGTCATCACGCGTGCACCGAAATTCTTCCACCGTTCGACGACCTCTGGGTGCGGATGGCCGAAAGATGAATAGCGGCCGACCGAGATCACGGCATATTTTGCTTGGGTAGCGTCGATAAAAGGCTGAGTTGATGAGGTGCGGCTGCCATGATGCGGCACCTTGATCAGATCGACATTTAATATGTCGCCGCCGTTGATCAGGTATGTCTCAGCCTCCTTTTCGATGTCGCCGGTCAGCAGGAACGCCCGGCTTCCCGTCAGGATCCGCAAGACGACGCAATGATTGTTGTCCGAAACAGCGTTGGGATCGTCGGTTGCAACAGGGTATAAAACCTCGACTATTACTTCCCCGAAATCGAGACGGTCGCCGCGCGTGATAGTCACAGCCGGTATATGTCTTGCTTGCAGCACCGAGTAAACTTCGGCAAATTCAGCATTTGCGAGCGGTGTCCGGCCAAAGGCGGCCGAGCCGATGGTGAAATTTTTAGCCACGTCGCCAAGCCCTTGAATATGATCGGCATCGGCGTGTGTCGCCAAAATATAGTCAATCTGCGAATAACCTCGATTCCACAAAAACTCTGACACGACCGCCTCGCCGATACCGCGTGTATCTGGCTCAAAAGGCTCGACATCCTCATCGCGCGCTTTATAATTGACACGTCCGCCGCCGTCAACTAGCATTGTCCGGCCATCGGGAAACGTCACGAGCGCCGAATCTCCCTGGCCGACATCCAAAAAATCAAAATGCAGCCGCCCGTCAGGCCGCGGCGCACTAAAAGGGTGAAAGACTACGAGTACAAGCAAAACGGCCAAAGCAAATACCGCCGGATACATCACGCCGCCACGCACGAACAGTGATTGCTGCTTGAGATCGAACGGTCTCCATCTGTTTACTGCATAGGCAAGGATCAATACCGGCAGAAAATACAATATGTAAAGCACTCTTCCGCCGCCCGAATACGACGGCAGCCGGAAACTTGCCCAACCGTTGTCGACAAAGAGTCTAGGAACAGACAACATCAGCCAATTGACAATCCCGGCGATAGCGAAAAACGGCATTGCGAGCAAATTACTGACGTGCGACACGACCGCTCCGGTCACCGCCGCAAAACCCTCAATGGCGATCAGGGATCCGACCCACAGATTCATTAAAACCGAAGCGACCGAAACACGATGAAAATAGGCCACCATTAACGGCAGATTCCAGAGTTGTATGATTAGAGAAACCAGCGTGACCTCGAAAATATATCGCACAGCGGTTCGACCGCCGCCAATAATATGCCCTGACAAAAAGGGCGATTTGAACAGCCGCGCCGTCCAAACTTGCCGCTTTGATTCGACGGCCCATGCATCTCTGTTCCAATAAATCATTTCGCAGAAACGCCGCAGCCCATGGGGGACATTAGGCGGAAATGGCGTTTGAGCCGATGGCGTCCAACTGCCGATCCGCCGCAATGAATCGACCAGAGGATAAGCGGTAGCGATGATCGCAGCGACACTGACAAACGTTAGTTGAAATGCCGCATCGAATATATCCGAAGGTCGCCAAACCAGCAAAACAAAGGCACATGCGCCGAGAGAATTCAACAGACTTGCGCGTCGGTAAATGGCATAAGAGAAAAGGACGATTGTGAACATAATCGTCGCACGCACGACCGGCACATGCGCACCGACCGCTAGGGCATACGCCGATAGGACGCCCGTTGTAACGATAAAATGCTTCCAACGATTCCGCGTGACCTGTCGCAAAAACAGCAGCAACAGACCGCCAATAAATGTTATATGCAGACCTGAAATGACCAATATGTGAAACGTCCCGCCTTCGCGAAAGAGGTCGGCGGTATCCTTACTGAGAAAATTCTTGTCGCCAAGCAGCGCTGCTATCATAACGCCGGCCGACGACGGGTCGAGGTTTTTCCGCAAGTCGTAGATCAACTGCGAGCGTTGATCGTAAACCCACGCCAGCGGGATAAAGACGCTCTCGTCAGCGATATGCTCGACGAGCATCGAGCTTTTGATCGAGCCGGTCGCGTCAACACCGAGGCGGTCCAGAAGTTCCCTTTTTGGAATAACACCTGGGTTGAGATACTCGTCCTCGCGGTTGAGTTTGCATGCTATCTTTACCCGCGATCCGTATTTCAGATCTGAAATTTGAGATTTGAGATTGGTTTTGTTAGCATTGTCGTAAGTTTGCGGCAGGAAAAGACGGACGTTGCCCAACACGCTGCGTTCGCTGCCGTGATATGTGATCTTTTCAGATCGTAGATTTAGAAAAACGCCATCTATAGACGGTTCGGGGCTTCCCATGAGTACGCCTTCGACCTCGACGGGATCACCCGATTTGATCGTTCCGGCGTCGTACAGAACGCGGAGGCGGTCGGGAACAACGCTGAGTTTTTCGATTTGAATTGAGGCTGCACCGGCCACCACGAAGGCGATAAGGATAAGGTATGACGCAAAATATTGTTTCCGAAAGGCAATGGCCGTTATCGCAACAAACGCACAGAAGGCAAGCGAGACGGTTAGTTCAATATTCACAAGACTAGCTGCCAGTATTCCAGCCGCAAACGATATGCCGAGCCAGAGCATCGGGCAGCGGTTGAAATTGGGACGAGCGGGCTTTTCGGGCATCGCATTGAGTTTATTCGGTTCGTAAGAATTGGCGGATCTCGGTAAACCGCTTTTCGCTGATACCGCGAATTTGCATCAAGTGTTCGGGACGTCGAAACGGGCCGTTAAGGTTACGAAATTGGACTATTGTTTCAGCCGTCTTGCGGCCGATATGCGGTAATTTTTCGAGCTCGTCGGCTGATGCCGTATTTATATTAATTGCATTCGATGACGGAGGAACCGCATCTGTCGATGTTTCGTAAACCAATCTTTTGCTGCAGCCGCAAAGAACGGCCATCACCATGAACACTGAAAAAATCTTCATGCGTCGAGATAACATCTCACTATCCTCGTTTCGAACTCGCCTTAGAGCCGCCACTCCATACAAGCGTCATCGATCCGCCGACGGCGAGCTTTGACCAGACGGAGCTGACGGCATCAAATTCGCGGCAGATGCGCTTTATGTCTTCTGGACTGATGCCCTTGACCGGGGCTCCGGTATATGGCCGATCTGTCCATACATGACAGGCAATATCAATGGCGCGTTCGGCCATTTCGGCTTCTTTTTGATTTAGATTTCGACTGGGATTGCCTCGTTTTGGCGCCTTTCGTTTTTTGGCCTCATTGAGCGGTGTAAACCCGTTACCACCCTGAGACAGCGGCCCAAATACGCATCCCATTATCCCAAACATATTCTCAACGACAAAATGTGCCATGTCGTGCGGCAATTTGTCGTCATATCCGGCCGCCGGTTCCATATAAGACGAAACGACGCCCGGCCCTTCTACCAAAACCCGGTAGCGGCGCTCACCTGTTTTTGTAAATGTGACATTCATCGGACAGATCTATTGTTCATTCTCCATCTCAGAGATATCCTGCAAATCCTCGTAAGCCTTTGCGAGGATCGCACGGGCGCGGGTTGAGCCGTCCATCTCGCCGATGTAGCCCTCGCGGACCATTGCGTCGAGTATCGCGGCTGCGCGGCCGTAACCGATACGCAAATGACGCTGTAGCAGCGAGGTCGAGGCACGTTTTGCCTGGACGACGCATTTGAGCGCGTCGTTAAAGAGCGGATCGCGGCGGCCCGGCAGATCGCCGCTGTCGTCGAGTTCCTCGTCGGTTTTGGTGATGGTCGTGTCGTATTCCGGTCGTCCCTGGGCCTTGACAAAATCGACGACTTTCTTGATCTCGGCTTCATTGACAAAAGCTCCGTGAACACGCGTCACCTGTGAGTTGCCCGGCGGCAAAAAGAGCATATCACCGCTGCCAAGCAGGCTTTCGGCTCCGTTGCCGTCGATGATTGTCCGCGAATCGACCTTGCTTGAAACTCTAAAACTAATTCGCGCCGGGAAATTAGCCTTGATGAGGCCGGTGATGACATCGACCGACGGCCGCTGTGTTGCGAGCACGAGATGGATGCCGACCGCTCGCGCCATCTGCGCCAGCCGCGTGATCGCGTCCTCGGTCTCTTTTCCGCTCACCATCATCAGATCAGCCAGCTCGTCGATGATGATGACAATGTACGGCAAAATGCGGTGGGCCTCGCCTTGATCGTCCCATTGCTCGTCCGCATTCAATTGCCTGGCCTTTGCATTATAGCCGTCGATATTTCGGACACTGTATCCTGCCAGATCCTTGTATCGGCGTTCCATCTCGACCACCGCCCAACGCAGCGAGACGGCGGCGCGTTTAGGATCGGTTATGATCGGTGTCGCCAGATGCGGAATGTCGGCGTAAAGCCCAAGCTCGAGCCGCTTTGGATCGACCATGATGAATTTCACTTCGTCAGGCTTGGCTTTATAAAGGATCGACATCACAAGCGTATTCACCCCGACCGATTTTCCCGCACCGGTGGCTCCGGCGATCAGCAAATGCGGCATTTTTGCGAGATCGGCGACATATTTGGCTCCGTCGATCGTTTTGCCGAGACCGAGCGTCAGCAGCGATTTTGATTCGGTAAATTTGGCTGATTCGATCACTTCACGCAGAAAAATTATTTCGCGTTTTTGATTTGGCACCTCGATGCCGACATACGCTTTGCCGGGAATACGGTCGATGCGGATCGACGGAGCCTTAAGAGCTAGACAGAGGTCATCGACTAGGCCCGTCACCCGTGAATATTTCACCCCCGCATCCGGCTTAAACTCAAACGTCGTCACTACAGGCCCTGGGGCAATATGCATCACCTTGCCCGGAACACTAAATTCGACCGTCTTTTGCACAAGCAACTTCGCAATGTCGCGCAATTCGGATTCTTTATGTGTTAACGGCTTTGGAATCTCCGTTAGCAGCTTAGAATCCGGAAGTTTGTAATTGTCAAAATTTTGAGTCGCAACCGGTCTCGAAGGTGCCGTTTCGGCCTCTTCAAATGTAGGATCCTCGATAACCTCGTCGGGCTTTGGTCCCGGCTCGACCGCGATCTTTTCGATCTCTGGATCTAATACCTTGCGTGTTTTGTATGGGTTTACATCAGCGTCGATAGTCGGTATCGAATCGAACCGGTCGTCATCGGCAAAAAGCGGTTCGGATCGCCCGACAGCAGCGGCCATTGCTTCAATATCGCCGACCGCGATTGTCGGGGGTATGGCTTCATCCGCTTGTCCGCGTTTGCCGCGACGCTTTTCGGCACGCTTCTGCGCGGACGATATCTCGCCCGAGCGGCCATCGCGGCGTTTAGCCCGCCACTCGTCAATGCGAATTTGTATATTTTCCCATGCAACATCAAAATGGCTCAAAAAACCGGCGAGCGTAAAATTAGTAATCAATAAAATCGAGCTGATGAATATCGCAAACAGCAAAATGCCCGCACCAATCGAGCCGAGAAAGTGAGCCGTTCCCTGAGCGGCCGCCTCACCTACGATAGCTCCGTAACCGCCAAAGAGAGCGATCAATCCAGACATCGAGATCGCAAAGAAAATATACCCGGCAATGCGGGCCACCCTTGGAACCAGGGTATCTGACTGGAAAACGCGCCAGGCTATCAACAGTATCAAAACCGGTATCAGATATGCCGTCCAACCAAATGCGCTCAGGAAAACAGCCGCGATATTGGCACCGACGACGCCGATCCAATTCCGGGTCGCCGGCAGTCCGTTACCAGTTGAGATCAGCGAACGGTCATCCGGGCTGCTCGTAATCAAACACAAAAAAACGAGCAACGCGACCGCCGCTAGGATCACCGCGACGACGTCGTTCCAATGTGAGTGCTTAGGCTCCTTGCCGCTCTTTTTTTTCAGCAAAGTGGTGCCATCGGCGAGACAAAAATTGATGTCGTCGTCCTTATAAACCTCGCTGCATGTCGGGCAAACTTTCATCTATATTCGTGTCAGTTCGTGTCAGTAGCCCACACGTAA
This sequence comes from Pyrinomonadales bacterium, assembly GCA_038226395.1. Taxonomy (GTDB): domain Bacteria; phylum Acidobacteriota; class Blastocatellia; order Pyrinomonadales; family Pyrinomonadaceae; genus OLB17. The sequence continues at coordinate 1,695 of JBBRQM010000077.1, read as the reverse complement.
GTAAGGGCTCATCTGGCGGGGCGAGAGCCCTTACTTTCGTGCGGGCTACTGACATACCTCCTTTTTTATAGACCAAAAACTCCTTTATAAAATCATCAATATCGCCATCGAGCACATCGTCAACATCCGTTCTTTCATACTTTGTCCGAGTATCCTTTACCAGCCGGTATGGGTGCAGAACGTAATTGCGTATCTGCGAACCAAATGCGATGTCCTGTTTTGTCGCCTCGAGTTCGGCGGCACCCTCGCGGCGTTTTTCTATTTCGAGTTCATAGAGTTTCGATCTCAGCACATTCATTGCAACCGTCTTATTCTGTAGCTGCGAACGCTGATTCTGACAAGTTACCACAATTCCGCTCGGAAGATGCGTAATTCTCACCGCGCTGTCGGTGACATTGACGTGCTGGCCGCCCGCCCCGGACGACCGGTAAGTGTCGATGCGAAGGTCCTTGTCCTCGATATTGACCTCGATATTTTCGTCGATCTCGGGCGAGACAAACAGCGATGCGAACGAGGTCTCGCGGCTGCCGCCTGAGTTAAAAGGCGAGATCCGCACGAGACGGTGAACTCCTGCCTCAGCCGAAAGCAGGCCGTAGGCGTAATCGCCCTCGACGCGAAATGTGGCAGATTTGATACCGGCTTCGCTGCCGGATTGCTCGTCGAGGATCTCAGCTTTGAATCCTCGTTTTTCACACCAACGCAGATACATCCGCAGCAGCATTTGTGCAAAATCCTGTGCATCGGTGCCACCCGCACCGGCCTGGATCGAGCAAATCGCGTTATTGAGATCGGTCTCGCCGGAGAGCAGACTCTCTATTTGAGCGGTGTCAACTTCCTTTTCAAGCCGGGCGATCAGCGTTTGCAGCTCTTTTGCGGAATCCGCATCCTCAGCCGCAAATTCAAATAAAACCTCGGCGTCCGAGACGCCCGTCTCAAATCCCTGTTGCTGCTTTAGAGCACGTTCGATCCGGCTTCGCTGCTGCACGACCTTTTGTGCCTGTTCCTGATCGTCCCAAAAGCCCGGCTCCGAGATCAATTTTTCTGACTGTTCTAATTCTGCTTGTTTTGCGGGTGCGTCAAAGAAACCTCCCAAGTTGGGTAACTTTTTCTCGTGTCGCTTCGAATTTTGTTTGTAGTTCTGTGAGTTCCATATATTTGCGGGCAGAAACGCGAGTGTAAACGAGCGTGCCGATTATGTTTGTGCACGCTCGTTTACACTCGCGTTTCCGCCCGTCGTCGCCTAAAACTGATTATCAATAAACTTATCGTCACCGCCGAGCACAACCACGCAAACCAATCGCCGTATCGCACATAAAATGTCTGCGAGCCGTCGGATTTTGACACACTCCAAACTCTTGTGTCTTCCTGATACGGCGAAGTTGCGTCTAAAACACGTCCTTTTTCATCAATATACGCCGTTATTCCGACATTTGTGACTCGCAAAACGGGGCGATTTGTCTCGACCGCACGGAAAACAGAATTTGCAAGATGCTGACGCAAAACCGGTGTCGGGCCGAGATAGCCGTCGTTTGTCATTTCAATTATCACATCCGCACCGTTAGCAACATAATGCCGCGAAAGCTGCCCGAAATGCGATTCAAAACAGATCAACACGCCAGCATATGCATCGCCGACCGGAAACAGGTCGAAATTAAGACCGAAAGCAAAATTTCCGACAAAACCAGGCAAGATTCC
>JBBRQM010000076.1:0-15469 GCA_038226395.1 Pyrinomonadales bacterium | reverse complement strand
GTTCCGCGATAATGATAGATCTCGCCGATCTTTCCGTCGGCGATCAACTGCTTTGCAAGAGCGACGGCGGGTGCACGGCGATAATTGTGGCAGATCATGTGAAGGACGCCGTTTGAGCGGACAGCGGCAAGCATGGCTTCTGCTTCGGCAAGCGTATTTGCAAGCGGCTTTTCGCAGAATACTACCTTTTTCGCATCAGCAGCAGCGATCGCGATCGGCATGTGCGAATCGCCGACGGTGCATATGTCGATCAGGTCGATATCATCTCGACGGACTACATCTTCCCAAGTGGTTGAGTACTCTTCCCAACCAAATTTATCCGCGGCTGCTCGGACGCCATCCTCGTTGCGTCCGCAAATAACTTTCATCGCGGGTTCAAAAGGCGTTTCAAAGAATCGACTGACTTGCCGCCAAGCGTTGCTGTGGGCCTTACCCATGAATTTGTAGCCGATCATGGCCACGTTTAGTTTCTTCACGCCAGTGATTGTAAAACACTTATGCTGCCGCGTATATATGACTTGTGCATAGCGTTTGCTATACGAAATACATAGCGATCACTAAGGCATTTATGCAATGACAGTTACCGAATGCTTGCCTACAATCAGTCCATCTTTAGTTTTTATCTCTTGTTGAAGTATAAGTACGTGTCCGTAAAATTCAATGCGTGTTGGAGTCTCAGCCTCTCTTGCCGGTCTAATCGCAGCCTTGCAGGAGTTCTAAGGTGACGGGACTGCAAAACCGGCTTGTTGGTCAGATCGCCATGCATCTCGCTCGGGGGAACTGACCAATAGGCCGGGATCAAATTTCGTAAGAGATAAATTGGTATTACCAACTCAACATCGTTAGAAACCGAAATGTATAAGTGATCTCTGAGGAGTGATTATGACTAAAAGAATCTGGTTAAGTTTCTCGATCGCTGTGGTCTTCGCAGCTTTGTTTACATCAGTTACCGCACAGGAAGCCGGTTCGATCGTCGGCACGATCAAAGATAAACAAAATGCGGTACTGCCCGGAGCCAAGGTAACATTGACGAACGCCTCGATCGGCGTTACGAGAACCGCCGTGTCAAATGATGACGGCGTCTTCAACTTCCAGACGGTTCCACCAGGCACCTACACGGTCAACGTTGCCTTGAGCGGATTTAAGAAACTAGAAAAGTCAGGCATCGTTTTGAATGTCAGCGGCAAGATCAGTGCAGGTGATTTTGTCCTCGATGTCGGTGATGTCGCAGCGACGGTCGAAGTGAGTGCGGACACGGGCCAGGCAATGATCCAGTCCGAATCCGGCGAAAGATCTGATATTGTTAGCACTACGCAGCTTCAAAATATCGGCCTCAACGGTCGCAACGCGACCGATCTGGTGAAATTGATTCCTGGAGTGCTCTCGAGCGGCTTTTCCGGTGGGGCTACTTCACTCGCGGTCGTTAGCCAGTTCAACATCAACGGTACGCGAGCCGACCAGCATGAGGTCACGGTCGATGGCGTGACCAATTACAATTTGGGTAATAACACGGCTGAACTCGTGACGGTAAATCCCGACGCCGTCGGTGAGGTCAGAGTTCTCACCTCAAACTATTCGGCCGAGTTTGGCCGTTCGGGCGGCGGATTTATCTCGATCACGACGCGAGGCGGCACCAACGAATACCACGGTTCGGGCCGCTATTATCGCCGACATGATAGCATGAATGCCAACAACTATTTCAGCAATAACCGAGGAGCATCCGCGATTCCGCGGCCGCTTTACAGATACAATTTTTACGGTTGGGATTTCGGCGGCCCCGTGGCCTTTCCAAAGTTCGGTGAGGGCGACGGCCCCGGTTTTTGGAGCGGCAAGAAAAAGCTATTTTTCTTTATCAATCAGGAATATGATCGCCAGCTAGTTCCTCAGGCCGCCGCAGTTAACATTCGTGTGCCAACCGCAGCCGAGCGAAATGGTGATTTCTCACAATCGGTAGATGGAAATGGCAACAGGATCTTTATCAGAGACCCGCTTTCGTCCGTTGCGGGAGCTTGCACCGCGGCCCTCCAGGCGACAAATAGCGCTCCATGTTTCGCGAATGCAGTCATCCCTGCGAATAGGCTTTATGCACCTGGCCTCGCGTCCCTGCGGTTGATTCCGTTGCCAAACTCAACGAGCCAAACCGCGTTCAACTACACATCCCAGGTTCCGAGTGCATATCCTCGCAGCGAAACTATCCTGCGGGTCGATTGGCAGGCAAACGACTCAACCCGTGTAAGCGCCAGATGGACACATAATAAGGACGAACAGCAGTTTTCATATGGAACCACGACCGCGTCCTGGAACTGGCCGCTGACAACCACAAATCGCCGAAACGGCCCCGGAAATATATATTCGTTCAGCGTTATCAAAAATTTTGGCTCAACATGGATCAACGAATTCATATTTGCGGCCGCCCGCGGCGGTGTTACGATCGCACCGTCAGACGACAAAGCCACCCAAGGAACAACTGGTATTGTAACTCCGCTGCTGTACCCCTCGGCCAACACGACCGGTCTCATACCGAGCCTCAATTTTGGTACAGCTCCGACCGGTTCGTCGGCGTTTGCCAATACCTCTGTATTCGGCCCGTTTGTGCAAAATTTCGTTATCAACAACTTTATCGATAACGTCACAAAGGTGTGGGGCAATCACACACTTAAAACCGGCGTTTACTTCCAACGCGCTTCCAATATCAGCAACTCCCAAAATCACGTTCAGAGCGATATCAATTTTGGCGGCGGCGACGCTAATAATCCATTGAGTACCGGATATGGTTTTGCAAACGCCGCTCTTGGCGTTTATAGCTCATATACACAGGCCAGCGTAAAACTTAAGCAGGACAATTTCTATCAGGATATTTCGTTTTACGTGCAGGACAGCTGGAAGATCACGCCGCGTTTGACAGCCGAGCTTGGCATTCGTCTGTCCCATTTCGGAACTTATGTTAATAATTTCGGGCCTGAGGGATACTTCGATCCAACCTTGTTCAAGGCCAGCGATTCGATGCGTCTCTATCGACCGGTTTGCGTCGGCGCTTCGACCTGTACGTCCGCTCAGATCGGGGCCAACATCTATCGCGGGATCGATCCGCTGACTGTCGGCACGCCGACACTAGCAAACACCGTATCGGGTTTTAACGTCGGCAAGCTCATTCCAGGTGTCGGCAGTTTTACAAACGGCCTCGGCTTGACGACCGCCGGTTACCCACGCGGAAGTATTATGCGCAATTTCCTTTTGCCGCAACCGCGACTCAGCTTTGCCTGGGACGTGACCGGAAAACACACAACAGTAATTCGCGGCGGTGCTGGTATCGCATACGACCGCTATCGTACCGATGTCACGGGCAACGCGGCACAGAGCCAGCCTTTCGTACTAAACCCGGTCCTTAACAATGGATTTTTACAGGATATTCAACCCGCAACGGCCAACACCTTGCTTGCTCCCGGAACGGTAAGGGGCGTTGACCGGAATGGTGACTTTCCCTCGATCTACAGCTATAGTATCGGCATCCAGCGTCAGCTATGGGGAACTGTCCTGGACGTGGCGTATGTTGGAACGCAATCACGGCACAACGTCCGCACCACCAACATCAACACTCCAGCACTCGGCGCCGCATTTAAGGCATCGTCACAGGATCCGACCAAGTATGCGGGCGGTGTCATTCCGGCAACGGAAGCCGCATTGCCGGCTGCCTATTCCGCCGCTGGTCTGAGCTTTACAGGTGCGAATGCGTACAATGGTGATTTTCTGAGGCCCTATCAGGGATATACGGACATCCTCTATATCAACTTTGACGGTAATGCGACCTACAATTCGCTGCAAATTTCGGCCCAGAGGCGCCTCGCCAAGGACATTTCGCTAGGCATGGCTTACACTCTTTCGAAAACGACTACGAGGGCCAACGACAATACGACAGTTACAAGTCCGATAAGCTCGGAGGGCTATGACCGTCAATTAGCTAACTTCGACCGCAAGCATTTTTTCAGTGCAAATTTTGTGTGGACAATGCCCAAGGCTAGCAAGTGGCTTGGTAACAACGCAGTCGCAAGGGCGGCATTGGACAACTGGACCCTCTCCGGAACGACATTTATTGCTACCGGAACGCCCGCCGAGCTTGGCTTCACGATCGCAGGCATTGGCGACGCCGGCATTCGTTATCTTGGAACATCGTCGACCAACTCCGGTATTACACCTCGCCTGTATGTGAATGGCGTCGCCCAAACTGCTCCTAACCAGATAAACGTAAGTGCTTTCGTGGTGCCCAACATTGGGGACAAGGGGCCATACCCGAGAACCTATCTTCGCAACCCTGGGTTCTGGAATCAGGACCTGGCCCTCGCGAAAAAGTTCCCGTTTGGCAAGGAAGGCCGCCATTATATACAGTTGCGTGCCGAGGCATTTAATGCATTCAATCACACGGAGTTCTCCGGCGTAAACAGAACGTTGAACTTCACCAATGCAGCTGGCGCAACTGGTGCAGCCATCTTCAACAACTATACCGGGGTGTCGATTATCAACCCCAATCAAGTTCGTGCCACCAGTTCAAATCCGAATGCACCGCTCGGCACCTATTTCGGCGAATATAATGGAACTAGAGACCCACGAATCTTACAGCTCGCCGTTAGGCTATATTTCTAAGGCTGTCCCAGATTTGCCGATATATTGATCGGTATCCGTTTGCTAAACGGATACCGATCTAGCAACGGTCCCTAGTGAAAGAATTTATGAAAATTTCAGTTGTCACCGTGTTGGCTGGTTTGGTCGTTGTGACGTGTATCACTGCAATGTCGGCCCGGGTTTCTAAAAAACTGGCCGGTGATGACGGTTGGGTGCCGATATTCAATGGCCAAAATCTTAACGATTGGTACAGTTTTCTTTCTACAACCGGCAAAGGTAATGATCCGAAGCACGTCTTTAAGGTTGAGAAAGGCGGTATTCTCCATGTTTTCGATATTCCCGTGCCGCCGGGGCCTGTTACTCGGGCAGAACAGTTGCGCGGCTATCTCGCGACCGAAAAAGAATATTCACACTGCCGCATCAGCCTGGAATTTAAGTGGGGAGCCAAACGCTTTCCACCATTCGAGGAAGACAAGCGGGACAGCGGACTCGGATATTATTTCGTCGGGCCCGACAAGGTTTGGCCCCGCTCATTAGAACATCAGATACAGGAAACCGATGTAGGCGATCTCTGGATCCTCGACGGTCTTACCGTCACTACAAAGACCGAAAATGCAAATTTCCCAATGTATGTGTTATCGGGGCCGCTAAAGACCCAAAGTGGCGGCCGCATTATTAAGTTTGGCGATTTCGAAGATCGAAAGGGTTGGAACAAGGTCGAGATCATTCTCGACGGCGATAAGGTAACTCACATAGTTAACGGGACAGCCGTGCTGAGGGCGTGGGATGTAAAACAGCCCGACCCAAATGACCCAACTAAAAAAATCCCGCTTACGAGCGGCAAGCTCTTTATCCAGGCTGAAACAGCCGAGATCTATTTTCGCAACATCAAGATGAAGCCGTTACCGTAACCATCAACACAAAATGCAAGGTTCAAGCCCTATTAGATTTTTGATCTCGATCGCTATCGCCGCTATTATCTACGGCGGGGCTACTCGTCAGTCTGCTGCACAAACAGCAGTTCCCGAGCCGCCAAACGAACCCAAAATAATTGAGTCTCTCAAAGATGGGGCACCGCCATCCGACGCGATTGTCCTGTTTGGCGGAAAAGACCTGAATGAATGGATCGGTATTGACGGTAAACCGGCGAATTGGATTGTAAAGGACGGCGACATGATCGTCGGAACGTACAAGGGCAGCATTCAGACCAAACAGGAATTTGGCGACGTCCAGCTTCACATCGAATGGGCGACTCCGGCAGAGGTCGCCGGTGACGGACAGGGCCGCGGTAACAGCGGTGTCTTTTTTATGGGACGCTATGAGGTCCAGATACTGGATTCATACAACAACAAGACCTACATCGATGGTCAGGCGGCTGCGGTTTACAAACAGTACCCGCCGCTGGTTAACGCGTCCCGCCGTCCCGGCGAGTGGCAGACGTATGACATCATTTTTCACGCACCCGCGTTTGATGAGCAGGGAAAGGTCACAAAACGCGCTCGCGTTACCGTGCTGCATAACGGTTTGCTGGTGCAGGATAATGTTGAGTTGACCGGTTCGACCTCGCTCAAGGGCGGCACGGCGCCAGATACGTCGGTGGCTTATACAAAGCACGCACCGAAAGCTCCGTTAATGCTTCAGGATCATCACAATCCCGTTCGTTTTCGCAATATTTGGTTGCGAAATCTGTAGACGGTTGACTCATTTCCTGGAAGTGTCTAAGAATGTTGTTAAGAGAAAGACAGCATTTTTCTTTGCGTGGGATATAGTCTTCATTTATTAAGGAGCGAGTTTTGATGCCGCGTTTAAAATTCATCGAGTCTATTTCGTGTCGGGTGATCTGTCTTTTGATCATTGCTATCATGATCGTTAGTAGTGTCGGAGCACAGGACAGGCGAGGAGCTAATGAAAGCATTCCCCACTTGCAGAAAACCGGAAATGTTACCCAACTGATCGTCAATGACAAGCCCTTTCTGGTTTTGGGCGGCGAACTTCACAATTCGAGTTCGTCGAGCCTCGAATATATGCGGCCGATCTGGCCAAAGCTTACCAAAATGCACCTCAACACCGCGCTCGCGGTAGTTTCGTGGGAACAGATAGAGCCCAATGAAGGCACATTTGATTTTCATGTCGTCGACGGGTTGTTGCGAGACGCGAGAGCTAATAATTTACGGCTCGTATTGCTGTGGTTCGGCAGTTGGAAAAACGGCAATTCTCGCTACCCGCCGCCCTGGGTAAAAGCCGATCAGAAGCGGTTTCCGCGTGTTAGAAACAAGGATGGCCGGACGCTCGAGATACTTTCGACGTTGAGTGACAACAACCGCGATGCGGACGCCGGTGCGTTTGCTGCCTTGATGCAGCATGTCCGCGAGGCCGACCAGCAACGCACTGTCATCATGGTTCAGGTTCAGAATGAGGTCGGCGTGATCGGCGACAGTCGGGATCGGACTGACGCTGCGGACGAGGCCTTTGGCAAACAGGTGCCAAAGGACCTGATGAATTATCTGGCGAAAAACCGTGACAGTATCAGTCCGAAACTGCGACAAGTATGGGAAACTGCCGGAGCCAAAACGAGCGGAACGTGGACGGAGGTCTTTGGCCAAACCAATGCGGCGGACGAGGCGTTTATGGCGTGGAATTATGCACGATACATCAACTACGTTACCGATGCCGGTAAAGATAAATATCCCCTGCCGATGTTCGTCAATGCATGGATCGTCCAACCTGAGGATAAAATGCCGGGCGATTATCCATCCGGTGGGCCGCAGGAACACGTGCACGACATCTGGCACGTCGGTGCTCCGAAGATCGACATCCTTGCTCCTGACATTTACCTGCCCGATTTTCCCGAGATCCTTGCCTCATACAGCCGGAACGGTAATCCGAGCTTTATTCCGGAGTCGATGGCAGGGGCAAAAGGCGTGGCGAATGCTTTTTATGCGATCGGGCAATATGGGGCGATAGGATATTCACCTTTCGGTATAGAGGATCGTGAAGCTGACCCGGAAAACGGGCCGTTATCAAAGGGTTATGGTGTTCTCGGGCAAATGGCCCCGCTAATTCACGATCATCAGACCAAAAACGAAACCGCCGGTGTCTGGCTAACCAAAGCTAAGCAAACGCAAACGGTTCGTCTCGGCAATTATGTACTCGATTTCAGTTTGCGTCACAATCGCCGTAATCCGAACGAATTGCCGGACTTGGGTTATGCGATCGTCATTGCGTCAGGACCTGACGAATTCTACGTGGCCGGAACCGATGTTGAGGTAACATTTTTGCCCCAAACTAATGAAAAAGGTGGTTTTGCAGGTCTAGAAACAGTCGAAGAAGGAACTTTTGGTAATGGACGCTGGATCGCGGGCAGGCTCTTGAACGGCGACGAAGTGCAGCTGCGTTACGATTATTCGGTCGCGGCTCAAAGCAACCAATCGTCGGCAGGGCTCCGTTTTCCGGCGAGCGGCCCGATGATACAGCGTGTAAAATTGTATCGCTACCAATGATAGTCGATATTATTTACGCGGTTTCTCTACGTTTTTACCCTTTGCGGAGAAAAACTTTGACAGCGGATCTTTTTTAAGGGCTTTCAGGCCTTTTATGACGCTCTCGGCGTTTAACTGGGCCCCGGCGAGACTGGTGTGAGTGTGCGGGTCGGCGAAAAGCGGCTCGACCTTTTCTTCGCCTAGAACATTGTATTGGGCGGCGATGATGTTGTTGAGATCGATAAAGGCGACGTTTTGTGACTTTGCCGTTTCTGATGCCCATTTACCGTAGTCGTCGGAGTTGCGAACGATCTTGTGATCCTTCCAGATCTTTCGCGGGATAAGCGAGCAGACTATCGGTGTCGCACCCTTTGCTTTGGCGTCAGCGATGAATTTGCGTAAGTACCAGCCGTATGAATATACGATCTCGTGCTTTTTTGTTAGCATGTTGTCGATTTCCTGCGACTCTTCGCCGGTACCTTTGATGGTGCCGCGGGCACGGGAATTATCATTGATCACCCAGTCGTCGTTATGCCCAAACTGCATCATCACAAAATCGCCCGGTTTGAGCATAGCCATAACACGGTCCCAATGTCCGCCGGTCAGATATGTGCGGCTGCTAAGGCCGCCGACAGCGCGATTTACGACATTTATCTTTGCGGTATCAAAATATTCGACGAGCGGTTCGCCCCAGCCCCATTGACCGCCGCCTCCATCGCCCTGGCCGTTACGGACAGTCGAATCGCCTATCAGGAAAAGCGTCGGCAATTTAGGATTGGCAGGTTCCGGCAGTGGGCGTCGCGACGGCCGAGGCGTGGTCGTCGGCTCTGGCGTCGCCTGTGCATGAGCGAATGATGTGCCGATGTATAAAAGCATCGAAACGGCCAAAATTATTCCGGACAGATTCCGACGTCGAGAAGTCAAAATTGAATTAAGAGTGGTCATACGCTGATATAAGATGAATGGTTTACGATATATTTTACAACAAAAGTTATTCGTACAATCGGTTCTTTTTAAATTAAGGCAAATTAATTATATGAAAGTATCTAGTTTATTTTTCTTTGTCCTAACGGTAATTATCTGCTGCCCGTTTTTAGTGCGTCCGCAGCTACAGCGTCCAGAGACGAATTTTAAGATATTTCAGTTTCCGGCGGATAAGATTCCAACTATCGACGGAAAAACGGACGATTGGGCCATCGTGCCGGATAGCTATGTCATCGGAACTGATCAATTAACCGACGACACGAAAAAATTTAAGGCCCCCGACCCGAAAACGCTCGACGTTAAGGTTCGGGTCGGATATGTAAAAGGCATCAACCGATTGTATTTCTTATATGAAGCTTACGACGACTACTGGGATTTTGCCCGGACGGATCTGCACAACGACACGTTTGAGGTCGTCGTGGACGCTGATCTATCCGGCGGGCCGCTGATCGACGAACGTCATCCGAATAAGGAGATCGACCGCTGGGACGCTTTTTTTGGATTTCACGGTGTTCACGCCCAAAACTACCATACATTTACGCCAGCCGAGGGCAAGGACTGGGCGATGTATTGGGGGCCGCAGCAATGGCTTAAAGAACTGCCGTACTCAAATCACGCTTATTCATATAATTTCAAACCGGGCGAATCTGGCAAATTGGTCTTTGAGTTTTGGATCACGCCTTTCGATTACGCCGACGCAAGCGGCCCGGGGCGTTCGATCGAATCGAAATTGGTCGAGGGTAAAAAGATCGGCATGTCATGGGCCATCATCGATTACGACGATGTGAACGCAAAGGGCAATAACGGATTTTGGAATCTCTCGACCAAGCACACTATGTACGGTGAGGCCTCTGAGCTAATCAATTTTACACTGATGCCGCCCGAGCCTCAGTTTCGCAAGGCGATAGAGGCTGATTGGTCATCACAAGTTATCGATATGGATCGCCGTTTGGTCGCGTTTAAGGATATCTCTGTGGGCAAGGTCACGTCATGGAAATGGGAATTTGGTGACGATACGACATCAACCGAACAGAACCCGATCCACAAATACGAAAAAGCCGGAAAGTATGTCGTGACTCTATATATCGAAGGGCCGGACGGCAAATCACGTCGCGCAAAAGTCTGGCACGTTGCAGTAAGGTAACTAAAAATGACGATCAAAGATTTTGAACCGCAATATATGAAGATCGGCGTGCTCACCGCCGCTCTACAGGAGCTGACGCCCAGAGAGATTCGCGATCCAGACCCCGATCAGGCGATCGAGGATTGGGTGGCTTTTGCGTCGGAATTAGATGCTGACTACCTCCAACTCTCAGCCGCGCTTCACCCAAGCGAATCCGACGTGCCGCCCGAGGCGATGCTTGATCCGGTTGCTAACACGCTAGACCTGCGCGAGCCGCTCAATAATAAACGTGCCGATCGAGTAATGTCGGCATTGGTTAAGCATAAGATCGGCATTTCTGATATCGCCTATTTCGACAATATGCTCCATGACGATCCGGCGATCAGGCAGAAAAAACATGATTTCATGCGACGGGTTTTTGACGCTGCGGTTTTGCTCGGCGTGGATGCTGTTTGCGGCTTTGTCGGCCGGAATCAGACGATGAGCATGGATCAAAATCTCGTCGATTTTGAGGAGCATTTTATCCCGTTGTTAAAAGCCGCCAAAGAACGCGGTTTAACCTATCGGGTCGAGCAATGTCCAATGCCTGGCTGGACGGTTAAGGACAATTTTCATAACAACATAGCTTATACTCCGGGAACGTGGATCGCTTTGCACCAGATCTGCGAGAAGCATGGTATCGGTGACCAATTTCGCATTCATTACGACCCGTCTCACGCGATATTGATGGGACAGGATACGAGGTCGATCTTTCAGTATTTGAAGGACAATGGCTACGGCTTTCTTATCGCGGGTTTTCACGTCAAAGGGCAGGTTATCGATGCTCGCGGCGTCTCGGCCTGGGGATATGGCGGGCAGACAGTGCAACGCGGAGACTGGATAGACGGCAGGCCGTCCGAAAACCCAGCAGACCAATCGAATGCGTGGCTAAAGCAGACGATACTTTGCGAACACGAGCTGCCCGGAACCGCGAAACATGATCCGTTGGCTTATCTCCAAAACCGGACGGTCGACTGGCTTGACCATCAACTCGCCGCCCGTGAGCTATTAGGCTTAGATGTGGCAAACACGCACCTTATTGTCGAACACGAGTATCCGAAGGCCCGGATCCAAGACAAGGGCACACTCAAGCCGATCCTGAAAGGTTCGATCGCCTTTACGCGGAAGATAGACGAAGCTGCTGCCTGTATGTATGCTTTGCAACATGAAGTGTTGGCCACACAGGAAATCCCGGTTCAGGGCGTCGGACGAGAGGCTTACCGTTCCTAGGGTCAACAATAAATTGACACGTAAATTCACAATTCTATTGATACTGCTTCTGGCGGTATTTTCCGTCAACGCATTTAGAGCGCCGAGCCTTATTCAACAAACTGAGAATCCGCGTTACGGGCTGGACTTTTGGCGCGAGGCTGAGGGTTTGCCGCAGTCTCGAATCAGGGCGATCACACAAACGAGCGACGGGTATCTTTGGCTTGGCACTGATAACGGGGCGGTCAGGTTTAACGGAGCAAGTTTTACTGCATTTACGGTCGAAACGGGCAGTCTTCGGGATAACGAGGTGTGGGCACTCCTCGAGGATAATGACGACGGTTTGTGGATGGGAACCTATGGTGGCGGACTGACTCTTTTCCGGGACGGTAATTTTACAACTTTTACCAGTGCTGACGGGCTGCCGGACGATGTGATTCTGCAATTAGATAAAGATGCGGAAGGTAACATTTGGATGGCCACGCCGAGTGGTGTTACTCGATACGCAAAAGGCGTTTTTACCCATTTCACGACTAAAGACGGACTTGCCGGCAATTATATAAACGCGCTCTGCGCCCATTCTCCTAAGGGAGTTTTAGTTGCGACCGGGAATGATCTTTATCAATTTCAAGACGGGAAATTTACTCGGGTGACCGGTGTTGTCGGACCAGGCGAAAAGGTTATCGAACACATCGTAGCCGGCCGTGACGGCTCGATCTGGCTGAGTTTTAGTGCGGCCATGGTTAAGCGATGGAAAGATGACGATGTCACAACCTACACAGATCAGGATAATTTGACGACTGGTATTACGGCTATCTATGAGGACGCTGACGGAACATTTTGGGCGGCTTTAGGCAACGGACTAAATAAACTCAGAGACGGAAAGTTCGAGCGGGTTTCGCTGGTAACCGACGCGACCGGATGGGGTGTAATTTATAGTTTATTTGGCGATCTGGAAGGCAACCTTTGGCTCGGCCTTCAGGCCAATGGCCTCGGACGGCTTCGGGTAAAACAGCTATCTACCATCTCGACGACGGACGGGCTGCATAACGACAGCACGCGCTCGGTTTTTCAGGACAGCAAAGGTACGATCTGGATCGGTACGTCGAGCGGATTTTCAACCTACGTAAGGGGAAAGATCGTCAATTATACGGATATTGACGGTGTTCGATTAGACTCGGTCCGATCGATCGCCGAGGATCCAGACGGAAATATTTGGATCGCCTCGGGGGGCAGTTTGCTCCTAATGAAGGATGGTAAATTGTCAAGGTTTCCGGACTGGGTTGGCGAGTTTGAGATCGAAGTCGTATACAAAGATTCCTTAGGCCGCATGTGGATCGGGACCAACGGCGAAGGCATATTTTTGTATGAAAACGGTAAATTTACAAATTATCAGATCAAGGACGGACTCGCGAGCAATCAGGTACGCAGCATCATTTACGACAGCAGGGGAGCTTTGTGGATCAGCTGCTTTGGCAATGGAGTAAGTAAGTATTCGGACGGGAAATTTACGACCTACACCGTTAGCGATGGGCTGGCTGGGAATAGGGCGCTGTCACTGTATGAGGACGATGAAAGAAGCCTCTGGTTTTCGACGCGCGAAGGGCTAAGCCGACTTAAAGATGGAAAGTTTTCTACACTTACCGCCGAATCCGGCCTGTTTGTCGGTTTTATTTATACGATCCTCGACGATGGACGAGGCAATTTCTGGTTTAGTTGCGCCAAAGGCCTATTCCGCGTCAGCAAAGCCGATCTCAATGCGTATGCGGACGGGAAGCTCAGTAAAGTATCGTCGGTGGACTATGGGGTCCGCGACGGAATGAAAACGAGGGCATTTAATTTGGGCAACCAACCCGCCGCGTGGAAGGCGGCCGACGGCTCATTGATGTTTTGTTCGCTGAAAGGGCTGGTTATCGTTGATCCAGCTCGAATCTTGTCCAGCAACTATATCCCGCCGGTTTATATCGAGGACATTCTTATTAATCGGGAAAAGCAATCGTTGAATGGCGTATCTCAGATTCCCATTGGAACGGGCGAAGTCGAAATACACTTTGCCGGCGTAAGCTTTTTCGCTCCGGAAAAATTGCGCTTCAAGTACATGCTTGAGGGTTTCGATCCCGACTGGGTCGAGGCCGGGACCAGACGATTTGCCTACTACGCCAACCTCGCGCCCGGAAACTATCGATTTCGCGTCATTGCCGGTAATGTCGATGGAGCCTGGAACGAAGCCGGTGCCTCGTATGATTTTTACTTGCAGCCACATTTTTATCAGACACGATGGTTTATCGCCCTGATAGTCATCGCCGTACTCTTATTTGTGGGTATGCTATATCGATTTCATACGTTGGAAATAAAGGCGCGTTACGCCGCAGTTCTAGAGGAACGCAAACGAATTGCGATCGAGATACATGATACGCTTGCGCAGAATCTAGCGGGCATTGCTTTGCAGCTCGATTCTGTAACTATGCAGTCGGCGGATCTGCCCGACAGTCAGCGGAAGATGTTAGATCAGGCGGGCGACCTTACGCGTTACAGTCTCTCTGAGGCTCGTCGAGCCGTTTCCCAATTACGCTCTGACGAAATGGATCGGCGCGACCTGGTCGTTGTCTTGCCGGAGATCGCCAATAAGATGGTCGTTAACACTAGGATCCAAGTGAATATTAAAATTACAGGTTCGCCGCGAAAATTGAACCCAGTAACCGAAAAAAATCTTCTACGTATCTTCCAGGAGGCTATGGCAAATGCCGTGAAGCATTCCGACGCGCACCGCATCGAGGTTGAATTGAATTACGGAATTGATAAGCTGATAATGCGGGTGGCAGACAACGGAAAAGGCTTTGACAGCAATAACACCGTACCTCTGAGTGTCGGGCATTATGGATTAATCGGGATGCGCGAGCGGGCCGAGCGCATCGGTGGTGAACTTACTTTATCGAGTGAACCCGGTAAGGGAACCGAGTTGATCGTTGGACTCGCATTCGCGACCGAAAATAGCCCGCAAAAGGGATTGGGCCTTGAGCACTAATATTATGGGCAAAGATGAACCAATACGGGTGATGATCGTCGAGGACCACTTCGTCGTCCGGGTCGGGCTGGCAGCCATCATAAATAGTCAATCAGACATGATGACGGTGGCGGAGGCCGGGAATGGGCGAGCCGCGCTGGAGCTGTTTGAAGAACATCGCCCGGATGTAACGCTAATGGACCTTCGGATCCCCGGCTTGAACGGCTTGGAGGTTATATCGGCAATCGACGCCAAATACCCGCGTTCCAGGATTATTGTTTTATCTACATATGGCGGCGATGAGGATATCTTCCGGGCATTTCAGGCGGGAGCGCGCGGCTATTTGCTCAAAGATATTAAAGGGCCAGAGCTTATAAAATCGATACGCTCAGTCTATGCCGGCCAACGAGTGTTTTCGCCGGAGGTTGCTTCGCGACTTGCGGACCGAATCCCTCGATCTGAGCTTAGCCCGCGTGAATTTGAGATCCTCAAACTGATCTCCGAAGGAAAGTCCAATAAAGAAATCGCTCAGAAACTCACGATCAGCAATGGAACTGTAAGAGTTCACGCAAGTAATATCTTTTCAAAACTAGGCTGCAACGACCGCGCTCAAGCAGTCTCAGAGGCGTTCCGTCGTGGAATCATTTACATGGATTGAAACGGTCGACTAGCAAGGTTATCTAAAAAGTTAGATGAGAAACGGTGTATCGTTGTCCGCGTGGCGGACTCACACGATAATGGAAATTACATGCGTAACCTGTCAAGTTTACTGCCTTGTACGTTGTTGTATATATTTAGAGTTATGTAGGCGGCGATCGGAATTGAACCGATGAATAAAGATTTTGCAGACTTTTGCTTCACCCTTGGCGCCGCCGCCGCCTAAACCTTGTGTCGCGAGGGGCCCATGGATTTCGACGATATCTCAATCTATTTTCACTTTTGACGAATTTTCTCGGCAGCCTATCTGTCTGCGATACTCGAACGGTTGGCGAATGCATGAAATGTTATGGTATG
>JBBRQM010000075.1:0-15720 GCA_038226395.1 Pyrinomonadales bacterium | reverse complement strand
CCTCGCCGGGATGACGACCCAAGGGGTCGGACGCGGAGAGGGCGAGAGGGCGAGACGCAGGGATCGGAATCTCTGTGTCCCGGCGTCTCTCCGTTTCAGCGTCATCTCTAATCCCGGCGTCCCGGTGTCTCTCCCTCTCCGTGTCCTCTTCCGCCGCCTCGGCCAATGCCGGCAGATTCACCACTTCCCACTGCTCGCCGCCTTCTTCCTTAGATTCTCTCAATAATCTTCCGGCGAGGTCGTCTTCGTGCCAGCGGGTTTGGATGAGTACAATCGCTCCGTTGGCTTCGAGACGCGTGTATAGATCGTCGTTAAACCAATCCCAGATATTGTCTCGATAGGTCGCAGACTCGGCCTCGGCCCTTGATTTCACAGGGTCGTCGATGACTATCAACCCCGCTCCAAAGCCCGTCACGCCCGATCCCACGCCAACCGCACGCAAACCGCCGCCTTTGCTGGTTTCCCACTCGGCTTCGGAGTTTTTTGGGCGTTGGCGTACGAATGGGAAGACGCTGTCAGAACCGCCTGCGTAAGCGGGCGGCTTGGACTCAACTTTACTAGGCATTTGAGAATTATCAGTTCGCTCTGCCCTTGCATTGCCGTTCGGTACGTTCGTGCCCCCCGCTGACGCAGGGGGTTCTGACAAACCCGCATCTTCTGTCAGCACGTGCCTTATCTTTCGCGAGAATCGGTTGGCCAGTCTTTGGTTATAGCTGCCGACGATGACGTTGAGCGAAGGGTCTTGCTTTAGACGCCACGCCGTGTAGCGCACCGTCACAAGTTCCGATTTGCCGTGACGCGGCGGCAAGAAGATCATCAGGCGCTTACACTCGCCAGTCGTCACGCGTTTTAAGCGTTTGTAAATATAGACCTGATGCTCCCAACTCCATTTCATCTTCGGCGAGACCCTCTTGAGCCACGCCTGAAACTCGTCAAAGTCTTCCGAACGCGGAACGCGGAACGTGGAATGCGGAGTATTTATGCTCGGAATGCGCTCTTCCTTTTCTTCGTTCCGCATTTCCTCCTGATTCCGCAGTCCGCATTCCGCATTCCGCAATAGATATTGCCAGCCAAAACGCCCGATCCAACCCTCACGGCATCGCCCACGCTCGAAACGCCTGTATAATATCCGCCGGTGAAAATCCGCATGTCCACGCGCTCGCATCTCACGCTCGATCACCTCATGGTTCTTTCCCTCATGCTTCAAATACAACTCTCGGCAATCGTCGATTCGCTGTTGGGTCTCGTGGAAATTGTGCATCGCAAAAAAACGAGCGGCCTTTGCCGCCCCACCCTTCACGCTAGCAAACCCCTATGCAAATTAAAACCCCATTTTGCCGGCTTTGAAGCATTATGCAGGCTTTGTAGCTTTTCTCTCGTTTTGTCGTGTTTTGCCGATTTTGCAGGTTTTGCTGATCTGCAATGCAACAAGAATTTTTGCCCACGAATTACGCGAATAAACGCGAATTAAGATAAAAACCTGTTTAAAGAGATTGCCTATTTCTTGTTACTGATTTTATTCGCGTCAATTCGCGGGCAACCTCCTTTATATATCGTTTTTTGAACATTGAGATTGTGTTATCGTATTGATAACAAAGGATGAGAGAGCTTTCGCTTAATAACTGCCGAATTGACAATAGATATGATGTGCTGGAGCATCTCGGACGCGGTAGTTATGCCGAGATATTCTTAGCCCGCGACGCTCTGGCGTCACCGCAATCGCCGCACAGCCAGGTCGTTATCAAGGCTCTAAATGTCTTTTTGCAGGACGATCTCGACGCCGATCTCGAACGTACGCTGGTCGAGAATTTTCAGAACGAGGCGGTCGCGCTAGACCGCGTTCGCCACCCGAATATCATCAGCCGCGTCGGCCACGGCACGGCCCGCGATCTGCGGGGGACGATTTTTCATTATATTGTGCTCGAATACCTGTCGGGCGGCGATATGCAGAATCTGGTGCGGCGACAGTCGATCCCTTTCGCGCAGGCAATGGATTACATCGAGCAGATCTCGGCTGGGCTCGGCCACGCACATAAAGCGGGCATCATTCACCGCGACATAAAGCCGCAGAATTTATTATTGACGACGGATCGCTCGACCGTGAAGATCGCAGATTTTGGAGTTGCAAGAGAGTCGCTGGCGGATTCGCCGATCACGCGTGTCGGAACAAACGTTTATGCCCCGCCCGAGCACAGCCCGCTGCTCGCCGGGCAAACGGGCGTTCTCGGTCACGCCCGGCTGACGCCGGCGTCGGATATTTATTCGCTGGCAAAATCCGTTTATACGCTGGTGACGCGCGAAGCCCCTCGTGCGTTTGTAAATCAGCCGATCACTGGATTGCCCGAGACTTTCGGTCGCGAAGACTGGGCCGACGTTCTTGTCCGTGTTTTGAATAAGGCGACGCAGACCGAACCAAACCAGCGCCAGCAGACGGTCGCGGAATTTTGGTCGGATATAACAGCCGTCAGACAGATCGCCAGGGACAAGGACGAGGAGACCGTGGTTGGAGCATCAACCGCCGTGCCGCAGGCTCATATAATGCGGGGCTATTCGCCGATCGCACCCGAGATCCCGCGATTCACGGCCGATCTAGACCCTAAACAAATACGGGATTATTCGTATCCGGCGCGGCCTGTGATGACGAACGGCAGCTCGGTGGTCGAGAAAAATCCGGCGCCGGTCGCGATGCACGCAAAGATGAGCTTCGCCACATCCGCACCTGTTAAAACGGTCAATAGCGGGCAGTCGAACAGCCCATCAAACGTGGAGATCATCGTACTACCCCGTAAGAAACGAAAGGCCTTGCGGCGGATTGCGACATTTGTAATATTTTTTGCTATCTTTGGCGGTATACTATATGGGACGGCCAGCTATATGCGTGGCAAAGGCATTTTGCCGGAGATACGGAATCCCTTTAAAACGCAAACAGCCGTGGTGAATACGGATGTTAATCTACGTCAATCGCCGAATACGGACAACGATCCGATCGGCTTGGTGACAAAAAATTCAAAAGTCAAGATTGTAAATTCGCAAAATAACTGGTATCAAGTTGATGTGATCGAACAAGGACGCGCACGCAGCGTGACCTTGCCGGTGACGAGAGGCTGGCTTAACGGAAAGTATTTGGACATCGATAATTAACCGATCGTGAGGTAATAAAACTTGAGCGTATTAGACAAAGTAAGACGCTGGATTGACGGCGATAATGCGGAGCTTGTGCTCGAAGAGGCTGCCCGCGACGCCCAGGTCAAACCGCGCAGCAAGGCCGAGGCTTTTATTGTCAACATCGCCCGCGAGGTCGAGAGCGTGATGGCCAGCGAAATGGTCCCGCTGCCGCAAGGGACGACAATTATTCCCAGCGAGTACATCATCTTTCTCAACGGCGACGACGACAAGGAATGGCAGGGCGTCAAGCGAAAGGGTCTCGAACAGGGTCTGTATCACATCCTCGCCGAGCGTGCCAAGGAGATCGCCGGCAAGAAAAAACTTGAGACAAAATCGTTTGTGATCGAGCTACGGATTGACGGAACGCTCGAGCGTGGCGAGATCCGCGTACAGCACAGTTGGGAAGAATCGGGCAGCAATAAGACCGGAGTCTTGTCGCGTCCAAAATCCCTGCCAAATATCGCGGCGCCGCTCCCCAAATCCGCCGTGCCTACGGATCCGAATTTTAAGCCGCAGCCGGCGATGCCGCCCCAGTTTCAACCTGCCGCACCGCCGCAACAGTTTCAACCAGCCTCGGCACCGCCGACTTTTCCGAATGCCAACATTCAGCAGGCTATCCCGCTTTCGTCTGACGATGGTGAGGAAATGACGCGTGTCGGGGCACGCATGGCCGAGATTTACAGACTCGAAATATGGCGGGGCGGCGTGCGGCAAAATGTCGTCCCGATCTATCAGAATCAGGTCGTCATCGGCCGCGGCTCAAAATCAAAGCCAGTCGATATTCCGCTGTCGGGCGATGTCGAGATCAGCCGGCGGCATCTGACGCTGGTCACAGACGGTGCGGGAAACTTTTGGGCCGTTAACGAAGGCAAAAATCCTGCGGCGATCAATAATTATGAGCTTCCGGCCGGACAACAAGTCGCCCTGACAGCCGGCGTCCCCCTCAATATCTGCAGCTATATGCTCCGGATCCAGCCGAAATGACAATTACGAATTTCGAATTAAGAATTAAGAATTTCGAATTTGAGTTATATGCGCGCTTAATTCCGAAAAAGGGAAGTCGCGCGCATCAATCATGCGGATCAGTTCATCGAGACTCGCCTCGGTTTTTTCCCTGATCTCGTCCGTATAACCGTATTTCAAAGCATTTTTTTCAAAATCCTCACGATCCAGAATATCGAATCTAAAATCCGGCCATACGACCACGTCGATATCGAGATCGATGTAGTCGAGGACGCCGTTTTCAAAGGTCGGCGGCATGGCGATGTTGCAATAGTAATTGCGTAGTCCGCCATTGGGTTCGTGAAATCGAAAGATATTGTACCAGCGGTCGAGCCAGTAATACTCGCGTGAGATCGTGCCCTTTTTAATTTGACCGAGCCCCGTATGAGCGACACCCTCGGAAAACACACCTACAAGCTCGATGAGCGCCCGGTTGTGTTCGATTAGTTCGCATTTCCAGGTTCGGCGGATGCTCTGATCATATTTGCGGGAATTTACCCTGACGTCCTTATTCGGCATATTTTATATGAGGCAATTAGTCCTCGGATCCTTCGTCGCGGCCGGTGTATGTGCTGCGGAGTTTGCCGAGAAGCTCGAAAAGCACGAGGCGCTCGGTTTCTGTCAGTCCCGAGAGGCAGTTTTCTTCGAGTTCGAGCCACTGCGATTCGACATCCTCGCGCATCTCTCTGCCGCGTGGTGTCAAAAATATCCGAGTCGATCGTGCGTCGTCGTCGATCCGGGCACGTGTGATCAGATTTATCTCGATCAAACCCTTTAACATCTTGTTGACCGTCGGCGCCGAGAGGCTAAGGCGATTGGCCAAATCGACCTGTCGCAGGCCGTCCTGTTTCCACAACTCAAGCAGGACGAAAATTTGGCCTCCATGCAGCCCGATCTCACCCATATGGCGTTCGAGCGAGTTGCGAAATGCCGTCGTCACCTTGGCCAAAAGGTAGCTGACGGTGTCTTCAAATTTGATAAGCTCGGCCATAAGTACCTCTGTTTCAATACTTTATGCGAACAATTAGCCGCCTAAGTAGAAACGATTAGCCCACTGTTAATGTATAATTAGCGTGCTAAGAATATATAATTAGCGGGCTAATTATTAAAAGTTAGCACGGTATGGTTTAATTTAGAAGCGGGCTAAGATAAATTTATGGAAAACGATGAAAAGCTCAAAAATGCACGCAATATCCTGCTTAAATTGCACAAATCGATGCTCGATCTCGAACGCGAAATGCATGAGTGTATCCACGGTAAGCTCTCGGCGACTGATTTTTTGAATCTTCTGTTGGAAGACGAGGATTTTGCATGGCTGCGAAAGTTTTCGACGCTGATCGTTGAGATCGACGAGATGTTTGCGTCAAAAAAGGGAATTGCAGCCGGGATGATCAACGCGAATCTGGCGAAAGTCAGGGAACTGGTGGAAATGACCGAGCCGGACGAGTATTTTCGTGCGAAATATCAGTTTGCATTGCAGAGAGATCCTGACTCAGCCGGGCTGCACAGCCAGCTAAAAGCACTCTTGTCAGAATCGCCAGCATGAGCAAAACCCGAAAAGAAAATTAGCCGCAGATAAACGCAGATCACGTAGATAAAGAAAACTCTCTGATTTGCGTCATCTGCGTTAATCTGCGGCTAAAACATCTGTCTCATTTTCGACCGCTTTTCTTCCAGTCAGATAAAAATCCTTCTAACCCTTTATCCGTCAGTGGATGTTTGACCAATTGCTGTATCACCTTGAAGGGGATCGTGGCGACATCGGCACCGGCGAGAGCGCAATTAACTATATGCATCGGGCTTCGGATCGATGCCGCCAAAACCTGGGTTTTATAGCCGTAATTGCCGTATATCTGGATAATGTCTTGTATCAGTACCATGCCGTCCTCAGCAACATCGTCGAGGCGTCCGATAAACGGCGAAATGTATTTTGCTCCGGCCTTAGCAGCAAGCAGTGCCTGCGCTGCCGAAAAGCAGAGAGTTACGTTGACGCCGGTGCCTTCCTGCGTGAGAATACGAGTGGCCTTGAGACCCTCAAGCGTGAGCGGGCACTTAACAATGACATTTGCCGCAATTTTGGCATATTCGCGGCCCTCTTTTAGCATTCCCTCGGTGTCGAGCGCGGTCACTTCGGCTGAAATGTCGCCTTTGACCATCGCGCAGATTTTGGCGATATGTTTCTTAAAATCTACATTGCCCTCTTTTGCAACCAGGCTGGGATTGGTCGTCACGCCGTCGATCAGCCCAAGCTCGTTTGCCTCTTTGATCTCGTCCAGATTTGCTGTGTCTATAAAGAATTTCATAATAGTCGTCCTTAATCAGTAGTCAGTAGCCAGTAGTCAGTAGTCAGTGGTCAGTAGGAAGAACCCGTCTTTCATTAGTCACTCATCACTTGTCACTGCGTTCGTTAGAACGCCGATCCCCTCGATCTCGATCTCGCAGACATCGCCGCTGGTTAATTTCGATACGCCCGAAGGCGTTCCGGTCGCGATCACATCGCCTGCATTGAGCGTCATCATGTTTGAAATATATCGTATCAGAAAATCGACCGAAAAGACCATCTGCGAAGTTCTTCCGTCTTGTTTTGTGACTCCATTGACCTTTGTCGTAATGCGAAGATCGGATATATCGAGATCGGTCACTAAGGTAGAACCGATGGGGCAGAAGGTGTCGAAGGATTTGGCCCGGGCAAACTGGCCGTCTTTTCGCTGTAGATCGCGGGCGGTCACGTCGTTCAGACAGGTATATCCGAGAACATACTCTAAGGGATCGTCGGCATCTGTTAAATTCTTACAGGTCTTAGAGATAACGACGGCAAGCTCACCTTCATGTTCCACTTGAACCGACTGCGGCGGCAGCACGATCGCGTCGCCGTCGCGGATGATCGCGGACGGCGCTTTTAGAAAAAGCAGCGGCTCCACGGGAACGTCATTGCCAAGCTCCACCGCATGGTCGGCATAATTTCGCCCGACGCAGACGATCTTTGAAGGTGAAAAATCTTTTTCAAGTTCGATCTTCATAAACTTTTATGGCACGATCTCGGACACAACCTCCGACGGCGGGCTGACGTTGCCGGCTTTATCGATGGCGGTGATGTAATAATAATAGGTCTTTCCTGACTCGACTTTTGCATCCTGAAACGTGTTTTTTGCAGAGTGCACAGGCGTCAGTAGCTCCCATTTTGCCTTATCCAGAGCCGGGTCGGTCGAGCGGTAGATCCGGTAACCGGCGATGTCCTTTTCGGGATTGACGGCAAAGAATATCGAAATAACGTTTTGCCCGACGGCGAGGGTGATCGCCGACGGTGCGGTAGGCGGAAACGTGTCTAAGGCCACGAATTTTACGATGTTTGACTCGACGCTCTCGACCGGTTCCGATGCCGTCCCGATCGAGACAGCACGGACAAAATAGTAATATTCCTTGCCGAAATCGAAAAACTCGTCCGGGAATTCTGTCGTTTTGACCGGCGTTTTATTTAGCAATTTCGCAGGCTCTTTTTCGGATGTGGAGCGGTAAATATTGTATCCGAGGATGCTCAGCGGCGTCGAACCGTCGATATTCGTCAGCGGTGCCTGCCATTTTAACCGCACGGCGTCCTGCGTCGCCTCGGCGGAAAGGGAAGCCGGGCCGCCGGCGATCTTAGCTGTGGGTTCGATCAGCAAAACGTTGGAAAACGCCGCCTTTTGGCCCTTTGCATTGACAAACCGGATCGCATAACGCAACCTGGCGGGCTGGCCGGCGAATTGAAGCGTGTCATTGTAAAGCAGAGATTTTGCAGCAAAATCGGCATCCGTAATAGCCAATGTCGCGATCACGTTGCTGCGGTTTGAGAATTCCTCCTCAGATATCTGGAGCGGGGAAGTCACGGACTCGGCCAGCCGGTAAATGTCGGCCCGGCTGATATTCAAAACACTTTTTGGCGGAGCATTTTGCGCGGGCATTTTCCAGGAGAGAATTATCTGGTTGCCGCGCTGAAAGCCGTTCAGTTCGACACGCTGCAGGACTTTTTCTTTTGGCGGCACGGGCGCACCGCGTTTGCCGCATCCGGCGGAGCTAAGCACCACAAGCGCTAAAAGCGCTAACAGCGCTTTTATATTTAAGTGCTTAAGACGGTCGGGTAAGGCGACACGCTTTGACAATACAGTGTTTAACATTGCTTAAGTTATAAAATATACTGACGCAGGTTTTGATCCTCTATCAAACTGCTTAACCGGTTGTCCACGTAGGCAGCATCGATCTTTTGATCCTTTTCCTCGAGTTCGTTGCCAAGAAAACTGATTTCCTCGAGAAGTTTTTCGACAAGCGTGTGCAGACGCCTGGCCCCAATATTTTCGGTTGTTTTGTTGATCTGCTCTGTCATTTCGGCGAGCCGGTCGATGGCGTCGTCGGTAAAAGTGAGCCGAATTCCCTCTGTGTTTAAGAGGGCCTGATACTGCTTAATGAGCGAATTTTTTGGCTGGACGAGTATCCGCTTAAGGTCATCGATGGTCAGAGATTCGAGCTCGACGCGGATCGGAAAACGGCCCTGAAGCTCCGGGATCAGATCCGACGGCTTTGCCACATGAAACGCGCCAGCCGCGATAAACAGGATGTGATCGGTGCTGATCATCCCATGTTTTGTATTAACGTTGGTGCCCTCGACGATCGGCAAAAGGTCGCGCTGGACGCCCTCGCGCGAGACGTCCGGGTTCCCGCTAGATTCGCGGCCCGCAATCTTGTCTAATTCATCGAGAAAAATGATGCCGGACGACTGTGCCTTTTCGAGCGCCTGCCGCGTGATCTGCTCCATATCGACGAGGCTCCCCTGCTCGTCGCGGGTCATATATTTACGGGCCTCGGCGATGGTCAATTTTCGCGTGACAGTCTTGGCTGGGAACATATTGCCCATCATGTCACGCAGATTTACGCCCATGTCCTCCATTCCCTGCCCGCCGATAAAATCGATCGTCGAGGTTGAGCGATCCTGCGTTTCGACATCGATTAGGCGTTCGTCGAGATCGCCTTTTTTGAGCTGGTCGCGCAGCTTTTCGCGGGTGCGGGAGGATGGTGGTTCAAGTTCCTCTTTAGGTTCGTCATCATCCTGCGTCTGATAATGCAAATCGCGTGGCGGCAGCAAAATATCGAGCAGCTTTTCCTCGACATTTTGTTCGGCACGCGGCAAAACATCCTCAAAAGCGGTCTGTTTCGCCATATCGACGGCGACATCCGCCAATTCGCGGACCATGCTCTCGACATCGCGGCCGACATAGCCGACCTCGGTGAATTTTGACGCCTCGATCTTGATAAACGGTGAATTTGCGAGCCTGGCAAGCCGGCGGGCGATCTCGGTTTTGCCGACGCCGGTCGTGCCGATCATCAGTATATTCTTTGGCAAAACGTCCTCGGCGATCTCCGGCGGCAGCTTTTGACGGCGAATGCGGTTGCGCAGAGCGACCGCTACGGCCTTTTTCGCGGCGTTCTGACCGACGACATACTTATCCAATTCCTCGACGATCTGACGCGGCGTCAGATCATCCAGATTCAATTTTTTTGCAGCGGTTTCGCCGCCTAAATAAATAGCCATCGTGCGTAAAAGTAGATGATAGTAACTGCGGTCTGAATAAGCAATTTGTGATTAGTGAACAGTGAAAAGTGAATAGTGAACAGTGGTCAGTGTCCGGACGGACCATTGGAACAAGGCCATTCACCATTCACCGTTCACCGTTCTTCGTTCTCCGTTATCAGTTATTCACAATTTCCGTTCCGTTCCGGAACAGTGGAACAGGTGGAACATCCAAGTCAGAACCGGGAGTCGTAGTGACCGGGTTCTTTCAGCATCGCGTAGCGATAGGCTGAATGTAGCCCCGGGTTTCAACCCGGGGTTATTACGATACTACCAAAACCCCGGAGCCCGGTCCCGATTGATCGGGACATCGGGCGACAGTGTGCCCTCGAGTTGGTTTGTGGTATCATTTTCCGTAATTTTCTTTTAATTAGCGGTCGGAAATGAAACTCAAGGCTAAAAATCCTGCTGAGTCCTTTAGCAAGCAATTCAAGAAATACCGTCCATTTACGGACGAGTTTGAAGACTTTCGTACCGGACTCGAAACATATCGCGGCAAGATAAAATCGAATGAGAGCGAGGAACATTTTAAGGCTCCGCTTCGCGATCTCCTGCATTCCGGCCTTTACGCGGACAGTTACGAGATAAACACAAGTGTTCGTTCCGACCTGGCGATTTTCTTAGGGAAAGCTGCCACTTCGTCTGTTGGTGTTTTGTTCGAGACCAAACGCCCGAATGCCGCAGATATGGTCAAGCATAACAATGTCAACGTAAAGGCGTTGCATGAGCTTGTCCTTTATTACTTCGAGGAACGCGAGACGCGCAACAATACCGATCTTAAGCATCTCGTAGCAACCGATTTCATCCGCTGTTTTGTCTTCGATGCCAATTCGTTTGACAAACACTTTTACGGCAACACTAAGATCAGGAATCTTTACAAGACTTATAAAAACGACAAAAAGACGAATGATTGGTTCTATGCGGAACTTTCAAAACTCATAGAAAGCTTCGACGACGAGATCGAATGCGTCTACCTCGATATTGATGAAGCGAAGGCCACAAAAACCAAACTAATAAATATTTTCAAAATTCTCTCGCCCTATTTCCTGCTCAAAAAGCCGTTTGCAGACGACAGCAATACGCTAAACAAGAAGTTTTATGCCGAACTGCTTTACATCATCGGCCTTGAGGAGATCAAGGATAAATCCAAACAGCGGATTCAACGTGTTTCCGATGAGAAGCGCCAACGCGGCAGTCTTATTGAAAACACAATTACGATCCTCAAAACCAAGGATTCGCTGCGGCACATTGATAATATTGAGACTTACGGTGCAGATAGCGAAGAAAGATACTTTAATGTTGCTCTGGAGCTATGCCTTACATGGGTAAACCGCATCCTCTTTCTCAAACTGCTCGAAGCGCAGCTTGTCGGATATCACGGCGGAGACGATGCATACAAATTCCTAAACTTTGAGAATATCGGCCAGTTCAATGAGTTATCCATTCTGTTTCATCGTGTTCTTGCCGTTAGCATCGATGAACGCGATCCTGACATCAGGCAAAAGTTTGAGCGAGTTCCTTATCTCAATAGTTCGCTCTTTGAGATAGGCGATTTGGAGGAAAAAACCTTCACCATCGAATCCTTGCGAATCACAGGTCAGTTACCACGCTATGGTCAGACCGTTCTCACCGAACTCAAAAAGCAAAACAAACCACTCTCCTCGCTAGAATATCTTTTCAGATTCCTCGATGCCTACGATTTTGCCAGCGAGACTGCCGAGGAGTTACGTGACAAAAACCGGCAGTTGATCAATGCCTCGGTTCTCGGCAAGGTATTTGAAAAGATCAACGGTTACAGGGAAGGCTCAATCTACACGCCCGGTTTCATAACGATGTATATGTGCCGCGAAGCGATACGGCCAGCAATTGTTGCAAAGTTCAACGAGCATTACAGCGAATGGAGGATCGAGACTTTCCAAGGCCTGCAAAACAAACTTGCAAGGTTTGATGAGCCGAAAAAAATAATTGAGTTCAACGCTTGTATTAATTCAATGCGAATTTGTGACCCGGCGGTTGGGAGCGGACATTTTCTTGTGTCGGCCCTTAACGAGATCATTGCGATAAAACATGAGCTGGGCATACTGGCCGATTCCGACGGCAAACCGTTTCGGAGTTATGATATCGCGGTGATCGACGACGAACTCGATGTTATGGACCGCGATGGCCTTTCCGTAATGTACAAGCTAGTTAACGGCCGTCCGACGCCAGAGCTTCATCGCTTTCAAAAGGCGCTCTTTCACGAAAAGCAAACCATCATCGAAAACTGCCTATTCGGTGTCGATATAAACCCAAACTCGGTCAAGATTTGCCGTCTCAGGCTCTGGATAGAGCTTCTCAAGAATGCCTATTACAAGGAATCGACCGATTATAAGGAACTCGAAACGCTCCCCAACATCGACATCAATATTAAGAAAGGAAATTCTCTGATTTCGAGGTTTGCGCTGGCCGACAAATTCAAGTCCGAGCAAACAAACAAGCTGGTAGGTGAATATCGTGAACTGGTTACCGAATCAAAAAATGTAAGAAACAAGGACAGAAAGGATGAATTAAAACTGCTCGTTGGCAATCTCCAAAAAGCGCTTGCCAGTTCGCTTGAAGATGAAACACAGGACATTAAAGAACGCCTAAAGATCAAATATGCAAGGCTCAGTCATTATGAACATCCAACTCTTGATTTTGCCAAGATATCCGAGGCGGAGCTTGAGGTAAAAACGCGCGTTGTTAAAGGCGAGATCGCTAAATTGGAAGTCGACCTTGCGAAAGTAGAATCAAAATATACAAACGCTTTTGAATGGCGATTCGAGTTTCCCGAAATTTTAGATGATGAAGGCAACTTTTTGGGGTTTGATGTAGTTATAGGCAACCCGCCATATATTCGTCAAGAGTCAATAAAGGAACTCAAACCATATTTAGAAAAGAATTATGAAGTTTTCTCAAGTACCGCTGACATTCTCGTCTATTTTTATGAGCTGGGATTAAAGATACTAAAGGAGTCTGGAAGGTTTGCTTTCATAACTTCCAACAAATTTATTAAAGCTGCGTATGGAGCACCGCTCAGGCAGTTTCTATGGAAATTTGACTTGCAGGAAATAATCGATTTTGGAGAGTTGCCGGTTTTTGATGAATCGTCCACTTTTCCGGTCATTTTTCAAATTTGCAGAATCAAAAATAATAAACGCGTAAAGTTTACACAAGTAAAGAATCTAGCGTTTACTTCGATTGACGAACTTGTCGCAAATGAGTCAATAATGCTCACCGAACAGGCGTTTGGTCGGGAGAATTGGACATTGGCAAGTCCAGAAATTACTGCGATTCTATCAAGAATCAGTAAGAATACGGTTTCACTAAAAAGCTATCTCAGTTTTGAGCCAGAGTTTGGAATTAAAACGGGTCTAAATGAAGTTTTCATTATCAATTCTGATCAAAAAGATCAGTTTATGAGCGAAGACCCTAAATCGGTTGAAGTGATAGTGCCGTTTGCAGTAGGTGATGACATAAGAAAATTCAATGTTCAAAACAGAGGACGTTTTCTGTTACTCATCAAGATTGGCACCGACATAAAGCGTTATCCTGCTATTTTCGATTACCTAAACCAACACAAAGAGAAACTTGAGAAACGGTGGGATAAGGGAAACCACTGGTGGGAACTGCGAGCATGTGCCTATTATGATGATTTTGAGAAACCTAAAATAGTATATCCGGATATAGCCAAAGCGAGCCGTATGGCATTTGTCGAAGAACCGCTTTACTTCGCAAACAGCGCATATATGCTCCCAACTGATGATAAATACTTGTTAGCTTTGCTTAACTCAAAGCTGATCTTCTTTTACTATTCAAAGATTTCATCCGTGTTAGGAGATCCAGAAAAAGGTGGGCGTCTGCGTTGGTTCACACAGGACGTTGTGAAAATACCAATTAAGAACATTTCGATAAAAGAACGAAGCCCTTTTACGAGTCTTGTTGACCAAATCCTAGACCTCAAAAAATCTGGGGGAGACACGACAAAACTTGAAATCCAGATCGATGCAATGGTTTACGAACTCTACGACCTCACGCCCGACGAGATCGCGCTGGTCGAGAAAGGCTGATCCTGACCGCCTGCGGTTCGGGCTGGGGAATTTGAGGGGGCCCGTTGACCCCACCCTAAAGGACGGGGCTATGCACCCCAATGCGGAAAACGTCAGGTGATCGTAATGGGTTAAATCTCTTCGACAATGATGTCCGAATTCGTGTAAATGCATATCTCGGCGGAGATCCGCAGGGCTTCCTCGGCGATCTCTTTGGCCGACATTTTTGTGTGCTTCATCAACGCCCGCGCCGCCGCGAGGGCATACATGCTGCCCGAACCGACCGCGAGCAGGCCCTCATCCGACGAGATCACATCGCCTTTGCCGGATATGAGAAAGGCGTCGGTTTTGTCGGCAACGATGAGCAGAGCCTCGAGATTTCGCAAGTATTTATCGGTGCGCCAGTCTTTGCTTAACTCTATAGCAGCACGCTCCAATTGCCCTTGGAATTGTTCGAGTTTTGTCTCAAACCGGGTCAAAAGCGAAAAAGCATCGGCGGTCGAGCCGGCAAAACCCGCTAGGATCTGGCCGTTAGAGATGCGGCGGACCTTGCGGGCATTGCCTTTTATCACGGTTTCGCCGAGCGTCACCTGACCGTCACCGGCCATCGCAATCTGGCCGTCGCGTTTGACCATCAGGACGGTCGTCGAGCGAATTTTTGCGTTTATTTGTTCTGCACTCATAAAAACACAATGATAAGGTTTTAATTTCAAATGCTCAAATTGACATAATTGGTCTATATGTTTGAACATTAAAGGGTTTATGGGAAAGCGTCCACTGATCGGCATCACAATGAGGCTCGAGATCGCCACACAGCGGTTTTATCTAGGCCGCGATTACAGCGAGGCCGTCGAGGCCTGCGGAGGCGTGCCGGTGCATCTGGCTCTGATACCCAAGGCCGATTACATCGCCGAGGCAATGGCCGGTCTGGACGGTATTTTGCTGCCTGGAAGCAACACGGACGTCGATCCGCGATATTACGGCGAAGAGCCGCATCAAAATCTGGGAACTGTAATTCCCGAAAAAGACGAGACAGACAGGCTGGTTTTGGCCGAGGCCGAACGGCTGAATTTGCCTGTACTGGCAATCTGTTACGGTATGCAGGCCCTTAACGTCTTTCGCGGCGGGACGCTCGTTCAGGACATTGCGTCTCAGCTTCCCAAGAGCATAAAACATGAGCAGGGTGATCCCTCAACGCGACCGTCGCATAGCCTGAAGATCGAAAAAGGCGGTTTTTTGGCGGATTTGGCGTCTGTTCGAAACTCAAAAGCCCCGATTCGCGTAAATTCATCGCATCATCAGGCAATCGGGAAGGTCGGAAAGAACCTGAAAGTCGAGGCCAGTGCCGCGGATGGCGTGATCGAATGCTTTCATGACCCGCGAAAGGGCAAATTTATGCTCGGCGTCCAATGGCATCCGGAACTATCACACCGCGAGAATCGTTTATCTCGTGAGATATTTGAGCTATTTGTGGAGAGGTGTGGATCGAGGCAGTCGAAGTAATAGAAAATACAATGGTTTAATGTTGAAATATTAAAGTAATATCTGAATATTATTTAAAGTAAAACATGATGTCATTTAGTTGAGATAAACACTTTATTGACATAAAATTAGAAGAGCATAGCTCAAGTAAAAAAAAGATCAGACAGTTGAGACATAATTGATGGATAATCCGGTCATAATTGGACTAATTTCGTGGTTTTTGCCCGGTGCGGGCCACATAATACAGAAACGAATGATACTAGGCACGGCTATCGCGGCGGTCGTTTGGATAATGTTTGCGATCGCGATAGTGAGCGGCGGGGCGCATTATCCCGGTTTTGATTTTAAAGACGGGGCTTTGCTGTATTTACTCAATGTTTTTGCCCGGTTTGGCAATGGCCT
>JBBRQM010000074.1:0-15852 GCA_038226395.1 Pyrinomonadales bacterium | reverse complement strand
TTCCGCCATGTTTCAGGTTGTCGCAATCGAGCAGTTCGCGATCGGCCAAAACGGTATTGTCTTTGTCCACCCGCAGCCGATCGGTCTTAATATCGGGCGCGGCATCACCAAGCGGGCGAAAACCACAATCCTGGGTATATATCGGCCGCGACACTATCCGCGGAACCTCGCCCGGACGCGGATCGACCTGAACCACGTAATTCATTACCGATCCGAGATTGACCTGCAGAATCGTGCCTTTGACGGGCACGGCAAACTGTTCACCGAGACAGGCACCGTTCAGCGAAACCTCGACCCGATCACCGAC
The DNA here is from genome assembly GCA_038226395.1 of Pyrinomonadales bacterium. Taxonomy (GTDB): domain Bacteria; phylum Acidobacteriota; class Blastocatellia; order Pyrinomonadales; family Pyrinomonadaceae; genus OLB17. The sequence goes on along the minus strand of JBBRQM010000074.1, from coordinate 15,545 downwards.
CTTGTATTTCGCGGGCCCATTTTGCGGATCGTTATTCCCCGGTGTTGGCTTCACTTGGCCGTCGTCGTTATTGCGCGGGTCGGCCGGCTTAGGGTCAGGCGGCGGCGGGGCAAGGGCTCGAAACCCGCACTCCTGCGTATAGATCGGGCGTGACACGTCGCCCTGCCGGCCGTCGACCTGCATAACATAGCTCTGCGACGACGTGTTAATCTGCTTGATCGTGCCTTTTGCCGGAACCGCGAACTGGTCCCCTAGGCATGCACCGTTCATCGAAAATTCGACACGGTCGCCCACCTTGTATTTAGGCTGAACCCGTTGCCCAAAGGCCGATTCCGAAACGGCAAGACAAATGGCGATGGCAATGACTATTAAGAAAATAATACGAAGATCTTTGATCATATCGAGCTCCTTCGACCTCGAAACCTGTTGTGGCCGAGGTGGGTCACGGGCGAACATGGACGGCCTTTCGTTCAAGGCGTGCCGAACACCCTTGTTGAATAACTTAACTACTTCGCGCGGGAGCATTCTTTTGTCGATCACGAAAGCGTAGGTAATGGTACACCTAATTGCTTGCTTTGTGGGCGACATTTTGTGCTTCGGATCGGACTTGTACTACTTCGTCAGCTATTTTACTCGTTTCGTGAGCCACTTGTCGTGCTTCGGATCGAACTTGTACTGCTTCGCGAGGAAATTTAACCGCTTCGTGAGCGATTTTGCAAGTGTTTGTGAGGGAGTTGCAGGGTTCACCAAGCATCATTAAATTCGCACCAATCAAAAAGCACCGTGACTTGTTCGAGCTCATAAACGGCATGATCAAAGTTCTTCTGCTCAAGACGTCCTATGTTTTCACCAAGCAGACCCTGTAGTAGCTGAACATTCGCTGTAAGTAGGCGAGGTTTCAAACAAAGAAAGCCGCGGTTCAACGCTTTAATGCTGGGCTTTTGTGCTTTGTGAGCGGCTTGTCGAGCCTTGTCCGCGAAATCACCTATTTAAGTTCTGCCGCCAGTCGCTCGTCGGCATCGGCTAGATCATTTTTCTTCATTGCGCGGTAAACCATTGCCCTTGCGCGATAACCATTCGCAAATTTAGGCTGGGCTTCAATGACCTTCGTGAAATCGTCGACGGCTTTTTGAGCATTGCCGGTATAAAAATGAGCGATTCCCAAATTCATATATCCGTCCGCAAGATATACAGGATCGTTAATTAGTGAAACATACTTCTCATAATCAGGAATCGCTTTGGCAAATTCTTTTTTGCCGGAGTAGATGGTGCCGCGATTATAGTATGGTTCCGCATATGTAGGACTAACCTCGATAGACTTTGCGAAATCACGCAATGCGTCATCGGCGCGACCTTGGTCGGTGAACAGGATCCCCCGCTGTGCGTAGGCTTGGCCGTATGACGGATCGAGCTTGATAGCTTGAGCATAATCCGCCATTGCGGCGTCAATCTTCTTCATGTGAACAGACGCGTTGGCCCGGTTGACTAAATACTCGGGCTTCTTAGGATTTAACTCTATTGCCTTTGTGTAGTCTGCGTATGCTAGGTCGGGTTTCTTTAGCGCTTTCTGAGATATACCACGATTGTTATATCCATCGGCGACGAACTCCGGTTTAAGCCCAGGAATCATAATGTACATGCTGAACGACTCGACGGCCTGCGAGTGCGCTCCACTCCGCTGAAAGACGATTCCAATATTGTAATAGTTTTCAGGGTTTTTGGGATCGTCCTGTAGTGCCTTCATTCGACTGTCAAGCTGACACTTGAAGTCACGTTCCTCGCAACCCCAAGTCTGTCCGTGGGCATTCAAGACAACTAACGTCGCGATGCTTATCCCTAACAAAAAAACTCGGTTCATAATCATCATCCTTTCTGATTTCAATTCGTGTGTTGTTTGATGTAATTCACCCATTCCGGGTTTCCGAAACTAAACATAAACCTTCTCGACGCGGTTGTAGACGGCGCCCAAGTTCGACGGGTTCGAAGCCTACCAGCTCGATCATTTCGATGATCTCCTGCTTGGTCATTTTTACTTCGTTATTCAATGGCTTCGATGCGGTCTTTGAAAACTGTGACGAGTTTGTGATCTTTGTTGAGTTCGATTATCTCGCTCCAAACAGAGTTCATTGCTGTGAATAAGTCTCGCATTTTTAGGTTGCCGAGACGGATGTGAATAACTTTTGGAGGCGGTATGTGAAAGATGACTCGATTGGAAAAATCACTGTCTTTAGAAACGATCGTTAGTGCGTTGTCTGTCGCGTATTTCCAAATCTGAGTGTCCGTCCATTCGTCGCCGATATCGTTTTGTTGAATGTAATCATTACCTTTCCACAGCGCAAAATGATAAGGCAGATTTACATCGATCAAGAATTTCGGCATAGCATCAGACCGATCTAATGACGTAATTTCTGTCCATCAGCGAACTCGCAAACTGAAGACAAGCCGCGATATCTTCTTTTTCGAGTGACGGATACTGGTGGAGAATCTCGTCAACGGTTTCTCCGGCACCGAGAAATTCAAGGATGGTTTGTACGGTTATTCTTTTGCCGCGAATCGTCGGTTTGCCGTTGCAGACATCTTCGTTGATCGTGATCCTGTCGGTAATAGTATCCATATTTTCCCCGCGATCTAAGCTGTAACGCTCTCGATCTTATTATACACCGTATCCCTCTCAACGGCTTCAAATCCGGCGCGGTGGATCATTTCGATGATCTCCTGCTTGGTCATTTTTACTTCGTTGTTCGATTCGACCGAGTAAGAGTGCGTGAGCTCGCCGCCGTCGGTGATGGTGCCGTCGAGGTCGTTGGCCCCGAAGTGGAGCGCGGTCTGGGCGATGGCTTTGCCGAGCATGACCCAGTAGGCCTTGATGTGGTCGAAGTTGTCGAGCATCAGCCGCGAGACGGCAATGGTCTTGAGATTATCGATCGCGTCGGGGCCGGGAAGCGTCGAGAGGGCCGTGCCCGGCGGATAGAACGCGAGCGGGATAAAGCACTGAAAACCGCCGCTGCGGTCCTGTTGCTCGCGAAGCTGGACGAAGTGATCGACGCGGTCCTCGATAGATTCGATGTGGCCGTAGAGCATCGTGGCGTTGGTCTTGAGACCGGCTTTGTGGACCTTGCCGGCGAGCTCGAGCCAACGGGGGCCGTTGGTCTTGTGATCACAGATCCGCGAACGCGTCGGCTCGGCAAAGATCTCCGCGCCGCCGCCCGGACACGAATCCATCCCCGAAGCGTGCAGCTTTTCGATCAAGTCTTCATCGGACATCTTGTAAAACCGCGCCATAAAATCAAGCTCGACCATTGTCAGCGCCTTCAGATGCAGCTTTGGAAATTCGCGTTTAAGGGACGAGAAAAGATCGGTGTAATACTCGAACGGCAATTTGCTGTTCAAGCCGCCGACGATATGCAGCTCGGTCGCCCCTTCACCGACAGCCGTCCGCGCGATCTCGATCGCGTCCGTAACCGAATGCGTGTATGCACCCACATCGCGCGCCCGCTTGTAAAACCCGCAAAACTTACAGTCGGCCACGCAGATATTCGTGTGGTTAAAATGCCGGTTGACGTTGTAATACGTCGTCAGGCCGTGCTTTTTGCGGCGAACGGTATTGGCCAGTTTGCCGAGAGCATTGAGGTCCTGGCTCGCATAGAGGGCCATCCCGTCATCAAACGTCAAACGCTCGCCATCCTCGACCTTGTTGGCGATCTCTCTTAAATTTGGATCAAATGAAAACTGCATAACTTTATGCTACGATTCTAGCAAAAGGGAGACACTAACTACACATAACATGAAATTTGGACAAGTAGAAAACCCGGAAGAGGTCGATTTCACGATCCCTGCTGACCACAGAGACACGGAAGCCGTGCTGGCGAGGTCGAAAGCGAAAGACATGACCATTCACGTCGGCTGTGCGAAATGGAACAAGGCTGATCTCAAGAATTTTTATCCAAAAGGGACTAAGGATGAGCTTGGGTATTACTCGACGCAATTTAACTGTATAGAGCTAAATGCCACATTTTATCGGCTGTTTCCGGCGAGCACATTTGAAAAATGGCGTGAGGCGACGCCGGATGGATTTAAGTTTTTTCCAAAACTCGGACAGGATATTTCGCATTGGGGGCGGCTAAAGGAAACTGACGAATTGGTCAACCGGTTTGTCGAAAATGCCTCGCATTTGCAAGAAAAACTCGGTGTGCCGTTTTTGCAGATGCACAATAATTTTGGACCAAAAGATTTCGACCGCGTGAAAGCGTTTGTCGAGAATTGGAAGTACGATATTCCTCTCGCCGTCGAATTCAGAAAAACGGACTGGTATAACGACGAGGAAGTTTCAACCGAGCTTTACGACCTGCTCGAAAAAAACAACATTACAAATGTCCTCGTCGATACGGCCGGCCGACGCGATCTGATGCACATGCGGCTGACCACGCCAACGGCCTTTGTCCGGTGGGTCGGTGCAAATGAGCCATCGTCGGATCGCGAAAGGCTGGATGAATGGGTCGAACGGATAGCAAGCTGGAAACAGCAGGGACTTGCCGAGCTTTGCTTTTTTGTCCATCAAAACATCGAGAAAGAATCGCCGCTGCTGTCGGCTTATTTTATCGAAAAGCTGAACAAGCGGATCGGCACCGATCTAACGATCCCTAAGATCTTGACCCAATGATCTCAATAATCAGAACAACATCCGACAACGCAGATTTCCAGGCGCTGGTTACGATGCTTGACGCCGAGCTGCGAGAACGCGACGGTGACGAGCACGCTTTTTATTCGCAATTTAACAATATCGACAGCATGCGAGAGGTTGTCCTCGCCTATTTGGGTGACACGGCGGTTGGCTGCGGCGCGATTCGTAGTTTTGCGGGGGACACGGCTGAGGTCAAGCGAATGTATGTCCGAGAAGAATGCCGCAGTCAGGGGATCGCGGGAAAGATCCTGAACAAACTCGAATCGTGGGCCAGAGAGTTAAATTTTGATGCCTGCGTTCTCGAAACGGGTTATAAGCAGCCCGAAGCGATCGCTTTGTATAAAAGATCCGGCTATGAGGTGATACCTAATTACGGACAATACCTAAATATCGAAAACAGTGTCTGCATGCGGAAAAAGATCACCTGATAAAAACTGCCCCGTCGAAGGTAAGGAGCAAAATTACGCTGACAAATGCGTTTGTAGTGAAAAAGGCGGCGTTCATTCGTGATAGATCATTAGCCCGGATGAGCGAATGCTGGTAAACAAAAAGAGCTCCGACAGCGAGAACACCGACGAGGGCGAGCCAGTGCATTCCTGTAACCAAATATAGCAGAAGCAAGACAATAAAAGCCTGAAAATGAAAGAGCCGGGCAATCCAAAGGGCGTTTTTGATCCCAAACCGCGCCGGGATCGAGCGGAGGCCGTGGCGGCGGTCGTATTCAAAATCCTGGCACGCGTAGAGAACGTCAAACCCGGCCGTCCAGATTAGGACAAACAACGAGAGCAGCAGCGGGATCTCATCATAAACGCTGCCGCGAACAGCGATCCATGCAGCAGATGGCGAGATTGCAAGTGCAGCTCCGAGCAGGAGATGTGCGAATGCCGTGAACCGCTTTGCATACGAATAGCCGAGCACGAAAAGCAGGGCGACGGGCGATAGAGCGAACGTTAGCCAATTGAGCGACCAGGAGGCGAGCAAAAAGACGCCGATTGAGACGTATAGAAATATCCACGCAAAGCCGACTGAGAGTTTGCCGGTTGGCAGTTCGCGGTATGCTGTTCGCGGATTTGCGGCATCGATGTCGCGGTCCACAATACGGTTAAACGTCATCGCGGCCGAGCGTGCGCCAAACATTGCGATTGTGATCCAGAGCAGTTGTCGCCAAGTTGGCAGGCCATTCGCCGCGAGGATTGCACCAAGAAAAGCGAATGGCAGAGCAAACAGCGTATGCTCAAACTTGATCATCGCCAGAGTGGTTCTTAGTTTTTGCAAAATGGATGTCATCAGTAAGTGAGAATCAAGATTCTAGCATAATAACGCTCGCGCCATGCCTCGCGGTAGAATGAACCTATGCCCAGCGGAAAAACTCATGATGCCGTAACCTTTTTGCTTGCCATTCCGGCGGCGATCGCCTGCTACGCATTCACGCATAGTGTCGCGTCGTCGTGCGTGATCGGCGTGGCGTTTGTTTTTGGCGGGTTGATGTTTGGCCCCGATCTTGACACAGTTTCGCGGCAGTATTCGCGATGGTGGAGCTTCCGCTTCCTCTGGTATCCGTATCGTAAATTTTTCAAACACCGCTCGCGTTTCTCGCATGGATTGATCTTTGGAGCGTTGATCCGTGTGATCTATTTTTTGGGCATCATTACGCTGCTGGCGTTTGCGGGTGTCTATATTTATGCCGCATATTCGGGCGGGCGGATGCCGGGGATAATCGGATTTACGGGCATTTGGCGGTCAATCGGCGATGTGATTCGAGCAAGATTTGGCGAGTATTTCCTGCCCTTCGTTTTTGCGGGATTGTGGCTTGGCGCGGCCAGCCACACGTTTACAGACATGGCCGGATCGTTCATCAAAACAGGCCGTGTGGCGAAATTTCTCTAATGCCTGCCGCCTGTTCGGGTTGTATAAAGCCGCTGTGCCTGACGGCGGACGGCGTCTGAGACATTGCGGTTTTTTGACAGTGAAACCAGATCGCGAAGCTGCAAACGGCTCATGATCGTTATTGTATTGGCGAGAGGCGTCCGCGGGTTGCGAGCGAGGCTGTGCATTACGTTATAGCTGCGCGACCATTGCCGGTTCGACGCTATCTGACGCAAAATATCCTCCGAGATCGAGCGCATTGCGGCGATCATTTCGACCTCCTGCTCGGTGATACGGGGATTGTTGACGACGGCGCTTGAGACGAGACGGTTCGGGTCACGAATGAGTATATTGCGCGCCTCGCGGTCGCCTTTCATGCCGAGTTTGACGCGATCCTTGACGCCCATTCTCATGATGCGGTTGAGCATCGAGATACGCTCGCCGGGGATCTCTTCCTCTTCGTTTTGCATCTCGCCGAGGATTTTGTCGAAAATGGCTTTTCGCTGCTCCTCGGTTTCCTCATAGATCTCCTCGATGTATTCGAGACTGAGCCACGAGTCGTCAGTTTCGCGATCCGGTACCTCGATATGCTCGGCTAGCAGGATTGCGTCCTCGATGCTCATGCCCGATCCGTCGAGATCTGAGGCAAATTCGGCCTGTTCCAAAAACTCGGCGGCGGCCTCGTTGCCGCGGGCGCGAAGTTCGCTGGCGATCTGCGCCGCACCGCGCTCTTTTTCAAAGAATTCACGTTTTATCTCAGACGCACGCCGCTCGGCCTCGGAAGTCCGGGCCGCGTTGGCAAGGATGGCATCGATGATCGCCGGGTTTTGGATCAGAAGCTGCTGGTTGAAAGAGATCAATTCAAGCAGCGACCCGTTTTGCGTCCTGCCGGCAAACGAGGCGATTGCCGCGGCCGGCGTTCTGGCATTTGTCAGTATCGCCTCTTGAATCGCGGCGGGCATATCGTTTTGATCAACAAAATACGCGAGTACGCCAGGTGCAATCTCGGCCGTGCGGATCGTCGCCTCAAGGTCATCCACATTTTGCGATGAAAGGGCGTTTCGGGCATTTTCTCTTAATTCGTCGTCCGCTCCACACAGAAATGCGACGAGGATCTCGAGCATATCGGCCTGTGGCAGCGGTAAAATACCGCGCGATGCAGCGATCTGCGCAGGACGGGGCGCCGATCCGTCGATCATCGTCTTAACGACAGGATTGTTTGATGTGATCTCTGTGCTCATATTAAGCCGGAGAAAATCTACATTTTCGCGTATAAATACTCGTAGGAGATTAGACCAATTTTATTCACCCCCATTTTAACATAATATCAGTGTTATCTTGACTATACTCAACGCGTGACATAGTTTTAATAAAGGACTGATCTCCGGTGCGACATGCCCCAAATTCACTCCAAATTTCACAATAATTTCTTATCCAATACCTGAATGATAAAAGACGAACTCCAAACACTTATTACCTCCACACATGCGAAAATAGGCGTCATCGGCCTCGGTTATGTCGGTCTGCCCCTGATTGTCGAATTTGCCCTCAAAGGTTTTGAATCCATCGGCTTCGAGGTCGATGAAACAAAAGCGAGCGAGATCAATGCGGGACGATCATATATCGTCGATGTAACATCAGAAAACCTAAAAAAATGCATCGATGATCGCAAACTGACCGCTACGACGGATTTTAGCCGGCTCGCTGAATGTGATGCGATCATTATCTGCGTCCCGACACCGCTTCGCAAGACGAAAGATCCGGATATGTCGTATATTATGACTGCCGGTGGCGAGATTCAGAAATATATGCGCCCCCAGCTGCTAATAATCCTCGAATCGACCACATATCCGGGCACGACTGACGAGATTTTGCTGCCGATGTTTGAGGCGGGCGGTTTCAAACTTGACCAGGATTTTCTGCTCGCCTTTTCACCCGAACGCGTCGATCCAGGCAATCCACAGTTTCAGACGCACAATATACCAAAAGTCGTCGGCGGCGTCTCGGCGGATTCGACCGACATCGCCGCACTGCTCTATGGACAGATCGTCGGAGAGGTTTTTCCCGTTTCATCGGCACGGGTCGCCGAAGCATGCAAACTCTGGGAAAATACATTCAGGGCAATAAATATCGGCATGGCGAACGAGATGGCCCGGCTCTGCAACGCCCTTGGCATCGACACGTGGGAGGTCGTCCGGGCAGCGGCGACCAAGCCTTTTGGCTTTATGCCGTTTTATCCGGGGCCGGGAATCGGCGGCCACTGCATTCCACTCGACCCGCATTATTTATCGTGGAAAGCGCGGCAGCATGGCTTTGACTCGAAATTTATTTCGCTTGCCGAACAGGTCAACTCAAACATGCCGGCATACGTCGTCGAGCTTGTCTCAGACGCTCTGAATGACCAGCGAAAAGCTGTCAACGGCTCGAAAATACTCATTCTTGGCGTCGCATACAAAAAGGACATCGACGATATGCGCGAATCGCCCGCGCTGTCGATCATCGACTTGCTGCGGGCCGACGGCGCAGACGTTTATTATCACGATCCTTTCGTGCCTAAGGTCACTTTCGACCATGCCTATACCATCGGCGACGCCGAGCCGTTGCAAAATCGGGAACTGACCGATGAACTCATCGCGGCTTCCGATTGCGTCATAATCTGCACCGAACACTCGCCGATAGACTACGGCCGCGTATGCGAGCTTGCGTCCCTCGTCGTCGATACGCGAAACGCTCTTTCGCCGGAAATACGAGAGGGCTGCAAGGCGAGGATAGTGAGATTATGACCTTTGGAAATCGAAAAGGAACCAAGTGAATCCAAAGATCAAAGATCAAAGATCAAAGATCATCCTTATAGCCGGCGCCAGGCCTAATTTTATGAAAGTTGCGCCGATCTACGCCGAAATGAAGCGGCGCCCGGGCGAGTTTGATCCGATGATCGTCCATACGGGCCAGCATTACGATGCGGCGATGTCGGCTACTTTTTTTGACGATCTGAAGATGCCGAAACCGGATGTGCACCTTGGGGTCGGCTCGGCTTCGCACACCGTCCTGACGGCGAAGATAATGCTCGAATTCGAGCCGGTCGTCCTTCGGGAAAAGCCGGATTGGGTGCTAGTCGTCGGTGATGTAAATTCGACGATCGCCTGTGCGCTTGTCTGCTCGAAACTTGGCATAAAGGTTGCTCATGTCGAGGCTGGCCTGCGTTCACGTGACCGGACGATGCCCGAGGAGATAAACCGCATCCTGACCGATTCGATCTCCGATCTGCTGTTTACGACCTCGCAGGACGCCGATGAAAATTTGCGGCAAGAGGGTATTCCGGCGGAGAAAATCCGCTTTGTCGGCAATGTGATGATCGACTCGCTGCTCGAACATCTTAAGATCGCCGAAAAATCGAATGTGCGTAAAGAGTTGGGTTTGGACGGAAAAGATTACATCGTTCTGACGCTGCATCGTCCGTCAAACGTCGATGACAAACCGACTTTTTCCGGCATTCTCGAAGCATTGCTTGCGGTTGCGGAACGGGTGCCGATCATTTTTCCGGTTCACCCCCGAACAAAAGCAAAAATAGAAGAATTTGGTTTCTCCGAACGCATCGCAAATTCAAAAATCCGCATCATCGACCCGCTCGGTTATCTAGATTTTATGCGGCTTTACAGCGGTGCAAAGCTCGTTCTGACCGATTCCGGGGGGTTGCAGGAAGAGACAACCGTCCTCGGCATCCCGTGTCTGACTCTGCGTCACAACACCGAGAGGCCCATCACTATCGAGATGGGAACAAATATTCTCGTAGGCACCGATCCCGAAAAGATCAAACAAGCTGCATTTGATGTTTTAGACACGAAAACTGCAGCATCAAGCGCAAAAATCCCGCCGCTCTGGGATGGCAAAACGGCGAGACGCATCTGCGACGAACTCCAAAAGAGAAAATAGCCACAAAATGCGCAAAATCAAGAAATATGGCTCTTTTTTGTGTATTTTGCGCCTTTTTCGCGGCAAATATTTACTCGCTTTTTTCCATCGGATATCCGGCGGTTTTCCATGCCTGGGTGCCGCCGAGCAGAGCGTAAGCGTTATCAAATCCTTTTTGTTTTAGAGCAGATACCAAACTGGCACTGGTGTGTTCATTTGGTCAGGAGCAGTAGGCGATTATCTTTTTATCTTTTGGTAGATCCTTGATTTTTGCCTCCAATTTATCCATCGAAATATTGATCGCACCCTTTACGTGTTCTTGTTTATAAGCGGCCTCGGCCCGCGTATCGACAAAAAGAGCGGTGCCCGCATCAAAGTCAGCCTTAGCGTCGGCGAGAGCTATCCGCGGGGCATCGTCGCCCGGAGTAGGACTTGTATTTACAGTATTAGCCATATTTTTCACCTCAGTTGTCATGACCTTTTGACACCCAAGCATTAAAGCCGTCACGGTAAGCAATGCAAAGATCGATATATTGTGCATTTTCCCCATATTATTTCTCACCAAAAGCCGCAAGCACTTCATCCGCGTGGGCCGCGACATCGACTTTGTCAAAAATTTTGACGATCTTGCCATCACCATCGATCAGGAATGTCTTGCGGGCTGTGCCCATATATTTTTTGCCATACATGCTCTTTTCGCCCCAGACGCCATAATCGTTGACAATCTTTTTGTCGGTGTCGGCCAAAAGATCGAAGGGGAGTTGAAATTTTGAGATAAATTTCTGATGCGATTTTTCGTCATCGGTCGAAACGCCAAAAACCTTGATGCCTTTTGAACGATAAATGTCATCGGCGTCACGGAACGAGCAAGCCTCTTTTGTACATCCCGGCGTATCATCCTTTGGGTAAAAATACAGAGCCACTCGCTGGCCCTTGAGGTCGGCAAGTCTTACCGTGTTTCCATTCTGATCCACGGCATTAAAATCCGGTGCCTTATCGCCTGCTTTGAGCATATCCCTCCTTGATCGGATAAAGTTTCTATCTTGAATTATATCACGCGTCACTGACCGTAGCGAGTGGCCTCCGTCCGCTTGCGACTTAGGCCTCCGGCGTCGCAGCAGGAGGCTCTGCCGGAACGACTGGTCTCGCAGCAGGGGGTGACGGCTCGCTGACCGCAGTCCTTTTTTTCAATATAAACGCCATCACAAGACCGGCTAAAAAGAATCCCGCAGCCTGATCGACCAGAGACGCCGCAACGAATTCGTTGGGAAAACGATACCAGTTCCAATACGGCACCAGAATCGCGACCCAACCGGCGACGCCGATCAGTGTCGTAATGATTACACCGCGGGCAAATCCGACTGATGCAAAGGCCAAAATAATCCCGATTACCAAGGCGACGGCGAGGTTTGTGCCGAATTGCGTTCCAAAACGTTTTGGCGACATAGCGATCTCACCGGCCGGTTGATATACCACAATAGCGGTCGGGCCGTCAGCGTATTTTTGCATCCAGACCGCCTGCTCTTCAAACGTCGGAGTTTTGGTCATGTCAATTCCGGGCATAAAATAAAAGCCGGGATCCGTAATGTTTGTTTTTAAAGCGGACATCACCGCCGCCTCATTTGGCACGCTTTTAATGGTTTTGTCCTGAAGACCCAGAAGAATATGGGAAACGGTGCCCCATCCAAACAACATTATTCCACCCAAAATAACCGCAATAATAAAACGCATATTTCTCCTCCCGATCCGTTCCTTTTAAACCAACTTTGCTGCGTAAAAACTTTATTCGCAGATGGTAAAAATGTCAATGGCGCGGCAACGTGCGATCGTGTTTTCAACTGTTTGGTCTGTTTGGACGATTATAGACTATATTGATGAACTGGCAAGAGAAATTTGGCGTGGCAATCGAAATGAAAACGCGGGGCAGTGCTGATTTTATGTTTTTCGATAGCAAAAAAACTCCGTTTGTCATCGGGGATTTACGTATCGTATCCTAAACGCTATGAGCAGTGACAATTTACAGACCGATCTGACCTTTAAGGCAGAGGTCAGCGTTTATTACGATCTGTATGTTCCTGAAAACATCAAGAAACCGGCTCCGCTGTTGATTGCCGTGCACGGCTATGGAGCGCATAAACGGTATATGCTGCGCGAGGCGAAGCTCGTTGTGGGGGCGACCCACGTTATCGCTTCGATACAGGGACCGCATCAGCATTACAGGCCGACAGCCGACGGCTTTCGGATCGGCTTTGGCTGGCTTTCAGAACATAAGCCTGAGGAATATGTGCGGCTGCATCACAAATTTGTGCTCGATGTGATCGAAAAATTGGCGGGCGACGGTCTAATCGACCGGTCACGCGTATTTATCTACGGCTTTTCTCAGGCGTGCGCGCTCGATTTTCGCTTTGCGTTCACTTACCCGGAAGTTTTGTGCGGCGTCATCGGCGTCTGCGGCGGCGTTCCAGGCGACCTCGATACAAATCCGATTTACAAACCATTCACGGCAGAGACATTCTATCTCTACGGCGATGACGATGAGTTTTACACGCAAGAGCAATTTCGCACGTTTAACGAAAAACTTGCGGCGACACTGCCAAATTACCGTTCAAAGCATTACACGGCAAAACACGAGATCACCGAAGAGATGCGAGTGGATATTAAGAAGTTCCTGGCGGAGTTCGATTAGACTGGAGGGTTCACGTCAGCGGAGATCTTCTTGGCTCAATCATAAACTCGTAAATTCGATTTGATGCTTGTTATTTTCGCTACATCTTGGAGATCCGGAGGGAGTTCGACCTGAACATTTGGCAACTCGCCATCCGGTACCAACACAACTTTGAACGCATCAGCCCTTGCTTTCGCGAGGAGAGATCGAGGCCCGTAAACGATAAACGTCACCGTCCTCGCCGGCTTATCAGGAAGGGGCATCGTGAAGGTGCGCTCGACGCGTTTTTCGCCGATGCGAAAGTAAACATCGACGACGGTATTTAGCACGGCTGCCTTTGGGTTTGAGACGCTGACCGGCATCTGTTTGGCAGTGAATTCACCTTTTTTGCCCGAGAGGTCAATCTTTACGGTTTCGACAAAATCCAGTGTATTTATAAAGCTGGCTGGTCCGCGCACCCTTATCTTTGGCGGTGAAACAGACACGGAATACACCTCAAATCCGGTAGCCGGGCTTCCCTCGGTTTGTGGTTTGACGTCGATCTCACGCTCCGCAATGGCTTCGAGATTTACCGGTATGCGGCTCGGCGTGACCTCGACGAGCTTGACGCCCTGCGGCAGAGGAATTGAAACATTTTCAGGAGATAATGAAACGACGCGGTCGCCGGGCAATTCGTCCGTAAGGTCACGCGTGGCGGTCAGATCGCTTTTGTTTATCTGATCGATCCTGGCTTTGTCGCCGGTAATGACGATCTCGACCTCCTGGAGAGGCGCGTTTGTGATCTCGGCATTGTTAGAGACATAGATATTTAGCGGGACGGTAATACGCCGGGTCGTCGGCGTGCTGAGGCCCGTCACGCCGAGCCAGAGGGCAAGCGTGATGACGAGCGCTATCAGCTTTAACCCCCAATCCTCAAGGAAAAGCTTACGTACAAAATGCTTTGCAAAGAGCTTGCCAGCCATAAGAAAGAAAATTTACCACAGAGGACACAGAGGACACAAAGTTTTTTTAGGCATTACAAAGAAATCATTAAAGTATTTTAAAATCAAAATTTACAATTTCTTCTCGTGGCTGTGGAATTTCTGTGGTGAAAACTCTTATCGGGTTTTAAATTATCTCTGTGTTCTCTGTGGTGAAATTCTTGTCTCGACGCGTCTCGATTAGCGGTATTTCCATCGCATCGAGCAACAGTTTGCGAAGTTGAGCCGGATCTATATTTCGCCGGACCACGCCCGCCTCGACATATGTGATCAGCCCCGTTTCCTCCGAGACGACAATTGAGATAGAGTCCGAGCCCTCGGTAATGCCGATTGCGGCACGGTGGCGGGTGCCGAGCTCGCGTGAAATTTCGGGGTTCTTGGTCAGCGGCAAAAAAACGGAAGCGGCGGCGAGCCGCTCGTTTTGGATCACCACGGCCCCGTCATGCAACGGCGTTGACGGATTGAATATCGTCACTAGCAGGTCGTAGCTGAGTTTGGAGTCGAGTTGGACACCGGCGTCTATAAAATTACGGAGACCGATGTTTCGCTCGATTACGATCAACGCGCCGGTTTTTTCGGATGCCAGCGTCGTCACCGCCAGCACGATCTCGTCATAGACATTGCCGCCAAACTGCCCTCGCTGACGTTTTAGTATCGGGAACCTGAATCGATGTGCAAAATATATCAGCGCCTGGCGGATCTCGGATTGAAAAAGCACGATGATTGCGATCCCGATAAAACCGACAGCATAGCGGAGCACAAATTCGAGAGTCGATAATTCGTAAACGGCCGCTACCCAGTATAGCAGTCCGATAATGACCATTCCAATCACCGTCGGCACCGCCCGCGTCCCGCGAAGCAGCTTGAGCACGACATAGACGATGACAAAAACGAGCGCAATGTCGAGGACATTTCGCAGTGTATTCATCGCCGGTATGTAATT
Source organism: Pyrinomonadales bacterium (assembly GCA_038226395.1). GTDB lineage: Bacteria > Acidobacteriota > Blastocatellia > Pyrinomonadales > Pyrinomonadaceae > OLB17. The sequence continues at coordinate 498 of JBBRQM010000074.1, read as the reverse complement.
AGTAAACTGCATCGTTTGCCGGTCCGGGCGCGATTCAAACCGTCATTCCATAAGCGAACCTTCGCCCTAAGAATAACACATTAACCTATTCGTAAATGCCTAAAACAAGAGAGTGTTGAGAGATTAAACCTCGAATGGGACCTCGGCGTTTTGGAGGACATTGAGTTCGTTTCGGGCGACGCGTTCGAGTAGTTTTTGATCCTCGAACATCTTTAGGAGGCCATTGACGGTGGCATAGCGGGGCTCGTCGGCGACGGTGACGGCAAGATTTATAAACGAGCGCATATATTGATCGATGCCCTCGAGCAGGGCGCCACCGCCTGTGAGAATCACGCCGCGGTCGTAGATGTCGGCGGCAACTTCGGGACGCAATTCGGTAAGCGTGTCTTTGACTCGCAAAGCGATACGGCGGACGATGGCTTCAACGATCGGATACACCTCGCCGGATGTGATCTCGACGGCGCCGGGACCACCGGTCTGGACGTCGCGGCCGCGGAT
>JBBRQM010000073.1:0-17101 GCA_038226395.1 Pyrinomonadales bacterium | reverse complement strand
TTTAAATACATGGCGAAGAAAGGCTCGATCTTAATCTGCGATGACGAAGAAATAATGCGCGACGTGCTCGAGACGATCCTGTCGAGCGCCGGATACAAGGTCGATCTGGCGAAAACCGGCGAAGAGGCGATTGAGGCATACACTCAAAAACCGTATGATGTCGTTTTGATGGATGTTTCGATGCCCGGTATCGGCGGACTGACGGCACTCGAAAGATTGATAGATCTCGATCCTGAGGCGGTTGTGCTGATGGTGACGGCTTTTGCAACTTTTGATACGGCGATCTCGGCATGGGAAAAAGGGGCCGCCGGGGTCATCCGCAAGCCATTCCAGAACGAGCAAATAACGGCATTTGTCGCCCGCGGGATCAAAAATCGCCGCAAGGAAGAGGAGCGAATAAATCTGCGGCAGGCGATGGCGAGCTCTGTCAAACACGAAGGATTTATCGGGCGGTCACAGGTGATGGAAAACGTTTTCCGCCTTGTCGAACGCGTCGCACCGGCACGCTCAACGGTGCTGATCACCGGCGAGAGCGGCACGGGCAAAGAGCTGGTCGCAAAGGCGATCCACGAATCGAGTCCCCGCGTCGCCGATCCTTTCGTCGTCGTCAATTGCTCTAATATCCCGTCGGAACTGCTCGAATCAGAGCTTTTTGGGCATACAAGGGGAGCGTTTACCGGTGCGGTTGCGGCAAAGAAAGGGCTTTTCGAAGTTGCCGATACAGGTTCGATATTTTTGGATGAGATCGGCGAGCTGCGGCCCGAAACGCAAGTGCGTCTGCTCCGCGTAATCCAGGAGCGCGAATTTACGCCCGTCGGCGACACGACGCCCGTAAAGGTTGACGTCCGCATCATCGCGGCTACAAATGTCGATCTCAAGGAAGCCGTCCGGAGCGGCCAATTCCGCGAGGATCTCTATTACCGCCTTTCGGTCGTCCCGCTCGAATTGCCACCGTTGCGTGCCCGGCGCGAGGACATTTTGCCACTCGCAGTTTATTTTATACACAAATACTCGGCTGAAAACGGGCGTGAAATATCAGAGAATCTATCGCCCGAGGTCCTCTCGTTACTTGAGAATTACAACTATCCGGGCAATGTCCGCGAGCTCGAAAATATCATCGAGCGAGCCGTGGTGATAGCGCCGACAGACGAGATCACGGTCGAATGCCTGCGGCCAGAGGTTCGCGACCCGGAGAGCGCCTATAAAATGATGAAAAAAGCCGACGGCGCATCAAGCGAGACCAATATTGATCGCGGCGTGAGTTTTTACGACGAGGTCAAAAAATTTGAGATCGATCTGATCCGCCGAGCCCTCGAACAGACCGGCGGCCACCAATCGCGTGCCGCTCGGCTCCTCGGCCTCAACGCAACGACATTAAATTCCAAGATAAAGAGTTACAGGATCGCCACCGGTGATTAACCGGGTTTAGTATTGATTTAGGCGTTATTACTATCGTGATACGTATTTGTTCTATTAAATCCGGCGCCCCGCGCGAAATTCATCAATTTGTATAATCGTCCAAAAATACGAATGAATGCATTGGACGGATCGCAGTCGTAGATTGTTAAGTGAAGATATAACATGCTTTACGCGATCCAGGCTGTGCTGGCATAATTATTGCTTCTTTTACTGTGTCTAAAAGCAAAAAATTTAAGTTTTTTCTTTCTAGCGTGGTTAACGATAACCAAAAGAATTTCGGAATTGACAGTTTTAGTTTTGACGCAGGCGTTTTCTACAAGCCCCACAGTCAAACTTACCAACTTATGCAAAGGAGATATATGATGAAAAAATGGGAGTTAAAAGCAGCCACGATGTTTGTGGCATCAGTGCTTTTTGTTCTTCTTATTTCGGTCGTAACGACGATGGCTCAAACCACCGGATCGATAGGCGGCGAAGTAACTGACTCAAAGGGAGCAGTTGTTCCAAACGCGACCGTAAAAGTAAAGAACGAGGCAACTGGAGTCGAAATTACAACGACGTCCAATGGCAATGGAATCTTTCAGGTAGGATCGCTACTGCCCGGAAATTACACGATCACCACTAGCGCCACTGGATTCAAGAAATCGGTCAAGACCGGAGTCACAGTCGTGGTTGGTACCACCAACCCGGGCGACGTTACGCTCGAGCCTGGGTCTCAGGACGCCGTAGTTACCGTGACTTCGAGCGGTGAAACGGTACTCGAGACTGAGACGTCACAGGTATCCAGCACCATCACTACCAGACAGGTACAGGATCTGCCGTCAAATGGCGCAGGCGGCGGTATCGATACACTGGCTCTTTTGATCCCAGGTGTCGTAGCTAACCGCGTCGGCGGAACCAACACGAACGGAACCGGTTTATCGGTCAACGGAAACCGCGGACGTTCAAACAACTTCCAGATCGACGGTGCTGACAACAACGACCTTTCGGTCGGCGGCCCCGCATTGTTTGTTGATTTCCAAGACGCCGTACAGGAGTTTCAGGTCGTCAGCAGCAACTTCGATGCCAGCATCGGCCGCAACCAGGGTGCGATCATAAATATCGTTACCAAGTCGGGAACAAACCAGTTTCACGGCAGCGGTTTTGTCCATCATCAGGACAATGTGTTTTTTAACAGTCTTAGAAACACTGAGAGACGCACTACACCGATAACCCAGCTTAACCCGAGTCTTTACACGGTATATGGCGGAACAATCGGCGGCCCGATCTATTTGCCGACAATCGGCGATAATGGCCCGGCGTTAACCCGGCTGACGAATAAGGCTTTCTTCTTCTTTGCTTATCAGGGAATCCGCAATCCAGCTCTGAATACCGGAGCCTCCCTCAGTTACGCAATCACGGCAAGCGATTTTGGCCGGCTGTCGGCCACGTTTCCTGGCAATCCGGTCATCAATGCCATCACGACATACAGCCCATTTGCGATTCCGACAGGCGTGGCAATTAACACCATATCGGCTGCTCCACTGGCAAACGCGATTGCTTCGCAGATTAATACCCGCGGTGTTCCCGGATGTCCGACTGTCGTCCCGGTAGGTACGCTAGCACCGACGATTGGCTCGGACGGCGTTACCCCCTGCGGAGCCTACATAGGTACTAATCCGTCCACAGGATCTCCGTTCCTGACCGGCGGTCCGTATGACGTGTTAAATTTCGGAACTGCAGCGAATCCCGTCCTGTTTCAGGCGGCGCAGTACCAAAGGACATTGTCGCAAGCCTATCAGGAGTCGTACTACAACATCAAGATCGACGTTCATCCGACCAACAAGGATAGCATCGCATGGCGTTTCCAGAATCAGTCCGGAAATTCCATCAACGGTAACGGAACTTTCTCAAACGCAACCACAGTTAACGTTCCGGCACACAGCAAGAACACGGGTGGCAACTGGACCCATACGTTTTCAAACACGACACTCAACGATTTCAGGCTCAACTACCAGATCATCGGCGTCGAGTTTGGCGGCAATCAGTTTTGTGCGGGAAGCATAAGAAACCCGGGCTGTGTTCCGCCTCCAGGGCAGCTAGACAAGGCCCTCACGAATATCGCCTTTACGGCGGCCCTTGGTGTTACCACCGGTGGTGCGCTCGGCACGATCGGCCCGGCGACAAACCTTCCTCAGGGACGTATCGGCAAGGTCTATCAGGCTGCTGATACCCTGACCAAAATCTGGGGACGCCACTCGGTCCGTTTCGGCGCCGAGTTCAAATACCTCGATACATTGGTGCCATTTCTGCCGACCTTTAATGGAGCCTATACCTTCAGCGGTACCACTACAGGCCTTCCTACCGGTTCGGCGCTCGCCAGCCGCATAATTAACAATGCGCCGAGTGCATTCTCGGTTGCGGTCGGTAATCCACTTGTCGACTTTATCGAGCGGGACAAGTATGTATTTGTCCAGGACGATTTCAAATTCCGTCCAAATCTTACTCTTAATCTCGGGGTGCGGTATGAGAACACCGGCCAGCCGATCAACCAATTGAACACGATCACAACAAACCGTGAAAACAGCTCCACGCCGTTGTTCAACCCGAATTTGCCGCTCAGTGCCCGCACGGTTCCCAAGATCCCGACTGACAACAACAACTTTGCGCCGCGTATTGGATTTGCTTATACGCCGCATTTTTGGAAGAAGTTGTTTGGCGAGGACCAGACCGTTTTCCGCGGCGGATACTCGATCGCATATGAGACAGCGTTTTACAATTTACTGTTAAACGTTGCTACGGCTGCACCGGCTGCCGCGACCCTCACGGTTCCGACAGCTTCGCTGCCCGCCACGCCCGGTGGCCCAGCGGGACTGACGGGTAGTCCTTTTGGCGATATTATCCGGGCCAACGCTGCTGCGACGGGCGTTTTGCCGGTTGGTATCCTTAACCCTGCATTTCTGACGGTGACCCGAGACGCGACTAATTTTAAGGCGCCATATTCGGAGCAATACTCGTTTGGCATGCAGCGTCAATTTGGGCGTCATCACATCGCCGAGGTTCGGTATGTAGGGACCCATGGCATAAGCCTGTTTCAGAGTATTAACGATAATTTCTTTATCGAGCCGCTCTTTGATGGATTCAGCCTGACGAGGGCTAGAAACGCGACTGGTAATGGAACGGGAGGTATTGGAGTTACCACTCCTTTTACTGGAAGTGCCGGGCAGGCAGCCGGTTCCCCCAATTGCACAGGTGCAACCGCGACGCAGACCTGTATAAATTTTCCAAACTTCCGGAATCTGTTGCCGGCGAGCGCAACTCGTGCGCTGTGTACGGACATTGTCGGAACTCTGGATAATGAGGCTGCCTGCAATTTCCGCCAATTCAACGCGGCCGGCATAACGACCCGTAATAACTCGGGCTCGTCGATCTACAACTCGCTACAGGCCCAGTATCATGGGCGTTTCCTCAAGGATACGCTTTCGATGGGAGCCAGCTATACATGGAGCAAGACCATCGACAATGTAAGCGAGGTGTTTGGATTTGCCGACATCTCGTCGCCGAACGCACAGAACCCGTTCTGCATCAATCAATGCGAACGGTCGCTCTCGAACCTCGACCGGCCTCATGCGTTCTCGATGAACTTTGTCTATGATGTTCCCTACTTTAAGGAACAGCGTGGCATCGTCGGTCACCTGCTCGGTGGATGGCAATTGAATGGAACGTACATTATAACGAGCGGTTCTCCCTATACGCCCGCCAATAATGTAGCGGGTACTTTTGGTCTGGGCAGCACATACCTGACAGCAGGTGACCGTGCGTTCCTGACCAATCCTAATGCTCCGAGAACTGCGGTTGGCATCAGCCAGATCGATGCATTCTATGTGTTTGGCGTACCATGCAACCCATCACCGTGTACGCTTGCAAATACGGGATTCTGGTCGATGAACGACATCAGAGGCCGCAACGGGGCCGTCCCGCTTAATACGCTGACGCCTGTAACGACCAGTGATGTCCGTTACATCATCAACGGACCAGGATCTGCTTCGATCTTTGGTACGCCATTCGGAAACGCTCCTCGAAACTCGGAACGTGGCCCGATCATCAATCAGATGAACCTGAGCGTTTTCAAGAACATTAAGGTTCGCGAAACATTCAGTGTTCAGCTTCGTGCCGAGGCTTTTAACGCTCTCAACCATCCAAATGTGGGAACTGGCGTTGAGCGTGGCGGCCCGTATCCGGTTGAGCTTCTTACTAGTGCGGGTGTAAATTTAGGCGCGTTTGGACAGAATACGGACATAGGCCTTGCTCGCCGTGTTATTCAGGTCGGAATACGCCTTGTATTCTAATCTATATCCATGGGGATTTTTTGGGAGAGCCGATAGCGGCTCTCCTTTTTTTGTTTCGGGAAGCAGGGTAGACCAAATTAGGCGATAGATATTTGACTGTGGGAAAAACCCACAAAATGTTAATAGCCCAGCGCTTCATCACTGGGTAATCGAAATAGGTGTTTAGAGTCCTATAGGGACGACAGACTCTTTCACGCGCTCATTTTCAGCCGTCCCTAACGGGACTTTGAATTTAAATCATCCCCATGCCCAGCGATGAATCGCTGGGCTATTTTCGCTATGTCCCTACGGGACAATTTTAAATTATTCAACCTCCCTTCCTTTTTTCTAATGCGTAATCGGAGACAATATTTGCTAAACTCGTGGGAATGACAAATGCAGCCTCAGCCGATCCGGGTAACAGCCTCACGCCGCTTGGGGCCGGGGATTTGATTGACCGGGCGGTGCGGTTTTATCGCGGGCATTTTTGGACTTTTGTCGCTATAGCGTCGCCGCCGGTAATTGTCGGGACGATGATCTCGGTCGGCTGGACGCTCGCGGCCCGCGAGATTTTTTCGATCGGGGCGAATAACTACTCGGCGGAAAATGCGTTTTATTATCTTTTCCTGTGGTTTGGCAGCGTCATTATATGGCTGACCGAGACGATAGCGACGCTCGTCGTGATGGGCGGGGCGTCGCGTAATTTTGTCCGGCATCTGCTTTTTGGCGAGGCTTTATCATTCCGCGATACGTATGCAAATACCTGGCGGCGGCTGGGCGGTTTGACGGTCGCATCGACCTTTATCGCCGTCATGCTCGGCTGTATCGGCTTTGTTATCTTTTATTTTGGTTTTATTATCGGCGCTCTGTTGGTAGTGCTCATTGCCGCGGTATTTAGCTCCATTCCTATCGTCGCATTTGTGGTCGGCACAGCCGCATCGCTCGGCGTCGCATTTGTCACGATCTGGCTCTTTTTTCTAATTGCATCGCGTTTTGCATATGTGCCGCAGGTGATGCTGGTCGAGGGGCAAGGCGTATTCGCCGCCGTCGGCCGCAGCGCCTCTCTGGCCAGCGGAAATGTGCGTCGGCTGGCCGCGTTGTTTTTATTTACGACGGTTGCGACATATTCGGCGCTTGCCCTGCTCTACGTCCCGCTGGCGTGGTATGCGTCGGCTAACGGCGTTCAATTAATGAGCTTTGGCGCCGCCCTTCTGCCGGCCTGGTATGAGATCGCCTACAACCTGATATGGCAGATCAGCTTTATTTTGCTGTCGCCGGTGTGGATGGTTGGCCTGTGCCTGTTGTATGTCGATGAGCGCGTCCGGCGCGAGGGCTACGATATTGAGCTGATGGCGGCCCGGCGGCTCGGCGATATTCCAACGGTGCCAACCACGTATATCAATCCGCTGCAACCGGCGCTGGCGAGTGCGGGGGTTGTCAGGTTACCGGCAACCCGAAAAGAAAAGTCGCCGTTCACGACACTTGGGCTTAAATAATATGAGATCGCCGCGTATACACAATTTGGCAAAACCGGGGAGATTATGGTTCGCGATGCTGCTGTCTTTTCTGTGTCTTGTGGCGGTGCATAAAGTAGAAGCGGCAACGTTGGATGAGTATCAGCAGCGGCTCTCGTCCACTGGGCGGCACATTGATCAATTGCTCGACTCGGTTGCGAAGGCAGAGATTGGAAACCGTGACACGACGCGGGAGAGCGGCATTATCACTCAGATTGTAAAAGAGCTGCCAGAAACGGAGAAAGTCGATTGGCCGGGCGGTTCGATCGAAACGGCAAATCAATGGCTAGCGCGCGATCTCAAGTTATTCCAAAACGAACCCGATGCCGTCAAGCGTGCCGTGATCCTAACCGGCATAAACGAGCGTCTCGCCGCAATTGGCAAAAAGATCGACGAACTCAAAAACCCGGCTGCGACAGGCCCCAGCAAGGACGAGGACAAGCAGAAACTTGCCGAAATTCTCCGCCGCGAGGAATACCAGAAACCGCAGGCAAAGGAAGAGAGCCTGTTTCAAAGATGGAAGCGCGAATTTATCGAGTGGCTTGCCAGGGTCTTTCCTTCGCCGTCGCCGATGCCAGCTTCGGGAACGGATTTCGCGTCGCTAAAATTGGTGCTACAGATCATTATTTACGCTCTCGTGCTCGGTCTCATTGGTTTCCTGATCTATCGTTTTGCTCCGTTTCTGGCCGGCAAATTTGGAATGAGAGCGAAGCAGAAAAAGACGGATCGAGTGATCCTCGGCGAGCGGATCGGAGCAGATGAATCGGCTGACGGCCTGTTTAGCGAGGCCGAACGTTTGGCACGCGAAGGGAACCTTCGCGCCGCCATTCGCAAGGGCTATATCGCCCTGCTCTGCGAGCTAAGCGACCGCAAGGTCATCGGCCTCGCCCGGCATAAAACAAACCGCGATTACCTTCGCGACATGAGCAAACGCACCGACCTTATTGAAAACATGAACGGCATGACGTCAAATTTCGAGCGCAACTGGTATGGTCTGCGGCCCTCGGAACTGCGGGATTGGGAGGATTTTCGCGATCGTTATAAACAGACGATCTCGCTGGTTTAATTTCGCGCCCCGTATGAAGCAAAAGCTCCTGATAGTCCTCGGCCTGATCCTGCTGATCGTCATACTCGTCGGTCTTAATGCTGCCTCGTACACGCAAAAGGAAAAGACGCCCGACAGCGAAATCATGCCAAACCGATCGACGTTTAACCCTGGTGCGACCGGCACGCAAGGCTTTTACACTCTGCTTTCCGAAACCGGACGCAAGGTGGCGCGTTGGCAGGAACCGCCCTCGGCCTTGTTGACTGACAAGAAAAATATTCCGGCCGTTTTTGTCGTCATCGGGTCAATCCGGCGCGAGTTTACCGAGCCCGAAACCGCCGATCTGCTCCTGTGGGTAGCCGATGGCGGAAAGCTGGTCCTGATCGATCGCGAGCCGCCAAAAGACCTGGTTAAAACGAACACGAACTGGAAGATAACGTTTGTACCGCACAACCTCGTCAAGATTTTGACCACGAATACCTCCGACCAAAAACAGATGACCAGCGATACTCCGGCAGTCAAACCCGTCCAACCGACGCTTTACACGGCCAATGTAAATGCCGTCCAGCCGTCGCTCTTTGCGTCTTCGATCACGTTTAAGCGTTTAGCAGATAATGACAAAGGCGAAACCGGTGATAATCCTCCTCCTCCGCCAAAGCGAGCCACAACCAAGCCGGTTAAGATAGACACGATTGCTGCATCGAACCAGAGCGCTCCGACTGTGCATTTTGCCGCAGGTGAAAATAATTTGCTGGTTGACGTTCCTTATGGCAGTGGGAAGATCGTTTTTCTGGCTGATCCATATGTCGTCTCTAATGCCGGCATCGGCATCGTCGATAACGCTCAATTGGGGATAAATATCGTTTCGGCAAGGGATGGCTTGATCGTATTTGACGAGTATCATCAAGGTTACGGCTCGAATAATAATCAGTTTTTACAGTTTTTTGAGGGGACGCCTGTCGTCGCTTTCTTTTTGCAGTTCGTCGTTATTCTTGGATTTTTCTTCTTTTCACAAAGCCGCCGTTTTGCCCGTGCCGTTCCAGAACACGAACCCGACCGGCTCTCAAAATTAGAATACGTCTCGGCGATGGCCGAATTGCAGCAGCGCACGCATGCCTTTGACCTCGCGATCGAAAATATCTACACCGATTTTCGCCGTCGAGCCGCCCGTTATCTTGGCGTCGATAATTACACGACGAAACGCAGCGAGATGGCGAATTTGATCGCCGAACGCGGCGGTCTGGATCGTGACAATGTTGAGGACATTCTATTCAAATGCGAGGACATCATCCACGGCGAGCCGACAAACAAAAAACAGGTTTTGGAACTAACCAGCGCGCTGCGGCTATTGGAAGTAAAACTCGGGATGACGCGTGTAGCAAAGACAAGGATATAGCCGATGGCCGTTTACGCACTTACCGTTCTGATCATCGTGTTTTTTCTCACGGCGGTTGTCGGCGTCGTTACGGGCAGCAATTCACTGATCGCCGTGCCGGTTATGTTTCAATTTGGGATAGATCCAAAAGTCGCGGTGGCGACAAATATGTTTGGCCTCGTGTTTATGTCGGTCGGAGGGACGATCCCGTTTTTGAGGCAGGACAAGATCGACATCCGACGGATCTCGCCGCTTATCTTCGTGACGATACTCGGCTCGGCGCTGGGAGCGGCGATAGTTGGCCTGATCACGGGCGAGGCGATCAAGTTGATCGTGTCAGTAGCGATGATCGCGGTTGTTATTTTTACGCTGATTAGGCGAAAGTCCGATGTCGAGAAAGCATCGACGGTGTCACGCTCGGCGCTTATTTTGACGCTCGTTTTGACATTTTTGCTTGGCATTTACGGCGGGCTTTACAGCGGCGGTTATGTGACGATTCTGACGGCGACTCTGGTTGCGTTTTTTGGGATGACGTATTCGGAATCGGTTGCATCGACCAAATTGATAAACGTTTTTTCCTCAGGCGTTGCCACCATCGTTTTTATGTGGCAAGGTTTAGTGGATTATAAGCTCGGTCTGATCCTCGGCCTGACGATGTTTGTCGGAGCATATATCGGAGCTCATTCCGTAACCAAGCTAAATGACATTTGGATACGGCGGATATTTTTGACGACCGTGCTTCTCCTGGCGGTAAAGATGCTTTACGATTTTATTTAAAAAACGATCGGCACTTAGAAACACGAAGAAGAGATTTTGCCGCAGATAATCGCGGATAAGAATATCAATTTATAAGTTGCTCTATATCTGCGTAATCTGCGTCGATCTGCGTCTAAATTCTTATTTCTTTAATCTTAATATGCTAAATCACACACCTACAATAGTTGCACATATTATCAATGAGCTGCGCAAGACGATCGTCGGACAGGATGACGTTATCGAGCAGATGCTTGTCACGATTTTGGCCGAGGGACATGCGCTCGTCGAGGGTGTTCCGGGAACGGCGAAAACGCTTGCCGTCAAATCGCTTGCCCACATCATCGGAGCCGAATTTTCGCGGATACAATTTACACCGGATCTGATGCCGTCGGACATTACGGGAACAAATGTCTTTAATATGCAAACGTCGCAGTTCAGTTTGCGGCAGGGGCCGATCTTTACCGATATTTTGCTGGCGGACGAGATCAACCGGACGCCGCCGAAAACCCAAGCCGCCCTGCTCGAAGCGATGGAAGAGCGGCAGGCGACCATCGACGGCGAACGCTATCCGCTGTCTCCGCTTTTCACAGTCCTTGCGACTGAAAACCCGATTGAATACGAGGGCACGTATCCGCTGCCCGAGGCCCAGCTTGACCGTTTTTTGATGAAGATCTTGATCGATTACCCGGAGCAGGCTGACGAGGAAGAGATAGTCGCACGTTGGGATGCCGGATTTAATTCGCGGCATCTCGATCAGGTGCAGATCGCTCCTCTGCCGGATGCGGCGACGATCCAGAGATGCCGTGCGGAGGTCCGCGAGATGCGGATGGAGCCGGGCGTGCAAAAATACGTTGTCGAGATCGTCCGCCGAACACGCAGCCATCCGAACATACTCTACGGAGCCAGCCCCCGTGCCTCGGTCGCGCTTCTGCTATGCTCAAAGGCCCTCGCCGCCATCCGCGGCCGCGATTTCCCGACGCCGGACGACATCCGCGATGTTGCCCCGCCGGTTCTCCGCCACCGCCTCGCCCTCAGAGCCGAGGCCGAGCTTGACGGAGCGACGACGGACGCCGTGATCTCGGACATTCTGAAAACGGTCGAAGTTCCTCGATAAATAATTAAAGAGTTCTATTCAGGATTGCCCGGCTTGCCAGCCGACTTGTCGGTTTTTGGCGGGGTCGCCGCGGGTTTAGGCGTGGGTTTTGGCACCACTGTCGTTCCGGTATTTGAATTCGCGGCTCCATTTTTTTTCGGCGTCGGGGTGGGTTTGGCCGTGTTGCCGGGATCTAGTTTCGGACAGAGTACTATGCCGCTGGGGAGCATGGTGCAGCCCTGCGGAATATCAAGCCCCGGCATAAATGGGCTTGCGGCATTAGGATCGCCGCTGAGCGTTTGGCCGCCCGGCTGAGTGGTCTGGTTCAGAGGGGCTCCGGCCGGCGGACCGCCATTTGCCCAGGCATTAAATCCGTCACCGCCCGGCGTCGTTCCCGGCAACTGAGCGGAATTTGAATTTGCAAGTATTTCCGTATCAGACATAACGGGCAGTCTTGCAAGGCTTTCCTCTTGTGCTCCGGTCGCGGGGCCGATCGGCTGGACGGGTAAACTGCCGGCGTCGGCCAGCGTCTGAGACGTCGGATCGGTGCGTTTGGTCGAGGTCGCGTAGATCAAAACTCCCGCGAGCAGCGAGATGCCAACCAGCACGATAAATGCCGTCTGCCAGACATTGCGTTTCGGAGCGGCGGCGGCCACAGCCGTCACCGGGCCGGACACCGCCATGGATAAATGTTCGAGATCCTCGGCAAAGGCGGCCATCGTCTGATAACGGCGTTCGGGATCGTTTGCCATCGCGCTCAGGATCATCGGTTCGAGATCGGCGGGCATATCGCTGCGAAAGGCCGAGAGAGGCGGCGGCGGCTCAGACTCTTGTTTTTGCGCTAATTCAGCCGTCGTTTTGCCGGTGAATGGCGCTTCGCCGGCGAGCATTTCGTAGAAAATAACGGCTAGAGAGTAAATATCCGACCGCGCGTCAAAGGCCGTCGGGTCGGTGTATTGCTCAGGGGCGAGATACTCAATATCGGCCATTGTCCGCTTGCCGACCGGCTCGACGCCGAAATCAAAGATCTTGACCGCCTCTGTTTCTTCTTCTTTGGCAACAAGGATCTTTTCGGGGCTGAGGCTGCCGTGAAATAGCCCTTTTGCATGTGCGGCGGCAAGGCCTGCCGCAGCCTCTGCTGTGATATTCAAGGATTGGGACACAGAAAGCGCGCCGTTACGTCCCAGCGATGTGCTCAACGTCTCGCCCTCCGCTCCCTCATAAACCGTGTAGCTGATTCCGTGCGCGTCTGTGCCAAAATCGGTGACATTTAGGATATTAGCATGATTGGCCTGAGATGCGGTTTTTGCCTCGACTAAAAAGCGTTTTACAAACCGCTGATCGACGGCCAGAGCCGTGGCGAGGATCTTGATCGTGACGGCCTTGTCCATCAGGACGTGCCAACCGCGATAGATCGGCCCAAGATCACTCTCCCGCAAGAGCGAGTCAATACGGTATTTATCCGCGATAATTTTTCCTGTCAGTTCGTCAGTCATCAGTATTTAGAACGTCATTCGGCTCTGTGGGTTGCAAACATATACTTCACTTCGCAGTTACAGTTTTATCATAAGACGGATGTAAATAAAAAAGGGGCGAAGTTTTGTAACAAACCTCGCCCTTGTATTTGTTGATCTATCGTGATTACCGAAGCACGACGAAAACGATCAGCAGTGCAAAAAGCACGAGTGATTCGATCAGCGCGAGAGCGATGATCATGATCGTCTGCACCGTTCCGGCTGCTCCCGGATTGCGTGCAACGCCCTCGGTTGCGCCCTTGCCGACGAGACCCTGGCCAATACCGGCAAAACCCGCCGCGATGCCAAAACCGATACCGGCGCCGATGGCTTTTGACGAGCTCACGGTAAATGCATTATCGCCCGCGCCGTCTGCCGCCATCGCCGTAACGGCCAATAAAGCCAACAGCAAACTGGCATAAACTACGTATTTATATTTATTCATTTTTTACTATCTCCTATTTTTTATTTTTAGAAGACATTCAACCGTCAAAATTACAAAACCTGCCACTGTGGTATTATTTCGCCTCGCTTCCGGTATTCCTTGATTTCTACTCCGTGGAGTCAAGTCGCCTGTTGCGTGCGGGCATATCTGCTATAAAATGCAGGTTTTCTATTCGAACGGTTTCTTGTCTTCTCCTCTAAAACTCTGTAAACTCCATAACTCTGCAACTTTAAACATGGGCCGTCGCGATCGCTTCGCCTGTGACGGGCGAGTGTTCACCGCCGTGAATATGCTCATTGGGGCCGTGCGAAACTTCGCTGATATAGATCATCGAGAGCAGCGTAAATACGAGCGTTTGGACAAAAGCCACAAAAAATGCCAGTGGCAGCAATGCGACCGGCACCAAAAACTGTGTGTAAGGCGGAGCGAGCCCCGAGATCTGTGACGCGAGCTGTTCGTCGGCAAACATATTTGCAAATAGTCGAACGCCAAGCGTAAACGGCCGGATCATATTGCTGATAAGCTCGATGCTAAAAATCAGCGGCGTAACAATCAGAGTCAGCAGCAGAGGCAATTTTGGGCCGGTAAGATGCGCCAAATGATTGACGATACCGTTCTCGTGGATGCCGACGTAGTTGTAATAAACAAATGATGTGATCGCCAGTGCAAATGTGACGTTGACCGATCCGGTTGGCGACCAGAACATCGGCAATTGGCCCATCAGATTGGAGACCAGCACCAAAACCGCAAAAGTCGCCACGACCGGAAAATACTTAAATCCATGCTCGCCGATCACGCTGATGACCAGATCCTTGATCGCGAGAAAACCGGCCTCAAGCGTTAACTGGCCATGGGCTGGATCATCCTCAGACAGCTTGCCCTTGAGCATCGAGATGATAACGACCGACAGGATACATGCGATGACAAACATGATCGTGTACCACGGGATCGCGGTTTCGGGGCTGTACTCCGACCCAAAGACTTTCTCCGGCGTAGTGCCGAAATTGGAAAAAAACTTTTCCCAGAGCGGACGCGTGTAAGCCATTTCAAAACGATATACTGGCTCGCCCAAATAAGTATTTATAAATTGGACGATCAAAGGCAGTTGTTTTTCGCCTTCTGCAAATAAAAACATTCTTAAACTTTCCTATCTATTAGAACTTGAAAAAATACTCGTAAATCCCTCGATCACGACCGCGATTGCAAAGCTCGAAAGGCCAAAAATGACCGCGTAGATCGAAACCGTGCCGCCCAAATAAATCGCTGCCAACGCCGCAGCGATGACGATATACCGCAAAATATAGGTGAGGGCCAAAAATCGCGACTTTTCGCCGTGAATCGCCCTTTCAAAAATGGCTTTGAGCGACCGTTTTTGCCAAAAATAATTAGCAAATGCCAAAACGCCGCCGATCAAAACTCCTAACCCTGCCCTTGCCGAAAAAAACGTAAATCCGACAATCGATCCCGCCGCGATCACGCCGCACATCACAAACAGTATCCGGCGGTGCGATAGCTCGGGCTGCATCCGCTCATCTGGTGTCAAAGGTTCGGAATCGTCGCCCATTGCGAAACTTAGATTTTACAAATAATGACAGAAAAACTCAAAGCAGCGACGGCGGGTTTACCGGTTTCTAAATAGTGCCTCGTTGACGTTCACAACTGTTGACAACTGTTGACAATGCGCTATGCTTAATGAAGAAAGGAGTTTTATGCCAAGCGCAACCATAAACATAGCTGTCCCGGAAAACATGAAAGCTGAGGTTGAAGAAGTTATAGCCGTTGATGGTTATAATAATACCAGCGAGTTTTTCCGTGATATGTTCAGACAATATAAACAAACCAGAGCACAACGCAAGCTCGAAGCTTTATTGCTTGAAGGGCTGGAAAGTGGCCCTGTCACGCCGTGGACAAAAGAAGATTTAGAGGCCATTCGAGACCGAGCTTTTAAACGAATTGAAGAAAAAGTCAGAAATAAGTCCAAATAATGCCTCAACAGATTGTCAAACACCCGCAGGCAGTTCGTGACCTCGAAGAATGCATTGTTTATATTGATGAAGAAAACATGGAAGCTGCTCAGGGCTTCTATGTGGCTTTTAACAACCGTTAAAAACAGATCGCACAATTCCCTCTTATTGGCTCCCCGCGAGAATTTAATAATCCCAAATTCCATAACATTCGGATGTGGCACGTCAAAGGATATGAAAACTATTTCATTTTTTACAGCGTTGTGGAAAATACGGTTGAGGTGATACGTGTCTTGCAAGGATCAAGAGACATTGAGAGTTTGTTTAGTTAATTTCCTCTGAGCTTAGCCAAACAACAGTTAAGGTAATTGCTCGTCTTCGTCGTCATGGGGCATTAGTGGACGCTCGGCAGGGCCACTTTTTTTCGTAACAAATATCCGGGATGTAAGCCGAAAAAACTGGACAAAACCGATGATAGAGCCAAGCACAACGCCCGCGACGAGACCCCATGGCGAGCTGCCCAAAAGCAGATCGGCTCCCCATCCGACGAAAAGCAAAAATGCGACCGAGCTAAAAAATACGATCCCGGCCGACCATGCGAGACCGCTCGTCCGGGCGGTTTCGTCCGGCGATTCGGGCTGAAAATCAACCGTGTGGATCGGTTCTTCCTCCTTGGTTTCCTCGTATTTGTCGTCAAATAGACTTTGTGCCATTGTGAACTATTCTCTGCGGTCAATCGCTAATAATGACAGTTTCGGTTGGCGATTTCAATTCATAGGTCGTGCCGCGCCAGGTCATCCGCCGTGAAACAAGCGCCGCGACCGAGTTATAAAAGAAAACAGCGGGCGACAATATCCAGAGCGTGTTTTGCGACCAAAATTGTCGCCGGAGCGTAGGTTTGTATTTTGTCAGGACGAGTTTAACGGCATTCAGCCGCAGCCAAGCCTTGCCGATGCTGCAAACGGTGACGATGACGAGAGTAAAAATCGCCGCATAAAAAGGCGGAGCGTTTTGGCGGCTAAATATTGCGATCAAAAAAGCCGCGATCATCACAGCGTTAAAAAGCCCCGATCCGGCAAACGACATCACCCAGAATTTCGTGCCGTAAACGCGTGTTATCTTCATCTGACGCGTTGTAAATTCGAGCATTTCGCCAAAAGTGCAGTTTTCGACCGACGCCGTAACAGCCTGCGGGACGAAAACGATTTGGAGTCCGGCCCCGTTCATCGTCCGCGTTACGGCAAAATCGTCCGCGAGCGTGCCAAGCCATTTTTCACGCATATCTAGGGTATCAAACACATCGCGGAGCATTGCCATCGACCCGCCCCAACAGAAATTCGATCTCGTATTCGGCCCAAGCGCCGACGCTATGGATGCATTCCAAACGGAGCGCAATTCCGAACCAAAGGACGGCTTTGGCGAAATAAACCATCGGTAGCCCGTTGCGGCTCCGACTTTTGTGTTTTCGAGCGGAGCGACCAGATGCCGCAACCAATCCGCTGACGGACAGACATCGGAATCGACGAAAACAAATGCCCCGGATTTAGAATCGGCGTGAAGCACGGCCTCGCGCAGATTCTCGACCTTTTGGCTGCAACCGTTGGCTTTCGGGGCGACTATTAATGTGGCCGAAACCTTATTGCGACTCAGACCGGAAAAATTAACAGGA
>JBBRQM010000072.1:0-17318 GCA_038226395.1 Pyrinomonadales bacterium | reverse complement strand
TATATACCCAGGATTGTGGTTTTCGCCCGCTTGGTGATGCCGCGCCCGATATTAAGACCGATCGGCTGCGGGTGGACAAAGACAATACCGTTTTGGCCGATCGCGAACTGCTCGATTGCGACAACCTGAAACATGGCGGAAAAAATGGTGATCCGCCACCCGTCCCCTTGCTTAAAAAGCTGGTCCAGTGCCTGTTGGAAAAGCCGTCAAACGCCGGACAAGACGGTGCCGAACGGATGAACCTAACAGAATTTACTATCGGCGCTCCGCACAAATGGCGGACCTACATCGATCAGGGCCAGGGCACTCTGAACACCAACGTTTACCCGGTCCACATCAAATTTGACACAAAGAAATTCTTTTACGAGCGAAATGACGAGGTCGTCGGCCGCGAAGAGACCGTCACATGCTTTGCCGACGCAGATAACCTCTGGCAATGCGGCTGGGCGTCAGGACCTCATAAGGAAGGAAAGAAACAAGAATATCTAGTGAAACCGTAAGATACTTCTAAGAAGAGGAATAACTTGCCAAGTTTAGAAACTCTGACCGAAAAATCGGAGCCTCAACTCTATGACGCAAGCAAAAAATACGATCTGTCTTTGGTACGATGGCGGCGCACGACATCGCCGCAATCGAGACGGCTAAACGCGGTTAGGTTGATGTTGCAACCATACAACCGGCCCGAAAACCGGCTCGAAGTTCGTTCGTCGCGAGCTTTAGGTATATAATCCCTTTTATGAAAATAAGCGCCGTAATAAAACTTTTGTTCATGCTTTTGATCGTCTCTTCAGCGGGTTTTGCTCAGGATCCGCTGCCGGTGCTGCGGTCCGGTTGGGAGGCCGCGATCAAAAAAGCCCAGAAGGTCGAGGCTCCTCAAACAGGGCCGGCCAAACAGGTGATCGTTGAGGATACTGTCGGGCTGCGTACGGCACGTGAATTCAGCACGGATCATCCTACCGATCCTAGCCAGCAGACGCCCGATGGCCGCCGTGCCGTGATTGAGCATAACGAGCAGGAGGCAAAGACGGTGCAGCCCACCAACGTAAAGGGTTTTACCTACTCGGCGACAGTCCGCAACGAAGGCACTAAAACGGTCAAGGTGGTCTTTTGGGAATATCAATTTACCGAGATCGCCAATCCTAAGAACGTAATTCGACGACAGTTTCTTTGTTCACTAAACATCAAGAAGGGGGCCGAGTTTGAACTTGCGGCTTTCTCCACGCTTGGGCCGACGGACACAATCGCGGCGGCATCACTCGCTTCGTCAAAGGATAAGCTGTTCGACGAAAAGGTCCAGGTCAACCGCATCGAGTACGCTGACGGCGAGATCCTGCAGCGCGGCACCTGGAAGCTCGCGGATGTCAAAGACGCCGTCACACGCGCCACCGCGACAGCGTGGAGCGGAGAGGTCTGCCGGCCACTATGACTATTAACTCCCGGTTAATCATGAACAGTCTGAAACCTAAATTGTTACCGGCAGATCGTGAAGAATTGCTCAACGAATTAAAGACGCGTTTTGAGGAAAACATGAACCGTCATAAAGGCGTTGAATGGGCAAAAGTGCGTGCCAAACTAGAAGCTAATGCTGAAAAACTGTGGTCGCTCAGCGAGATGGACAGAACCGGCGGCGAACCAGATGTCGTTGGGTTTGATAAAACGACAGGCGAATACATCTTTTATGACTGTTCAGCGGAAAGTCCCAAGGGGCGTAGAAGTCTTTGTTACGACCGGGTGGCTTGGGAATCAAGAAAAGAACATAAACCGAAAAACGACGCAGTTAGCTTGGCAGCCGCCATGGGCCTTGATCTGTCAACGGAAGAAGAGTATCGAGAGCTACAGAAACTCGGAGAGTTTGACCTGAAAACGTCGAGCTGGGTGAAAACGCCCGTCGAGGTTAGAAGCCTCGGCGGTGCCATCTTCTGCGATCGCCGCTTTGGCCGTATCTTCACGTATCACAACGGTGCCGAATCTTACTATGCTGGCAGAGCGTTTCGCGGCTCGCTAAGGGTCTAAATCTTCGCAATTGTAGGTTTGATCTTCCTACCGTGCGTTTGCTCTTCTGATTTATTTCTTATTCTTTTCGTTCTTAACTATCGGCTCCCATAGTTCAATCTTGTTGCCGTCGGGGTCCATGATCCAGGCGAACTTGCCGTTCTCTTCGGAGTCGGGGCCTTTGAGGATCTCAACGCCGTTGTCCTTTAGTTGCGCGAGCATCTCATCCATATTATCAACCCGGTAGTTGATCATGAAGGAAGACTCGCTCGGCGAAAACCATTTGGAATCGGCATTGGCCGTGCTCCAGACCATGAGACCGCCGTCGACGACTTTATCGTCAGTCCATTTCAATATCGAACCGCCCCAGCTCTCAAGGCTGATACCGAGATTCTTCTCATACCACGCCGCCAGCTCCGAACCCTTGCCCTTACTCTTAAAAAATATCCCGCCGATGCCTGTTACCTTTGCCATATATTTTTGCTCCCGAATTTATTCACCACAGAGACATCAAGAACACAGAGATGTCTAAGCGGTTCACCTATATTACTAAACGCAGCGATTCTACTCTAGTCAATATCAGCCTCCGTGTTCTCTGTGACTCTGTGGTGAATTTTCTTTCTTATATTACTTCTGCGGCTTTGCATCGAGAAAGTCGTTGACCATCGGGATGATCGTTGACATCTTGTTCATCAGGGTGACGTGGGTTGTGTTGGGGATGATCGCGAGTCTCGAGTCGGTACGCGGCATCACGTCGCCGTGGCTGTTGCCGCCGCCTTTTAGACGGTACATTTCGGCGATGTGGTCGATACGGACGCCGTCGGCGTCGCCGTTGATGAAGAAGAACGGAGCTTTGGTGGCTATGATGTTATCGGCGCCAAAGTCGTATGGTTTCATGGCCGTGGCTTTGATGTGATCGAAGAAAGCGGGGAACGAGTTCGGCACGGGGTTTAGCTTTTCACGCTCGGTTTCGGCGGGCGTGCCTTTCATCATCTCCACCTTGAAGTTCGGCCAGAAATCGTTCGCTTCCTTGACCCAGCCATCGCGGCGGATCGGGTGCGAGATGACGACGACCTTTCGCACTTTTTCCGGATGCCGGATCGCACACTGCATTGCCACGCCGCCGCCTAACGAGTAACCCATCACGTCGGAGCGCTCGATCTTGAGATAATCCATCAGAGCGGCCACGTCGTCTGACAGGTTTTCGTAAGTGATATCACGCTTGATGTCCGCCGTCCGCCCGTGGCCCTGCATATCGACGGCGATCACCTTCCGCGTCTTGGCGAGTTCGTTGACGAGATCGATCCAGTCCCCCGACACCGCCATAAACGCCCCATGCAGCAACACCAAAGGCTCGCCCTCCCCGCGGATCTCGTAATACATCTTCAACCCATTAACCGGCGCGTAACCGGTAGTTGGCTTCTGCTGCGCCGAAACGGCAGTCGAAAGGAGCAACAATAGGAATAAAGCAGTTATCTTCATATTTGGTTTCCAACTGATTATTTTTTTGTACGACTTGTACAGCCCTAATTTATTACAGTCCCGCTCTATTTTCGTCAATCCGCGCAATAACCATCCCAAGAACTCCCTCTTCCATTGTGCTTTTAGCTGCTTGGGTCGTAACAAGGATCAATCTATAGGTCAATTCGCTCGTTTCCATTTCAGGATGTGCTTCAATGATGTTCTGTAATTCAATTCGGGTAGCGTCTCGAACACTGTCATTCATGAGAAGACCGAGGCTGTAGATTGCAAGGGCATTTGTTTCTTTGGCATTTAAGCGATTTCCGACGAAATAGAGAATCGCCGTAAATGCGAACAAAACCCATCCTATGATCACTAGAATTAACATATTTTACCTTCCAATCTTTTAAGTAACTTTCCACACTTCATTCCAGCTGGCCATATTTTTCGCCCAAACGCCGTCGTTATCTTCTATTGGGAAATGTTTTGCGACAGCTTCCATCGAACATAAAAGTAAATAATGGGCGTTTCGCAGTACCTTTTTTTCATCTCGCAGAGATTCAAACTTATATTCTATTGCGTCGTCAGTTTCGGTCCATCGGGAATCTACGCCGTTTGCGGACGGATGGCATAAGGTTAGCGGTTGGTAGTAACATTCGAGAGCTAGAATTTCAAGGTCGACCTTTCTGGCCATTGAATTAAGATCGAGTGCCCATTGATGTTTAATTTTCTTTGAATTGCATTTCTCACAGTCGGTTACAGTGAATTGTTCAACAATAGCATCGTGTTTGGCTTTGACACTGTTCAGGTCCGCTTCCGTAATTATGTCGGGAAAATGCGTTCTACCGAATCTGAATTGCTTGAGTAGGTTAATGTAGAAAAAATCTCGAAATTTGTTGATACTGTCGGGAAAAGACTTTGAATTAGTCGTTGGTATGGGCTCAGCCTGAAGTTTCACCAGATAGCGCATTGTGACGCAGTCCTCAAACATCGTGCGCAAGAGTTGCGATGCATTTCGCGCAAATCCATTAGCTAAAAGAATCAAGATCGAATTGAATGATTCAATACTTTGCCGAAAGAAGGTATATATTTCCAAATCGTCCTTGGCGAAATCCTTCTTTTCCAACGCATCGCGAAAGAAGAAAATCAGTTCTTGAATTTCCTGTGCTTTTGAAGCGAATAAAGTAGGTGCTTATTCCTTTATCGTAGGTAAGAAAATTATAGCCAAATCCATTTTCCAATGATACCCTAGTTATGGTATAAGTTCTTTGACAATCTTAACAGCAGGAGAATCAATATGTCCCTTGGGATAGTCGTTAAAGGCTCAGAGGGTATTGTGCTCGCGGCAGATAGTCGCGTAACGCTTACAGCTCAACTGCCGCAGCCCAATGGTGTTATTTTACACCTACCAGTTAATTTTGATAATGCCACGAAACTTCTTACTTTTGCCGATCCCAATGATTACGTTGCTGCCGTTACGTATGGAGATGCAGTAATTGGGACAACACCGAGCGACCTTCGCACCGCCAAGAGCTTTATGCCTGAGTTTGAGGTGAGCATAAAGGATTTGGGTAGACTGAGCATTAGTGAATTTTCAAAACGACTTAGTGATTTTTTTCTCGAACAATGGCAAAAGAGAGTGAAACAGGGGCATCAAACTCCAGGGATGGTATTTGTGGTGGGTGGGTTTGACGTTGGGTCAGCTTACGGATCGGTTTTTCAATTCAATATTCCCAATAAACCGATCCCGGTGGAGGAAGCCCCAAACGAGTTTGGGATAACGATGGGGGGACAACCTGAAATTACATCCAGAATCGTCCAAGGCTTTGATGTCCGACTTGTGGAGATAGTGAAAAGGGCTCTCCAATTGAACGAGCAACAGGAAACAATTTTGATGAACGCCCTAGCACCCTTACAATTACAAATTCCTTTTCAAGTGTTACCTCTACAAGACTGTATTGATTTAGCTGTATTTCTGATAAAAACAACTTCTAGCGCCCAAAATCTAAGCATTGGGGTACGAGGTGTCGGAGGAGCGGTTGATGTTGCTGTTATAACACAGGGAAAAGGATTGGAAGTGGTCAAACAAAAGAACCACTTGGCAAAGGATTTCTAATAAAGAGGTCAACGACAATGAGCCAGACAATTACAATTACATCCAACAGTGTAGCCCATGTATTAGGGCAATATCTGTACAAACTAGGGAATTTCGATCCGACCCAATTTCGACCTATGGAATTCGGCAGACCAAGTACGATCAATCCCGAAACCTTTCAAATTATGCTTGCCTCTGAGAGCTTGCTTGCCCGTGAATGGGACACCCCGGAAGAGGATGCGGCATGGGCAGATTTATAAAGGGTGATGTGGTCATTGTAGATTTTCCATTTTCTGATCTAAGCGGCGTTAAAAAACGACCGGCATTAGTTATTTCTCAATTGAATAGAGATGATGCAATTGTTTGCCAGATTACCACTAAAAACTCGTCAGATGGATATAGCATTCAACTTGATGCTAGTGATTTTATGACGGGTTCTTTGAAACATCCATCTAATATACGTCCAAACCGATTGTTTACTGTGGACACAAATATCATTTCAGGAACGGCGGGACGGATTAAGCCTGCGAAAATTGAAGAAGTGACCAAAAAAATTGTTGAAATAATTCTTGAAGGATAAAAATAATGGCTGATACCATAACAATTACGACGAAATCATTGTCGAAAGAATTGAATAAATGGCAACTGGCAAATCACGGTGTTATTGAAATGCTAGACATCGAAATGCAAGATAACGAAACCAACACCTTTGATCGACCCGCGTTTGAAGCAACGCTGAGAAAGGTTAGTCATAAGATTTCTGCACCTGACCGAGAAAAGAAAGAAACATAGGCTCGGTATCATTTCGGCGATTGTAGCGAAAAGCATATTCATTCACATAACTTTGCAGGTGTTCGCGGCTAACGTGCTTATACACGCCACGCACGCCTGTTTTTAGTAAAGACCAAAATCCTTCAATTGAATTCGTGTGAGCATCGCCAAGCACATAAACTTTTGCCGCGTGATGCACCCGCTGGTGTCCATAACCCTGATCTTTGAGGTTGCGATAGGAATGTAATTCGTCGGTATAGATCATTGTGTCAGGCTCGACAGTTCCTTTGACAAACGGCTCTAACGATTCTCGTTTTACGTTCGGAACGATCTCGGTGACAACGGCCCCGCCGCGTTCGACGGCCCCGACAACGATAGTTTTGTTTTCGGAACCACGACCACGTTTGCCGCCTTTCATTTTTCCGCCAATATATGTTTCGTCAACCTCGACCTCCCCGCCAAGTTTGCGGTCGGATTCGTCAAGCATAGAGCGAATCTGTTTGAACATGCGCCACGCTGTCTTGTAGGTAACACCTAATTCGCGTTCAAGCTGTTTAGCGGAGATGCCGCAGCGCGTCGAACCCATCAGAAACGCGGCGTAGAACCAGAGACGAAGCGGCGTCGAGGATTTGTGATAGATCGTTCCTGCGGTCGGGTGGACGTGATGACCGCAGATTTGGCACGAATAACTTTTGCGTGATGCCACTTTATGATGTTTGGTGATCTGTTGGCATTTATCGCAAAAAATGCCGTTGGGATACAAATAATCTTTCAGCCATTCCAAGCAAACGTCATCATTTGGAAATTGTTTCTCAAAATCCAAAAGCGTATATCGTTGCATTTTTGGTTTTTCTGTCTTGACGTTCATAGTAGGTTTCTCCTAAACTACCTCCTATGATGACATATTATTTACCTACTGTCAAGGGATAAGCACCTTATTTAATGCAAATTTAACTTTAACAAATACACGCCGCTGGTTCTCCTTGCGTATGATTATTTTAGCTCACCTTTTTCATTCTGATTCTCAAACCCAAATCGTATTGCCGCTTCGAGACATCAATATTTATATCTTTTAGAGTTTTGAATCTTATGCAATAGCCGGTGACGGTTGCTTTGCCGAGGGTTTTTCCATAGGTTTCGGGCAGGTATTTTTTGTCTTCGATACCCATAATATAGATAGAGATCCCGGTTTTGGTAGCGCTCATACCGATCTGATAGAACTCGCTGATCGACCCATCGGCATACTTATGAGGGCGAGAGCCGTACCCGATATCCGGATTAGTAACAACCTTGCCCTCGCTGTTCTTACCATCCAGAAACCACAATTTACACCCCGGCCTTATCCCGAAAACAATCCCGTGCAACTCCTGCATGTCGCCGCGTTTCGGCTCAGGTTGGCTCGCAATATACTCGTTGATCTGTTCTTGTACGCTCATATAATGTGGTCACGAAATCTCAACTCGTCGTCCAGATGGATTGTGTTGGGCCTTCATCGCTAACGACTTCAAATTCGGCACCACGTTCCCTCAATATCCGTCGGAATCGAGAAATATTTCTCTTTCCCCAAACTCCGAGGGCTTCGCCTCGCATCATCTCCGTAGGGACTTCCGGCGGTCGCCACGTAGCATAACCGCCAAAAAGGTCACTAAACTCCTCAGCTTTTATATACTGCTCGACCCAAGTGCGATCTCCTTTGATTGCAAAGGGAATCGACCGGGCGTCCGAAATCCACTGAACCGGAAATTGAAATAGCTGCTGCATTACGACTCGTCTTCTTCTATCTGCGGCGCTCCGGTTTTTCGCCGCCGTTACGCTACCTTTATCCGTTGCTTCTTCCGTCAAATTCGACCATCCATTCAATGCCGTACTTGTCTCTAAACATCGCAAAGTATGTGCCCCACGGACTATCGGCAATAGGCATTTCAACATTTCCGCCGGCTGAAAGTCCGTTGAATATTTTGTCGGCTTCTTCGCGGCTTTCTGCATTAATAAATATCTTGGATCGGTTTTCATTTTCATTTGTTGGTCCCATGATGTCCGGAACGTCATTGGCCATTAAAGAAGTTGTACCGATGGGCAGAGCAATGTGCATTATTTTATTTTCTTCATTTTCCGCTACCGGAAATTCAGGGCCTGACAGCTCTTTGAAACGAATAATTTTTGCGAACTCGCCGCCAAATACTGATTTGTAAAATGTAAATGCTTCTTCGGCATTTCCGTTGAAGTTAATGTGAGGGTTAATTTGTGCCATAATTTTTTTGTTGTCTCCTTTCTTAAAATTTCATTCAAAGTGTGTAAACGCGACGATCATTTTTCGATAGGTTCGCGAATAGTTCAATTGCCCGGGTCCTGAATCTTTAGGCCCGCGAGCAGTTCTTCCAAATTCTGCAACTGACCTTCTGTCCCCTTGCGGAAATTACCATCCGCGATGATCCATTCCATGCGTTCGAGTGACTCGTTGTAGATGGAGACCGTGACCTTTGTCGTACCGTCTCGCTCGCTGAAATTCAGGTCCCAATCGGAGCCAGGCAATTGAACGTTTTCATCTGCGTCCGCGAAAGTATTAAAAAACTTAAAATTGCTCTTCGGAGTGATCGACGTATATTTCTGGACCGCCCAACGCTCCGTTCCGTCGGGGGCGACCATTGCATAAAATCGGCGTCCATCAACCTTGAAATCCATAACCTTGGTTCGTGCCATCATTGGTTT
Organism: Pyrinomonadales bacterium; assembly: GCA_038226395.1. Taxonomy (GTDB): domain Bacteria; phylum Acidobacteriota; class Blastocatellia; order Pyrinomonadales; family Pyrinomonadaceae; genus OLB17. The sequence continues at coordinate 8,290 of JBBRQM010000072.1, read as the reverse complement.
CGGAGCCCACCATTGGTCGAGCAGATCTGCCTTTGTATACGCGTCCCAGACCAGGTCGAGTTCGGCGTCGAACTCTGCTGTGATCAAAACGGTCTTTGTTTCTTTGTTAACAATAAATTCCATAATTTCCTCTTCTCATCTTTCCTTTGCGGTCTTGGCGTCTTTGCGTTAAAAAATTTCACGCAAAGACGCAAAGGATCCGCAAATCAAACCAGTATTAAGCTTTGCCCTTTTCTTTCTTCATCACCGCCAGCAGCTCGTCCAGCTGATTGACCCGAGTTTCCCAGATCTTTCGGTATTGCTCTAACCATTTATCGATCTCTTTCATTTTTTCGATCTCCAAGCTGTAGTAAATTTCCCGTCCCCGCTGCTCCTGCGTTACAAGCTCGCATTCTGTCAGTATCCTCAGATGTTTGGAAACGGCCTGTCGCGTCGTGTGAAAATTCTCCGCAAGCGCATTCGGCGTCATCGCCTGCAAAGCAATCAACGCAATGATCGCCCGCCTCGTCGGGTCAGCAATGGCTTGGAAAATGTCTCTTTTCATGACTACGAACAGCAGTATGCAACCAGACGGTTGCAAGTGTCAAGTGCAACCGAACGGTTTCTTAAATCCAGCTAAAGATCTTCGTTTATTTTTCTAAGTGGTGGTTATCAGTTTACCGCCGATAATCGCCATCGGCAGGAGCATCGCCGTAAAGATAATGTGATACCAAATAGGAACGTACTGCCATGACATGACCGCTTTCGCTATGCCCATTGCCAGCAGTAGAATACCAGCGAATAATGGTGCTCGTGAGTTTTCACCGGCTACAAACGCGGCCAGCGATCCGGCCATGACCGCGAGTATTGAGCCAACGACAATATGTGTGAGCAGCATCGGCGTTTCCGCTGTAAACTGGCCGCCGTTCTTTATTGCCTCTTCGAACGCCTTTTGATGAACGCCGAACGCCGGCCAAATGGCCGAAAGGCCCTTCTCGCTCCCGAACCACACAATTATCCAGGCAAAAAATCCGCCAACAACGCCCAAAACAATTCGTCCCATAGATTTTTCCTATTTATTTTTTTTATGTCTAAACCACGAATAGCGCGTAATCGTTTGGGTGCTTTATCCCAAACTCACTCATATAATAGGCCATGTCTGCGGTGGTTTAACTGATCTGTTTCACCTTAACTCAATCCAGCTTTTATGTCACTTTCTCCACCGGTTTTGGTAATAAAGATACAGAAAGCCCAAACTCCCGTCGCGGAATATTATTGATAATAAAGTTTTGAAAGGAATGATAGAGCATCATTAAAATCTGATCCTTTAGGCGAATGAGGCACACGCGCGTTAAAATCTGTTTCTAATACTTCAAAAAAATATTACGGCGAGCTTGGAGTTCGAGAATGAATATATTATCAAAATCAATTTTCTTTGCCACGATCCTGCTTATCTTCACAGGCATTTCGGCTTCGGCGCAAACAACCAGGATCTCTGCCGATTTGCTGATCACGTTACAGAGAACGATGTGCTTTGGGGCTTGTCCCGATTACACGCTCACGATCAAGGCCAGCGGCAGCGTCACGTTCAAAGGCGGCAGGTTTACAAAAACAAAAGACACCGTCAGGTCACGCATCACCAGATCTTCCTTACGCGAACTCGTTAGAGAATTTCGCCGGTCGCGTTTTACGTCGTTCGCAAACGACTATTCACGCGGCGGAGCTTGTGAGGGATATGCTACCGACAACCCATCCGAGATCATCTCGATCAGGATGAATAGGAAAACAAAACGCGTCAACCATTATTTCGGCTGCATGGGCAAAGCCGTCAATGAAAAGCTAAAACCACTGGTCGAGCTTGGCAAAACCATCGACCGCATCACTAACTCAGAGCGTTGGGTTGTTAAGTGAAAAATTCTTTTCTGATCTTCTGGCGTCTTGCCGCAGCTACAGCCATCATCAATTGGTTCTTCGAAACCAATCAACAAACTTCGGTATCCCGTCGGCGATCTTGGTCGTCGGGTTGTAGCCGAGCAGATCTCTCGATTTCGATATGTCGGCAAATGTAATCGGAACATCCCCGGGCTGCATAGGTTGGCGGTCAATGACGGCCTGCATATCGAGATTTCTTTCCAACAAATCGATCAATTCACGCAATTCGACCGTCTGCGATTCGCCGAGATTGAAGATCTCATACATCGAACGGTCATAGTCGATAGCAGCCCGGACGCCTTGTATAATGTCGTCGATATACGTGTAATCGCGCCGCGTCGTCCCGTCGCCAAAGACCTGTATCGGTTTGCCTTCGGTGATAAGACGCGAAAATTTATGGATCGCCAGATCGGGCCGCTGACGTGCTCCGTATACCGTAAAAAACCGCAGGCAGACGATGCGGATGTCGTATAGATGCGAATACGCGTGACAGAGCAATTCGCCCGCCGCCTTTGTCGCCGCGTATGGCGAGATCGGCTGGTGGATGCGGTCGTCCTCGGCAAACGGGACCTTCGTGTTAATCCCGTAAACGCTCGACGACGAGCCAAAAACAAACTGTTTTATGCCATGCTCTTTGGCGAGTTCGAGCAGATTCAACGTGCCGTTGATATTGGTCTCGGCGTAAAGCTTCGGCTCGGCTAAGCTTGGCCGGACACCCGCACGTGCCGCGAGGTGAACAATGCAGTCAAACTTATATTCGGCAAATAACGCCGTCATAGTCGCTGCATCGCGGACGTCGGCATCGACAATTCTGTAATCCGACGATTTGAGATGTTCGGCGATATTCGCGTGCTTGATTTCAGGCGCGTAAAAATCGTTAAAATCGTCAACGACCGTGACGTGCCAGCCGCCCTCGCCAAGCAACCGGTCAACCAGATGCGAGCCGATAAATCCGGCTCCGCCAGTGATAAGTATATTCTTCACAATCAAATCCTTTTTAGCCACGAATGCACGAATTAAGAATAAACCAGATCGCTTTATTCGTGCGCATTCGTGGCTAAGTATTAATTCAAAAACCGCTGTTTTGCGTGAAATCGGGCGAGGATCTCTTCGAGAAAACCCTCGTATGTAAAATCCTCTAAATTATAGCCGGGCTTGAGTTTATACATCAGCGGCAGGGCGATCCGCCACGCCATCCACAGACGTTGGCGCTCGGTCAGGTCCCAACGCCGCCGCAAAAAACTCTCGACGACTTCGATCTCGCGTTCGGTGAGCAAGCTTACATTCGCCTGCACCTCCGCCTTTTTCTGGACGCGGTGAAACGCCACATCGCTAACCGGATTTGAGAACGTCTCGGCAAAGGTCGGAGCCTCGCCCTCGCGTTCGCGCACTACGACCGTCCCGGCAAAAATGTCGCCGACACGCTGGTCGCGATTGCTCATAAATATCGCGATCAGCCCGATTGAATAAATTGGAACAATAAAACCCGGCACGGCGTCGCAGATCCGCAAGAGGTTGCGGGCTATCGCCTCCCAGAGCGTGATCGGCCGACCATCCTCGCGGATGACACGCAACTTCATCCAGCGTTTGCCCGGCGTTTGCCCGTTCCATAGCCATTCAAAGGCGATAAAATAGCCCGCAAATATCAAAAACAGGACGATTATCATCAGAGCGATTGTCCATTTTGGCATCTCGCTAAAGAACTGATTAGGCGAATCACTGAGACCAGATGGGCTATAGCCCGAGATGCTGATAAATATCCACGCAATCAAAAATATCGAGAAATACTGGATAAAATGATCTATCGCGACTGCCAGAAAGCGGTTGCCGATCGACGCCAGCGCAAACTCGAGCGGCACACGCTCAGGCGTCTCGATGGTCAGGGTCTCTTCGGTTTCGATCACATGTGCGGCCATTCAAGGCATATTATCAGTAGAATGAAGCTCTTTTGCAAAATCAGCCTTTTCTCTTGTCATTAGCGAACCGCGTTCTCTATACTTGATTTAGGCGAATTTGCCGTTTGCAGGTGAGAGATTTGAAAACTGAATTACAACGTGGGGACATTTCGGCGGCGGGTCTCTCGTTTGCGATTGTTGTCAGCCGCTGGAACAATGCGTTGACCTCGCGATTGGCCGACGGCGCGGTCGAGGCTCTAAAAGGCGCTGGTGCGGCGGATAAAGCGATCGAGACATTCTACGTTCCCGGGGCCTTCGAGCTGTCATTAGCTTGCTTGAAAGCGGCCGAGGGCGGCGATTTTGACGCAGTGATAGCACTCGGCGTGGTCATTCGTGGCGAGACGCCTCATTTCGATTACGTCGCGGGACAGGCAGCCGCCGGGATAATGCAGGCATCTATGCAAACGGGTGTTCCGGTAATGTTCGGCGTGATCACCGCCGATACGTTGGAACAAGCGAGGAAGCGATGCGGTGAAAAGGCCGATAACAAGGGGTACGAGGCGGCGATTTCCGCGATTGAGATGGCTCATCTGATGCGGGAAATGAAAGTTCGAGCGAAACAACGCCTGGACGAGTTAAAGAGTTATTTGAATGTCGTTTGATAAAGCAGAGAAGAGTTCGGGCACGAGGCACAAAGCACGCGAAGCGGCTCTGCAGATGCTTTTTGCATCCGACATGGTTCGGGGCGACCCGTCGACTCTAACCCAAAACTACTGGAACGATCTCGGCGAAACCGGCATTGACCAAAAGACCCGTGATTTTGCAAATAAACTGGTCCGCGGCACCCTCGAAAAGATCGAGGCGATTGACGATTGCATACGCACCCGTGCCGAGCATTGGCGGATCGAGCGAATGGCTATCGTTGACCGCAATGTGCTCCGTCTCGCCGTTTTCGAATTTATCTATATTGACACGCCCGATACAGTTGTAATAAATGAGGCCCTCGAGATCGCCCGCCGCTTTTCCACCTACGAAGCGACGCAATTTATCAACGGCATCCTCGATGCGATCAAGCAGGATCGGGCAACTGCATCGGATGACGGCGAAACGGTCGAAAAGACGCAGACATCATCGATCTAGCCGTACTTCATCTTACAATGAGATCAAAAGCCCTATTCGCCATAATCTTTGTTTTGGTGCTGTTGTCCTGCGCTTTTGGCCAAAAACAACCGGACAAGATACGCGGTTACAAGGTCTACGAGGCAAATGTCCGCGTCGCAAATGCGGCTGAGGCGGGCAATACTGGCCAAACCGTCGAGGCGGATGCCTGGGTTAAACTTGGTGATCCAAAATTTGTTGACATAGGCCTGAGCGGCGTGACACTTGAGATCGCCACCCAGATCGGCTCTGGCAGCCATTCGGGGAGCGTCGATTTTTTGACATTCAGCGACTTTCGGATCAATGGCATCGCCGTCGAGATCGGGGATTACAGACATCCTTTCTCGTTCAAAAAGGATGTGCCACTCGATCTGCCCGCACCAGTCCGCGTCTTTTTCAGCAGCGCTAACGTCGCCAGAACCGCATATAGGGAACTATTAGGATCAAAAAAAGACTGGGCCGTAACCGGAACAGTCTATGTCTATGGCAAATTTAAGAAATATGGCTTTAGCTTTAAGCGTGTAGTTCCGGTAAGGATCGATCTGAAGATACAAAACCAATTAGGGCCTTGATCCGTTTGAATTCAAACATTACGGATTTTCACCTTTTTGCGATAAAATTGCAGTTTGGTCAAGGCCGTTGAGAACAAAGTGAGTGAAAAAATAGCAAATTTATCCGAATTTATCCAGGAAGCTTTTGGCTCGAACGCGACCTACGTCGAGGGTTTGCTCGAACGATACAAGTCCGATCCCAAGCTGGTCGACGAATCGTGGCAGGCGTATTTTGGCGATATGCTGAATGGCAAGTTTCCAGAGGCGGAAACGCGGGCCTCAGCGAGTGTTCCCAGTGCCGACCAAGAGCCAATTAAGCCAGAATCCAAGCAGCCCGTCGCCGTCTCGCTTGCGGCTGACACCGAACCGATAGCTCTCACCGGTGTAGCAAAAAAGATCGTCGAGAACATGGAGCAGAGCCTGACGGTCCCGACGGCTACGAGCTTTCGTAACGTTCCGGTCAAGGTTCTCGAAGAAAACCGACGCATTATCAACGAGCATCTGGCGGCGCAGGGACGCGGCAAACTCTCGTTCACCCATATTATTGCTTGGGCGATCGTCCAGGCGGTCAAGATCTATCCGCATTTGAATTTCGGTTATGGCAACGTAAACGGCGTTCCGTCGCGGCTCGAACACGAAAACGTAAACCTCGGCATCGCCATCGACATCGAGAAAAAGGACGGGTCGCGCAATCTGCTTGTGCCGAATATCAAGGCCGCAAACCTGATGAATTTTGCCCAGTTTTTCGCGGGCTATAACGATCAGGTCAAACGGGCCCGCGATGGAAAACTAGAGATCGCCGATTTTGCAGGGACGACGATCACGCTGACAAACCCCGGCACGATTGGGACAGCGGCGTCAAATCCGCGTCTGATGGCCGGCCAGAGCGCGATCATAGCGACCGGCGCGATCGAATATCCGGCCGAGTATCAGGCGATGACGGCCGCAGCGCTATCGTCGATCGGCATCGGCAAAACCGTAACCGTGACAAGCACATATGACCATCGCGTTATTCAGGGTGCGGAGAGTGGACTGTTTCTCGCCAAAATCCACGAATTTCTAAAGGGTCAGCATGGCTTTTACGACGCGATATTTGCCGATCTTGAGATAAATTATCCGCCGCTCCGCTGGGCCGAAGATTTTAACCCGTCACTCTTTGGGGGCGAGCGTGAACAGGTCGAGAAACAGGCCAATGTGCTGCAGCTCATCAACGCCTACCGCGTCCGCGGGCATATGCTTGCCGATATCGACCCGCTTAATATGACGCCGCATCATGCGTCAGAGCTTGATATTGAGAATTTCGGGCTTACGATCTGGGACATTGATCGAGAGTTTATCACCGGCGGCCTTCATGGCGAACAAACCGCTAGCCTGCGGCGAATTCTCGAAATTTTGCGCAAGGCATACTGCGGCAAGGTCGGCATCGAATACCGCCACATCCAGAGCAACGAGCAGAAAGAATGGATCCGGCGACAGGTTCGCGAGCAGTTTGTTGATACACAGCCTTTGACCGCCGAGGTGAAAAAAGAACTTCTGCAAAAACTGATCGAGGCCGAGCAGTTTGAGCAATTTCTTCACAAAAAATATCTTGGCCAAAAGCGCTTTTCGCTCGAGGGCTGCGAGACGGTCATCCCAATGCTCGACCAATTGGTCGAGGGTGCGGCGGCTCGCGGCGTGGACGAAATTTACATGGGCATGGCCCATCGCGGGCGTCTGAATGTGCTCTCAAACATCATCGGCGACCCCGAAACCGGCGCGATGGCCGAGCGTATCTTCACCGTTTTTGAGGGAACATCACATCCCGATTTTCCGGCGGACGAGGGCGATGTAAAATATCATCAGGGGGCAATCGGGCATCGCAAAACAAAGACTGGCAAAGATTTACTGATCCAGCTTTCGTGTAACCCAAGCCATCTCGAAGCCGTAAATCCGGTCGTCGAGGGCATGGTGCGGGCGCGGCAGGATGAGCTTCGCGACGGTCAGGGGAAAACGCGTCAGGAGACTTACGATCACATCTTGCCGCTGCTGCTTCACGGCGATGCGGCGTTTGCCGGTCAGGGTGTCGTTATGGAGACGCTCCAGCTTGCCAGTCTGCCCGGTTATCGAACCGGCGGCACGATCCATCTTGTCATCAATAATCAAATCGGCTTTACGACTTCGCCGGGTCTTGGCCGCAGCTCGATCTACTCGACCGATGCCGCCCACATCACCCAGACGCCGATATTTCACATAAATGGCGACGATCCTGAGGCAGCATTTCGTGTCATTCAGATCGCGCTCGACTATCGGCGGCAATTTAATAAAGATGTCGTGCTCGACCTCGTCGGTTTCCGCCGCCTCGGCCATAACGAAGGCGACGAGCCGAGCTACACTCAGCCGGTGATGTATGCCCGCGTCAAGGCGCATCCCGGCACACAACATCTGTATGCTCAACATTTGATTCGCGAAGGCGTGATCAGCGACTCCGACCTCGCCGCGATGACGGACAAGGTGGTTGAAAAATACGAAGGCATCCAAGCACGCGCAAAACAGATAGCTGCCGAAAAACCGGCAAAGGCCTCGCTCAATGCGCCGGCCACGGAAGATGACGGCTCCGCAATTCTCGAAACAGGCATTTCCGCCGCCACTCTAAAACAGGTCGCTGACAAGATATCTTTGGTACCCGACGAGTTTCACATTAATCCAAATATGTTCGGCCAGCTTGCCCGACGTGCCAATATGGGCACCGGCGAAGTGCCGATGGACTGGGCCTTTGGATAAGCAATGGCGATCGGT
>JBBRQM010000071.1:0-17742 GCA_038226395.1 Pyrinomonadales bacterium | reverse complement strand
GCAACAGCCTCAATCAGAGTGTGCGAGGACAGAAACTCCGCCGCAAAGAGCACATAGCTTATCCAAATAGCGTCCGCAAAAAAGAGATGTCCGACTTGCATCACTATAGGGGCCAGCGTCAAAAGCGTCGCAGCACCAAATGCGATCTGAGCCAATACGAGAATCGAGAGCCTGTTTGACCAACGAGAAACTGAGTGGTCATTCTCACGTTGCTTTGCCAGCCAGCCGGTCAGAAATATCAAAAAAATACTGGTAAAAATAGCGGTAAGCGGATGCAGCAGACGCAGACGAAGCAGCATGTTGGATGTCGGCGAAAAATCTTTCGCAATTGCTTCGATTACCGTTCCCGAGGGAAAGATCATGCTCGAGAGCGCCGCGATCGATCCCGTTATACCGACCAAAAAAACCGCCGCCGCGCCAAGGGCGATCATCGCCACGTATTTTTGTTCCCGACGAAAATAAATCGGCCGTCCACCGCTCGCATAACGAGCCGTCATAGTAAGAAACGCTAGCAAAACAAATGTGTTTATTAAATGAGCCGCCATCCAAACGGGTCTCTCAGGCGTGAGATTTACCGCCGTGTTTCCGGTCAAAACAAGACCCGCTCCCAGCAGTCCTTCGATAACCACAAATACAAACGAACCAAAAGCTGCCTTTACGATCAGCCTGTTTTGCTTATTATTTCGACTCCGCCAACGCAAAAAAGCCCAAACGAGCAAGACGATCACTAAAATCCCCGCCATCGAACTGGTTACTCGATGCGAAAATTCGATGATCGTTTTTAGCTCGGGCGCGGACGGGATTACTTCACCTTGACAGGTCAGCCAATGCTGGCCGCATCCATCGCCCGATTTGGATGCACGAAGGAAAACACCCCACAGGATAACGAGGAAATTGAATGCAAGTACGAACCCGGCGTATTTCGTCAATCTATCAAACTTTGTTTCCTTTGCCATTTTGCTTAGAATAGCACTTTCGACCACCCAAAAAAATGAATAGCCGCCAGCGTATTGATAAATTGCTCGTCGACCGGGGACTGGCCGATACGCCAATCAAGGCACAGGCGATGGTCATGGCCGGCGTCGTCCTCGTAGATGAAATGCGCGTCTCAAAACCGTCGCAAACTTTTGCATCTGAGGTCTCGATCAGGATCAAGGGTGAATCTCCTGAAAAAAAATACGTCGGCCGCGGCGGATTGAAACTCGAGGCTGCACTAAAGGCATTTGAGATTGACCCTGCCGGCATGTTGTGCATCGATATTGGCTCATCGACTGGCGGCTTTACCGATTGCCTAATACAGCATGGGGCGTCGCGTGTCACCTCAATCGACGCCGGAACGAATCAGCTAGTCTGGACTTTGCGAATTGATCCGCGCGTCGAGGTTAGGGAAAATACCAACGCCCGTCTACTCAAACTTGCCGATTTTGCAACTTTGTTCGATCTCGCCGTGATGGATGTTTCGTTCATCTCTGTGACCAGGATTCTTCCGGCAATTATTCCTCTGCTCAAGCCAACCGGACGACTGGTCGTGCTCATCAAACCACAATTCGAGGTCAGGAAAGGCGAAGTCGGCAAAGGCGGCATCGTCCGGGAATCGGAAAAGCATGAGCGTGTCGTCGCCGAGGTTAATCGGTTTGCCGCCGGGATCGGCCTGTGCCTCGGCGGTTTGATCGAATCGCCTATACTCGGTGGAGAAGGAAACAAGGAGTTTCTCGCTTTTTATGAACGGTAGTGAGGATTACTCAGCAGAGACTAACGAAAAGGCCGAAACCTTTGTCGATGGGCTCGATTTCTATTTCGAGGACGGATTGATGGTACTGACCCGCCGGTATCTGCTGAATCGCAGGGTTTGCTGCGACAACGGCTGCCGGCATTGCCCTTACAATCGTGACGAAACACTCCCGCTAAAGTAAAAATATATCCATTTCCGCCGGGGCCCAGTCATCCGAATACTCCACTACCGTATCATCCTCATTTGGCCTATACTCGTCATCATAATAATACGCGTCGGGACTAACATCTAGAGGATTTTCGTTTCCTGTAATAGACCTAAGGGTGACGTCCAATACCCTGGACACCGCTGCGTCGGCCTGCTCCTCGATTCCGTAGTAGATCCTTTTCCCATCACGGCGCGTCGACGCAAGCCCGGCACTACGAAGATATGCGAGGTGGCGAGATACTTTTGGCTGGCTCTCGCCCAGTTGATCGGCCAGAAAACCGACTGACACTTCACCATCAGCCATCAAAGCCAAAAGCCGTAGCCTGGTGCCGTCGGAAAGGGCCAAAAACAGATTTTCGAGTTCTACGAGCGTTGATTCCTGCATGATTATTATATTACTTTATCCATATATGTAATGCAAGTACGTCCTTAAACATCTAATTTCACCAAACAGGCAGACTACGACCGAACTGTATTCGATGTCCATTTTATGGGATTTATGAATAGGTGATCACGCCGATTAATTCATACATATGTATTAACGGATATATTCAAATATATTCTATATCGTGACATCAGGCATGATCAGCGCAGCAAAAATAAAGGGAACGAAATGACCCGCTCCCTTGTTTATTCGGCACTAATTTGCAACTTATGCGTCGTGATTCTCGCCTTTTGACTTGCCGCGTTCGGCCGCCGATTGTGCTTGCGGGAGCGGCAGCCCGACGGCGTCGGCGCTCGTGAGCGGCTGGTCATCGATCCTGTCTTCTCCAGTGTCGGCGATGATCATCTTGCCCGATTGTTTGGTAAACATGAGCAGATCGGTTTCCTGGTCAAAATCGACCATTACAAAATCGCCGGTTTCGACCTGCTGGGTCGCGACCAGATTCGATAGTGGATAGACGAGAAAGCGTTCGACTGAGCGTTTCAGGTGACGGGCGCCGTATTTGAGGTCGATGCCCTCGCTGAGCAAAAATTCCTTGGCTTCGTGAGTGCATTCAAAGACAAATTTCGTCCCCGCCGACTCGGTGATGCGATCCTGGACCGACCGTAGCTCGATGTCTAGGATTTGACGCAAATGATGCTCCTTGAGGCTGCGAAAGACGACGACCTTGTCGATGCGGTTCATAAATTCGGGTGAGAATTTACGTTTTGCGGCTTCGAGAGCGGTGCGATAGATCTTGGTGTCGATCTCGTTGTCCTCTTTGGCTTGGTCGGTCTTTGTCGGAGCAAAGCCGATGCCGCCCGAGATCATATCCGACATCTCGCGGGCACCGAGATTTGAGGTCATAATGACAATCGTTTTTGAGAAATCCACCCGGCGGTTGTCGCCGAGCGTGAGCGTCGCCTTGTCCAAAATGCCCAGCAATAGTTGCCACAGAGAATCCGAAGCCTTTTCGATCTCGTCAAAAAGCACAAAGGTCAGCTTGGTATCATCGGTGTGCGATTTGTCGAGATTTTCCTGCGTCAGCATCGGCGAAGTTTCGCGGTGACCGAGGTATCCCGGAGGCGAGCCGATCAATTTGGCGATCTCGTGCGAATGTTGAAACTCGGCACAGTCAATCTTAACGACCGTGTGCGGCTCGTTATAAAGGACTTCGGATGCGGCCTCGACGACACGCGTTTTGCCTGAGCCGGTCGGGCCGAGGAAAAGCATAGTGCCGATCGGGCGTTGCGGATTATTCATCCCCGCCAGATAGATCTGGAACAGGCTGCTCATACGGCGGACGGCGCGTTCCTGGCCGACGATCCAGCCCGACAGTTTATCCTCAAACTCCTGCGAGCGTGGGCTCTTGCGTTCGGGGTCGAGCAAAATTCCTTTTTCCGTGTTTTCTTTTTTTCTGGCCGCTTCCTGTTTCATTTCCGTTTCTCCTGACCGAAACCTAAGTTGGTTTACCGGCTACATCAAGAACGAACCTTGCGTGGTCTGCTTGCCTAAAACTTTGACGGCAAGCTCATCCGTCTTAAAGATGATATCAATTGATTGTACGTTGGCTGGACTTTAGGATCAGAGATTGTCCAGAGGATCGAGCCGGGTATGAAAGCCCGCCTCTATTCTATGATTAGCACAACAAACAAGCCCCGCGCAACAGAAAATAACAAAAAGTTTAAACTTTTTTTGGAAATCCAATCCAATTAGGAATATTAGCGGCGGCTGTATGTCGGTGCAAGCGATGATCGATCCTCCATCTATGGCCGTGCGACGACGAGCGGGTGCGGCTCGGTTTCGCGGCGGTAAAAGACGCGTGGACGCTGGACGCTGTCGGAAACATTGGTCGCATTTTTTGTTGGTGTTGTCCCCTTTTCTCTTTCCAATTGCCGTTTTCTGGCGGCTTCGGCCCCTTGCATTTGCGGGACGCGTGCGGCGGCGTAATCGAGCCATTCACGCAGCAGGATCTGACCGTCTTTCGGCTGGCGGTCGGCAAGACCCTTTTTCAGCCCGTCCTCGACGAGCGCGGACGTGAGGAAGCCGTGACCCAATACCTTCGATTCCTTTGCGGCCTGATAGCTCTGGGCGGCGGTCAGGATATACATTCCCTTTTCGTATGCAAGCTGGGCGAGACCCTTGCTGTTCATCGGGCCGCGGCGTTTTTCTTCTGTCTCCAGCGCCTGTCCCGAATTACAGGCGTCGATCACCAGCAGCATCTGCCCGGCATCGATGCCCTCGACCGCCTGTTCCAATTCCACATCTGAGATGCCGTGCAGAAGTATCGTCTTAAATCCCGCGTCATCAATAAGTTTGCGGGGGCCAGTGTAGCCGATGTCGTGCGGGATCATGTAGAAACGGTTTTGATCGGCGATGCCGTGCCCCGCAAAATACATGGTCAGGCTGTCCTCGGGCCGTATCTTTGCCGCGATGTCGCTGATGGCCTTTAGGATATTGGCCTTGACCGCGGTGTTATTTTTTAGTGTAACGACCTCAACATGGTCAAAGGTGCCAAGCCTGTCCTGCTGACGTTTGAATTCAGCTCCAAAATCATCGGCGTCGGCATCGGCCACACCCAGATCGAAATCCTTGTTGGAATAATCCGTGACCCCGATAGCCAACACATATGCCACGCCCTTTCGTTTAAGGTTGTCGGCTCCTTTGACCAATAGCATCGCGTCTGTGCTTTTGACGTTATCGCGGTTAAAGGCGTACGCCGTCAGGTTATTGTCACCGGCCACGACCGGAACCGTCGCCTCTAATGTCACACTGTCCTTTCCCTTGAGCACATCACCGTGCCATACCCTGACTAGCGAGCCGTTGCGAAACAGCCGCAGATCCTGTGCTCCGCTCGATGTCGTCACGCCAGTCTGTCGCGCCTTGTCTTTGTTGTCCGTCACCTCGACTCTGACCTTTACACTGCGATCAGCGGTCGCTGTGCCGCCGGGGGCGGCGATCTCGACCTTTGGCTGTCGTATGTCGATCTTTGCCAACTCCGTCTGCGGCGGATCGATCGCCTTGCCGTCCAAAATATCCTTTAGCAGGCCCGGGCGGTAAAACTCTTTGAAGAAAGCCTCGACCGGGACGTAGTTGAATGTATTATTATCAAACCGCCAGAATAGCTGTTTCCACGCCCCCGGTGATCCGTCAAAGAATCCTTCAGGTGTAACCGCGATCCAGTCATCATCGTCAATGGCTATCAGACTCACAAGATCTTTGCCTGAATTTACATCCAACACCTCAACACTGGCGAAACATCCGGCTATCAGAAATCTATTGTTACGAGCGAAGGCAAGACGGTTGACATAAATAGAGCGTGCCGTCATCGATCTCAATTCGGTGCTGTCAGCAACATTCCACAGCTTGACGTTATCACTAAAACCGGCGCCGCCGCTGGCGAGCATTTTACCGTCCGAGCTAAAGGCGACCGACAGGGCCGGGAACGGATGGCCTTTGAGCGGAGATAATTCTTTGCCGGTGACGACATTCCACAATTTTACATTTCCGGCGGAAAAACCAGGACTGCTGTTGGCCATAGTCTTTCCGTCTGGGCTTATGGAGATCGAAGCGATGCCGTCCGCCGATCTTCCGAGAGTGAGCTGCGACAAGCCGGTCGCGAAATTCCAAAACTTGATCTCGCCTTTATTGTCGTCTTTCCCGAAAGATCCGCTGGCGACCATTCGCCCGCTGCCGCTAAAGGCGAGCGAGGTGATCATCCCGGGATGCCCCTCCAATGTTCGCGGCTTAAGTGTAGGGGCCAAAACATTCCATAGCTTGAGGTTCTTGCCGTTTCCGGCATTTCCACTGGCGATCGTTTTTCCGTCCGGGCTGAAGGCAACCGCAAGGACCCTGTCGGATTGCTCCGGAAAACTAAATGAATTTTCACCCGATGCGACATTCCAAAGCCTGACGGTTTTGTCCCAACTCCCGCTCGCGAGCGTCCCTCCGTCGGGGCTGAAGGCAACTGAAGAGACATCGAATTTATTGCCTCGCAGAGTTCGCATTTCCGAGCCGCTGTCCAAATTCCACAGCTTGATGGCGGCATAATCGCTGCCGGTGGCAAGAGTATTGCCGTCGGGACTTAAAGCCATCGCAAATAAACGATCGCTGTGTCCACGCATTTTACGAATCTCCGCCGAGGTAGCCGGATTCCATAATCGGATCGTTTTGTCATAACCCCCGCTAGCCAGCATCGTGTCTTGAGTATTAAAGACAACCGCTATTGCGCCATGGCTCTCTCCCGTTAGCGTATGAGCCTCGCCGGTCGCTACATCCCACAGTGTTGTGGAGGCAGCATAACTTGCGGTTGCTATCTGCCGTCCATCCGGGGTGAATGCAATTGAGGTCACGTTTGCAGCCTTACCGTCCAGTGTGCGCAATTTTTCTCCCGTCGCCACATCCCACAGCGTGACGTTTTGGGAAACATCCCAGCTTGCGAGAATTCGGCCGTCGCGGTCAAAGGCAAATGAATATATGAAGGATGCAGCATCCTTAAGCGGCCGTTGTTGTCCGGTCCCTACATCCCACAACACGACCGGACTCTCACGCCCTCCCGCGGCAAATGTTTTCCCGTCAGGGCTTAATGCGACGAAATCGACCTTTTGGGATTGCATTTGGCGGGCCGACAGCTCTTTTTGAGTCGCCAGATCCCATTGCTTAACGGTGGTGTCTAAGCTCCCAACCGTGAGAGTCTTCCCATCGCGATCGAAGACGAGAGTCTTTAGCGCCACCATAGTCCGCAAGGTAAACAATTCCAAGCCGCTCTCAACATTCCATAGCTTGACCGATCCATCGCTACCTCCGCTCGCAAGTATTTTGCCGTCCGGGCTGAAGACAACCGATTCGACGGTGTTGGTTTGACCTGTGAATGTCCGTAGCTCCTGGCCGGTTGCGACATCCCAAAGCTTGACGGAAACGTCCCGGCTGCCGCTGGCAAGCAGCTTCCCGTCCGGGCTGAACGCAACGGACTGGATCTCGCTGGCATGTCCCGTTTGAACTATCAATTCCGGAGTTTGCGGCCATGACGTAAATGCCGAAACGAGCAGCACAATACCTATCAGAGGTAATGTTTGTCCGATCCTTTGCATTGTTGCGAGAATATTCATATTCACAAAAGCTGCGCCATCTGAATCACTATTCGTCGTGCTGTCTAATTTAGATGAGATTACTATAAAAAAACAAGGACGGAGATATTTTGACGGCTGATCAAAATCCGCACAACGCAAAAAGCGCCCAGATGGGCGCAGGTTATGCTGAAAGAAATGTGTAGATGTTTGTCCCTAATTGACGATCGGGCTAATCGTAATATTCGAGGCCGAGATGGGTGATCAATTCCTCGCCCTGCAGGTGCCGCAGGGTGTTCTTGAGTTTCATCAACTGGATGAAAAGATCGTGTTCGGGATACAGGCCCGGGGCGGTTTGCGGGGCTTTGAAATAAAACGAGAGCCACTCCTGGATTCCCTTCATTCCGGCACGTTGGGCGAGATCCATGAATAACGCGAGGTCGAGAGCAAGCGGTGCGGCGAGGATCGAGTCGCGGCAGAGAAAATCTATCTTAATCTGCATCTTGTAGCCGAGCCAGCCAAAAATGTCGATATTGTCCCAGCCCTCTTTGTTGTCGCCGCGGGGCGGATAATAGTTGATGCGCACTACGTGTGCAAAATCCTTGTAGAGACCCGGATAGACGTCGGGCTGGAGGATATGTTCGAGAACGGAGAGTTTGGATTCCTCTTTTGTCTTGAAATTCTCTGGATCGTCGAGCACTTCGCCGTCGCGGTTGCCGAGGATATTTGTCGAGTACCAGCCGTCGAGACCGAGCATTCGTGATTTAAAGCCCGGTGCCAAAATGGTCTTCATCAGCGTCTGGCCGGTTTTAAAATCCTTGCCGCAGATCGGCATTTTGGCCTGTTCGGCAAGCTCCCGCATTGCGGGAATATCGACCGTCAAATTCGGCGCGCCGTTGGCGAAGGGAACACCAGACCGTAGCGCGGCGTATGCGTAGATCATCGACGGTGCGATGAGAGGATCGCTGTCATATAGCCCGGATTCAAACGCCACGAGCGAACGGTGAACATCCGATTCCTCGAGGTATATCTCGGTCGATGCCGCCCAGACCATGACCAGCCGCGAGCAGTTATTATAGGCCTTAAACTTAGCTATATCTTGAATTAGCTGCTCGGCAAGCTCCATCTTGTTCTTGCCGGTCTTGACGTTTTCGCCGTGGAGCCGCTTGACATAATTTTGCTCAAAAACGGCGGGCATCGGCTTGAGAGAGGCGAGCTGCTCGGAGACCTGATTGAGCAGATCCTTGTCCAAAACGCCGGCGTTCATCGCCGCATCATAGGCGTTGTCGTGAAAAATATCCCACGCGCCAAAAACGATGTCGTCAAGCTGCGCGAGCGGAACAAAATCGTTTATCTTCGGCGTCCGGTTGTCCGTCCGCTTGCCGAGACGGATCGTACCCAGCTGCGTCAGGCTGCCGACTGGCTCCGAAATGCCGCGCTTTACAGCCTCGACACCGGCGACCAAAGTCGTGCTGACGGCACCCAACCCGACCAGCAAAATACCAAGTTTCCCATCTGCTGGAGCAATATCCACGCCCTTACCTGTCATTAATTTCCTCCGAAAACATAAACATAAAGAATAACGTTTCTAAGGGTATCAAGGCAAATAAGCCTTCGTAATTGTCAGGTCGAGTAAACACGGAAATCGATCTCACTGAAGATATTATCGCGGTTTTCGATCTCGGTGAGGAGGTCGAGGTCGGCTGTTGAGAGAACCACCCCGTCAGCCGAGGCGGCTGTCACCCCTCCTTCGTAAGGAGGGGAGCTTGGCTCGAGCATTTTGTCGAGGATGTCGAAGCGGTGGATATGCGACTGAAAGCGGCGGGTCGAGTATTCGACGGTCGTGCCCTGATAGATCTGAAACGCCCAGTCGGAAGACTCGGCGAGTAGGAGTTCGCGGGCGGCCTGGTTCAAAATGCATTCTGCCGGAACGCAGGCGCCCTCGCCTGCAACGCCAGTTACTCCGGCGTGAGAAGTGCTGGCCGATGAAGCGGCGTCCAGACGGACGAGGGCGTCGGCGTTCCCGGCAAAGCGGTTCGCCAGCCTCGTCATTCTTCTTTCCGCGTCGTGCTGGTATGGATACATCCACGAATTGGCTTCGTTTAGCCAGACCTTGTAATAGCCGTTTTCGCCCCAGCTCGAGGCGGTCGGTTTTTGGATCTGAATGGGCAACCCGGAATCGAGAAAATCGCCCGGCGTGACGGCCTCGATCTCGGTCTGGTCAAAATGCAGCTTGCGAAATAAAAAATCGATAAATTGCGGCCCCTCAAACCACCAATGGCCGTAAAGTTCTGCATCATAAGGAGATACGACGAGCGGCGGATGCCCCTCAAAGGCCTTTCGCAGCTTATGTGCCTGCTTGATGCGCTCGCCGATGAAGTGCATCGCGTTTTCGGCAGCTTTTTCGCGTGCGAGGGCCGGGATGTATGGCTGCTTGTTTTGCTGCGGCACGTCGCGGCCGGTTATGCGGTGATATTTCAGCCCCAGATGCTTGCGGTTTGCATCTGCGTCGAGATACGGCCGGATGTAGTCGAGCGGTGCGTCCCAGCCGATGTCCCGGTAAAATTCGCGATAAACGGGAGCACCCGGATAGCCTGTTTCGGCGCTCCAGACCTGCCTGCTGGTCTCGACATCGCGGGCAAAAACGGCGGTTCCGTTTGGCGTTACGACCGGTGCATGAACGCCGTATCGAGGCCTTGGGTCGCCGTAGAGTATCGCGTGAGTGTCCGAGATGAAATACTCAATCCCTGCATTCTTAAGCAGATCCTCGACCCCAGGCTCATACGCGCATTCGGGCAGCCAGATGCCGCGCGGCTGGCGTCCAAAATGCTTTTTATAATTGGCGACCGCGACTTCGATCTGAGCGCGTTTTGCCGCCAGCGTCGAGATGAGCGGCAAAAAGCCGTGCGTCGCTCCGCATGTGATGATCTCGATGACGCCCTCGTCCTGAAGCTCGCGAAACGCCGTGACAAGATTGCGTCTGTAACGGTTGTTCCACAGATCAAGCGACGCCGAGAGATTATCGACATACATTTTAGCGACAGCGTGAAAATCCATCGACTCTTTTCGCGTCCGGTGAAACTCTTTTTTTGCGAGTTCGAGCAGATTTTCGAGATGGCGGGTGTATCGAGTTTGCAGCAGCGGATCGGCAAGCATCTCGCACAGCGGCGGCGAGACGTTCATGGCCAGACGCGGCTTTACACCCGATTCGTGCAGGGTCTGAAAGATGAAAATCAGAGGGAGATAGACCTCGGTGATCGCTTCGTAAAGCCAGTCTTCCTCGAGGAATGTTGGATATTCAGGGTGCCGGACAAACGGCAAATGGGCGTGAAGAATGAGGCTGAAATATCCTACTGGCATATCGATAAAGTAATAATAAAACAGGATGAACAGGATAGGCAGGATAAAAATCAAATATCCTGTCGATCCTGTTCATCCTGTTTGAATCGAAGTTTAGCTACACCAAACAATGCGAGCTGACTGGTGCGAATTTTGTCGACGACAGCGCTTTTGTTTTCAGCGTTCGCGGAAAATTAACAAGGCTGGCTCCGTAAACGGCGGCTCCCAATTGATCCTCGGTCCATTCGGCCTCGTCGATCTCGAAATACTCGGTTAGCGCCGCCAAAGCTTTGCCGGCCTCGATCTTATCGGCGTTAGCCTGGAGTATCGCTAGCAGCGTCGGGCTGACCCGCCCACCGAGGTCCTCAAGTTTCAAACCCGAAGCCAGGGCGAGCATGACATAACGAATATCCTCGACGGCGATGCGGTGCAGACCATAATCACCCGCTCCGATAAACCGTGAAAAAGCCGTATGCGTAGCATTTTCGGCGGCGGCGAGGTCGTCACCGGCCATCATAACGTCAAAAGCATCCTGCGAAAAGCCGGCGACATCGAGCACTTCGGCAAACTTGTTGGCCGACACATTCCAGACGGCTTCGCTGGCGGCATGAGGGCTGGGGCTGCGGCGCGGCGTCTCGACGATGTTTGAATAAATAATGCGAAAATACGGGCGATTTGGCGCGTAAAAACCAATCTCCGCCTGATATTCGCCGTCCGGTTCGACATTAAACCACCAATTGCCCTCGGTTTCGACAGGGTGAATCTCTTCAGCGTCGAGACGGAGGTTTGTCAGCTTGAGTACCAGCGTATAGCTGCCCGTGTCTTTGCCAAAGGCGTTTTTTAGCAAATGATACGGATTTTCCTTGACCGACCAATAAAAATACAGCCGCGTCGGCGTCTGCATCTGCAGCCGGGCACGATTTTCACGCGTTAATTCCGGCAACATAGGCTCAGCTAACGCTTTGAACGCGGGTGAAACCTCAATCTTTGGCTCGGCGGCGGCGATCTCGGCGGTGGCGTCAAGAGTGACTTTTTTTGCAATCTTTTTATCCGCTTTTTTTGGCGTCTTCGCTTGAGCTTTTACAGTTTTAGCGACGCGTTTTTTTGCAGGCGATGTCACACCCGCGACCTTACCTGACTTTAACCCAATCTCTTTAGAAGCAGCTGTTTTTTTCTTAGCCGCCGTTTTTTTAATAATCTTCGTTTCCATAAAATAGAAAAACCGCAAGCTATAAAGTATGCGGTTTTTTGGGTAAACATACAAACTGAAGATAATAAGTAAGAAGATTTAACGCAAAGTCGCAAAGACGCAAAGTTTTATTGATATTAAAAGAAGCAAAATTTCTTTTTTTATCTTTGCGTCTTAGTCTCTTTGCGACTTTGCGTTAAATTCTTTCTGAATTGCAATTAATTAGGTTTTGTCACCGATTTAAGCTTGATGTCGATCCTGCCGTATTCGGTATCGACGGTTGTCCGGACGGGCACGTGGCGGGCATCGTCGGTCAGCCAGATCGCCATTTTCCCCTTGCGCTCGATCAGCTTGCCTTTGCCGAAAATGTCCGGTTCGATGCGTAAACACCAGACGTTGCCGAGGACGGTTTTTTGCTGTTCCCGAGCCCTGACGCTGACCGGAATTTTGTAAACCATGCCGGAATCGCTGACCTGCATTACAAAAGTTTGGCCGACCTTTAGCGGCATAAGCCTCAGCTCATATATGCCCGAAGCAATATCATGCATAGGACTTTCGATAGTGGAAGCTATGCGCCGGGGCGGACCCGTAGGATTATTTGGATCGGTCTCGATGTATATAACGCGTTTTCCCTTATAGTCGAAGACGGCATCGCCGTCACGCACACGATCTTTCTGAACGTCGTGCTTTTTGGACGTCTCGACGCGAAAGGTGTCGAGGGCGACGCTTGTCTCGTATTGCACCAGAAAGCTTACTTTAAACATCTTAAGGAGCGTTCCTTGAGAAACGGCCTCTGATTTGATGAGCAAATGACCGGGATCCGTTCCCATGGCAGCATAAAAGGTCATCTCACCTATCGATATACCGCGCAGGAGCGCCTTATTAAACTTGCCCTCATAAACGAGCTTTTCGCCGACGAACATTTGGCCGGGAAATGCGTTTTGCCCGCCTTGCGCAAACTGTGCGTAAGCCGCAGCGGCGATAAGAGTAGTCAGTAGTAACGTTCTGAAAAATATCGATCTCATAAAGTTTGGTTTAGAAAATACGCTTTAGCGGCCAGCACGCCGACCGCAACGATAAGCCCGAGAGCGGCCCGGTATTCACGGTATTGCATGTATAGCCGAAAATCGAATTTCCCGTCTGTATTCTTCCATACCGTCAGACGCGGAATCAGCGCGGGCACGTTTTGCTCATATTCGTCAAAAGCCTCGCCAAAAATATTATGCATATCTTCTGCTTCGATGCGAATAACCGGCAAATAGAGGCCGAGGAAGAGCACAAAAAAAAGAAGCGCGAGCCACCAGACCCCGGATGCGATGGTAAACCCAAGACCAAGGAGAAGGCTGCCGAGATATAGCGGATTTCGCGTGTAGGCATATGGGCCTCCCGTCGCCAGCGTCGCCGCTTTTCGGATATGCCCAGACGCCCAACCGCGTACAAACAGACCAATGACCGATATACCAGCGCCGGCGGCAATAGTTATTACAGTGGGCCGGGCGGCAACAAGAAATACCGCGGCGAAAATAAAACCGAGCGGAACCCGGATGCGTTGTAGGAGCCTTTTATCAATTGAGATCATAAGATTCCGTTCAAGCTGCTTTTGTCAGATCGGGCGCTCGCTCGAGCCTCTCGACAGCGACATTAAAGACTGTATCCACATCAGAATCCATACAGATCCATTTGGAACACGTTCGCCGGTGACAGTCCACCCGGCAATCGATATCGGTGCGTTCGACGCAGATGTCATCTAAGTTTAGGCTGCCGTTTCGCCACCATTCCGTCGGCCCGAAAAGACCGACGACCGGCGCTCCGGCAGCAGCGGCTATGTGTGTCGGGCCTGTATCGCCGCCGATGTAAATTGTCGCCCTTTTTGCCAATTCGTAAAAGCCTTTGATGCTTGGCTGTGCCAAGACAGAGCGGCCGGAGCGGCTGTTTGCCGCGACTTTGTTTGCGAGATCGGCCTCGGCGGGGCCTGTCACGACTATCGGGACCAAGCCTCTTTCTTCCCAAAGACGGTCGGCCAATGCCCCAAACTTGTCAACGTGCCAGAGCTTTGTCACCCAGCCGCCAGCCGGGTTTAGCACGGCGAATTCATCCGCAGCAGCCTTTTCGATGATCGCCTCGGCCTCCGCAGCGTGCCCGACAGTCGTCGCAATCGGAAATTCGAGTTTAGCGTCGTCGTAGGCAAACCCAAGAGCTCCCGCCGCAAGATGCAGATTTTTGCGGATGATGTGAATCTTTTCGGGTACTTTTACGGTATCAGTAAGCAAAAAGCGGCTCGCCGGTTCGCGTAGACCCAAACGCGAAAATCCCCAACGCTTTTTTGCTCCAGACAGCTTGGCTATTACCGCCGACTTTAGCAGGCCCTGAAAATCAATTGAAATATCGCTCTTGTGCAGGCGGACGGCTCGGGCCTGTCTTGACACATCGAGCAGAATGTCCTCGACACCCAAGCCGCTTCTGATCGAATGCGTATCGATCTCTATCAGCTCGTCGATAAGCGGGCAACCGCGTAAGATTTCGGCCGAGCGTTGCTCAACGACCCACGAAATTTGCGCATCCGGAAACTCGCGCCGAATCGACGCCGCCGCGGGCAGCGTGTGGATAATGTCTCCTATGCTCCCGAGTTTTACGATTAGAATACGCATTTGCCTTATTATAGGTAGTCGTCTCTTAACAAACAAATAATGGCATCGGTTCCGAATTGAAAGCGTTTCTCAAAGATTTGACATTGGAAGCGGCAAGCGGCGAGCATTGGTGGACGACCTTGCCAAAATCACAGAAATGGCGGACGCAAAATGCAAACTCGGTAAATTTGAGTTTACATTTACGTCCGCCCAATTGACGGCTCTCAGAAATTTTCCCCGATCTACATGATCGACACGTTTCCGATAAAAGCAGTCACGATATTAACATCGCCGTCGTCTGCATACGGATCGTATTCATCACGGCGATAAAGAGCGTCCATATATCCGAGCTCATAACCCTTGCCGAGGCAGCGACGATTTTCGCCGAGGCTTGAGGAATATGGGTCGTAGATCACTTCGTCGTATGTATATGGGTCGTAAAAATACCGGTCGCCGTATCCGGCGTCACGGGCGACAAGCCCATCGATATATCCCTGATCATAGCCATATGTAACAAGTTCGCCGTCGGACTGTCTTGAATAAGCATAACCCGCATTCGGGTCAACCAACGTCGTGTAAGACAAGTCGTTATCATAGACATCCGAAAACAATGCATACTGACCGTATCCGGGATCGAACTCGGATGAAAAATCCGAGTAAACCGGGTCATAGGGAGGGTTAGCATAGTTTGACGAGTAGCCGCCGTAATATACCGATGAAACATAAAACGGGTCATATGGCGCAACATAATAATTAGGCTGATAAACTGGATAATAATTATTGTAATAGCCTGCGTTTGCCCCCGACACGTTTAACACGACCGACCGTAGAAGATTCTCCCGCCATTGCTCACGTTGTTCAAACGCCGGTTGGTTTTGGCGAAATTCGGTCGGATACGTGAATCGCCGGGCAAACCAATTTTGTTCGCGTACATTTTGTCGAAAGTCCCTGTTTTCGAGTCTTAATGCCTGTCTTTCGGCGTTACGGGCATGAACCTCGCTGCTACGCTCAAATCCGTGATTATTCGGCCAAGCATTGCTCCAGGAAGGCGATCCTTGTCCCCGCAGACCATCGGTTGGTTGACTGTCGATTCGGTGTTCCTGACGAAAAGTGCCATTGGCCTGCCCTCGATCGACCTTAAATTGCCTCTGATCAACGCGCGGCAAATCATTACGCCGTGCCATCTCCACTCGTCGTTGCTCGACGCGATTATTGTCAGGCCTTATTATTCGCTGCTGCTGCTGCTGTTGCTGTCTATCGACCCTGCTGCGACCCGCGTTTTGCGATTCTCGATTTTGCCGGCCTGGTTTCAATTGCGGCATTTGCCGTTGTACCTTTTGACGCTCAAATTTAGGCTGCTGGCGTTCGATGCGAGGTTGTTGGCGTTGAGCCTGGCGCTCAAATCGGGGCTGATGCTGCGGCATGACCTTAACTTGCGTCTGAGCAGGCGGTCCCCCGTGGTTTCCACCGCCGTGATTGCCGCCGCCATGGCCTTTGCCCTGCGCATTTGCACTACCACCCAAAATAATGACCAAAATTACCGTAAATACGGCAAAGACTGCATGTATATATCTTGAACTCATAATTCCCCCTTACTAAATAGCGTGACCTAAACAACACTCACCCAGTTTTAGAAATCTATATATTGGGTATGAAGCAAAAACCATTCCGCCGCGTTTACCGCCTATTTCCGGCAAGTTTTCCCCGTATGCCCGCACGATATGGTGAAAAAACCGACAATATCGTGTCAGTTAATTCAAAGCATCAGCGCACCTTTTTTTAGAAAATCGGGCATTTTAGACGATTTTCGGTTATAATTCCCAAAAACATGCCGCGACGCATTTCATCACTCAATACGTTCCCCTCGCTCGTTAGCGGGCCGGTGATAATTATCATTGGGCTTTGTTTTCTTGTATTCAGCCTAATCAACGGCAGAAATCAAGTATCTATAGAATTCTCCGCGTCTGTGGCATTCGTCTTTATTATTGGCGGGGTCGTCAATTGTGCGCTTGTATGGTATTTGAGGTTTCGCAAGGTGAGCATGGATGACAAAAACCTATACGTTTCCGACTATCGCAAAGAAATTGCCATCCCCCTTTCCGAGATCGCGGATGTCACGGAAAATCGCTGGCTGCACGCTCATCCCGTCACGATAAACTTACGCAATCAAACCGTATTCGGCGATAAGATCGTCTTTATGCCCACATTTAAATATTTTGCATTCTGGACCGGCCACCCCATCGTCGGCGAACTCCTCAACGCTGCCGGAGCCACCCGCCCGGACGAATTTTCATACAGGGAAATAGAGTGAATTAGCTTTTCCAACGTTCACGTTTGCTCCGCCGACAGCTGTCTTATTTCGTCCACTCGTAGGCGGTGTGGATGTCGATCTTGATGGGAACGCGTGTTACAAACTGCTCGCCGGCACGGAGCATGGCGGATTCGAGCGTTTTGGCGGTTTGTTCGGCTTCGGCGGCGTCGCACTCGACGATGATCTCGTCGTGGACAATGTTGACCAGCTTGGCCGAGGTCTCGCGAATGTCATCGTGGAGCAGACGAAGGGCGCGTTTGAGGATGTCGGCGGAGGTTCCCTGGATTGGCATGTTTTTAGCGTAACGCTGAGCGGCGCCGATCGACGAGCGGTCGTTTGCGTCAAAGCTCATCCGGGCCAGACGGCCTGATCGAGTGCGTGCCGAGCGCTCGGTCAGCACGTTCTTTGACTGCTCGCGAAGCCATGCATCCATCCGCGGATAGGTTGAAAAATACCTGCGCAAAGTGTTCTCGGCGTCACGCTCCGAGAGGCCGGTCATCATCGCAAACCGCGACGCGCCGATACCATAGACCACGCCAAAATTGAGCCGCTTGGCAAACGAACGCTGGTCGGCGGTGACCTGATCGGCCGTAATGCCAAAAACCTGCGCCGCGGTCGCCGAATGAAAATCCTGCCCCGAAACAAAGGCGTCGATAAAATTCTTATCCTCGGAAAAGTCGGCTAAAATGCGCAGCTCGATCTGCGAATAATCGGCGATGACGAGCGAGCGGCTTTCGGGAGCGGTAAAACAGCGGCGGTATTCCTGCTCGTGCGGAATCTGCTGAAGGTTCGGTTTTGAGCATGAAAACCGGCCGGTCGGAGCACCTATTTGTCGAAAATCCGCGTG
>JBBRQM010000070.1:0-17940 GCA_038226395.1 Pyrinomonadales bacterium | reverse complement strand
TCTCGTAACTCATTATCAGCGGCTGCTCAATTTTATTGCCCCCGATATGGTCCACGTCCTCGCCGGCGGCAAGATCGTCAAAGAGGGCGGCAAGGAACTCGCTCTCGAACTCGAAGAAAAGGGCTACGACTGGGTCAAAGGAGCCGCGAACAGTAACTAGCCAATGGCTGCGAACTCCACTAAAACTCCAGGCTCGAATGGCTTGTCCGCGATCATCTTCGCGGTTTTTGCCGTGGCGTGTTTGGTCGCGTTTCTCTGGTTTAGAGGAAGTGATGTAGGGCAGCTGCCGCAATTGCTTGGGAATCTCAGCGGCGGGCCGCTGTTTGGCATCGGAATCAAGGACGCTATGTTCGGCATCTTCGTCGCGCTCTTGATCGCGGTAGCCTGGTTTGAAGTAGGAAGCTGGCCCGCTCGACTCATAGTTGGCGAGGGACTCGATGAACATTGGACACTTCGGTTTGTAAGAAACACCACCGTTGGAGCCGCAATTTGGTCTCTTGTGTGGTTCGTTCTCGGGCCCACTAGCGGAGCTTATACAACCGCTAGCGCAGTCACCCTGATCGTTCTTGAGATCGTTTTAGCCCTTTCGGTATTTCGCCGCATTTGGAAATCAATATTCAAGGGCCGAGTCCATGAAGACCGGTCATCCTTAGACAAGGTCTTAATTGTATTAATTGCAATCGCGGTCATACTGACGCTCACTGCCTCGCTCGCGCCACCGACTGCCAAAGATACGCTGCTTTATCATTTTGCGGTGCCGAAAGCGTTTATTGCCCAACACAGTAGTGCGTTTATCGACGGCAATATTGCAAGCTATTTAGCACTTGGAACTGAAATGCATTCGGTCTGGGCTATGCTGCTCGGTGGTTATTGGAGCCCGCGCGCGGCTGAGACCGCCGCAGGCGCGACGATGTTTCTTTTCTTCCCCCTCTTGCTTATGGGCGTCTACGGCTGGGCTCGTGAGCTGGGCATTTCCCGTAATTGGGCATTGGTAGCGACGGCGATCGTCGCAACTGTACCGACTGCATATCACGTCGCGTCGAGCGGATATATTGATCTTTCGCTTACGTTATACGTGACGCTGGCGACGTATGCTTTGACCCGTTGGTGGAAGGAGCCGAGTTGGAGCTGGGCGATACTCATCGCGATCTTTTTGGGAGCGGCGCTTTCGATCAAGCTGACGGCGGTTTTTGTTTTTGCGGCGTTCGCTTTGATCATCTTATTGCGGGCGAGGAACCCAGTCGACTCCCACCACCCCGTCAGCGAAACGCTGCCACCCCTCCTCAGGCAGGAGGGGAGTAAATCTCCTGGTTCTGACACGTCGCCCGCCTCGAGTTCTGGGCGTATTGTTGTGTCCGGCTTTGCAGCGTTGCTGCTTGCGGGTGTGATCGCTTCGCCGTGGTATATACGCACATGGATCGCTACTGGCTCTCCAGTCTTTCCGTTTTATATGAGCATCTGGCCGGGCAAGGCAAATGGGTGGGATGTCGAGCGGTCGAACCTGTTTCAGGGGATGAACTCGCAATATGGCGGTGCGGATGTAAATAAATTGAATTATCTGACCGCTCCGGCGAGAGTGTCGATAATGGCTCAACCGGAGCAGCCGGCGAATTATGACGGTGTTTTGGGCGTAGCATTTCTGATCGGACTGCCGCTGCTGATTTGGGCGCTCTGGAAATTTGATCTGCCGGTCGAGGTAAAGATCAGTGTGGGTGTTACCGCGATAATTTATCTTTTCTGGCTGTTTTCGAACGAGCAGCTTAGATATCTGTTGCCGATTGTGCCGGTGCTTGCAATTGCGATAGCCGCCTCGGCGGAGAAGATCGGCGGTGTGGTATCAAAGGTCGCGCGATGCGCGCTCATCGCGGCTTCTGTTTGCGGGCTGCTCACATCGCTCGCTTGGTTTTGCCAAAAGGCTCCGCTTCGTGTCGTGTTCGGCGGCGAGACCCGTGATCAGTATCTGACGCGAAATCTGGATTACTACCCGTATTACCAGACGTTAAATACCGAGACCCCGGCGGACGCAAAAGTGTGGCTGATTAACATGAGGCGTGACACGTACAACATCGACAGGCCGGTGTTTTCGGATTATTTGTTTGAGGATTGGACATTGCGAAAAATGGTTTGGGAATCGCGAAGCGTGCAGGAACTGCGCTCCAAAACCGCCGGAATGGGCATCAAATATGTATTGACGCGGCACGATTTTTTATTCGATTATGACAAATCGTCGCTTGTCGATGATAAAAAGCCACGAGCCGAGAACGAAGCGAAGCTCAAGATCGCAAAAGATTTCATTTTGGATCCGGCGAACACAGTTCGCGCGGATAACAAGTTTAGTTTGATAAAGGTGTTTTAATAATGGTTTCATCACAGGCCGTAAAGGCAAATCAATTTACGGAACAATTTGGGAAATTCTTAAAAGGCGAGACTAAGATCGCTTTACGCAACCGCCGTGAACAGGCATTTGCGCATTTTTTGGCGGAAGGCTTCCCTACTGTCAACAATGAGGACTGGAAATATACCAACGTCGCGCCAATCGCGAACGAGGCGTGGACGGTAGCCCCTTTTTCTTCTGACTTCTCGCTCGCAGGCGAAAAGTCAGAAGAAATGGTGCGGGCATTCGGTTACCGCCGTAATGGATTTACCGCTCTAAATCTCGCATTCGCTCAGTTTGCTGTCGTCGTTATTCCAAAAGAAACAAGCGTCGCAGAGCCGATCGAGCTTTCATTTGCGGCGAGTGAAAACACAGTGATCTTCCCCCACGTTTTGATCATCGCGGAGGCAGGGAGTAAGGCGACAATCCTCGAATCTTATACTTCGACAGCGAAGAGCTTTACTAATGCGGTGGTGCAGATAATCGTCGAAGACAATGCGAACTTGACGCATTATCGCGTTCAGCGGGAATCCACCGAGGCATTTCACATCGGCACGACGGAGGTCTCCATCGGACGCTCAAGCGTTTATAACACGACAAATATCAATCTGGGCGGGCATCTCTCGCGTCACGGCATTGGGGTCAAATTCACCGCTGAGGGTGGCGAGGCCTTTGTCGACGGGCTTTATATGCTGAACGACAGCCAGCACCACGACACGCACTCGGTGATCGATCATACAGTGCCAAACTGCACTTCGCATCAGAATTATAAGGGCGTGCTCAACGACCATTCGCGTGGCGTTTTTAACGGTAAAGTCTTTGTTCGTGAAAATGCTCACGGCACTGACGCACAGCAATCGAACAAAAATCTTCTGCTCTCAAACGACGCCCGCGTCGATACAAAACCGCAGCTTGAGATTTTTAACGACGATGTAAAATGCTCGCACGGCGCGACCGTCGGCCAGCTCGAGGAAGAGGAGTTGTTTTATTTGCTGACCCGCGGCTTGCCCGAAACTCTTGCGAGAAACTTACTGACGTATGGATTCGCCGAGGAGATTATCAACAAGATCGAGATCGAATCAATCAAAAAGGATCTGGATGCAACGGTATTAAACCGCTTGAAAACAAAATTGGATGGCTAAAATGAAAGCTGTAAAAGCAATGAGCAATTGGGATGTTGAAAAAATTAGAAAGGATTTTCCGGTGCTTTCGAGAGAGGTTAACGGCAAGCCGCTCGTCTATCTGGACAACGGCGCCTCGTCGCAGGTGCCGCAGTTGGTGATCGATCGCGGCTCGAAATACCTGGCCGAGGAACACTCAAATGTCCATCGCGGCGTGCATTATCTATCTCAGCATGCGACGACCGCCTACGAGGCAGCGCGCGAAAAGGTGAAACGGTTCATCAACGCCAAAGAGGCAAAAGAGTGCATCTTTGTTCGCGGGACGACCGAGGGCGTGAATCTGGTCGCATATTCATACGGGCGTAAGTTTATCGACAAAGGCGACGAGATACTGGTTTCACAGATGGAGCACCACTCGAACATCATCCCGTGGCAGATCGTCGCCGAGGAACGCGGAGCAAAAGTTCGCATGATCCCGATGAATGAACGAGGCGAGCTGATAATAGACGAATACGAAAATCTGCTAAATGAGCGGACAAAGATGGTTGCCGTCACGCATGTCTCTAATTCGCTTGGCACGGTCAATCCGGTCAAAGAAATGATCGCAACGGCGCACAAATACGGCGTGCCGGTCTGCGTCGATGCCGCCCAGAGCGTGCCGCATTTTCCGGTTGATGTTCAGGACCTTGATTGTGATTTTTTTGCGTTTTCCGGCCACAAAATGTTTGGCCCGACGGGCAGCGGCATCCTCTACGGCAAAAAGGAATGGCTCGAAAAAATGCCTCCTTATCAGACCGGTGGTGGCATGATCCGCACGGTCAGTTTTGAGGGGACAACATTTGCAGGGCTCCCGGATAAATATGAGGCCGGAACACCGGCAATCGCGGCCGGCATTGGTTTAGGTGCGGCGGTTGACTATATCAACTCTATCGATTTTGAGGCGGCGGCGGCGTATGAACACGAATTGCTCGAATACGCGACCGAGCGTCTTGCCGATATTCCCGGCGTCAAGATCATAGGAACGGCTGCGAAAAAAGCGTCTGTTCTCTCATTTACGATAGAAAATATTCACCCTCACGACATCGGCACGATACTCGATCAGGATGGCATTGCCGTCCGAGCAGGACACCATTGTGCACAGCCGGTAATGGAGTTTTTTGACGTTCCGGCAACGGCCCGGGCGTCGTTCGCGTTTTATAATACAAAAGAGGAAGTAGATAAATTGGCCGATGCGGTGCAGAAGGTTATAGAGGTATTTGCATGAAGTTGACAGCGATCTTGTGTATGTTCTTATCGCTTGCGGCTTGCGGCGGGGCGGCAACAAACAAAAATGAGCCGGCTGGTAATGCCCCGATCTCACCGGCACCTGCCGCTGACATCGCGCAAACCGTGGCGATCGACTCGCCGGACGGTGTTAAGCTCGTGGGGTCACTTTATCCGGCGGCGAAACCGAATTCACCGGCTTTGCTGCTACTTCATCAATGGCAGAGCGACCGGCATTCGTATGACGATTTTGCAAAGCGGATGCAGGCCAGGGGTTTTGCCGTGCTCTCAATTGACGGACGCGGCTTTGGCGAATCGACAAAACGCGCAGATGGCAACA
Source organism: Pyrinomonadales bacterium (assembly GCA_038226395.1). Classification (GTDB taxonomy): domain Bacteria; phylum Acidobacteriota; class Blastocatellia; order Pyrinomonadales; family Pyrinomonadaceae; genus OLB17. Next base: position 12,842 of record JBBRQM010000070.1, on the reverse strand, counting down.
CGGTCTCGGCCGGGCGAACAGATGCAGATGTCAAGGCCATGCTCGGCGACGTGGATGCTGCGTTTAATTACCTAAAAAAACAATCTAATGTTGACCGCAATTATATCGGAATTGTAGGTGCTTCTTATGGAAGCAGCCTCGCCGTGATATTCGGAGCAGAACATTCAAAAGGTTTAGTGATTGCACTTTTGTCGCCGGGCCTCAACTATTTTGGCAACTTGGCCGTGGAACCTGCTTTACAAAAATATGGTTCCGATTGTGCGATTTTTATGGCTGCGGCGAAGGACGATCCGGAATCTGCAAAAGCAGTCGACACTCTTGTCAGCCAATGGACCCAGCCTGAAAGGATCACACGGGTGGTCAAGGATAGCGGTGGGCACGGAACTGCCTTATTTAAGGTAGGTCTGGCCGACGACCTTGAGAGATTTTTCAAAGCATATTTACTGAAACATTAATGTCAGAACTGAACGAACTCTACCAGGAAACGATCCTGGACCACAACAAAAACCCGCGAAATTTTCGCGAGATCCCCGGTACCGACAAATACGCGGACGGCAAGAATCCGTTATGCGGCGATGCGCTGCGCGTTTATGTCGCGATGGACGGCGATACGGTAGTGGACGTGTCGTTCAAAGGCTCGGGCTGCGCCATTTCTAAAGCCTCGGCGAGCATGATGACGCAGACAGTGAAAGGCAAAACAAAAGACGAGGTTGAGGCGATCTTTGGTGAATTTCACCGGATGGTGACGGGCGACCTCGATATCGAAACGGACAAGAATCACCTCGGCAAACTTAGGATATTTGCCGGCGTGCTCGAATTTCCAGCCCGCGTAAAATGCGCCAGCCTGTCATGGCACACGCTTAATGCTGCTCTCCACGGCGAAGGTATAGTTTCAACAGAGTAGTCTTCCGAGAGAGTTTCGTGTTAAAGTTACTGAAAAAGCCGAAGGAGGTTATGTAATTATGCGAAGCTATTCAATTTATTACTTTTGCAGATCTGGACTGTTAACTATTTTTCTTGTTTCCATTTTAGTGTTTTGGATGTCGGGCTGCAATTGGTTTAATTCCAAGCCGTCGCACAAGACGGATGAAACATTGATAACCAATTTTCAAAAAAACAAAGAAGACCTCACTCGCCTCGTTCAAATAAGCAAAGAGAAAAATTGGAAGTATTCATACGTCTCTACAGAAGATCTAAACGAAAACAGGATCAGCGACGAGAAAACTAAAGAGTACGAGTTATTATGGCGCAAATTTTTGCCCGAACGCCCTTTCCCGTTTCCTATTGCCGGTAATTCTATGTGTTTTGAGTTATCTCATTACTTAGAGAGTCGCTTCTACATTTTTTCCATTTTTGACAAAAATGAGAAACATAATGGAAATATATCTTATTCTTCACTAAAAGGTTATTGTTGGTTTGATAATAATCCTCCCAAAGAGCAAATCGTTAATAATCTTGACGTTTTCGACGCGACAAGTTATGAAAATTTGAAAACTGGCGAAAAAATCAGTAGTTTTCGTAACGTTGAAGGAAACTGGTATTTATATTACCAAGCATACCGCTACTTAGATGAGTATAATGATCACGATTAAAATCTTCTTTTGATTTGAATTTTGGCATGCGTTTCTCGCGGCTCTTCACGGCAAAGAACTGTTTCTGCGGAATAGAGATAAACTCCAGCTTCTTTTCCGGGCGCGAGCAAAAACTCCGCTCACTTAATAGACAATTTTAATGACCCTGCCACAAGACCTTAGACAAAAACGACTTTTTGCACTCGAATCTCCAAAGGATTATCTGCCGTGGATCGCGATGCTGGTTGTCATTGCGATAGCGCTTAACGCGGAGATATATGAGGGTCACGTCTGGTGGTGCCAGGCCGGCGACTATGTGCCATGGTCATGGGACATCTGGTCAACGCATAATTCACAGCACCTGATCGATCCTTATTCATTCACGCATATCCTGCACGGCGTGCTCGAATTCTGGATCATCGGCCTGGTCTTTCCACGCGTTCCGTTGGCATGGCGGATGCTGATCGCTGTCGCTATCGAAGGCAGTTGGGAAGTAGCCGAAAACTCTTCATATGTGATCAATCGCTACCGCGAGGCAACGATATCGCTCAATTATTTTGGCGACTCGATCATAAATTCGATGTCGGATATTGTGTGCTGCGCGACGGGTTTTGTGATCGCGTACAAATTGAGGTTTTGGCGTTCGCTGGCTTTGTTCATAGTGACTGAGGCGATTCTGATCTTCTGGATACACGATAGTTTGCTCATTAATATCATTATGCTGATCTATCCGATCGAGGCGATAAAGCACTGGCAAATGAGCGGCTAGGAAATTAGCCGCGAAAAAGGCACAAAAGACGCAAAATTAATACATCTTATTTTGTGGTTTTTGCGATTTTTTGCGGCTATAATTCTTAGCTCTCGCCACGGGCGGCTTCGACCTGTGTTTCGAGGTCGACTGCGAGTTTTCGAGAGCCGGGCTGGTCAAATGTTTCCGTCCAACGCAAGGCCTCGTCGAGAATGCGAAGTTGATATTCACGCCAATTTGGTTTTCCCGCGACCGCGCCCAATTCCCCTCTGTAGTATGCGGTGCGAGGGGGTCTGACATTGTCGCTTATCTTTGGATCGACAGAGAGCATCATTGTCGGTATGCCGCTCTGCTCGATGGCGCGGGCAACGATGCCGAGCGTCTGGTGACAGAGACGCGAAGCCGGGATGAGCAATGCTGTCTGAATGTCATAACGATGAAGGCGTTCGGATAGTTTTGGGGCAAGCTCCTCGGCGACGCGCTGTGAGTTTGGAATGTGGCTGCTGATGCTCCACCAGACGTTATTGAGGCCGCCGATAACGGCATTTGCCTCATATTCCGACAGGCGGTCGATCGGTATCTGCGAGTTTCGATCTTCGCGTACGGCTGTCGAATCATAACCTTTTGCGGCGTAACGTATATCACCGGCCTCGACCTCGACCGGTATTTCGAAGAAATTTATATCGCCGTCGGTCGATTCGATATCAAAGGGAGCCATCCCCTCGATATATGCTCCCGCCGATGAGATCAAAGCCAGATTGAGCATCGGCAACGCACGCCGCGCGGGCGTAAAGGGTGAATGAATATTCTGAACCCACGGATAACCGGATAGTTCGTCGTTCGCTCGCCACCGGGAAAAGCGACTAGTAAAATCGCTAAGATTTTCGATCAGTTCCATAAAAGTTCAGACCTTAAATTCCTTTGAAAAATCGTAAACATCGGCCTTGCCCGAGGCAGCCGCACCAAATTTGCGGCTAGACAAGATAAAAAAAGTGATCAAAACGGCAGCCATCGCGGTAAATAATACCCAAACCGAATATTGGTGTACCGTATTGAATTGAATACGAAGTGGGTCATCAATGGCGAGTTGGTCAATCGGGCCGCTCATCTGTAAGCGGATCGACGCCAGCCAGAGTCCAATGACAAATTGCCCGATGACACACGCTGCGGCAAAGACGATCAATAATAATCGCTCGATCCAGAGCCAAAATTTATTGATTGTACCCGTCGCAATTAATGACGTCAGGATCAAAATTAAGGCGATACCCATGCCGGCGAAATTCAGGATTGTCAGATTCCGGTTTACTACGGCCCCGGCCAACTCGCGGTCGGTCAATACAGCAAACGCACTCTGCGCAACGCCGATAAAAAATACCGCTGCACCGAGCCACAATGCCAACAACAGGAGCCTGATATTCGAGAAAAATTTCATGACCGTCAGCGATGCAATCACTAATTATCTTGTTTTTCGCCGAAAAGGGCAAAGCCTGGTTCCTCTGACTATTTATCAAACTTTCTCAAGCCCAAAAGCTGCATAGCGGCAAGTGCAACAAATCGCGGGTTCAAAATCAAATACCGCCGCCAGAGGCGTTTCGGCTCCTGAGTCAAACGAAACAGCCATTCCAGTCCAAGTCTGCCCAGCCATTCGGGCGACTCCCTGACATTCCCGGCAAAAAAATCAAATGACGCGCCAACCCCGAGCGACACGCATCTGAGCGAGCCGCGATGCGCCGACATCCATATCTCCTGTTTAGGACACCCAAGCCCGACAAATAGAAAAGCGGGATCGGCGGCATTGATGTTTTTAACGATCTGATCGTCCTCGGCATCCGTCAGCGGACGAAAGGGCGGCGAGCATGCATACGCGATCTTTAGAGATGGGAAATCATCGGCCGCACGCATCTTTATCCCATCAATCACGCTCTGAGCTGCACCGTAAAACCCAACGCTCAGGCCATTTTCTTCAGCGTATTTACACAGGCTGATCATCAGGTCGTTTGCACGCACACGCTCTGCCTCGCGTCGGCCTTTTCCATGCTGAATCCAGACGAGCGGCATGCCGTCGGGGATGACCAGATCAGCCCCGTTAACGACTTCGGCGTATGCAGGATTGTCGTAAGATTCCATGACCATGTGCACGGTCGAAAAACACACGTATCCCCCGCCCCCATCGCGCAGCTCCTGAATCCGCAGAATTGCCCGGTCGAGCGTTACTAAATTTATATCAAGGCTGACGATGCGAACTGCATCGCCGCGCCTGATAATTGGCGTTGTTGTCATCGGCATCATTAAAAATCGTCGCGCTTTCTAAAGCGCCGCATGTTTAGCCGCACCTTGTTCAAGATAAGTTCCATCGTCGTTACGCCGCCGAAAACCTTTACGGCCTGCCGATATTCCCCGATTGTCCTGACAAAATTCGGCAGACGCGAAAGGGCATATTTTAGCCGAAAGCTGTTTGCACCCGAGTGATTTTGTTCGTGCTGCCGGTAGAGGATCGTCGGCTCGGAGATGAAGGCGATTTGCCCATATTTGGCAGTGTTAACGGCGACCCATTGATCGTGAGGCATGTCCGGCAGACGATATGGCAGCGAGATCTCGCGGGCCCCGGCATTTGCTATCATCGCACAGCCGAGGACGACGTTTTGGGCGAGCAGATGCTTCCAATCGCCGCTGATATTCGGATCAAACTGCTGATAATGCCAGAGCGATCGATCAACGAGATTAAGATCTTCGTCGGCGATCGATAAATCGCTAAAAACGACAATCGCATTGTCACTGCCGTGTCTATCGGTCAACTCTGTCATCTTCGCGAGCATCTTCGAAATCTTTTCCGGCAGCCAAACATCGTCCTGATCGGCGAACATAAAATATGGAGCATCCGAAACCTCTACCAGTCTCATGAACGACGCGAATGCCCCTAAATTCCCGAGATCATCTGTAATTACAGTTATCCTGTCATCCCGCTCAGCATACTCATTTAAAATCGTGTTGGTCGCGTCAGTCGAGCCGTCATCGCGGACGATCAGCCTGATATCACGGTGATCCTGAGAGAGGATCGAGTCCACCTGAGGTCGCAAAAACTCTTGCCCGTGGTATGTTGACATCAGAATATCGATCATTTCTATTCAGGATTCCCTGTTTAATATAATACACGTAGGAGTGCCGGATAACGATGAATTACGCTAGCGGCAATCAATTGGAGCGAAAGGAAGTCTTGGCTTTGATCAAAATGTTGCCAGTCGTCGGTCTCGCTTTGGTCTAAGTGGTAAAATATGAAACTTGCCTAATTTTGTGAAGAATACCGATAACAAATTAACGATTTCTGTCGCGATGTGCACATATAACGGCTCGAGTTTTCTGCGTGAGCAGCTAGACAGCATTGCGGCACAAATCCGGCTGCCGGATGAACTGATAGTTTGTGATGACAGATCGACTGACGAGACAGTTGAAATTGTCCGCGAGTTTTCACGAAGAGTCATTTTCCCCGTTATTATTCTCCAAAACGAACAAAATCTCGGTTCGACCAAAAACTTTGAGCAAGCGATCAAAAATTGTAAGAGCGACATTATAGCTCTGTCGGATCAGGACGACGTTTGGCTCCCGCAAAAGCTGGAGCGAATAGCGGCTGAATTTGAAGCCGACCCAAAAGTCGGACTTGTATTCAGCGATGCGACGCTCACCGACGAAAACCTACGTCCTATAGGGCGCCGTCTTTGGATAGAAACCTTTCGCCCGCGTGACCAGAAAGCTTTCACGAATGGCCGCGCTATAGATGTGCTGCTTCAATATAATGTCGTTACCGGTGCAACGATGGCGTTTCGTTCAATGATTCTGCAGGCAATCTTGCCGATACCTGAGTTTACAGAGTTTATACACGATGGTTGGATCAGCCTCGTGTCTGCAATGTGCTCGCGAATTCGTTTTATCCGTGATCCCCTGATCAAATATAGACAGCACTCAGGCCAACAACTTGGCGCCGGATTGAGGAGATGGCAAATTTCGAGAGCAGAGCGTTATTCGATGACATTGGAGGATAGACACATAGCAATCCAGAGACTGGAAGATTATTTACTGATTTTGTCATCCGAAAAACTCGCTCTTATGCAGTCAGTTGCCCCCGAAAGATCGAGAGTACCTGACACTGCGGCATTAATACAGTTAATCGAAGAAGCCCGATGCTGTATCGGGGGAAACGTCGAACATATAAATGCCCGGTCGTCGCTTCCCTCATCGCGTATGCTTCGATTGCCTGGTGTTTTGCGCGAGTTTGAGACCGGCAGATACGGTCTTTTTTCCAGGGGCTGGCAGAGCGCGATCCTGGACTTGATTCGGAAATAAATTAGGCCTGGGTGGTCAGAATTATCTAATGGCAAATCTTTTGCGACAACTGATCCACGTTGCCCGACACGATGGTATTTTGAGCGTCGTCGGCAAAGCATGGCGGCGCATGGCCGTCAACAATGGAAAAAATTCCTACGCGCTTTGGAATAAAACATACAACACGCTTTCCGCCGAAGATACGAAAAGCGCGCGGATTGAGATTGACGGGTTCACACTTCGTCCGGTGATCTCTATCCTGATGCCGGTTTACAACGTTGACGAGCAATGGCTGCGAAAGGCAATAGATTCGGTCAGATCACAAATATACGAGAACTGGGAGCTTTGCATTGCCGACGATTATTCATCAAAGCCGCATGTGAGACGAATCCTCGAAGAAAACGCCGACGCCGATCAGCGGATCAAATTGGCCTTTAGAACCGAAAACGGCCATATCTCAGCCGCTTCAAACTCCGCTTTGGAAATCGTGACGGGTGATTTTACCGCCCTGATGGATCATGACGACGAACTTGCGCCTGAGGCTCTCTATTTTGTCGCAAAAGAAATAAACCAACATCCCGTCGCCGACATTATCTATTCGGACGAAGACAAGATTGGCGAGCGGGATCACCGATTTGACCCGCAATTCAAACCGGACTGGAGCCCGGATCTGTTTTACTCGGTAAATTTTATCTCGCATCTGATAGTTTACCGGAGCGCGCTGCTTAGACAGATCGGTGGTTTCCGCGTCGGTTATGAGGGCAGTCAGGATTATGATCTCGCGCTGAGAGCAATAGAAAAAACACAGCCGGAAAATATCCATCACATCCCGAGGGTGCTTTATCATTGGCGGGCTATCCGCGGCTCAGTCGCTCTCGCATCCGAAGAAAAACCGTATGCTCACGAGCGGGCCAGGGCAGCGATTAACGAGCATTTTGAGCGAACCGGCATCAACGCAAAGTCGGTTCGCGGCGTGGGACAATTGCACCGCGTCATCCACGCACCGCCGACACCGCCGCCAGTTGTGAGTATCATTGTTTATGGGGCTACTAAGACTGATACCCATCTAAAAGAGACGTTAAAACTGAATTCCTCTGTTTACCCGACCGAAATGATCGTGATACCGGCAGACGATGGAAACCTTGAACCGGCCGAATCAAAGTATGCACGACTTAACGCAGCCGCCCGACATGCCTCAGGCGAAGTTTTATGTTTTGTTGACGGATCAACAACGCAGGCATCAGATGGCTGGCTCGACGTGCTGACAGGCCATACAATTCAAAAAAATACAGGAGCCGTTGGAGCCAGGATCATTTATCCAAACAAGCGAATAAAGCACGCGGGATTTATTCTGGGGTTAGAAAACGGTGTGGGACGCCCCAATCATAACGCTTTATCGACCTTACCGGGACTTTTTCGCCGACTGGATCTCGCGCAAAACTTCTCGGCTGTTTCGATAGATTGCCTGGCGATCAAAAAAAGCGTTTTTGACGAGATTGGCGGATTTGATACGGGGAATTTTCCGAACATTTATGCCGATGTTGATCTCTGTCTGCGTCTATTGGAAGCCGGCTGCCGTAATGTTTGGACGCCCTGGGCACAGGTTGTCCAACCCGATGATCCAAAAGAATCTGTGGACGAGCTGGAGATATTGAAAAAAAAGTGGGCGGGCTACTTTGAACATGATCCCTATTACAATCCTAATCTCACGCTCGAAACGGAAGATCTGTCGCTCGCTTCACCGCCGCGGATCGCAAAAGTCTGATAAACACCTATTATAGTGCTATGTATTACGGAGTTATAAGCTTAGGCGGTATTATTGATAGTCGTGGACGATAATCCTGTTACAAGCACACATCCGCCGATACCAGCCGGACAAACTCACAACCGGGTACCGGTCTGGGTGATGCCCGCTGCAAAAACCCTGACTTTTGCGGGAGACGCTTTTTTAGCAGTAATTTGCTTTGTGTTGGCTTTCAAGTTGCGTGAGGGTCAGCCTGTTTTGTCAGCGACGGCATGGGCATGGTCAAAACAGTTCGTACCCTATGCCGGGATTTTGCTTCTCGCAGTTCCGGCCCGGCTTGGCTTGCTCGTCTATGAACGCGTTTACCGTTTTGCCGGCGCGTTCACTTATTTGCAGGAAACGATCAGGATATTCAAGGCAATCCTTGTCAGCTCGCTCCTAGTCGTAGCGTGGGCGTTTTTGTTTCGGGGCGGATTTTCTTTTCGCGAATTTTCGTATTCCCGAGGGGTTTTCCTGGTTGATTTTGCACTCTCGCTTGCGGCTTTTACTTTGTTTCACGAAGGACTGCGATTTATTCAGACGCGGATTCGCGAGCGTGGAATCAATCTGATCCCGACCTTGATCGTCGGCACAAACAGCGAGGCAGCGCAGACTCTACAGGAACTCCGCGATCGCCCCGCACTTGGATATCGCGTGTTTGGGATTATCGAGAGCGGCGATGCCAACGTCAAATTCAAGCCCGGCCGAGAATTTAAAATGGAGAACGGCGAGAGGTCGCCTATTCTCGGACGGCTCGACGATCTTGCCGTTCTGATCCGCACGTATCACATCCAGGAAGTGATAATTACCGACAACAGCATCGAGAGCGAGCGGCTATTTGAGGCAATGATGCAGATCGGCCGGGCGAATAAGGTGGAGTTTCGATTTGCGCCAAGCCTGTTTGACCTTTTGCCGCAAAAAACGAGCGTCGAGCAGATCGGCGTGCTGCCGATGGTGCGGCTTTTTCGCGAGCCACTTACCGATATTCAGCGATTTATCAAGCGTCTTTCGGATCTGGTGATCGCCTCGATTGCAGGGCTTCTGGCCCTGCCGTTTTGGGTGTTGATTTCGATTTTGGTGAAATTTGATTCCCCAGGCTCTGTTCTGTTTCGACAAGAACGCATCGGAATGGATGGCCGTCGATTTCTTTGCTACAAATTCCGCACGATGCTCGTCAATTCTGATGAAAACATACACCGGGAAATGTATCAAAAAAATATCGAGGGATTGACGGACGCCAACGCCGGTGACGAAGATGCACCGTTATATGGAAAGGTCAGAGATGATCCGCGTGTGACGCGAATAGGGCGATGGCTCCGGCGCACGAGTCTTGACGAATTGCCCCAGATTTTGAACGTCATTCGCGGCGAGATGAGTATTGTCGGGCCGCGGCCACCCATTCCCTACGAGGTCGAGGAATACGATGTCTGGCATCGCAAGCGGCTCGACATGAAGCCCGGCATTACCGGCCTTTGGCAAGTGTCGGGGCGCAACCGCCTGACTTTTGACGAAATGGTCAAGGTAGATCTCTTTTATATCGAAAACTGGTCGTTGATGCTCGATGTCAAGATAATTTTTCTCACCGCTCCGGCGGTTTTTCGCGGTGACGGATCGAAATGAATATCTTAGAGGCGCTCGACATGGCAGCCGGTATTTTGGGCAAGAACGGTATTGTTGAAAACTATCGCGAAGCCGCCTCGTTGCTGGTGTTTGCGATTCAAAAAGAAAAAGCGTTTCTCATCGCGCATCCTGAACACGAACTTTCTCACACTGAACGTGAGCTATTTATAGATTATGTTGAACGCCGTGCAAAACGCGAGCCGTTTCAGTATATCACCGGACATCGGGAATTCTACGGCCTCGATTTTACGCTTACACCCGACGTTTTAATACCGCGGCCTGAAACCGAGCTTCTGGTCGAACAGTCAATTAAAACGTTATCGACAACCGACGCGCCGGTCTTTCTCGAAATCGGCGTGGGTTCCGGCTGTGTCTCGATTTCCGCTCTTTACCATCTGAAAAATGCAAAGGCTGTCGGGGTCGACATTTCCGAAAAGGCGCTTCTTGTCGCGCAAGCCAATGCGGACAAGCATCAGGTTGAGGACCGTTTATCCCTGCGCCACGTCGATCTCTATGATGGGCTTTCGGGAGAGTTTGACCTGATCGTTTCAAACCCGCCATATGTACCACAGGATCATCTTGCCGGTCTGCAGCCTGAGGTTACAAAATACGAGTCTCACATCGCGCTGGACGGCGGCGTCGGTGGTCTCGCGATCATCGAGCGAATTATTAACGGCGCTCCCAGGTTTTTAAAGCCGCGCGCTTCGCTGCTGCTCGAGATCGGAATCGACCAAATTGCAGCCGTGCGGGCTATCTTTGACCCCAATATCTGGGAGCCGCCCGAGAGCTTCGACGACCTGCAAGGCATACCCCGAGTTGTAAAAACCCGCCTGAAAAAATAACCTAAGATAGCAGACCCTAACGAAAAATCGACGTTTCCGTTAAAAAATGCTGGTTGGAGCGGTGAGTAAATTTTGGAAGATGCTGACGCCCTCGTTGAGGACGTGGATCATGCGGCGTTTGCAGCCAAAATTTACGGCGTCGGTCGCAGCCGTAATAACTAACGAGCGAGGCGAGGTGCTGCTGCTCGATCATGTGCTGAGGCCAAAATCGGGCTGGGGCATGCCGGGCGGTTTTATCGACCCTAATGAGCAGCCCGAGGCGGCATTAGGGCGCGAGATCCGCGAGGAAACCGGTCTCGAATTGACCGATGTGTCGCTCCTTCGCGTTCGCGTAATAAAACGCCATATCGAGATCATTTTTACTGCCAGATCCGAGGGAGCGGGCGAGATCAAAAGCCGCGAAATTACCGAATTGCGTTGGTGCAGTCCCGATCAAATTCCGCCAGAAATGAGCCGCGACCAGCAGAATTTGATCAAGACGGTTTTGCGCCCGGAGAGTTAGTTGATGTTTTACATCCTTTGGGTGACAGTTGTATAATCGTCCAATTGTGAAAGGAGAATTACAATGGTAAATCTGATACCGCCGCCGGAATCCGTGATGGATATCCTTACCGTAACCGGTGCATATCGAAAAGGGCATTTTGTCTATCCTAACGGCAAACACGCCTCGCATTATTTTCAGATGCCGCTCGCGTTTCGTTATTACGACAATGCCCGGATATTATCGGTGGGCCTGAGCCGGATGTTTCGCATGGAAAAATCCATTTCGAGCCGCTTGCCGCAAGTCTCTGTAATTAGCCCGAGTCCGGGCGGCATCATGGTCGCATTTGGCGTGCGCGAGGCTCTCAGCGCCCAACAGATATACTGGGCAGAGATGGAGGACGGCAAGCGACAGTTTCGTCAATATGTTCTCGAAGGCGATGTTTTCCCGGCGATAATCGTTGACGATATCAACCGCTCGGGCAAAGCCATCCGCGAAACGATCGATCTGGTTAAAGACCTCGGCGCCGAGGTGATCGGCGTCGGAACGATCGCCGCTTTTGAGGACGCCCCGCAAGAGTTTGACGGCATCCCGGCCAAAAGCTTGCTAAAATTTGACGTCAGTTTTTACGGCACGGAAGAGGATTGGAAATCTACGCATACCGGATCGGACGCGGTCGAAGAAACTGTGAGATTTTAGCTCTTCATTGGCTGTTGGCCTCAATGGTAATGCTCTTCGGCGCCTTCTTTGAGTTTGGAGATGTCGAGGAGGCCGGCAAACTGGTCGAAGTGGAACATCGTCTCGTTTTTGCAGTGCTCGCAAAAAAACGTGACATCCTCGCCGAGATACATATCCTTGAGATGGTATGCGACAAAACAGCCATAGCAACGCTGGATGCGTTTGCCGAATTCATCTAATACTTGCTGACTGTTTTGCATAGAATCCGGGAGTATCCGGTCGCTACTGTTCCGGTTCTCACTTATTTTATAACGCCGCGCTTTGACGCTTCGATAAACTCAACGAGCATATCAACTTCCTTACAGTCGGTGATTTCCTCGCGGATTTTTTCGACGGCCTGAGTGGTATTCAGTTTAGCGGCGAGCAAGAGGTGAAAGGCATGACCCAGCTTTTTGATCGTCTCGCGGTTATAGCCACGCCGCCGCATCCCAATGCTGTTGAGGCCGAAGCATTTGGCGTGATTGCCTTGAGATATGGCAAACGGCAGGGCGTCCTTTACGAGGATCGAGCCGCCGCCGATAAACGATTCGTAACCAATCCGGCAAAACTGGTGAACACCGGCAAATGCACCGACGCTTGAGCGGTCGCCAATCTCGACATGCCCGCCCAGCGTAGCCGCGTTTGCCATAATTATCTCGTTGCCGAGCCGGCAATCGTGAGCGACATGCGTCTGAACCATCAACAGATTATCATCGCCGATCTTTGTCAGCCCGCCGCCGCCAGCTGTGCCGCGATGAATGGT
>JBBRQM010000069.1:0-18206 GCA_038226395.1 Pyrinomonadales bacterium | reverse complement strand
GTTTCGGCGGCGACGTTGACGATCCGCAGATTTGCGATAGCCTTTGTGACGAGCTGATTCGTCATTGCGTTTTGCGGTGTCTGGCATTGTCCCTGATTTTTGAGATTTGCGAGCCGCTGCGTGGCCAGATAGCCGTACCAATTAGCGTTATAGCGATAGATCACGCCATCATAGAGAGCACAGGCGCTCGCGATATTGCCGGCCTTTTCCGAATCGCGGGCTGCCCAATATCCGGCCTTGCCGCGATTGGTCGTGTCCTTGTCGGCGTATCGGGCGAGATGGTCGATAAACATCTGCGACGAGAGGGCAAAATTATTGCTCTCGTGCTGGAACCACGCGGCCTCAAACTGCGCCTGGGCGACCTCGATGGCGTTTGGGTATGCGGCTACCGCAGTGTTGAGAAAATAGCCCTCATCAGTGCGGTTATGGGCATCGCGAGCCGCCAGTCCGGCGTCGATCAGCGTTTTGGCGACCAATGATCCGGTGGGAAACTTTTGCCGCATTTCGTCTGCTGTCGAGCGGGCCTGTGGCCACATTTTGGCTTTTGCATAGCCGAGCACGAGTTGACGATAGCCGTCCTCACGCTCTTTTGCCGACGCGGGAAGCGAATTAAATACATTCTGCGCGTCGGCCATTTTGCCCGTATTTGCGAGCGCCGTCATTCGTCGAACCTGTATCTGAGGCGCGACAGACGCCGGGAATTTCGCGGCGAGATCCGAATAGGCGGCAGCGGCTTCAACGTAATTTTTGGCCTCAAATAGCTTATTTGAACGGGCAAGCTGCTCCTCGCCGGTCTGCGGTGTGAACGGCTGCCCTAAAGCGGTCAATTTTGTTTCCGCTTCTTTTGCGGCGGCCGAACTGGCAGCCAGGAAATATGTTTTTCGGTAGTAACTGATCGCTTCGCCGGTTGAACTTTGCGCATCATAGGCTTTTGCCGTCATTAGTAATGCGTCCGGGTCATTTTTCGCACTCAGATCGACCAAATACCCCGGAACGTCAACAGCGTGGCCCGAAGCGATCGCCGATGTCGCCCACAGCAATTTTGAATCACGGAAACGGACTGAAGCGGGATAGTCCTGGATCATTTTGCTGAAAACATTCAGGGCCTCGCCGTGATTTCCGGCCGCCTGCAAAGCCCGGCCGCGCAGCCACAACGCGTGATCGGCGACCTGTGTCTTTTGGCGAAAAACGTCGCTATTCAGGATCGCCGCAGCACCGGCAAAATCGCCTGTCTCAAATTTGATCCGGGCATGCAGCAGCTTGGCGAGCGCGCCCGTTCGCTTGCCGGCAAAACGCGATTCGATATTCGCCACCACATCCTCCGGCGGCAATTTGCCGTCACGGGTCATCTCGCGCAGGGATTTCAGGGCCTGCTCCTCGGTCTGAGCCGAACAGCCGACCGTAAACAGGATCTGTGTTAATAGGATGAAAATACTAAACCTTAAAGCGTCTTGAAACATATAGAATTGCGTGCCTCCATTTTTTGATGCAAAGATCACAAGGCGTTTTGTCTTGAGAGAATTGATTTTCCCAATAAACTCAAACTGTAATATCATAACAAACGTCTAATAATAGTCCCGGAGATTAGTTTTATGAAGAAGTTTTTGCTCGCTCTAGCGTTTGTGTCGGCATTTGCCACGGCCGTTTATTCACAAGGCACTACGCCGCCAGCTAAACCAACGCCGACGCCAGTTCCGTCGGACGACCAGGAGGTCGTCAAGATCTCGACCAATCTGGTTCAGATCGATGTGACGGTGACGGATGGCAAAGGCAGGATCGTCACCGATCTAAAGCCGGATGAGATCGAGATCTACCAAAACGGCAAAAAGCAGGACATCAGCAATTTTTCATTTATTTCTAATAAACGCGAGATAACCGAGGGCGGCGAACAAAAACTAAAGTTAAAGCCGCAAACAGGCGTTATTTTGCCGGCGACGCCGATAAAAGCGGAAAACGTAAAACGCGCGATCGCGCTGGTTGTGGACGATCTGAATCTTTCATTCGAGAGCATGGCCGGCGTTCAGCAGGCTCTCAGGAAATTTGTCGATGAACAAATGCGCGAAGGCGATCTTGTCGCCATCATCCGTACTGGTGCCGGCATTGGAGCTCTCCAACAATTTACCAACGACAAACGCCAGCTTTATGCCGCAATTGACAAGATCCGTTTTAACGCATCCGGGACCGGGAATGTTGGCGCGTTCGCGCCGCTTCAGGGCAAACATGAAATCGAAGCATCTATGCCCATATCGCCCGATGCACAAAATCAGGAACTTGACGATTTTCGAGCAAGCGTTTTTGCTACCGGAACGCTGGGTGCTCTCAATTATGTCGTTCGCGGAATGGCCGATCTACCGGGCCGAAAATCGATAATGCTTTTGTCAGACGGGTTCGCGATGTATACCAAGGATGCGGACGGTAACAGGGATTCGAGCCGGGTGTATGATGCGATCCAAGTGTTGGCCGACAGGGCAACTCGCGCGTCTGTGGTGATTTATACGATGGATCCACGCGGGCTGGTATATACGGGTATTACCGCCCAGGACAACACGATGGGGCGAACTAAGGCTCAAGTCCGGGATGTCGAAAGCGGCCGGCAGACCCAAATCATTGAAACGCAGGAAGGGCTTAAATATCTTGCCGAGGAAACCGGCGGCACGGCATTTATGAATAACAATGATATCTCAATGGGTATTCGCAAAATACTCGACGATCAAAGCTACTATCTGATCGGATATCTGCCGGATGACTCCACATTCGACCCAAACACGAGAAAATTCAATACATTGTCCGTCAAAGTTTCGCGCCCCGAAACAAAGGTACGCTACCGAAGCGGTTTTTTTAATATAAGCAGCGAAAAAAAGGTGGAAACGTCGCAACAACATACTGCGAACAAGTTAGCCGACGCTCTGACCTCGCCGTTTGCCGTTAACGAAGTTTCGCTCCGATTAAATTCGCTATTCGGAAACAGCGTTCTCAGTGGGGCGTATATCAGGTCGTTGCTGCATATCAGGACGCAGGATATTACATTTTCAGACGCTCCGAATGGCGGAAAAAAGGCGACGATTGATGTCATGGCGGTCGCGTTTGGCGAGAATGGAAACGCGGTCGATCAATTTACACAAACAATGACGTTTACCGTGCGGAAAGACGTTTACGCAGCCTATCTGAAAAACGGTTTTGTCGGGGATTTTGTATTTCCGATCAAAAAGCCGGGTGCGTATCAGCTTCGGATCGCGGTCCGCGATCATGGTTCAGAAAAGGTTGGATCGGCCAATCAATTTATCGAGGTTCCGGATGTTAGCAGAAAACGATTGTCACTTTCGGGCGTCGCCCTTGAAAACATTTCATTCGAAACTTGGAAAAAGCGCAGTTCGGGAGGAGCCCGAAACCCCGTTCAAGAGCATAGCCGAGCATTGATCGATACCGCCTTGCGGCAATTCAAACGCGGGACCGTTCTGAACTATGCTTTGTCGATATTCAACGCGCGGCAAGGCGACGTGACTTCAAGAGTAATGCTGTTTCGTGACGGCAAGCTCGTTTTCGAGGGTAAGCCAATAGCTGTCACTGCCAAGCCGCGAGGGGATACCGGGGCGATCCCGTTTGAGGCGTCGATGAGCCTCGGCACCGAGATGGTCGCCGGCGATTATGTGATGGAGATCGCTATAACCGATAATAACGCAAAAGATAAGCAAAAAACCGCGACGCAGTTTGTGCAGTTTGAGATCGTGGAATAGCCCAGGAGCCAGATTGATGAAAAAGTGTATTTTAGCGCTTGGAATGTCCGTGTTGTTCTCCTTGGTCGCGGCAGCGCAGACTCCGAATCCAACCGCAACCCCAACTGCCGACAACGATGTTGTCAAGATCTCTACGACCCTTGTTCAGGTCGATATCACCGTGGTTGACAACAAGGGCAAGGTCGTCACCGACCTAAAGCCGAACGAGATCGAGATCTACCAGAACGGCAAAAAGCAGGACATCACCAATTTTTCCTTCATCCCGAAAAAGGTTGAGACGACGGAGGTCGCAGGGCAAAAACAAAAAACCACGCCAACGACGGCTCCGCTCGGACCGGTAGGGCCGATCAAGCCTCAGAACATCCGCCGAACGCTGGCTATTGTTGTGGACGACCTGAACCTCTCGTTTCAAAGCATGGCATATGTCCAGGCGGCGCTGCGAAAGTTCGTCAACGAGCAGATGCGGGAAGGTGATCTGATCTCGATCCTCCGTACGGGGGCTGCGATCGGAGCTCTCCAGCAATTTACCAATGACAAGCGCCAGCTTCTCGCCGAGATCGATCAGATCCGGTACAACGGTCTCGGAACCGGCAGCGCCGGCCCATTTGCGGCGCTCGAAGCCACCACTGAGCTCGAGCAATCGCTGCCGTTCGCGTCCTCATCCAATGATGTTAATCAAGATCCCGGTGACACCAGCACGAACGGCTGTGCAGAATATCCCGTTCGAGATAGTTCAGTAGTAGTTCAGTAGTGTTTGTGCCCTGATATGAAAGCTGATATGAAAGGTTGTTTATTTGGAATAGCGGCTGTGATGGTGCTGGCATTTGCCGCATCGGCACAAGTGCCGACGCCGACACCAGATAATGATGTCGTCAAAATCTCGACAAATCTGATCCAGGTTGACGTTTCCGTAACCGATTTAAAAGGCAAGGTCATCAATGACATAAAACCCGGCGAGATCGAGATTTATGAAAACGGCGAGAAGCAAAAGATCACAAATTTCTCTTTCGTCCAGACGACCAAAACCGTAACCGAAAGGCCAACCCCGGCCGATAAAAACGATAAAAACGCGATCCCGATTCCACAGGCTATTTTGCGTCCCGATCAGATACGCCGAACGATCGCACTCGTGGTTGACGACCTTTCGCTCTCGTTCGAGAGCGCGTATCAGACGCGCCGGGCGCTCAAAAAATTTGTTGACGAACAGATGAAAGAGGGCGACCTGGTCGCCATCATTCGCACCGGTGCGGGTATCGGCGCGCTGCAGCAATTTACGTCCGAAAAACGCATCCTGTATGCCGCCATAGAAAAGGTGAAGTGGAATCCGTCGGGCACGGGCGGCGTCAGCGCATTTGCCCCGATCGAGTCCGCTCCCGATACGTCGATGCAGACGGATCCATCGGCGACGCCGGACGACACGGCGACAACATCTTCAACAGATGCGGGTCAGAGCCTGGACGATTTTCGCGGCAGTGTCTTTGCAACCGGAACGCTCGGCGCTCTCAAATTTATCGTCACCGGCATGAGCGAACTCCCGGGACGAAAATCCGTGATCCTTTTCTCGGACGGCTTTAAGATGTTTGAAAACGACGATCAGGGCAATCAGGAGAGCGGGCGGGTGATGGATTTTCTAAAGGAGCTGATAGACGTCGCCAATCGCTCGACGGTCGTGTTTTATACAGTCGATGCCCGCGGCTTGCAATTTACAGGCTTTACGGCCGCCGACAGCGTCACGGACACAAGCCCCGCGGCGATGAGCAAGCAGCTTCAGGCGCGTAGCGACCAGCTTCACGACACGCAGGAGGGGCTCAGTTTTCTGGCCGACCAGACCGGCGGTTTTGCGGTAAAAAATAACAACGACCTGAGCGGCGGCGTGCGCAAGATACTCGACGATCAGAGCTATTATCTTGTCGCCTACGAGCCTGACGCCGAGACTTTTGACCCGGCAACTCGCAAGTTTAATAAGCTCGAGGTAAAAATTCTGAGAAGCGGCGCAAAGGTGCGTTACCGCAGCGGATTTTTTAACGTCGCGCAAAAAAAGGTCGAAAAACCGACTTCGGCCCTGACGCCAGGCCAGCAGCTCGAGACGGCGCTCGTCTCGCCGTTTGCGGTTGGCGGGATCGATCTGCGGTTTAACGCGCTTTTTGGCAGCGATGTAAAAACGGGGTCGTTTGTCCGCTCGCTGCTCCATATCAACGGTCGCGACTTGCAATTTACCGACGACAAAGACGGGACGAAAAAGGCGACTTTTGACGTGCTTGCGATGAGTTTTGGCGACAACGGGCAGGTCGTGGACCAGCTAGCTAAGACCTTTACGCTTACATTGAAAGGCTCAGTTTATCAAAAGGCAATTACCGACGGTTTTGTCTATAACTTTGCATTTCCGGTGAAAAAGCCTGGCGCATATCAATACCGCGTGGCGATCCGCGACGTCTCGTCCGGCAAGATCGGCTCGGCGACCCAATTTATCGAGGTGCCGAGCCTCAAAAAAGGCCACGTGACCCTGTCTAGCATCATCTTGGAGGACTTGACAGCCGATCAGTGGAAACGGCTCGCCGACACGCATGACGCGAACGTTGGCTCAAACCCTTTGACTGACACTGCGCTCCGCCGCGTCAAACAGGGTACTGTGCTGCGATACGCCTACGAGATCTATAACGCCAAATCGGGAGGCGGTAAAACGCCGAATGTGCAGGCAAAGATACGCGTTTTTCGCGATGGCAAATTGCTCCTCGACGGCCAGCAAAAGGCAGTTGACCTCACGGGTCAGAGCGATTTTCAAAATCTCAAGGCGTCAGGGGCGATGCAGTTTGGCAAGAGTATGCCGCCGGGCGATTATATCCTCCAGATCATCGTCACCGACAGCCTCGCGGGTGCAAAACAGCAGATCGCGACACAGTTTGTGCAGTTTGAGGTTGTGGAGTAAGATGCAAAAGCCCGCGCATAAGCAAGGGCGAAACACACAACGTTGAATGTAACGCCCTTGCTTATGCGCGGGCTTCCGCATCTCGGATAACCGCCTTCTTTGCATTTCCAGCCCGCCTTTTATAACCTTATTGTTTTGCCGCCGCTAGTCTGAACCACCTGCGGTAGCGGGTGGTTGAACGCTCACATGTTACATATACTTTCTGTTGAACTCACCGAGATAAACCTGCCGCTTGTCCATTTTTTTGAGACGAGCTTTGGCCGGACTTACGAAAGGCGCATAATTTTGGTGCGTGTCGAGGACATGGATGGTGACGAAGGCTGGGGCGAGATCACGTGCGGCGAAACGCCTTCGTACTCGGATGAATGGACCGATTCCGCATGGGTTACCGTCGAGAAAATTCTTACTCCGATGGTTGTCGGAAAGGAATTTGAAAAGGCCGCAGACATTTGGGATTCGATGAAGAAAGTTCGCGGCCACCGCATGGCAAAGGCCGGTATCGAAACCGCCTGCTGGGATCTCGAAGCCAAAAAGCTCGGCGTCCCGCTATGGCGGCACATCGGCGGCACCAGAAGTGAGATAGAGTGCGGCGTTTCGATCGGTATTCAGGATTCGGTCGAGCAGCTTTTGGGCAAGATCCAAACCGAGCTCGACGCCGGTTATAAACGCATCAAGATAAAAATAAGTCCTCGGTGGGATTATGATGTTATAAAAAAAGTTCGCGAGCATTTTGGCAAAATCCGGCTGATGGGCGATGCAAATTCGGCTTATACATTGAATGATATTGAACTGTTCAAGCGGATGGATGAATTTGAGCTGATGATGTTCGAGCAGCCACTTGCTTACGATGACATGCTTGACCATTCGAAATTGCAGCATGAGATAAAAACGCCGATCTGCCTCGACGAATCGATCAAATCACCCGAAGGTGCCAAAGCAGCCATCGAGCTAAAGGCCGGACGCATCATAAATGTAAAGCTTGGCCGCGTCGGCGGTTTTAATCAGGCGAAGCAGATCGAAGAGATATGCCGAACCGCCGGCATACCCGTCTGGTGCGGCGGTATGTTGGAGAGCGGCATCGGCCGCGCGCACAACATCGCGATGTCCACGCTCGCCGGATTTACGCTGCCCGGCGATGTCTCGGCCAGTAAACGCTACTGGCACGAGGACATTATCTCTCCCGAAGTTGAGGTGTCGCCGAACGGAACGATCATCGCACCTGAAGCACCGGGGATTGGGTTTGGTGTAAACAGGTCGAGGATTGAGAAATTGTCTGTTAGAAAGAGCGTGATAAATGCGAGATAACCAAGAAGGCATGATCGAATTCATTGATGCCTTCGAGAGAGATGGCCAATATTTTGGGGTTATTGACCATATGTCCAAGCGATAATCAATTCGGAGTTACACCCGCGGGATACCGAGCATTAAGGAAAACAATGCAGATTCGGAAGTTCGATATGATGCCGGGTCTGACGTACCGATATTTTTACGTGAGTTCACAAAAGGCGGCGCCGGACAAATACTATTGGATGGAAGTGCGGGTTGAGCTTGGGCGTGATGCGACGAAAGAACGTGTCGATATCCCCAAGGAATTACACGCAAATCTACTTTGGATGGCAAGACTTGAAAATATGGCCGACGCCCAGCATTTGGTAATCAATAAATGAGCAATCCAGAACCAAACAAGATCATCTTTTCGATGGTCAAGGTCAGTAAGTTTTACGACAAAAAGCCCGTCCTAAAGGACATTTATCTTTCGTTTTTTTACGGAGCAAAGATCGGCGTGCTTGGGCTCAATGGCTCGGGTAAATCGTCGCTGCTCCGCATAATCGCTGGTACCGATAAAGAGTTTAACGGCGAGGTCGTTTTTTCAAAAGGTTATTCCGTTGGCTATTTGGAACAGGAGCCGAAACTTGACGAGACGAAAACCGTCCAGCAGATCGTCGAGGAAGCCGTCCAGACTACTGTCGATCTGCTCAAAGAATACGAGGAGATCAACGCCAAATTTGCCGAGCCTATGGACGACGACGCGATGACAGCGCTAATCGAACGGCAGGGCGAGGTACAGGAAAAGCTCGATCACGCCGATGCCTGGGACCTCGATTCGCGGCTTGAGATGGCGATGGACGCGTTGCGCTGTCCGCCGCCGGATGCGGTCATCAGCACATTGAGTGGCGGTGAAAAACGCCGCGTCGCTCTGTGCCGTCTGCTGCTGCAAAAGCCCCATATTCTACTGCTTGACGAGCCGACCAATCACCTCGATGCCGAGACCGTCGCTTGGCTCGAACAGCATCTGCAAAAATACGAGGGCACGATCATCGCCGTCACGCACGACCGTTATTTCCTCGATAATATCGCCGGTTGGATACTCGAATTAGATCGCGGCGAAGGTATTCCTTACAAGGGCAATTACTCTAGTTGGCTCGAGCAAAAAAGTGTCCGTCTCGCACAAGAAGCCCGCAGCGAGGACAAACGCCAAAAGACTCTCGAACGCGAGCTGGAGTGGATACGAATGTCGCCAAAAGGTCGCCACGCCAAGTCAAAAGCTCGCATAAACGATTACGAAGCCATGGTGGCGACCGAGTCCGAAAAGCATGCCGACGATCTCGAAATATACATCCCGCCCGGCGGAAGGCTCGGCGACATCGTCATCGAGGCGCACTGCGTTTCAAAAGGGTACGGCGACACGGTGCTGTTTGAAAATCTCGAATTTTCGCTGCCAAAGGGCGGCATCGTTGGGGTCATCGGGCCGAACGGCGCGGGCAAAACGACGCTTTTTCGCCTCATCACCGGACAGGAGAAGGCCGACGCCGGGACGTTTAAGGTCGGCGAGACGGTCAAGCTCGGCTATGTCGATCAATCGCGTGACTCGCTCAACGCAGAAAAGAATGTATATGATGAGATCTCGGACGGGCTAGACAACGTCACTCTAGGGACACGCACAATGAATGCCCGGACGTATGTCTCAAAATTCAATTTCTCCGGCGCCGATCAGCAAAAATTTGTCGGGCAGCTTTCGGGCGGCGAACGCAACCGTGTCCATCTAGCCAAGATGCTTAAAACCGGCGCCAACGTGCTGCTGCTCGATGAACCGACCAACGATATCGACGTCAATACTATGCGGGCGCTCGAGGAGGCGCTCGAAAACTTTGCTGGCTGCGCAGTCGTAATTAGTCATGACCGCTGGTTTTTGGATCGCATCGCGACGCATATTTTGGCTTTTGAGGGCGACTCGCATGTTGAATATTTTGACGGTAATTACAGCGAATACGAAGAGGACCGCAAACGCCGCCTCGGCCACGACGCCGACCAGCCGCACCGGATTAAGTATCGTAGTTTAACCAGGGCATAGTTTATTAATGGGAATTATTTATCGAAGCAGTATCTCGATCTTTCTTCTCGGCGCGCTTCTTTTAGCCGTGTCTTGCTCCGGTAAGGTCGAGACCAATCAAAATGTCGAAACACCGGCTCCTGTTGCCGAGCCGACCCCCGCACCACAGCCGGCGTCCTCACCTTCGCCGTCAGCTCCAAATTTACAGGCTGAATTCCTTGACAGCAAAAATTCGACGACGGCGTCTTTGATAGGGACGTTTGATTTTAAGAATTACACATACGATCTTCCGCACGGCTGGCAAAACCCCGATGGCAGCACCGATATTACGCTGACTAATGGCCGTATTGCTCCGGTTGGAGGCCAAGTCAAAGACGATATGAGCGATGAGGACAAAATTGTTGCCAAATCGGAGCGGCGGATCGGGATGTCCTATGTGACGACCAAGTATATGGACGTCACCGGCGATGGCGAGGACGAGGCTCTTGTGATACTAAAGATCGAGACTGCGGGTTCGGCCATTCCACAGCTTGTCTATGTTTTTACTTGGAAGGACGGCAAGCCCGATCTGATCTGGCCGTTTCGCACGGGCGACCGAGCCGACGGCGGGCTTAAGAATATCTACACCGACAACGGCATGTTAGTCATCGAGCTTTACGGCCAGGATCGCTTTTTGCTTGGCCAAATGGAGACCGGAAAAATCACTGGTGACTTTGAACAGCTTTGCTGTCCGACGCATTTTTCGCGAAGCTTTTACAAATGGAATGGCAAAAATTTTCTGATGCAGGGCAAGCGGCTTACGTTTTTGACCGCCGATCCGCAGGCGGCACCGGTCGAAAATTTAGGCGATAAAATGAACGCACAGCCAAAGGGAAAGAAATAATTCACGACATGGTTATTTTATATTCGGCCGATAGCTCGACCGGGCGCGGACAACGAGATTTGGCCGTATCACCTTGACCTTTATTGCGTGAAACGTCGCATTTTGAGCCTCTTCCGGCGGATAATACCCGAGACGGTATTGATGCCGCAGTTCATCAACCACTAACTCAAAAACCTCTTTGAAGTTTGAAGCTTTGCTCTCGTAAAACCTTCCTGCTGTCGTATCCGAGAGTTTTTGGAGAAATTCTTTTGCGTCCTCATTTTGTCGCTCGGCCCTCTCATGCCGCCGCGGATTCTGCGGCCGGTCCCCTCCGGGAAACCGCGAATTCCTCCCGCCTCGCCCCATACCGCCGCCACCCCGACCACCCATTCCGCCCATACCACCAAAATTTGGCCGACGCATCCCGCCCTCGCCGGTTTTAAAATACACGGTGTAAACGATGACATCCGATTCCTCGAGCGAGTGGATCAGATCGGCGGTAGAGACGTAACTGCCATGATCTTTACCGTCGGTCATTAAAATGATCGCCTTACGTCCCGTCACGCCCGCAAACTGCTTTTTGACGGTTTCGGCTACCGCGTCGCGCAGGGTTGTGCCAACCTCGCGATCGGGTATCTCAGCCATATGAATGGCGTCCTTTAGTTGTTCCTGATTTAAGGTCAGCGGGCTAAGTATGTGGGTTTCGTAATCAAAATTGACGACCATCGCCCGATCTGTCGGCTGGAGCAATTTGATAAAATTTGTCGCGGATTTTTTTATACTGCCGAGCACATCACGCGTGCTCTGGCTGGTATCGATCAGCAGAGCGACATTTATTGGTTCTGCGACGGTGGCAAAAAACTCGATCTTTTGACTCACGCCGTCCTGTAAGATATTAAATTCTTCCTGCTTTAGATCGGGTATATACCGTCCGTCGCGGTCGCTGACGATTACCGGCACGCTGACCAGAGCGGTCTTTACCTTAATGACCTCGTCGGTGGTTTTTTCCTGTGCCGAGGCCGTTGATACAAACGCTGCGACGCCGAGGCATAAAAATGCAAGCCATTTGAGTTTCATATTTTAATTTAAAGGTGCATTTGTTCAGACGCTCTTGATATCGGAAAAGTCTCAAAAATAATTTATCACTTTATATCATAAAGTTCTTGACAAATAAAATTACTTGATATATCTTGACTTTACTATGGCGAAAACGAACGCAATACGTAAGGGCGAAATAGAGCACGGCGAACCCGTCAATCTGGGTGATCGGGCAATCGACAATCTAAAATTTATACGCGAGACAATGGAACGCTCGACGCATTTCACGGCTGTGCCCGGTTACGGCGGCATTTTGATGGGCGTTACGGCCATTGCTGCGGCATACATCGCAAATACCCAAGCTTATCTTCGTGATTCGCTGATGACATGGCTTATCGAAGCAATGCTCGCTTTCGCGATCGGCCTGCTTGCAATGTGGCAAAAATCGAAGATCGGCGGTCAATCGCTCCTGTCAGTGCCGGCCCGAAAATTCGCCATGAGCTTCGCCCCGCCCTTGATCGTCGGTGTCGCGACGGTCCTGGGCGTGTGGCGATATGGCGATTATTACGCGATGCCGGCAATTTGCATGCTCAGTTATGGTGCTGCGGTCGTCTGTGGCGGGGCATTCTCGGTTCGTGTGGTGCCTGTGATGGGCTGGAGCTTTATCGTGCTCGGTATCGCGACATTTGCTTTGCCGACAAACTATGGCAACGCTATGATGGCGGCGAGCTTTGGTGGTCTGCACATTGTTTTTGGTGCGATTATCGCACGGCGATATGGCGGATAGGACATATGGGACCAATAGGACCTATGAGACGTATGGCAAAGAATTTAGCAGTTAAAAAAGACGAAAAAACACAGGGCCTGCACGTCGCCCGTGAAGCCGAGAAGGCGTCAGGCGAGCTCGACAAGGTCATCCACGAGCGGATGCGGCTTGGTATTGTCAGCGCGCTGGCGGCAAATGACAAGCTCAGCTTTACCGAGCTAAAAAATCTGCTCGTGACATCCGACGGCAATATCAGCGTTCACGCCCGCAAATTAGAAGACGCGGGATATGTGACGTGCGAAAAATCGTTCAAGGGTCGGATGCCTTTGACCGAGTATGCGATTACAAATGACGGACGGAGTGCTCTAAAACGGTACCTCGACCACATGGAATCATTGATAAAGGCGATGAAAGGATAAAGTCTGCGTTCTGTCTGAATGAGGTTGTTTA
This sequence comes from Pyrinomonadales bacterium, assembly GCA_038226395.1. GTDB lineage: Bacteria > Acidobacteriota > Blastocatellia > Pyrinomonadales > Pyrinomonadaceae > OLB17. The sequence goes on along the minus strand of JBBRQM010000069.1, from coordinate 5,099 downwards.
TGAATTTGAGGGAACCGCAAACACAACTTTCACTAATAATGGTGGGATTTATCACGTATTTGTGTTGGCCATTTCTCTATTGGCTTTGGTTGGAACATGAATCAGCTTCAGGCGCGTTTCCAGTAAATGCTGATTCGATCGGAATACCATTTGCAGGCTTTGTGATTCTCTGGTTTGCGGGACTCGTACTGATTCCGATCGGAACTATTTTCATAGTGATTACGAGCAGAATTCTGAAGCAAATAAAACGGGAAGATTTGGGCTAAGGAGGAATCGATGGGCGTGCTCTTAATGTTATTGACTATCGGCGGACTGATCGCGGCGGGTATCTTGCTGGCGGTCTCGTTTTTTATGAAGATCGCGTGGCTCCGCAAATTCACGCTCGGCGGTGTCGCCGTCTGGATAGTGTTTTACATCGCAATGCTGCTCGGCTTTTCATTGACGAGTAATGAAAAACTGCTCGCCGCGAACGAGCCTAAAGAATATTGCGGTTTCTATCTCGATTGCCATATGCATACCGCTGTGACAGGTGTGCGGATGACGAAGCAGATCGGTGACCAGACCGCCAAGGGGACGTTCTACATAGTGAATGTAAAGGTTTTTAGCGATGCAAAAAATCCCTCGATCAAGCTGCGCCTTCTCGAACCGAAAGCGAGAGTGTTTCAGGCCGATGGCGCCAGGATCGAGCGAGACGCGGCTGCCGAGGCTCTGCTTCCAACCGCGAGTGTCAGGCTCGATCAGGATATCGACAATCGACAAACGATCGAGAAAGAGATCGTATTTGACGTGTCCGTCTCCGCATCAGATCTCAAACTACTGATCACAGAGGGTTACGGCATTGACAAAACCATCGAGCACATACTTGTCGGTGACGAGGACAGCTTGTTTCATGCTCAGACCTTCTTTGACCTCAAGTCAGAACCGGGAGCGATAGCGACTGGGTTCTTACCGTAATGGACACCTCAACGCCAACAATAAACAAGGTTCTTTTCGCCGTCTGTGGCGTTGCGTTTGTGGTACCGAGCATATTTTTCGCCTGGTACACGGTCCGCCTGATATGGCTGAATCTGACGATGGAAAATGCTGCCGCTTATCGTTCGACCGGAATGCTCATCGGAGCAATCGCGTTTCCGCTCGCCGCCATTATTTTTGGAGTTATAAGTTGGTTTTTTATTAAGAAAGCTTGGAGAGGTTTTAAAGGGAAATGAACGAACGCACTAAAACAGGTTTGGAAATTATTAAAGTCGCCATCGCCCTCGGGGTAATCGGCGATATTTTTTTGCGAGCCACGCCTTGGGGGTTAAACGTCCTGGTATTTAACGCGGCTTTTGTCGCCGGCATGATAATGCTGCGCAGGCGCCGGGCGCCCGAATACTTGACGTGGCCGACGCTGGCCCTATTCGGAGCGCAAATATTTTTTGCCGCGATGTTTGTATGGCGTGATTCAATCGAATTGCGGATCGCCGACACGTTCGCGATCCTGTCGATTCTCTCGGCGCTTTTCCTGCCGAGAATGAAGGTTGTGACACGCGTCGCCGGTGTCTTTCATTACGTCGTTGGTTTTATGTGGTCCGCTGGAAGTGCGGCGTTTGCACCGTGTATGTTGATTTTTAGCGATGTCAAATGGGCGCAGATACCGAGTGGCGGGTGGCGCAAACACGCGTTTTCGGCCTTTCGCGGCGTCGCGATAGCGGCTCCTCTGATTCTGATTTTTGGCGCTCTGTTTGTCGCGGCCGACGCGGCTTACGAGGGTCTCGTCATACGCGTTTTTAATATTCGACCGGAGATCGTTTTTACGCATATATTGTTATTCGGTGTCTTTTCTTGGATGACGGCCGGGTATCTGCGCGGTGCTCTGATTAATGCGAAATTGGAAGAGATGAAGAGAGTGTCCGTGCCTGATCCATCCACATCCGAGGCGAATCCAGAGCCGGGCAGCCACATGGATCGCGTCCTTGCTGAGCCCGGCGAAAACCCTGTGATGCTCCCCGACCACCTTTCGGTAACCGAGCACATCAACATCTCCGATCCTCCGCAAACAAAGGATGAGACTGCGTCCGAGAAAGATACCGAGGCCGGTAAAAAGGGCGGCTGGGCTTGGGCGACAGTCGATAACTCAATCCTCCCATCGGCATTCACACTGAGTGCGGTCGAGGTTGGCGTTATTCTGGGCTTGATGAATCTGTTGTTTCTGAGTTTTGTGATCGTCCAGGTGCCCTATCTGTTTGGCGGAATGGAATTGGTGCAAAATACGCCTGATTTCAAGCTCGCTGAATACGCCCGCCGCGGCTTTGGCGAACTCGTCACGGTTTCCGCCCTCGTATTGCCGATCCTGCTCGCCGGACACTGGCTGGTACGCAAAGAAAACCGCTCAGCCGAAAAATTATTTCGCATATTGGCGGGTACGCAGATTATTTTGCTTTTTGTGATAATGGCATCTGCTGTCCAGCGTCTCGTGCTGCTGACCGGAAATCTCGGCTACGGCCTTACCACGATCCGTCTCTATCCGATGATCTTTATGACATGGCTGGCGATTGTCTTTGTATGGTTTGTAGCGACGGTGCTGCGCGGAGCACGGCAGCATTTTGCATGGGGAGCGTTGTGGTCGGCGTTTCTTATTCTCGGAGCAACACACGTGCTCAACCCCGACGCATTTATCGTCAAAACTAATATTGCGCTGATGCAGCAGGGCCGCGAATTTGACTCCGTTTATAACTCAAGATTGAGCGATGATGCGTTACCCACATTGGTCAATTCGTTTATTGATCTTAATCAAAACGACCAGCAAATCATTGTCCGGCGACTCGCTCTGAGATATTGCCGGAAATCCGTGGAGAACGATCTCCGAAGCTGGAATTTCTCCAGATGGAACGCGTCGCGGACGCTCGGTCCCGATCCGGAATTCGTCCGTCAACTCGGAAGCTGTGAAAATGGAATACCGTATTTCGGGCCAGACGATTCGGACTAACGCCAGCGGGCCGTGTCCTAATTTGTTTTGCTGACGTTCATTTTGTGGGAAAATATAAGAAATGCGGTGGTTGAAATTCATTGTCTAAAAGACTAAAGGAGAAAAAACGATGCCAAATTATCCTTCCGCAAATCCTGCCCAGTTCATTCAGGGCACGCCGGTGCTGCACGTTCCTGACGTCCAGGCGGCGGCGACGTACTACAGAGATGTCTTGGGGTTCAATTCGGATTTCGGAGACCAAGACTACGCAGTCGTATGGCGGGACAACTCCGCAATTCATTTCGTGAAGGGCGATCGGAGCCCAAGCGGTGTGCATTTGTTCCAGTGGGTTCGCGATGTCGACGCCTGTTATAGAGAGGTTCGGGAACGAGGCGCAGAGATCACTGTAGAGCCGGGAGACAGACCCTACGGTGTCCGCGATTTCAACATTCGAGACCTGAACGGAATCTCTATCATCTTCGGTCAGGACATCGAAACCGAACAAACCGCTCCAAAGGACGCGTACAAAGCAACTAGCCTCTGAGCGGCAGCATTCGAGGCGCAATGGTTGTCTCGATAGCCGCGTTAATATCACGCCGGCGGTTCCATCACAGTAAAGGTGCATAACCCGTGGCGAGCGAATTTTCTTGCTTTATCATCAGTCATTTACATAGTATTTAACCGTGCAACGTAATCTGGTCCGTGAATATCTTTCATATTGCCGCGTCGAAAAGGGCCTTGCGGCTAACTCGATTGAGAGTTACGAGCACGACCTCGGTCGTCTTAGCACCTGGGCGGACAAGAACGGTTTCGATCTCCTGACGCTGTCCCGACAGGACCTTCGCGAATGGCTGATCGATCTCGGGTCGGAAAAGCTTTCGGAGAATTCACGGCGGCGTCTGATCAGTGCCGTCCGTGGATTTTACAAATTTTTAATGTTCGACGGCTATGTCACCAAAAATCCGGCCGAGGACCTCGCCGCTCCGCAAAAAGGTGTATATTTGCCGAGATTCTTGAATCGCTCCGAGATCGAAACTCTGCTTGCTGCTCCTGATACATCGACCGAAATGGGGCTCCGAGACCGGGCTATATTAGAAGTAATGTACGCATCCGGGCTGCGTGTTTCCGAGGCCGCAAATCTTAGAATAAATGATGTCGATATTGATTCTGGCATAGTCACGACCACCGGAAAGGGAAACAAAACACGGCGTGTGCCGGTCGGGGCCAGTGCTATCGAGTGGCTAAAAAGCTATCTTGCTCTTCGCCGTAAAAAGGAAAATATCGAGATCGACAATATGTTCGTCTCTTCTAACGGCTCGCCAATCAACCGGCAGACGATCTATGTCTCGATCACCGAATATGCCGAGAAATGTGGACTTTCCGGGGTGTCGCCGCATACGCTGCGGCATTCGTTTGCCACCCATCTTGTTCAAAACAACGCCGACATTCGTAGCGTCCAGCAGATGCTCGGCCACGCCGATATTTCGACCACACAGATCTACACGCACATCACCAGCACCCAGCTCAAGAAAAACTACGACCGCTTTCACCCGCGAGCCAGGTCGTGAGCGCCGAAAACCCGCCGGTCCGCGCTTGCAACTTGTAAAACGCTTAGTTATTATTAAGAATTTGCTATTTGGCTCAAGAAGCCGATTATGGCAATAAAGAAAGGGTGAGCATGGGTGGTCGAGCGGTCAAAGGCAACGGGCTGTAAACCCGTCGGATTAATTTCCTACGTAGGTTCAAATCCTACCCCATGCACCATTTGATAAAGGATGCGGGCGGGAGTAGCTCAATTGGTAGAGCGTCAGCCTTCCAAGCTGAATGTCGCGAGTTCGAGTCTCGTCTCCCGCTCCACAAGGTTGTTTGCAAGACGAGATGAAAGGGAACCGGCCCAAGTAGCTCAGTGGTAGAGCGCATCCTTGGTAAGGATGAGGTCCCGGGTTCAAATCCCGGCTTGGGCTCCAGTTTTTATTTGATTTTTTGATTATTTGAGAGGACTAGAAAAGAGATGAGCAAGGAAAAATTCGATCGCAGCAAGCCGCATGTGAATATTGGGACGATTGGACACGTTGATCACGGCAAGACGACATTGACGGCGGCTATTACAAAGGTAATGTCCAAGCATAACGCGAAGATGACGTTTCGGTCG
>JBBRQM010000068.1:0-18475 GCA_038226395.1 Pyrinomonadales bacterium | reverse complement strand
GATTACATCTCCATCGTTGACCGCGACTCGCTGCAAATTATTGAAAAGGTTGTAGATGAAGAGACTCTCATCGCCGCCGCAGTGAGTATTGGCGATGTTCGGCTGATTGATAACGACATCCTTAATAGAAAGAAGTAGTTTGGTCTCAAATTTGCATCTAATGAGAGTGAGATACTCCAAAGGGGCATTTCATAAAATTATGAGAACGATAAAAGGTTTCATTACAGTTTTGAGCATCATGCTCGCCACCTCTTTTGCTCTTAGTGCTCAGACAAATCTAACCTCGCTTGACGGCAAGACTGTCAATGTCGAAAGCCAGACCGGCAAGATTGTGGTGCTGGCTATCGGTATGAGCTGGCTGCCCCTATCGGGCAAGCAATCAGATATCACTAATGCACTGGTTAAGAAATATCAGGGTAAAAATGTAGTGTTTTATTTTGTCGCGACCGACTCGGTAAATCCAAAATCTAAAAATTTTGCGACGGACGAGGCGATTCGCAAATTTGCCTCTACGAACAAGCTCGGCATTGCTGTTCTGCGTGACCCTGACGGGGAAGTAACAGTAAAAAAATACGACATTGACCAGATGCCATCATTTGTAATACTTAACAAAAGTGGGATTAAGGCCGGTGATCCTTTTGGCGGCATCTCGACCGATGGCAAGTACGATCTGACGATCCCGTTATCAAAGGCAATCGACAAACTTTTCTAACTAACCAGGCTCGCATTTTTCTGCGGGCCTTTTCGTTATTAATTCATAAACCAAATTTATCGGCAAACCGACTACGTTCCAGTAGTCACCCTCTATGCCCTCAATAAATAACGCTGCCTGAGCCTGCACGGCATAACCGCCGGCCTTATCAAGCGGTTCACCTTTTTCAGCAAGAAAAACAATCTCTTCGGTGGTCATTTCGGCAAATTTCACGCGCGTTCGCTGGATGGCAGATCGCGTTTCGCCATTTTCCACCACCGCGACGCCGGTCAGCACCTCGTGCCAGTTGCCTGAGAGCATCGAAATCATCCGCCGTGCGTCCCTTAAGTCGAGCGGCTTACCGAGTATCTGCCCGTCAATAACGACCGTTGTATCGGCACCGAGCACGATATGTTCGAGGTGATTGGCAAAAACGGTTTCACATTTTTCGCGCGCAAGCCTGACGACGTAATTCTCGGGCGATTCATCAACGCGAACGGTCTCGTCGATATAGGCGACCTGAGTTGAAAAGTCCCAGCCAACCGAAGTTAATATCTCTGCACGACGCGGACTGCCAGATGCGAGCACTATTTTTGGAAGCTTTATCATCAATTATTGCGATTTTCGCATTTCAATCAAATCTCGTCTAAAATGATAGTTGATTGTGAGGTATTGGTAAATGCAGCAGCTATTTGGAGCAATTTCAGAGATTTTGGCGGGGCTTAAGACGGACGGACAAGTCGATCAAGCACTCGTTTTTGCAGCGTGGAAACGTTGCGCGGGTGAGTTGTTATCGACACGCACCGCTCCCATAGAATTTGTTGAAAACCGTCTTGTCGTAGCGGTCGCGGACGAGACGTGGCGGCGGCATCTGGAGGATCTGAGCCCGCAGATGCTTGTTAAGATAAACGGATCGCTTGGACAGGGCACGGTAAAGCGGATAGAATTTCAGATCAATACCGCCGCGGTGCACGTTTCTAAGCAACCGGATCGCACTTAATTTATGGACATACGCAAAGTCGCAAAACTTGCTCATTTGGAGATTACCGAAGCCGAGGTTGAGTTATACACGCCACAGATGGCCGATATCGTCAAATATATCGAGCAGTTGAATGAGATTGACACTGATAATATCGAGCCGATGCTCGGTGGATTGACCGCCGAGGGTAAAGCGACACAAACGATCCGCGAAGATATTCCCGGGGGCTCACTTGGTCAAAAAGCCGCTCTCGACCAGGCACCGTCGGCAGTTGCGGGACATTTTCAGGTGCCGAAAGTATTGTGATAATGCACAACGTAAAATGCACAATGCACAATTTTTTGTTTCTATTTTGCATTCTGCATTGTGCATTTTGCATTGGAGCGTGCAGTTTGCCGAGCCTCGAATCGCCGCAATGCACTGAGGCCCGCGACACCGTTAAACAGTTTTATTCTTGGCACTTAGGAACTGATGCTGATGTTAAAGCAGGGCACCCGGAAATATATAAGAAATATGTTTCGTCGGAGTTTCTGACTACTGATCGAGGAAGCAATTGGGAAAGCGATCCCTATTTTCTTTCGCTTAATTCCCCAAAGACTTTTAAGATCGGGACTTGCAAACAAATCGATCAGCAGAAGGTCGATTTGCAAGTTCAACTTTATTGGCGTGACAATGAAAAAGTAACCCAGAAAGAGGTGCATGTCGAGGCCGTCAAGACGGGCGATACGTGGCTGATAAACAAAGTCTCTAATTGATATTTTATGTCCATGGTTTCAGATATCGAAAAATTGCTCAGCAGTGCAGAGAAACTCAATACGCAGCTCAACTCGTTTCTCTCGATCGAGCGTGAACGAGCGCTAATCCGTGCCGCCGAGATCGATTCCGGCGGTGATATGCCGCTAAAAGGCCTCGGCATCGCAGTCAAGGACAATATCTGCACCAAGGGGATGCGCACCTCGTGCGGTTCGCACATTCTGCATAATTACATAGCTCAATACGATGCAACGGCAATTGCGAGGCTTAACGCGGCCGGTGCGATTCTAATCGGTAAAACCAACATGGATGAATTCGCGATGGGTTCGTCAAACGAAACATCGGCGTTCGGCACCGTTAAAAATCCGTGGGACGTTACCCGCGTGCCCGGCGGCAGTTCGGGCGGCTCGGCTGTCGCGGTTGCATCGGGTATTGTCCGTGCAGCTTTAGGCTCGGAAACCGGCGGCTCTGTCCGCCAGCCGGCGTCGTTATGTGGCGTTGTCGGGTTTAAGTCGACCTATGGCCGCATCTCGCGTTACGGTCTCGTCGCGTTTGCATCTTCGCTCGACGGAATTGGCATTTTTGGCCAGACTTCGCGTGATGTGGCGGACGTTTTGGGCGTCATCGCCGGCCGCGATCCGCTCGATTCGACATCCGCTGACGTTCCCGTTCCCGATTATTCAGACAATATTGCAAAAGACATCGCCGGTAAAACAATCGGAGTCCCGCGTGAACTGCTCGGCGAGGGTTTAGAAGACGATGTTAAAGAAAAAATAGATGCGGCGATCGAAAATTTTCGCGCGCTCGGGGCCGAGATCGTTGATGTCGAGCTTCCTTATGCCAAATACGGCATTGCTATCTACTACATCATCGCGACCGCCGAGGCCTCGTCAAATCTCGCCCGCTTTGACGGTGTCCGCTACGGATTTCGAGCCGAAGATGCCAGCGAACTGCGAAAAATGTATTCCAAGACCCGCGAAGAAGGTTTCGGCGCCGAGGTAAAGCGCCGCATTATGCTCGGCACATATGTGCTCTCGAGCGGATATTACGACGCTTATTATGCCAAAGCCCAAAAGGTTCGAGCCCTCGTCAAACGCGATTATCAAATCGCGTTTGAAAAATGCGACGCGATTCTGACGCCAACATCGCCGACAGTCGCTTTTAAGATCGGTGAACGCTCCGACGACCCTCTGGCGATGTATCTGAGCGACATCTATACCGTCTCGGCCAATCTCGCCGGCTTCCCCGCGATTAGCGTCCCTTGCGGTCTGTCACATGAAGGCCTGCCCATCGGTCTCCAACTTGTCGGCAATTTTTGGGACGAAGCTCTTTTGCTAAATCTCGCCCACAATTATGAGACTGTCTATCCCCTCAACGCCCGGCCCTCGATATTTACTGAATAGCTGCATTTCCGAGCAATTTTGCGCTATAATCGCACGTGCAGTAGGAGGTTTTTATGGCAGAACAAGCAAGTGAAATGGCCGGTTGGCCGATGCCGAAACAAGGCGAATTTGTCTGGACTGAAATCGCCAGCAATGACGCTGACAAATGCGTTGAATTTTACAAGAACGTTTTTGGCTGGAAGTTTCAGGACGGAAGCGCAGACAACAGCGGAATGGATTACCGGGAATATACGACTGGCGGTGATAACCCCGTCGGCGGCTTATATGAAATGAACCCGGAATGGTTTGGCGGTAATCCGCCACCGCCGCATTTTATGACGTATGTTGCCGTTGACGACGTTGACGCAAACGCGAAATTGGCCGTCGAACTCGGTGCGACCATTATTCGCGGGCCGATGGACATTCCCAATGTCGGCCGCATCTGCATTATCCAGGACCCGACTGGTGCGATGATCTCGACCTTTCGGATGCAGGTAGGAGGACATAATGGCTGAATTTAAAATACCTAAACATGGCGAGATCTGCTGGCGTGAATTGAGGACAAAAGATCTGGCGAAAGCTCTCGAATTTTACTCAAAACTTTTTGGCTGGACGCTAACTCAGACAAAAGTTACCGAGATGGATTACAAAGAGATTCAGATGGACGGCGTCGCACATGGAGGCATGATGGCGATCGACCAAAACTGGCCGCCTGAGGTTCCGTCGCATTGGAGCACTTATGTTGCAGTGACAAACGCCGACGAAACGGTTGAAAAGATAACGGCAAACGACGGAAGCGTCATGGTTCCCCCGTTCGATGCCCCGGGCGTTGGGCGAATGTCGATGGTCTCAGACCCATCTGGAGCACCTTTCGCGATCATCCAATTCACACAACCAATGTAAAATATTTGCCGCAAAAAGGCGCAAAAGACGTAAAATAAAGAAATTCTCTTTTTTGCGTCTTTTGTGGCTAATTTTCTTTTCGGTTTCCGTCCGTGTCGAAGATTTCGACTGATGAAGCATATTCTTTTGCTTGAGGCAGAACCTGTGCGGCGTCGCCGACGATGATAATCGCCATTTCATCAGGCCGGACATTCTTAACGGCGACACGCTGAACATCTTCGGTGGTCACGGCTTCGACATTTTCGCGGTAAGTCTGTAAATAATCCTCCGGCAGGCCGTAAAGATGCTGGTTGACGATCAGATTCGTCAGCCCTTCCTGCGTTTCGGCACGGAGCGGGAAGACACCGGTGAGAAAATTTTTAGCGTCGGCCAATTCTTCGTCACCAACCTTTTCGTCGCGTATACGGTCAAGCTCAAAGAAAAACTCTTTTAGCGAATCGCCCGTAACCGCCGTTCGCACCTCGGCGGTCGCTTCGAAATCCCCAGCGAGTTTCTTCGTTTCAAGCCGCGTATACGCTCCGTATGTGTAACCTTTTTCCTCGCGAAGATTCATAAAAACACGCGAAGAGGCGCCGGCGCCGAGCACCTGATTCATCACGATCATCGGAAAATAGTCTGGATCGGAGCGTTTGACGCCAAGATTTGTGAGGACGATATTTGACTGTGCCGAGCCTGGACGATCAACAATCGTCAGGCTTCGCGAATCACGAACAGGCGGATCGTTGAATTCACTAGCGCCCACGCTTCCAGGCTGCCAGTCGCCAAATAACTCATTCAATTCGGTGAGAAATTCGTCACGTTTTATGTCACCAACAACGATCAACATCGCATTATCTGGCACCATAGTCGCGGCGTGAAAACTCTTAAGTGTTTTGCGGTCAAGTTTTTCTATATCCTCGGCCCGTGGCGAGACTTTCGCATAAGGATGTTTGCCGTAGATGAGCCGCGCGGCCTGTTCGCCAGCCAGGAATCCGGGTTGGGAGCGCTGAAATTTGAGATTTTCCACAGTGTTGCGGCGGTAGAGATCAAGTTCATTCTCGGGAAAATTCGGCCGCAACACAATTTCGGCCAACAAGCTAAGGATCTCGCTTCGATACAGAGACAACGACGATGCCGCGACGATTGTAAAATCGTCCGATGCATTCGCTGAAATGCTAGATCCCAAACGCTCGATCTTTTCGGCGAGCTGCAGGCTCGTATAGCTCTCGGTCCCCTCCGATAACATTGACGACATCGCGGACGTCAGACCTGTCGAATCTGCAGGATCGTTTATGTCGCCGCTCTGAAAAGCCAGACGATAACTGACAAGCGGCAGCCTCTCGTTCTCAAAAATAACGACTCGCAGCCCGTTATCGAGAGTAGTCTGAAACGGCTGCGGTATATCGAACGAGAGCGGCTCGAGCGGAGCCGGAGGATTTTTACGTAATTCTGATGTCATGCAGTCACCTCTTTGCCGGCTGGGACAACATCGAGCAACGCCCTATTATCTGTGTTCAAATAAGTGCCTACAGCGTGACGGATCTGCTCGGCGGTAACTGCAAGCAGTTCGTCGAGGTCGCTGTTTACGAGGGTCGGATCGCCGTCATAAAGTGCAAATTCAGCTATCTGCTGTGCCCGCGACATCGACGACTGTCGCATACGCACTGAATCATTGATAAGCTGATTTTCGATCTTTTCCATCTCCTCGGCGGTCGGGCCGTGAGCAGAGAGATCATGAATTTCGTGCATTATCGTCTCGCGAATCTTGCTCAAGTCCTTTTCAGGTTTCGGGATCGCACCGACAAAGATGCTCGACGGCCCGCGACGTTCATCGGTGAAGCCAAAAAGCTGAATGACCGATTCCTCGCCCTTGACCAGCTTTTGATACAACCGCGAACTTTCGCCGTCATACAAAACCTTTCCGGCCAAATACAGTGCGTTAAACTCTGGCGAACGCCTCGGCGGTATCTTCCAACCGATCAAAAATGCGGGAAACGGTGCGAGTTTGTCTTCCCATTCTTTATAGGTCACGGCGACCTCAATCGGTTCGCTTACATCCAACAAAGGCGGCACAGGCTGCGACTTAATATCGCCAAAATATGTCTCGATTAGCTCTTTGGCAGTTGCTGCGTCAAACGCTCCCGACAATGTCAGCACGGCGTTATTCGGGGCGTAATAAATGCGGAAAAACTCCTGAACGTCCTCGACCGTGGCGTCGTCGAGATGCTCCATCGAACCGATTGTCGAGTGCGCGTTGGCAAAATTCTTATAGATCATCTCGTTAATCAGGTCAAAAATCTGCCCGTATGGCTGGTTGTCGTAGCGCAAACGCTTTTCCTCTTTGACGGCCTCTCGTTGGTTGTCGAGATTCTCCTGCGTCACCGCGAGCGAACGCATCCTGTCGGATTCCAGCCACAGCGCCAACGGCAGTTGATTCGCCGGCAGCGTCTCGTAATAATTAGTCCGTTCGCTCGACGTGGTGCCGTTCATCGTGCCGCCGGCCTTCATTATATGCTGAAAATGCCCGGCTTTTGGCACGTATGCCGACCCCTGGAACATCATGTGTTCAAACAGGTGCGCAAAGCCCGTCCTGCCCGGGCGCTCGTTACGCGAACCGACGTTATAGTAAATCGCTAAGGACACCACCGGTGCCGAGTTGTCGGCATTAAGCACGACGCGCAGGCCGTTCGCTAGGCTGTATTCATCAATCCTAAGCGGCGGCAGTTTGAATGTTTCAGACATATTCTTTTGCTGGGAACGCACGCGACCCTCGTGCAAACGCCGCTTGCGGCGTGATCTTGTAAGAACCGGGGTATTAGCGGCCTATATCAATGAAAACATTTCACCGCCCAAAAATCAAAAACGCCTTAAAAGCCGGTGGATGCCGGCACAAAGCGGCCCTTTTCCTTTTCTTCCCCTCGTTGCCCGTTTTGGTAATCCATGCTACATTTTCCCGTGAGCCATTCCACATGAACAAACTCTTTTACGGCGACAATCTGAATATTCTGCGGCGGTACATCAAGGACGCGTCGGTCGATCTTGTCTATCTCGACCCGCCTTTCAATTCGAACCGCAACTACAACGTGCTGTTCAAAGACGAGAGCGGGCTGGAAGCCGATTCGCTAGAGTGGCTTTCCGCAGACACGTGGCATTGGAAAGGTGCGGCATCGACCTAGGACGATCTCATCATGACAGGCGACAAGGTTTCCGAGATGCTCCAGGCCTTTCGCTCCTTCATCGGCGAAAACCAGATGATGGCCTATCTCGTCATGATGGCCGTCCGCCTAAAGGAACTCCACCGCGTCCTCAAACCGATTATGCGAGTCAACAAGACTTATGGCTCGGTCAATTAACTGTAGCTTTGGGGGTTAAATTTTTCCAAGTGTCGGCAGTAACATAGCAGGTTTGGTCATTTGATGTCCGCGGTAAAGTCACATCGCATTTGACAGATCTTTCCTCGCCGGAAATATTCTTAATGACCCCAAGCTTTTGGAGTTCAAAAATTCCATCCTGAAACGGCAAGGAATCGATCTTAAATCGCGTCCAGTCGTTGCGGTTGTGGAAATACAACTTCATCGTCTTGCCTTTGTACTCCAGTATCAGATCGTTGATATTACCGCACAATCCGTAATTGATTCGCATGGGGTTCAATAGAAGCGTTTTAACGGGATTTTGAGGAAAGATCTGATAGTAGGCCTGTCCGTCACCGTCCTTTTCGAGGGTCGGCACTTGACTGTCAATTTGTTTGACCGTGACCTTTTCCAGTTGCGTTGCGGTCATCAATGATCCTGTTTCATCTCGAATCGAATAAAGCACCATGCCCGTACAGTATTGAGCGAAACTACTCTCCGCAGAAAAGTGAACGATCACGGGCAGGGTCAGTACAAGATTACAAAGCGAAATAAGAATGCTTTTGTGAAACCGGTCTCTCATAATTTTGATCTCAGGCCCGAATGGCGATATAGATGATGTAGTTTATTTAAACATTCGGATGTGCAGCTTTTGAAAGAGGTTGCTTTACGTAGAAAGCCGATCGTTGAGTGAGAGGCGACTTTTGAGACGGCGTTGTCAGAACCTAGAAAGAGCGGCATCACACATGATCGCCCAGGTCACGTGGGCTGGCTCTTTACCTCCGAACACTTCGGCAAGTTCCCGCGAATACGAATTCTAACTATCGAAGACCTACTCACCGGAAAAACCCTCCAAATGCCGCCTTCGCTCGAACGCACATTCAAACAAGCCGAACGCGTTGAGACAGACACGACCGACCAAGCAACGCTCGGATTCGATATGTAAGTGTTATCTGGTATCATTCCGCTTGATCATAAGTTAACCCTACAGTTTAGGGGGGGGGGGTCCGTATGAATAAACGCGATCTAATGATCTGGGTTATTGTAGTCGTCGTATTCTCGACGATGTTCGCGGCCTCGAACCGCGCTCAAGACACAGCAACCAAACTTGACGGCTACATGACGGCAAGGGCCAAAAGCCAGTTTTTTAGCGGTTCGGTCCTTGTAACGAGAGATGGCCGCGACCTCTTGCGCAAAGGGTACGGCTTTGCGAATGTCGAGCTCCGTGTTCCCAACAATCCCGACACAAAGTTCCGCATCGGTTCGATGACCAAACAATTCACGGCAATGTCAATCATGATCCTTCAAGAACAGGGAAAGCTGACTGTGCGGGATACTATCGGCAAACTTCTGCCCGACATGCCGCCTTCCTGGCAGCCGATCACAGTCCATCAACTCCTTACTCATACCTCCGGTTTGATGCATTCATGGGAGCTGCCCGGATTTAGCGAAACGATGATGGTTCCGTCCACCCCGGATCAGACGCTCGCGCGGTTCAAAGACAAACCGCTGCTGTCGAAGCCTGGCGAAAAATTTCATTACAGCGGTCTGGGTTACTTTATTTTGGCGAGAATCATCGAGAAGGTCTCTGGTAAGCCATACGGTATGTTTCTTCGGGAACAAATCTTTGATCCTTTAGCGATGAATGATACCGGTGAAGATAGCCAGGCTCCGATCCTTACCCATCGGGCGAGTGGTTACAGGCGAGACGGCGAGAGGCTCGAAAATGCACCACCGATCTATGTGCAGCTATTGACAGGTGGTGGCAATCTGTATTCGACGGTTGATGATCTGTCAAAATGGGACCGAGCATTGAACGCCGGCCGACTGATCTCGAAACCCTCTTACGAGTCAATGTACACAGCCTCAAAGGAGAACTACGCCTATGGCTGGGCTGTGAGCACAGAAGGCAATCGTAAACGGATCGAGCATGGCGGAGACGTGCCCGGTTTAATTCGTTCATCCTGCGGTTTCCAGACGACAGGGTCTGTATCATCGTTCTGAGCAATTCTACACCGGAAAATGTTAGGCAGATCAGTAACGACCTCGCAGCTATTGTTTTCGGACAATGGTCCAAAGATATGAAAAAGTAGATGCTATTTGGGAGCACACACCACGCAATGTTGAGCCCTGCTCCGCCCGTATGAAGGCGAGATGGAATTTGACCAGCTTCGCGACACCCTCGAACGCCTTTATCCTGCCGAAAATGCCTGACACTCGATAAACATTGGCCAATTCTTGTAAATCGTTAATCGTAAATCGTGAATAGCAAGGCGATTTTGGGGTTTTGGAAGCTTACAAAACGACAAACAAAGGTTTGTTTGCGACGGACAAGGTTTTTTTTGCGACGAACAAAGTTAAGGAAACGACAAACAAAGGTTTGTTTGCTCCAACCGAGGTTAAGGAAATGACAGACAAAGGTTTGTTTGCCTTGAATAAGGTTAAGGAAATGACAAACAAAGGTTTGTTTGCGACGAACAAAGTTAAGGAAATCACAAACAAAGGTTTGTTTGCGTCGGACAAAGTTAAGGAAATGACGGATAAAGGTTTGTTTGCTCCAACCACGGTTAAAGAAATGACGGGCGAAGGTTTGTTTTTGGCGACGTAAATTAGGCGGCGCTTTTTTGATGGTTGAAATTTGATGTTAAAGCGGTGTAAACTTTCTCGCCGAATTTAAAGTTGTCCTTCCACAGCCTTCCCGCTTTACCACGAAAGTTGTCGACCGACCGGGCACGATGTACTCCGTCGAGGTCCGCGCCCTCGGCGGTCAAACCGGCCAATCCCCGTGGTCTGATCCCGTCCAACACAGATCGCTCTAACCATTAAACGGCAAAATCCCGTCAAATCACACTAACTCATGAGCTGCTTCGAAAGAGGCGGCTTTTTTATTTGGAAATACCAGCCGTTTCGGTATATAACTAACCCATACCAAACTGTGATCGGTGGCTGACCGGGTGCCGCCTTTGGCCACCGATCTTTTTTTATGCGGAGGCCCGCACGTAAGTAAGGGCGTAACATCCGCGTTTCGCTGATGCCCTTACTCCGTGCGGGCTTCTGCAACTTGTTTGCCTATGCTGCGTTATTTTTCTCTTGCTATTATCTGTCTTTCTTTCGTCGCAATCGCCGGCGCACAGATGAAATCGTCGTTAGATCAGGGTGGCGAGCCCTTTTCGATCAAACGCGGCAGTACTTTTTCGGTGTCGGGCGGTTCGGCGGTGAAGATCGAGGCAGCAGACAAACTCACGCGCATCGCCGACGATATTCGCGAGGCCGAGGCGATCATCAATGGCAAATACATTGACGGCGGCAAGAGCAATCCCGCGGAAATGACAAAATCGGCATTGACTGGAATGCTCCGCTCACTCGATCCGCACTCTAATTTTTATGACATGGCCGAATGGAAGGATCTGCTTGATGAAGAGCAAAGCGGCTACAGCGGCATCGGGGCGACGATTGCTAATTTTGAACGCGGCGGCGTAAACGATACGTATGTTTTGTCCGTTTTTCCGGGCTCCCCGGCGGCCAAATCACAGCTTTGTTATGGCGATCGTGTCGTTGCGATCAACGGTGAAAAAATGGCGGGAAAGAATTCCGACGTCGTTCGCGATAAGATTCGCGGGGCGATCGGCACCGTCTTTCGATTGACAGTCGAACGCGTCGCAACAAACCGCGTCGAAACCATCGAAGTGCGTCGTAATCGCGTGTTTCAGCCGTCGATTCCTGACGCATATATTTTGCGTCCAACCGTCGGCTACATAGATCTGTCGGACGGATTTAACTACACAACATCAGACGAATTCGACGCCGCGCTCAAGGAACTAAAGGCCCAGGGAATGCGTTTCCTCATTCTCGATCTGCGCGGAAATGGAGGCGGCATTGTCGAACAGGCAGTCAAAGTCGCTGAAAAATTCCTGCCCGCCGGAACTGAGATCGTTTCCCAGCGCGGACGTGCAAGAATCGATAATCGCGATTGGCGCTCGTCCAATCCGTCCGCAGAAACAATGCCGCTTGTGGTTTTGGTTGACGAAAATACGGCTTCAGCTTCCGAAATCGTCGCGGGAGCGTTTCAGGACAATGACCGGGCAATGATCGTTGGCGAGAAAACTTTTGGCAAGGGCCTCGTCCAGAGCGTTATCGATCTGCCGGGAGACACCGGCTTGACGCTTACATCCGCATGCTATCTGACGCCATCGGGACGCTCGATCCAGCGTGATTATACGCGCGAAGATCTTTATGATTATTTCAACCATAAAACGCCCGCTGCCTCGATTGACAAACCATATTTTGAGGCGCGGACGGTCACCAACCGCAAGGTTTATGGCGGCGACGGCATCCAGCCGGATGAGATCGTTAAATCCAGCGAGATGAATCGCGTCCAGGCGACGCTGCTCGATCCGATCTTCTTTTTTGCCCGCGAGGTTGTGAATGGTCGAGTTGCTGGACAAACTGCCTATCAATCGACGGCGTTCCATTTCGGAGAGCGGATCGTCGCGGTCGAATCTCCGGTTACCGAGAGTCTGATCGCATCTTTCGATGAATTTATGCAGAAAAACCCGTTATGGAAGATCTCGGACGAGACACTGCAAAAAGAACGGGCGTTCATTAAACTACGTCTTCGCTTCAATATCATCACGGCATCCTATGGAGCCGTTTCTGCCGAGCAGGTTTTGATCGAATACGATCCACAGGTTGCCAAGGCTGTTGCTTCGCTGCCAATCGCAGCCCAGCTCGCCCAATTGGCCGCAAAAACCAAGCAAAACTTTAAAAAATAGACGTAGGGTTTATTTTTTGTATTCGAGAACGATGCCTTTCGCACCTACGGCCCAACCGTATTTTTTTGTCATATGAAGGCCGTAAAGCTTTTCCAGCGTATTGCCTTCCTGCCGTATCCAGTTCAAACCTCTGTCCGATGATCGTAGTATCGAGCCGCCGTATCCGACGATCCAGCCATTTTTGTCGTCGGCAAAATCAACCCGCATGAATGTATCCTTAAAGTTGGTCGTGATCTTTTCCCAATTTGCTCCACCATCCACTGTTCTCAATATAGTGCCTGCCTTTCCGACCGCAAAACCCTCTCTGTCGCCGCGAAAATCTATATTGTAAAGTGGCATTTTTGTCCCCGAAACCTGATTTCCCCAGTTTAGGCCGCCGTCATCAGTGGCCAGTATCTGTCCACCGTCTCCGACGATCCACCCCTTTGATCCGCTGCTGAAAACGAGATGATATAGCTCGCTTTTGGACGGGACCAAAACTCTCTTCCACGAATCGCCGCCATCCTCGGTCCGCATAACAAGCGAATCGATGACGACATCCTCATTGCCACTATGTTGTAGAATCGATCCGACCGCGAATCCGTGTTTTTTATCGGAAAACCGGATGCTGAGGAATTCCGGTGTTCCTTTGCCAAACTCGCCCGCTCTATAGATCTGCGTCTCTTGCCATGTCCGGCCGGCGTCAGTCGTGATAAACAATTTACGACCCGCGACCAGATAACCATTGTTGTCATTGCGAAAATATATCTCGTTTATGTCCTCGCTCGTGTTCAAAGGGTATGTGGTCCAGCTTTTTCCGCCATCGGTCGTCGAAGCGAGATAGCCCTTGTCACCGGCGACAAAACCATGGCTCGACGATGTAAAATATACGGAGACAAGATCGCGATTCTCGCCTGTTGAATGCGTAATCCAACCGCTTTGGGAAAAGCCGGTAGCCACGAAAAATAAAATAATAACGATATTGCAGAAAAAAGCTTTCAAATCCTTAGCCTCCGAGAAAAAAAAGGTGACATTGACCTTAGAATACCTGTTATCGGGTCAAAAATCACCTTTCCGTTTGCGGAAGCCCGCGCGTAAGCAGGGCGTAACATTCAACTTGAGCGGTACGCTCTTGTTTCTGGCACAAAATACGTGCCAGTGTTGCGAGAACGTCGCAACCAACATGCGGGCTTCTGCGTTTACTTAGTTATGCGGTAAACCGTCCCTTTCCATACGATGACTATCTGTTTCCCAAGCGAGAGATATTGGCCGATGCTCTTCTCTTTGCTAATCAGGGTGAAAAAATCATCGCTCGCAAACTTTATCGTCACCTCGGGCAGTTTTGAACTTTCGCTGAATTCAGAATCGACCCAGACGCCATTCTGATTGACAAAATTCTTATTCGCAACAAATTGATTGAGCGTCGTATTGCGGATCAGAATCTGCTCTTTGTCATCTTTTTCCTCGCTTGCAACGGCTTGAGTGTTCATTTGCATAGAGTTTTGCTGAATGCTCATCCGAACGGCTCCGGTCCCGCTCTGTTCGGCTGCTTTTTTTGCCCCAGAGCGCGCCATGTCGGCGGCCATTGGGGCGTCTCGACGAATATTCGCCATCGAGCCGTCGGTCGCGAGGTATGATGTGTAAGGGGTCACGAGCCCATAACGGGTGCCAAGCTCGACAACCTCGTTACGCACCTCTTTTGTCTCGCCGTTAGAGCGGATTTGCTCGAGCAACCAACCGACCCGGCGGGTCGCCCACAAACGCGGCAGGAAATTGTTTTCATCCGAATGAATAGGGAAATCGAGGCTGTTGTAGGTAAAACTTCGTGACTCTCTACCAGATTTGCCGGTCAAACGGAGCGTGGTATTCTTAAGATCATTGGTGTTTTTGTAACGCCCTATGATCGTCATTTGCATCCCCCGGAAAAGATCGGTCAGCTTTCGCGGGTAGGTGGATTCCGTCAGGAGCGGCCCGAAATCAAGCTCGAGATCGGCCAGTACCGGCGAGCTTACACGCTGGAAAAAGTTCGAGACCTTGATCTCAAGATCCTCTTTTGGCTGAATATAGTCCGAAATACCGGAATTTTCGGCCCCAATTCTGTCAAGCAGCGTAGTATTGACATCATAGCCAAAACCGAACGGAAAAATGCGGACATCGACGCTCTTTTGAGATTTCAAATTTGAAATAATCCTTTCTGTATTAGTTTCACCGACCGTTGGCAGGCCGTCGGTCATAAAAACAAGCATTTTTGGCCTGTCACCCTTTTCAAATTGCTTTAAGGACGCGATCATCGCGGAATTTATATCCGTCCCGCCGTTTGGCGTAAGCCGGGTGACAAACTCCTCGCCGCGTTTTTTGCCATCGGCGTTGGCCGCGATCAGCCCGCGTTCCATCAAATGCTCTTCGCCCGCAAAATTGATTACATTAAAACGGTCACCATCATGCAGCGTTTTAATGCCGAAAAGGAGAGCCTTTTTAGCCTTGTCGATCTTGCCTTCATCGGCCATCGACCCACTGGTGTCGAGCACAAAAACGATGTCTTTGCTAACAAGCTCCTGTTCAGAAACATTGTCTTTGGGCGAGAGCATCAAAAGAAAATATCCGTCCTTGCCTGGTTCGCGGTATGTGACGAGCGACATCCCAAAATCGTTGTTCGACAGACCGTAAAAAAGCTGAAAATCGGTATCATTGTTCTTGGTCTCAAACGAGATATTCGCCGCTGTTTCGCCTTTTCGTTTGACGTCTATATTGTGCGTGGGCGAATAGATATTTCTCAGAGCCTCTTTGCCAACGATCTCGATTGTGCCCGAAACCGTGCCAAATTTTTGTGGCCCGTTTGGATTTCCCGTGTTGTTTAACATCATGTCGTCCATCGGCACTATTTGCTGCCTGGCCCACATATTCCGCCCCGTTCCCAATGGATAACGATAAGCGACCGTGCCGGATTCGGCCTTTAAAACTTCGGTATAAATCAACTCGAGCTTTTTATCGGAATTTGGCGGAATGGGAAAAATCGACGCCTGGAAAAGGTTCTTTCCGGCGTATTCGAGCAAACCTGGGTCTTTTTGCCGGCGGACGATCTCGTCATATATTCGCCGCGCTTCTTCACGCGAACGTACCTCACCGACGAGCTTTTTCCCATTCTCCCAGATAGCAAATTCCACGATCGAGGCCGTCTCAGGTATCGGAAAAAAATAAGTGCCTTCGAGCGTGTATTGTGTGTCGTTGCGAAATACCTGCTCAAGATGCGTCGTCGCTACCTGGCCGTTGATCTTGGTATCAAGCTGGATAGATTTGACCGGCAGCGCGTTTGGCAAAGGCTGCGGTATGGGTCTTGGCCGGCATGGCCGCACATCGCAAATTATCGGAATAATTACGCCTTGTGCTGATGCGGTGAGTGAAAAAGTAAATGCGGCAAATACAATGCAAAAACAAGCAGAAATAGATCTAAACGTCATAGTTTTTCTCCCGATTGGTTATAGGCGCCCGCTGACAAGTGCGTTTTGCTTGACATTGAGGGAACGCGGCTAGTTGCTCATTCTTGCAGGCTTTTTGACAAAATATCGGGTGTTACGATGATAAACGCCGCAACGGCATAAAACTTTTAGTGATATAATCTTGTTAGTTATCGGACATCTCAATAATCTGCCGGGTTTATTGTTTCCAGGCCCAGACTTCTCGAGGGCTTCCAGAACCATCAACATTCCTAGACACATTTTGGAGAATTATTAATTATGTTTAAGGGCAAGTTATCGTTACGTGTTGTTTTGATTTTTGCCGGTGCTGCAATTATCTTTGCTGTTTTCATTCCTGTTACGGCTTTGATGATGAGCGGCGACAGCAAAGAGATGGCGGCCCTCGCGAATCAGACCAGCAGGCCAATTCCCGTAGCGACAGTGGTTCCTGACGGTCCCGGCGTGGATAAACCAATGCCTGAAATATTGGAAATGCTTGGCCCCTTCTCCGAGGATCGGAATCTCAAGGATCTCCCCTATATTGCACCGACAAAGAAAGACGACGAAGACAAGATATTCAGGCGACACATTTTGCCCCAAACTAAGTCACCCTTGCCGTCGGATCCCGTCCAGAAATCGAGAAAAACCAATCAGCCTGAGGCCATGCCGACTCCATTGGCGACTTTTGCAGGAATGTCGTCGGGCCAGGCCTGCGGCGGTTGTCTGCCGCCTGATACGGATGGCGATGTTGGCCCAAATAATTATATTCAATCGGTCAATTCGTCATTTAAGATCTTTAATAAGTCCGGCGCGCAGCTTTTGGCACCGACGACCTACAATTCATTCTTCTCCGCGTTGGGAACATCAACGCCGTGCGGCAATCAAAACGACGGCGACGGTGTCGTCTTCTACGATCATCTGGCAGATCGCTGGATAATAAGCGATTTTGCTTTTCCGGGTAATTTCGCTACCAATTATCAATGCATAGGCGTGTCAAAGGCCGGCGATCCGGTTACGGGCGGCTGGTGGCTGTATGCGATGCAGATCGACCCGGCAAATCCGACGTGGCTCGGCGACTATCCGAAATTCGGTATGTGGCCCGACGCCTACTACATGTCGGTTAATCTTTTTGATGGCCCGACCTCTGCTTTTGAGGGAGTCCGCGTGTATGCCCTGCCGCGCACCGCGATGATCAATGGAACAGGTTCTCCTAATCCAGGAGCGGTCACATTTGCCCTGACACCGGCGACGCTCGGCGATGCATACAGTCTGGTCCCGGCAAGTTTTCGCAATGGCAATGCTCCGCCGGCAGGACGACCCGAATATTTTATGGCGGTAAATAGTTCCACTAATGCCGGGACGGTTGAAAATCAGGTGTTTACATGGAAGTTTCACGCCGACTTTATGACGCCGGCGAACTCCACCTTCGGTCTTGGTACGGCTCATACGCCTGATGGAACGGTCACTGTTGCGGGCTTTGTCGATGCGTTTAGCGCGACCAGCACGCTACTCGTTCCGCAAAATGGGACAACCCGGACGCTCGATACCCTCGGCGATAAACTAATGTATCCGCTGATCTATCAGAATCTCGGCGGCGTCGAATCGATATACGCTACCCAGACCGTCAACAACAACCAGGGCGGAACCGGGCCAACGGCGATCCGCTGGTACCAATTCAACACGACCGCCAACACGATTCCCGCCACTCCGACTCAGCAGCAAACTTACAACAATGCCGCCGACGGTCTATGGCGCTGGATGCCGAGCATCAATGTCGATCGCCAGGGCAATATGATGATTGGATATGCCGCGTCCAGCGGCACTGCCGAGCCCTCCATCAGGTATGCGGGCCGCTTGGCTGGTGATCCCATAAACACCCTGGCCCAGGGCGAAGCCGTTATGCAGACCGGAGCCGGGCATCAAACCCATTCGAGCGGACACTGGGGTGATTACAGCACAATGTTCGTCGATCCCACAGACGGCTGTACATTTTGGCACACAAACGAATATTATTCGGCAACATCGAGCGCCGCCTGGAACACGCGTATCGGGAATTTCAAGTTTCCCGGGTGTACGACAACCTCGTTACAGAAGGCGCCATTTGATTTTGACAATGACGGCAAGACGGATATATCGATCTTTCGTCCCGGGAGTGGAGATTGGTGGTATTTGAGAAGTTTTGACGGCGGTAACCGTGCATTTCAGTTTGGGACATCGACCGATAAGCTTGTG
>JBBRQM010000067.1:0-18483 GCA_038226395.1 Pyrinomonadales bacterium | reverse complement strand
GTCGAGAGCCGCGAAGTCTCCGACGGAGTCGTACTCGATTACGATGAATCGGGAAACCTTGTCGGCGTAGATATCGACCACGCGAGCGCAAAACTCGACATGCGCGAGATCGTCCTCGGCCATCTACCTCTTGAAACTACTCACGTTCTCGCTTAGGCGGCCGCCCCAAAGTCGAAGAAATAATGGCCTACTTCCCCGCCCTCATCCCAAAGTCCCTGATCGACACAACCGTCAACATCGTCGAGGCCTAAATCTAGCGACCGCGGTATATGCCCTCGGTCCCCGGCCAGCCACTACAATCGGCTCGCGTGATGGTGGGTTTGTCGCGAGTAACCGATTGCCCGTTGACAATCTTCCCGGTTGATTCGTACTCGTATCCGAAGCATTCCACGATTTTGTATTCCGTCCCGTCGTATTTGTATATCGCGATGCCACCAGACGTGGCACTACCGTGCTCTCTCGTCTCCATATCGAAGTATTTGTTCGTTCGCGTTTTTCGAAGCTTGAACTGCTGAACCATATCGGCAACAAGTAGTTGCCTGTATCCATCGGGCGTCTTCTGGAATAACCAGAATCCACAGTTACCCACCGTTGCACAGCCGGTTTGCATCGCCAGCTCTTTCTTTCCGTCGCCATCAACATCGAGCAGCTCAACGCTAGCTTCGCGTTCTGAATTCCCAGCGAAAGAATCTTTGCGGTCCAGCTTCACGTACTGCGGCAAATGTTCGCCTTTGAGCCATTTGTTGATGACTGGCCGGAAAGCATCCTCTTGCCACTTTGCGTATTGCTCGTCACTTGGAAAATCGTCGGATGTCGGCTGCGGAGTTGGTTCGACGGATGGCAGCGTTGGCTGAGAATTCGTAACATCGACTTTTCCAGCCGACGAACAGCCAATCAATCCGCTTGCCAAAACGATCGTAACTATCAACGAGAGCTTCGACATCTTGCGTTTACTTCTCCAAAAACTTAGCAATTCCCATTTTACAATCGTCGGTCATGCGGGCGGCGGCGTTGGTTTCGACGCCGAGGTGGATGGCGCCCTCGAAGGTGAGGACGTCAATGTCGTAGAGCAGGCGTTTTGTCATCGCGACGGCCGAGCCGCTGACGTTTGCGTAAACTGAGGCGTATTCGATGGCGGCATTGTCGAAGGCTTCGTCGTCGAAAACGGCGTTGACGAGACCGAGTTGTAAGGCTTCGTCGGCCGAGTATTCGAAACCTTGCGTCAGCAGCTCGAAGCTTTTCTTTTCACCAAGATTTCGCCTCAAGATCGCCGCCACCATCGCGGGCACGAACCCGATCTTTACTTCCGGATACCCAAACCTCGCCGACTTCGCCGCGACGACCAGATCGCACGCCGTCGCCAACCCGCAGCCACCCGCAAGCGCCCGGCCATGAACCGCCGCGATCACGGGTATCCGCACCCTACGGATCAATTCAAATAACTCCGCAAGGTTCATCGCATCGGCAACATTTTCATCCAAAGTGTTCTCGCTGATCTTTTGCAGAGATGCTAGATCAGCTCCCGAACAAAAATCGGTTCCCGCACCACGGATCACGATAGCATGCAGTTCACTGTCCTCATCCGCCGCCCGCAAGTCATCTTTCAACGCCGCGATCAGCTCATCATTGAGCGCATTGCGCTTTTCAGGGCGGTTTAGCTCAAGTATCCGCGTTGACCCTTCGGTTGTGATCGTTAAAACGGCCATTGGTTAAAACAGCTTTGCAGCTTTATCGATCTCCGCGGCAAAGTTCTCGATAGTGCGGGAAACGATCATGATCTGCTCGCTCGCTTCTTTCCAATTGCGCTGTTCGATCGCTTCGCGAACCCCAGGAAGAGTTTTCACGCCGTAACCTGTATAAAATCCGGGTGCGTAGATCTGATGCCGGAACCAGTCACGACGCGGCAGACCCTCGGTTCTGGTCAACGCGCGTTCGGTCTTATACAGAATACCGTCAAGCGCCTTTTGAGCATCGGCGGACGGCTGTTTGCCTGATGAAGCCTGTTTGTATGCACGCGAGCTTTCCTGGAGTTTCGCCAGGGCGTTCTGAAGCGGTGCAAAGTCAAGATACGGCACGTTGTCCTTTATTTTCGGAACAACCGAGGTTTCGGTCGGGTCCTGAACCGATTTCCACATTCCGCTCGTGATCATTTGGTTCATCGCCCGCGTATCTTCGCGCATTGTGTCGGTCAGATGCGTTACTTCGCCGACGTATTGGCCGACCGTATCAGCGAAATTGCTAAATTCAAACGGCACTGTATCCGCGTTTGCAAGCCGGAGAACGGAATGCCCGCAGACTTTTGACAGAGCGATGCCGTACGCGAAATTCGGATCAATAAAGCGGACGTAATTATCAAATGAATCATAGATCGAGTGATATGATCCTCCGCCGTCCTCGCCGCCAAAGCCGATGTTCATCGACGCGATGCCGAGATGTTGTAAAAAAGGCGTAAAATCCGAGCCTGAGCCTAAAGCCCCTATTCGCAGATCGCCGCGTGACATTGCCTCGGCTCGCTGTGACGGCGATCCGTCGACGAATTGTTGATTACGAGCACGTTCCCAGACGGACATCTTAACTTGCGGGTCGGGAATGTCTCGACCGACTTCGTTGATAAACTTTTCGAGCGTATGCGAGCCGCCCATACCGAGAAATCCGCGTCCGTTCGAGTCAGTATTGATGTAAACGGCTGCCTTTTGCGATAATTCGTCGGCATGTGTCTCCACCCACTCGGTTGAGCCTATCAATCCCTCCTCTTCGGCATCCCAGGCACAATAAACGATCGTCCGTTTTGGTTTCCAGCCTGTCTTTGACAGCTCGGCGACGCCGCGAGCTTCCTCGAGCATTGCGACCTGTCCGCTTAGAGGGTCGTCGGCACCGTTTACCCATCCGTCGTGATGATTACCCCGAATTATCCACTCATCTGGCCGCTCACTTCCCGGCATTTTTGCGATCACGTCATTGATCGTTTTCATATCCCAGTTGAATGCGAGTTTGAGGTGAACGGTTGGCGTCCCGCCGCCGAAATGATAGGTGACCGGCAGAGCACCGCGCCATGCTTCGGGGACGACCGAGCCATTCATATTGCGTAAAAGCGGCAAGGCGTCGCTGTAAGAGATTGGCAGCACCGGGATTTTGGTCAGCGTATCAGCATCTTTGCGGTCGATTCTCTTAGCATCTTTTGTCGCACCGATCCCTTTAGTTAAAGGATCGCCCGGATGGATTGGCATATCCATCACCGAGCCGCGCTGAACGCCATTCTCGTTGCGCCAGGCGCCTTTTGGATATACATCGCCCTGATAATAACCGTCATTTTTAGGATCCGAGTAGATAATGCAGCCGACAGCTCCGTGCTCAGCCGCAACCTTTGGCTTGATGCCGCGCCACGAACCGCCGTACCGCGAAATGACGATCTTGCCTTTAACATCGATCCCGTGCCGCTCCAATTCCTCATAGTCGGCCGGAACGCCGTAATTTACATAAACGAGCGGAGCGGTCACGTCGCCGTCGATCGAATATGCGTTGTATGTCGGGAGCTGCTCATCCTGCTGGCCTGACGTTCCGTCTTCTTTCAGCGCTGGCTCGTTCAGCTTTAGAGTGTATTTTTCTGGCGCCGTCATTTCGACCAGACGCGTCTTTGGAGTCGGAAATAATACGTCAAACGACTCTATCTTCGTGTCGTAACCCCACGATTTAAAAAGCGAGGCGATATATTCTGCATTCTCCTTGTCATACGCCGAACCTAGGTGGTGCGGGCGGGCAGAAAGCCGCTTCAGCCAATCTCGTAAATTGTCCGCCTTTAGAAACCCATCAAAGGTTCCCTCGATTGTCCTTTCCTTCGCGGTGGTGACGCTGCTAAATCCCAACATAGCCCCGTCCTGCGCCAAAATAACAAAACCATTAGCAAAAATGCATGAAATTAATAAAACTGATAAAAATAATCGCATATTTATTCCTCTAAAATTGATATCCGGGAATGAAGGCACTCTCTTCTTTTTTCTTTTTTGATGTTACGGCATTTTACCAATTTTTAAGAATTTAAACTGCCAGAAAATCAAGCAGAACATCTGTAATCTCATCTCGGGCTTCCTGCTGGACCCAATGACCGGAATCCGGAATGCGATGCTCATGGTATGGCCCTGAAACCATATCGCCAACACCTGCGACAGTCTCGGGTAAAACGGCGTGATCCTTTTCTCCGTAAATGAAGATTGTTGGGACGCTGATCTTTCGTGGAACATCTTGTTTGCCAAACATTCGTTTTGCGATATTTGCTCGATAATAATTGAGCATCGCCGTCGTCGCACCGGGTTGTTTCCACGCTTTTTTGTATTCGGTGATCTCTTCGCCAGTAAAAACATTTCGCTTAACCGTAGTCTCCCTCAATGTGTTTGCGAGCATCGCATAGTCACCGAGTTTGAAAATGAATTCTGGTAACCAGGGCAACTGGAAAAAAAACATATACCAGCTCGCCATGAATTGTCTCGCGGTCTGATTTCGTTTCCAAACTGGGATCGGCGGCACCTGCAAAGCACCCAGTTTCCACAAAACTTCGGGTCTCTTCATCGCGACTGCCCACGCGACCGAAGCCCCCCAATCGTGACCTATCACGGCAGCCTTTTCCCGTCCAAAATGATGGATAAGGCCAACTATGTCGCCAACCAATTTGTCGATTGCATAGTCGGAAATTTTCAGTGGTCTTTCTGACAAATTATAGCCACGCATATCCGGCGCCACGACAGTATAATCATCGCTCAATGCAACAAGCTGATACCGCCACGAATACCAAAACTCCGGAAAGCCGTGTAGCAGAATCACTAGCTTTTCGCCGCTGCCTGCTTTGGCATAGTGCAGTTTTATCTCACCAACATCGGCATACCCGAATGTGATCTTGTCATCGATAATCATATCAGTGCCAAGGTAGCTGCATCGCTATCGGGAACATCAACATACATCCTCAGCAACGCCGTTGAAAACGTTTTGCCTTGTGCGTCGGTCATCAGGCTACGCGTTCCGCCGCCGCCGAGTGATTCGTGCAGCAGGAAGTTCAGAGCTTTGAGGTTGGGCAGTTCAAATCTTTCGACATCGCCTTTTACCATTGGGCCAAAGTGTCGCTTTACCGCTTCAGCAGTCACTTCACGGACAAGGATCGGATAATATTCGTCCTTGAGAGCGATGATCCCGACATTTGCCGTATCGCCTTTGTCGCCGGAGCGGGCATGAGCCAGTTTTACAAGCTGTATGTTCATAGATTGGAAAAAAAAATCAGTGGCTATAGTGCAAAGTAATAATACTTAAACTGACCTACTAATCCAAAACTCTATCACTACTTCTGAACCTGAAAAACAAGAAAATAATCCATACCGTCGGGTTTTACAAAATCGTACTGGTCTTTTAGTAGATAACCGGCCTGCTTTGCTTCGTCGATGACTATTTCTTTTTTGATTCCGTGATCGTCGCCCTTGCCGTTTCGGTCTATGATGCCTATTAGTGCCCCGTCCCGCAGTGCTGGGCGTAGATTTTTGAGATAACGAATCGGCTGAGCGATCTCGTGATATGTTTTCAGGATCAGAACCGCGTCAACCGAACTGCTTTTCAATCGCGGATCATCGTCAGTCGCCAGGATAGCTGTGATATTTGCAAAACCTTCGTCTTTTGCCCGGGTTGCAATGTGGTTAATGTATTCCTGATTTATTTCCACTGCAAAGACTTTTCCTTTCTCCCCGACCCGTTTAGCGGCGCGCACAGTAAACCAACCCGATCCCGCGCCAATGTCGGCCACGGATTTTCCATCGGATATTTGGAGAATATCCATCACGCGGTTTATCTGTAGATTTTTTTCGCGCTCGACATTTTCAAAGATCGAGAGATCGCCGGAGTATGGCTCGCTCGTTTTCCTGTTTACATCATCGCTGACCGTCGACGCCGGGGTCGGCGATAGCGGCTGAGTTTCAACCTCAGATAATTTCGCCGTCTGGCAAGCCAGCGAAAACGACAAAATAATACACAATGCTAAGAGTTTAATATCTATTTTCACTTGGTTTATGATAATTTGCCGATTAATTCGTTTGCCAGCGAATCCGCCAGCGGATCAATAGCGATCTCATCGATCAGTCCTATTCTTAACGCCTCAATAGCATCTATTCTTCCGGCGGTCAGGAACATTTCCAAAGCTTTTGCTTCACCGACCAGCCTCGGCAAACGTTGCGTGCCGCCCCATCCGGTGATTATTCCAAGTCCAACACCAGGATGCGCGAATATTGCGTTTGGCGATGCAATCCGCCGTTTACAGGCCAGCGCAAGATCAAGCGCGCCGCCAAAACAATACCCGTTTATCACCGCTATTGTTAATTGCGGAAGTGCTGCAATCTTTGACATCAGCGTCTGCCCCCTAAATGCAAATTCGGCTGCACTTTCGGATGTAACAGCCGCAATCTCACGCAGGTCGGCACCTGATGCAAAAACGCCGTCCGAGCCTGTAAATACAATTACATCGATATTTCGGGCGTCACCACATAAATCGACCATCCCATGCAATTGCTCAAGTACGGAAACAGACAGATGATTACGGATTTCCGGGCGTGTAAATCGGATAACGAGTGATCTCTGTCGATATTCGAGGTTAAGAGCATCGGACATTCTATGTCTTTGAGGTCATTTCTATCATGTCTTGGGCTTAATTTTTAACGTCGGTATGTTTTCGTTCTTAATCGGTGCGAACACGCCGAAGACAATCCACCACTTTTTATTGCGAAATTTCCAGATGTGAAGACAATTACCCTGTTCCATCCCTTCATCGCTGTTCGAGTATTGACAGGGGTTCCATATATAAGCCAAATCAGTGGAAGAAAACAAGACGATATCCTTGGGAAATTCGACGGATCTGTAACGTGCCATTTTGCGAATGACATCTTTTTTGCCGAGGATGGAAGCTTGGCGTTCTATCAGAATTCGGACATCATCCGCCGCAAATTGCTTATATGCCTCATCCAGTCGAGATTGGCTCATTCTCAGAAAATTCATTGATGCATCAACCGGGGTCAAACCGCGTTTGTTTGGATAGCGGTGTTCATCTGGCGGTGACTTCGCATCCGCGTCCATGTCCGAAAGCTTGTCGTGCGTGACGGCAATATCGAGATAAATGTGAAATTTCCCATCTATTCGTTTTTCCCAAATTGTTACATATTCGCCAAACTCCGGCGGCGCTCCGTTTTTGTCGTTTGTATAAGATCTCCAATTGCCGGCGGTGTACCCCAGGGCTCCGTTGGCATCTATATCGCCATATGTTACTTTCCTGACATATTTAACCGATGGCGGATCGTCGTGAGTATTCCAATACTTCTTTCCTTTGATCGGTCCGGGATGGAAAATCACTGAATCGTCAGTTAACACCTCAAGCGATGCGGCTTTGATTCCCTTTTCAGCAATCATTTGTTCAAAGGTTTTCTCGGCGGTGAACAGAGCTTGCAAATCAGTCTGCCCAAAGCAGATCGCCCCCAAACTCAGGATCAGAATTGGAATAAAAAAATTTTGCATCACAAAAAGTTTACCAAAGAGGAATGTACTACAAAAGACAGTTTTTCGATGAAATCTTTGCTAATCAAATCGAGACGATGGCAACACAAACGCGCCGATGTGCGGGGTGTTGGTATTCAAACACGTCTGCAAGGCCATCAATAGTGAATCGCGTATATTTTCGGGGGTGACGATGGCGTCGACCAGCCCTCGGGCGGCGGCGTGTTTGGCGTCGAGCTCGCGGTCGTAGGTTTCACGAACCTTTTCCATCCCGGCGAGCATTTCGGCGGTCGGCTGTTTGCCTTCTTTTTTGAGTTTTTCGATCTGTGTGCCGTAGATGGCCTGGGCCGCGCTGTCGCCTTCCATTACGCCCATGCGGCCTGTCGGGAGCGAGAAGATAAAATCTGGGTCAAAGCCCTGTCCCGCCATGGCGTAATAGCCGGCACCGGACGCGTGGTTGACGGTCAGGACGATCTTTGGCACGGTCGCGGTCGCCATTGCCTCGACAAATTGGGCACCGGCACGGATGATACCCGAATGCTCAGCCTCGGCACCGACCATGAAACCCGAAACGTCCTGGACAAAGAGCAGCGGCGTCGAATGGCGGTCGCAGTTCTCGATAAAATAGGCCGTTTTCTCGGCTGATTCCGTATAAACAATGCCTCCGAATCGCGGCGGCGTGCCCGGCTTGCCTTTGGACATACCGCGGGAATTGGCGATCACCCCTACAAGAATCCCGCCGATCCGTGCCGTGCCGCAGATCATTTCTTTGGCAAAATCGGCTTGAAATTCGTCGAGAGTGTTGTCAGAACCGGGAGCAGTAGCGACTGGGTTCTTGTCAAGGATGCAATTTAGGACAGCCCTCATGTCGTACGGTGCCCGATGATCCTCGGGTAAAATATTGTAGAGTTCCCGGAACCCAGTCGCTACCGCTCCCGGTTCTGACACTGACACCCGACTGGTCTCTTTTGCTGGCAATTCAGCCACTAACTCACGAATTTTTTCCAGACAGGCTTTATCGTCTGCCGTCCGGTAATGTGCGACACCGGAGATAGCATTGTGAGTCATCGCTCCGCCGAGGGTTTCGTTGTCAATGGTCTGGCCGGTCGCCCCTTTGACAAGATTCGCTCCGCCGAGGCCCATGAACGACGTTCCCTCGACCATCAATATCACGTCGGACAAGGCAGGCAGATACGCCCCGCCAGCGACGCACATACCCATGACAGCCGAGATCTGCGGGACCTTGAGATAGTGACGCATGATCGAGTTGTAGTAAAAGATACGTGCTGCGCCGTACTGTCCCGGAAAAACGCCGCCTTGGTAAGGCAAATTAACGCCCGCCGAATCGACCAGATAGATGATCGGCACGCGGTTACGCATCGCGATCTCCTGAGCACGCAGAATTTTCTTGATGGTTTCGGGATACCACGCTCCGGCCTTGATCGTCGCGTCATTGGCAACGACGACACATTCGCGGCCCTGAACCTTCCCAACCACCGTCACAACCGCCGCAGCCGGGGCGGTGCCGTCATATTGGTCATAAGCGACAAGCAAGCCAATCTCCTGGCTGAATGTATCAGGATCAAGCAGCAGTTCGACACGCTCACGGGCAGTCAGTTTACCCTGTTTATGGATCTTTTCGATCTTCTCAGGCCCGCCGCCGAGCTTGAGTTTACTTTCAAGGCGCAGATACTCGTCGGTGAGCGTACGGAGACGAGATTGTTTCCGAGTTAGCTTCATTTTCCACTAATAATAAAAGTCGGCACCATACCGCCGCCGGACGAAACATTTGCGAGTTCCGTCGAAGAGAGCCGCGTAAAAGCTGAACCAACCTTGCCTAGGAACAGCAGCGGATCGAGATCGACGAGCTGCTCGACCATTTCCCAGTTGCCGGCATCGTCGGTGATCATCGGAAACGATTCTTTTGCCGTTTTAACGCGTTCCTGGATGAGATAATCGTCATTTTTGAGCGCCAGAGTGATAGCATTGTCCCACTCGGATTCGCTTGAGTTCCAGCCAATATAGATGCCGTGGCCGCCGTAATCGTCGTTTGGCTTGAGCACTAATTTGTGCGAATTTGAACGCGTCCATTCAACCAGATCGATGGTGGCGCCGTGGTTCTCGGTCTGCTCCTCGCGAAACATTCTGGTCCACGGAACGTGCTTTGTGATCGCTGACAACTCTTCGGCGCTGAAAAGATGCCTGTAACGCTCGTTCGTCAGCACGGCAAAGATCGCCTTTTTATGCACCAACTTGCCGCGAAAGCTATTGACCATACAGATCGCACCGGCGCGATAAGCGTCGAGCAGTGCGGATTGGGTGTTCATAATCGGCAGGTATTCGTTGACGAGCAGGCGTTTGTAAACGATGTCGATCGCGACATCGCCAAATCGCAGCTTCTCGCCGTCGAATTCAAGATCCTCGGGAGCGCAAATAACGCTCGTGTAGCCTTTGGACTCAAAATAATCGCGGAAAAGCTCAAATTCCTTGATCGTCGGTAGGTCTTTTAGATCGACGATGGCTATAACCGGTTTATGGTCGGGTGTGCCGCCACAAAACTCAGCATAGCACGCGAGCAGGACTTCGAGCATCTTCAAACGACCTTCGAGGCCTCGGACCTCATATCGCTCGGCAAATCTCTGCATCACTGGCAAAGTTTTGAATATCTCGGTCGCCGAATCGGCAAACGCAATACCCGCCGGACTCTCGCCGTTTAACTCGACATAGCTGTATGAGTCTTCGGTCAAAAAAGAATCGAGCCGCGATGTCGGCGAAACGTGAGAATAACCGGGATCGATCTTGACCAAATCGCGCTCGATTTCGGTCACGCCGAGCTCATCAAGTATCGCGTCGTTCACGACCGCAGCGTCCTTTACCTTTTGCAGTGCGCCAAAGATAGTCTTGCAGGTCGTGGTGATCATCGACCAATCACTTTCCATCACAAAGTGTGGGCGAAGATATGGAGATAAACGTCGGCCACCAAAGATGAGTTTTGAGCTTTCCAGCCCTTCGTCAAGCAGCTTTTGCGACGCGGTGGCAAGATCGGCGTCGTTGAGGAGCTCGTGATAATAGGCGACCGCCTCTTTTATCATAGGATTTGCCTATTTCGACATGCTGAGAATTTCTTCGTATTCGTCTTTGGTTACAGGCAGGACCGAAAGCTGTGACTGGCGGACAAGTTTAAGCTGTGCGAGAGCGAGATTTGCTTTTATTTGAACCAATGTCACAGGTTTTTTGAGTGGCTTGACTGGCTTCAGCTCGGTCGCAAACCATTTTTCGTCGGTAGGGTCCGGAAATGCTTCTTTCGAAACCTCTGCGATACCGACAACCTCTTTTCCAACATTCGAATGATAAAAAAGCACCTTATCGCCCTTTTTCATCGCTTTGAGATTGTTGCGGGCCTGAAAATTTCGCACACCGGTCCAATCCGTCGCACCGTCTTTTACAAAATCGTCCCACGAATATGCATCGGGTTCCTGTTTTACCATCCAATAATTCATAAATTTTTATTTGCCACAAAAGGCACAAAAAACGCAAAAATGGAAATAGTATTTATTTTTTGCCTTCTGCGCCTTTTTGCGGCTATCCTTCTTTATTTCTGGGCTGCGGCAGCTTTCTTGTTAAGCCATTTTGCCCATCGTTCGAGGACCGGGCGGAACGGCTTAAAGAGTTTTGCCCGCCAGCTTCCCTCGGCTTGTTTTTCGCTCCAGACTTTTAGATTCTTTTCTGCGTATTGACGGATCTGCGGCTCGAGGCTCGTTCGCTTTACCGAATGTTTTTGTGTAAGGAAATAATGCTGACCCACGAGTGAAAAGAGCAGCCCTGCGATATTGCCCTTAAATGAGCTTTTCGCCATGAATTTCTTGACAAAACCCTCGGTCGGCATCAAAAGGGCGCCCATTGCCATCTCCATCCACGGCGCCTGATTACCGGCTCGCGGATGATAAAGCCCCGGCAGATCGCCCTTTATCGGTACGTCCATATTCTTCAGTCGCGGATCGTTTATAAAATCAACAAGTTTGATTTTTTCGACGCCGCGAATCTGCTCGACCGGTAAAAAATCAAGCACCTTGTTGATGCTCGCCTCGGCGTCTTTCGGCAGCGTAAGGGTCGAAGCGTTCTCAATCCGTATTTTTGTAATTTTCGCGGCCTTTTGACCGGCGGTTTCTATTGCCATACTTGTCGTTAATTGTAATTCGTCAATCGTTAATAGTAAATCCGACACATCAATGTGGCAAAAACGCAACATAAAAGAGTATTTGCCACGGATCGCACGGATAAAAGCACAGATAAATCATAGGTTTTGCGAATACCCGATCATGGCACGGTTATTGTAATAGAAATTGGAGATATACGTGTTTATTGCAGAAGCCCGCACGTTAGGAAGGGCATAAATTTCCTCTAGATGAAACAAACCACACTCGCAAAACCGATTAAAATCAGCGGCGTAGGCTTGCACACGGCTGTCGATGTCAATCTCACATTAAAACCCGCACCTGAGAATACCGGCTATATCTTTGTTCGCACAGATCTTGACGATTTTGAGATACCGGCATCGGTTGAATACATCTCGCATTGCAGCTATGCGACGACACTGATGCGGCGCGGCGTCGTGCTGGCGACGTGCGAGCATCTTCTTTCGGCGTTGCGTGGGGCGGGTGTGGACAATTGTTTTATCGAGATTGACAATATCGAACTGCCGATCATGGATGGGTCAAGCGAAGATTTCATCGATGTGATCGAGAAAGCCGGGATCGTCGAACAGGATGCTTCGAGGCATATCTTGCGCATCCTCAAGCGAGTCGAATATGAAAATGGCGGACGCAAAATGTCGATCGAACCGGCGGAAAACTTTGAGATCGATTGCACAATCGATTTTCCTCACCCGTTTATCGATCGACAGCGGCTGAATTTTATCTTTGAAAACGGCTCATTTGGCCGGGAAATCGCGTCGGCGCGGACATTTGGCTTTACGCACGAGATCGAGATGCTGCGAAAGGCAAATCTTGCACTCGGAGGTTCGCTTGATAACGCAATTGTGCTGACTCCTGATGGGATGCTCAACGAAACACCGCTTCGCTTTGACGACGAATTTGTCCGTCACAAGATACTCGACATCATCGGCGATCTCGCCCTGCTCGGTATGCCGATCGCGGGCAAAATAACCGCCGAAAAGTCCGGCCACAGCATCCACGCGGGACTAATGAGCAAACTCCTCAAAACCGAACACGCCTGGGAAATCGTCGAACAAGCCGGTTAAGAAATAACCACGAAATACAGAAAATGAAAAAATTCTATTTCGTGTTTTTACGCATTTAAATTTCAGATTTCTTCTCCCAATCCGGCGTGTGGAATGTTCCTTCTTTGTCGATCCTCTGATATGTATGTGCTCCGAAGAAGTCGCGTTGGGCCTGGATGAGATTGGCGGGCAATCGCTCGGTGCGAAAGGCGTCGAAAAAGCCAAGCGCTGATGCAAAGCACAGAGAGGGAATGCCATGCCCGGTAAAGGCGGACACTGTTTTTCGCAACGCAATGCTATGCTTGGTTAGGAATTCAGTGATTTTATTGTCCAATAAAAGACTCGGCAATCCGGAGTCGCGGCCATAGGCGGCGCGGATCTCTTCGAGCCAGGCGGAGCGGATAATACAGCCGCCTCGCCATATTTTGGCAGTTTCGCTGAGATTTAAGCCATATTCTTTTTCGATTGACGCCTGGGCTAGCAAGGACATTCCCTGAGAATAGGTAATAAGGAACGCGCAGAGCAAGGCGCTCTCGAGATCCTCTGAGCTGAGTGTCGTATGATGTGACGTGAGATCGGTATCGAATTTTTTTGCAAGGCGGCCGCGAAGCGCCTTTTGCGACGATATCTGCCTCATTGAAACGGCCGAATCGATCGTCGGGACAGGAACTCCAAAATCCATTGCCGCCTGTGATGTCCATTTGCCGGTTCCTTTTTGACCGGCGGTATCGAGGATCATTTCGACCAACGGTTCATCACTGTCCGCATCTTTTTTTCGCAAAACCGTGGCCGTGATTTCGATCAGAAACGAGCTCAGCTCGCCTTGATTCCATTCGGCGAAGGTTTCTGATATTTCGCCGTCGTCCATTTCGAGGACTCGTTTCATAAAGTCATAAGCCTCGGAAATAATTTGCATCAGGCCGTATTCGATGCCGTTATGCACCATTTTGACAAAATGTCCGGCAGAACCGCTGCCCATATATGCGACGCACGGCTCGTCATTTACCTTTGCAGAAACGGCTTGCAGTGTCTTTTCTATGCGGTCGTAGAAATCTTTGCGTCCGCCCGGCATAATGCTCGCTCCGTGACGCGCGCCTTCCTCGCCGCCGCTCACCCCGACGCCCATAAAACCAACGCCTTTAGCCACCAGATCAGCCTCTCGACGGTCGGTGTCTGTGTAGTGTGAATTGCCGCCGTCGATAATGAGGTCGTCTTTTTCGAGATGAGGCAGCAGATCGGCGATGACCGAGTCAACTATCGGCCCGGCGGGAACGAGCATCATTATGTTTCGCGGGGTTTCGAGTTTGGCGATAAAATCGGCCAAATCAACCCCGACATCTAGCGGCATCCCCGCACCCTCTTTTAGCAAAAGCTCGCGTTTGCCGGCATCCAGATCAAAACCAACGCCGTTGATGCCATGCTCAGCAATGTTAAGGAGAAAATTGCGACCCATCGTTCCGAGGCCGATCATTCCAAAGTGTGCTTTTTCCATATTTTTTAGTACCCCAAATGCTTCAAAAATGCTTGTTTCAAATTTTTCTCAATCTCAGTATGTAACGGTGTCTGGCCGAACGGATTTCGTTCCGATTCTCTAAGAACGTATCTCGCACACTGCCACATAACAAATACGCTATTAAAACACCGTGTCCACGAAAAATAAATGCATTGAGCGATAACGCATTCTTTCCTTTGAACTTCATTACCTTAATTTCCCGCCCACAACCCGGACAGCCATCACCATCGTGGAACCACCGTGACTTAACGGCCCTCCCAAACTGCATTTGCGCTTGGCGGAAGAGTGGTTCTATTAGATCGGAGATCTCTTTATTGGACATAGCTATGAAATAATGCGGATCATCCCGAAGTATGTTTTTTCCATACTGTTATTTTTACCACAGAGAGCACTGAGAACACAGAGGAAATAAAAGGTATTTAAGAAAACTCTATGAACTCTGTTTTCTCTGTGGTTAAGCCGCCTTTTCTCAAACCTTCCAAATGTCGGAAATGCCGAGTTCTTCGCCGAAAGTGCCGGGCATCTCGTCAAACATCCACCACCACGACAAAACCATTTGGCAGAATGCCCATTTCCTTATCACGATCTCTTCCAGATCGAAGGCGTTGGCGAATTCGGTAATGGCCTCATCCAGCTTGCCTTCGAGCCGCGTGTTCCATTCGAGCCAGTCGTGATGATTATTTAGAAAAACACCTATATCATAGCCAACATGACCAATCATTCCTTTCGGATCGATCACCAAAAAAGGCTCACGGGTCGCCGAGAGAATATTGTCATGGTGGATATCGCCGTGGAGCAGAAAGATATTTTTTGTGTCTTTTGACAATTCCTCGTAATATTCGAGTGCTCGCTCAGCGTAGTCCGGCGGGAACTTTGTCCCACCAGCACGCTTAAGCCCGTCAAACCAGCCGTCGAGACTGATGAAATCGCCCACTTCTGCCGGAACCGGCCGCAAAATACGTTTGAGAACAGCAATAGTGATGAGGACGGCCTCGCTCTGATCCTTTTTGCAGACCGATTGTAAATTTGCCCCGGGGACAACGCGTTCGAGTAAGGCAGCCTGGCGGTCATAATCAAATTCAAAAAGTTTGGCCGAGCCTTGTCCGTCGAGAGCTTTCAAATACGCTGCTTCGCCGTAAATTTCCACATCCCTCAGTGGTAGGCCGATCTTTAGAACGGCAGTTTTACCGTTCGAGAACAGTGCGTTTG
The DNA here is from genome assembly GCA_038226395.1 of Pyrinomonadales bacterium. Lineage (GTDB taxonomy): Bacteria > Acidobacteriota > Blastocatellia > Pyrinomonadales > Pyrinomonadaceae > OLB17. The sequence goes on along the minus strand of JBBRQM010000067.1, from coordinate 3,010 downwards.
CGACATAGTTATAAGACAGATTGCGAAAATGCTTTCCAGCCGTGATCGACCATTTTTTTTCTAATGCAGAGATGGTGTCCGGCAGATCATCGAGCCACTTTTCACCTTTATCTCCGCAGAGGGCTATCGTGTTCTCAACAAACTTTTTCGGCAGCGAGGTTCTGAATTCTTTATTCATTGTTCTTGACGAGTCTAACGTGACTGATAGATTCTAAACAAATGAAAACCCTAATTGAGGCGGTCAGACCAACAACCTTTATCGAATCGGCGAAGCTGCGTGACTATCTGGGTCTAGACCTGACGATCGCGAGTGAGACGTTTCAGCACACGGGCAGCTTTAAATTTCGCGCGGCATATAATGTGGCACTCAACGTTCCCAATGACGAGTTGATCGGCGTTTCTTCAGGCAATTTTGGTCAGGCACTTGCATACAGCGCCAAACTTCTGGGGAAAAAGTGTACTGTGATCATGCCGAACAATTCCGCCCAGGTAAAGATCGATGCGGTCCGTTCGTATGATGCAGAGGCTGACCTGATCGACGTCAATATCGTCAGCCGGACCGAGCGACTCGCACAGCTTGCCAACGAACGCCCGGATGCTTATCTAGCAAGCGCCTTTGACGATCAGCTTGTTATTGACGGAAATTCAACCTTAGGTGATGAGTTGGCCGAGCGTGATTTCGATAGCGTGATAATTCCCATCGGCGGGGGCGGATTGAGCTCCGGGATCATTCAGAGCTTTCAGCGAAACGGCTCTGCAACCGAAGTTTTTGTCGCCGAACCTCTGATCGCGAATGACGCTGCTCGCTCGATTAGGGCAGGCGAATTGATCGCCAATGAGACGGAGCCTCAGACGATCGCCGACGGAGCAAGAACGCTGTCGGTCGGGGACATTAACTGGCCCATCCTGAAAGACGGGCTCGCTGGCGTTCTTGAGGTCCCCGAAGAAAAGATCGTCGAGGCATTGAGACTTTACTTCGGGCTTGCAAATCTAAAATGCGAACCCACCGGAGCGTTGAGCCTCGGAGCAGCCTTATTAGACAAGGAACGATTCAAGGGTAAAAAGGTCTATCTAGTTGTCAGCGGCGGAAATGTCGATCCGGCAGTTTACTCAACGTTATTGATGTCTTAGCTTAAACTCCTCATCAAACGTTTCCTGCAACCGTTTTGGCTCATTTAGGGTGAACGGTTTCAGTTTTTCCCAGCCTTGGGTTTCAAGAAAAACACAACCGTCCGGATAAAAAGTTGTATTTGGTTCGAAAACGAAGACATAAGCTAGATATTTCTTTTTAAGCCTCTGATTGTAATGAAATTCAAAAGCGATGCCGTTTTCCGTATCAATCCAGTAAAGTAGATTATCTCCGCCCGTACAGTCGCACTGGCTATTTATTTTTACATACGCTTCGGAGTGTGGATAAAGTCGCTTAACCAAATTTGGATCAGACATTACGGTAATGTAATCCTTTGTTTTGATCTTATCTGACTGTACTTTGATCTGAAAAATCTTGTCATCTCGCAAAATCACCCACGCCCCATTCCCGTATTTGTCATAAAATGGACTACTCTTATCTTTGAACTCCCAAAAACGCAGTTCCTTTATGTTCCGATTGCACTTTAACTTAGTATCACTGTCATAATCATATTCCGTGTCAACTCTGCCAAACAGTTCGATTGCTCTATCACGGCTATCACCAAGAAAAAGGCGGCCAACGCTTTGTCCGGGGACAATCAAATTAGGTTTTGTGGGAGGAAGTTCTATCGGCTTTGATTCTGTAACTCCAATAGGTAAAGAAGACGGAATATCGGTCGTGGGAACAACTTCCTTTTCATTATTCGAGTAAGTGATGAAATTAACGGCAGCACATCCTGCCATTATCGCTAGCAAAAACGTTAGAAAGTAAAAAATGAACCGTCTTCTTGCCATTTAATTTGGGGTTGTCATAGATAAAGGTAGTAGTTTTCACTTGACATAGGTTTTCACCTGTGTTTTAATTGTCTTAGCTTGTGGTAGTAACGTTCTTGAAAGGCTAAAAGACAATTATGAACATTATTCAAATCTATCGTCAATTTCCAACACATCAATCCTGCATTGAACATCTCGAAAAAGTAAGGTGGAACGGAACACCCGTTTGCCCTTATTGTAAATCGACCAACACAACACCAGCCCCTAAAGAGCTACGACACCATTGTAATAATTGTAACACCTCTTTTAGCGTAACAGTCGGCACAATTTTTCACAGAACAAGACTCGATTTACAGAAATGGTTTTTGGCTATCTGTTTGGTTTTGAATGCCAAGAAAGGATTAGCGGCCCGTCAACTAGGTCGAGATATTGAAGTCACGAAGGATACTGCGTGGAGAATGTTAATGCAGATCAGACGTGCCTATGTTGAATATGGCGATATGTTACAAGGCATTGTCGAGTGCGATGAAACTTATGTCGGCGGAAAAGAAATCAATAAACACAGAAATAAAAGAACGCCCGGCTCACAAGGGCGAAATACAAAATCAAAATCCGTAGTCTTTGGGATGAAAGAACGTGGTGGCAAAGTCATAGCGAAGAAAGTTGCCAACGTAAAACGCCAAACCCTGCGCGATATGATTGACAAATATATTGTCGAGCGATCCGCGCTCTATACTGATGACTTTCGTTCTTATGGTGGATTTGGTGAGAAATACAGTCATTCAACGGTTGCTCACAGTAAAAAACGGTATTGCTCCGGCGACATACACACAAACAGTATCGAGAGTTTTTGGGCATTGCTAAAACGCGGCATCACAGGTCAATATCATTGGATAAGCGACAAGCATTTAGACAAATACATTGATGAATTTTGTTTTCGATTCAACAATCGCGAAAACAAACAAATCTTTGAATTAACTATTGAAAAGGCATTAGGTGTATAGGAATTACCCTTGGTCCTGAAATGGTTGATTTTAGGGCTTTATGGTACATAAGTGGTTGATATTACAGGTTTTAAGGTAGGTCCCAAAATGAAAGGAAAAAACAT